>NZ_JBIVPT010000010.1:267776-269577 GCF_044754785.1 Streptomyces sp. NPDC092952 | reverse complement strand
CGCGCGTCCTCCTCCGGAGGAACGACGCACGGTCCTACGGACCGTCAAGACGATAAAGCCCTACGGGCTTTAATTCAATTCCTCCGGAATTGAATAGTGAATTCCTCCGGAATTCACGCGGCACGTGGCGGCCGGGCGTGTCCTCCGCTCCGCTCACGGACACACCCTCATCTGGCGGTGCATCGTCTCCTGCTGCGTTGTGGGGGCTTGGGTGGGCCCGCTGTCGCGGGCGGCTGGCTACGGGGGAGGCTGGGGCGTTCGGTGGGCTCACAGCCCGGCCTGGCGCGGAGGGCGGCTGCATCACCACGTCCGGACCGGGGTGACGATTGGGAATCTGCCACACCCCAGCCCCATGACTGCATCACGAGAATATGACCGGGTAGAGATTGGGATTCTGGGGCACCCCTTCCATTCACTCCCGGCGGACGGAAACACGAGAGGGAAAGAACAGAACTGACGGAGAAACAGAGACAGCACCACGAACACAGAACCAGGAAACACACCCGGACCGGACCCCGGGAACCGGCCCGCGCACCATTCCCGACCCCACCGGGAAACACCGCCGAACACCTCGAACAAAAACAGCGGCACCGAATCCCCTCACGGAGAATCAGGATCACTGCCCCACCCATCACTTACCCGCAGCGAACACCGCCACACGGCGCTGCACCCACCCCACCCCAAAACCAAATTCGATTCGGGCCTGGGCCTGGGCGTCCGTCAGCAGTTCGGGAGCGAGTCCGGAGCCGCACTCGGGCGGAAGGTCCGGCAGGTCCCAGTCCTTCACCTGCTCCGCCGGCGCGGCGGGGACGGGCTGCTTGGGCTGGTCCTCCTCGTCGTCGGGGAGGCGGGCGGACACCTGCGGCCGGATGGCGGCCGAGGCCGCCAGGGCGCCCGTGCCGGCCTCCTGGACCGGAGAGTGGCCGGGGGGAGTCCCGACCGGCACCGGTACGGCCGCAGACGGCCGCGCAGGGGGTACGGCGGCCGGGGCAGGGGCGTGGTCGGGCAACGTGCACCGGAACGGTGGGGGCCAGTGCCGTCATGCCGTCACGACGGTGTGCCGTCGTGACGTCAGCAAGGGTCCGAGCTGCGGGATTTGGTGCGGTGATCCGCTTCTCCTCCAGATCCAGGCTCCGCGCTTCGAGCGCACGGGCGGCCTCGCGGCGCTCCTCCAGGTCGAGGGCGAGCTCATCGTCCTCACGACGCTGCGCACGCCGCCGATCCTCATCCTCCTCCCGGCGCTCCTTGCGTGCGCGGTCGGCCCGGGCGACCGCCTCCTTCTCGGCCTCGTCCTCGGCCGCGGCCTTCTTGGCCGCCAGGCTCCGCCGCCACGCGGGGCCGGCCTCCGCGAGGAGCACGAGCAGGCCCGGGGCCACCAGGTGCTGGAACACCCCGGTCCAGTCGGACTTCTCCCAGCTCCCGCCGATGTTCAGGAACACCGACGGCGCCCCGGTGAACAGGCGCAGCAGGACCGGCCAGGCCCCGGCCTTCACACCGTGGCGGGACGCGATCTCGTCCGCGCAATGCGTGGCGGCCGGTCAGGTCCCGCAGCGGCCGACGTCTCCCGGCCGGAATCACCGCGTTCAGGCCGCCCTGAAGGCCACCAGCCACGCGCGTATCTCCTCCGCAGAGCCGCGGTCGAAAAGACCGCTGATCTCCGCGACGAGCTGCTTGTCACCGTTCGCCTGCGCCTTGCCGAGAATAGTGGCGATGGCGACCCGATCATCCTCGGCCTGGGCCTCCCAATAACCAGTCTCCAGCCAAGCACGCATCTCCTCCGGGGAATTACGGTCGAGAAGAC
>NZ_JBIVPT010000010.1:249283-267681 GCF_044754785.1 Streptomyces sp. NPDC092952 | reverse complement strand
TCCGCGGAAACCCGCTTGTCACCATTCGTCCGCGCCTTACTAATAATTCTGGCGATGGCGACCCGATCATCCTCGGCCTGGGCCTCCCAATAACCAGTCTCCAGCCAAGCACGCATCTCCTCCGGGGAATTACGGTCGAGAAGACCATTGGCCTCCGCGGAAACCCGCTTGTCACCATTCGTCCGCGCCTTACTAATAATTCTGGCGATGGCGACCCGATCATCCTCGGCCTGGGCCTCCCAATAACCAGTCCTCAAGAAGGCGCGCATGTCGTCCACAGTGCCGTTGAGGGCCGCATTGGCGTCTCGGAGGACGCCCCTGCCGCTCTTCCCGTCCACCAGGATCGCGGTGATCGCGGCACGCAGTTCGTCCTCCGACATCTCGTCCACGGGCTTGTCGGACGTCGCCGCCACAGCCGCCTGCGTGCCTGCCGACGTGGCCGTCGAGCCAGCGGCGAACGCCGGGGCGGTGAGGAGAAGGACCGGTGTCAAAGCGGCAGTTACAACGAGCAGGCTTGCGCGGTGTTGTCTCACGGGTGTGCCTCCATGGTCCGGTTGGGAACGGCAAGATTCTCGCCGTCGCACACCGCAGAAAACACTGCCGGAAACAGGCAGTCTTCGTCGACCGCCGTTGCCGCCCACGCGCAGGTCGGTCCGGTGATGGTCTGCACGCGATTGGCCTGGCCTTTCGTCGCTGCTGTCAGCACAAGCCCGTCACCATCTGGCAGTGGGAACCAGCAGGTCACAGGTGGGCGGCTCCTGGTTCAGTGGCCGCAGCCGGGCATGGGGGTGTCGAGGTACTTCCAGGTCTGGGGTCCGACCTGGCCGTCGGGCTTGAGGCCGCTGCAGCTCTGGACGGCGCGTACGGCGACGTCGGTGCTCTCACCGAACTTGCCGTCGACGGTCAGGGTGTAGTCGTAGTTGGAGTTCAGCAGGCACTGGATCTGCTTCACCTTGGAGCCGACCATGCCTTTGGCCATGACCTGGGTGCGGTCCCAGTTGTAGCGGCAGCTGGCGCGGCCAGCTGCTCCGGGTGAAGCGGCTGTGCCGGGTGAGGCGGAGGCCGGAGCCGAGGGCTTGTCGTTCGCCGTGGCCGTGCTGGCGGGGTGCTGCGGCTTGGCGTCGACGTCCTCGACGGCTGGCGGGTCCTGGTCGACGTCCTTCTTCTTGTCGTCCGTGAGCTTCCTGGTCGGCGCGGTGCTGCTGCTCTTGGCGAGCGGGGTCTCACCGGTCTGCGGCGGTTGGTCGTCACCGGGCCGGTTGGCGCCGCTGGTCTCGGGCTGGGCGACGCTGCCAGGGTTGTCCGTTCCGTGGGTGGTGTACCAGCGTCCGACGATCAGCAGCGCTGCGAGTGCGGCGGCGATCAGGGCGAGGGTGCGGACCCGGCTCCGGGAGGTGGCCGGCCGGGCCGGGGCGACCGGTGCGGGCGTAGACGGGGCCGGTTCCAGGGCATCCGCGGCAGGGACCGGGGCCGGGGTCTTGGTCGCGGGAGCCGGGTCCTCTGATGGCCCGGTATCCCGAGCGGGGGCCGGTACGGCGGGGTCCGGGGCGGGCGGTGCTTCCTCCCGTGCGCCTTCGGCGCGGCGGGCCTGGTCTGCGGCGTCCCACAGGCCGAGCAGCTCGTTCTTGTCGAGCCCTCGGCGGGAGCAGAGGCGTTCCACGGCGGTCCGGGGCGGGAACGCGGTGCCCTTGAGGACGCGGTTCCACGAGGAGCGGGAGTAGCCGGTGTCGTGGGTGAAGGCGTCCAGGGAGAGGTCCTTGGATTCCTTGACCTGGCGCAGCGCCTGGAGCAGTGCGGCCACTTCCGGCTGTGGCTGCTCGGGTGGGTTGTCGCCCTGGTCGGGTCTCATGGGTCCTCCCCCTCTGGGTACCGGTGATCGTCATGTTCCAGAGCCGTTCCTTTTCGCAGGTCAGAGGCCATGTGGAACGGCCGGGACGGTGCGGTACGGGTGGAATGGCGATCAGGCTACCGGTGGGACGGTGGCACCCCGAATCTTCATCTCGTCGACGCCGCAAAGGCGCCGGGTGAATCGCCCTCCGGATGTGTGCCGGTGGGGCTGGCGAGAGGTGAAGTCGTGCGCATCATCAGCAAGAAGACGGGCGCTCAGGCGGGTGCCATGGTTGCGGTCGCGGCCGCTGGATTTGGCCTGATCAGCTTCTCCGGGGACGAGCAGGCGCAGGCGAACAGCCCGGCCGCGTACGCGGCGGTGAAGGGGTTCGACACCAGCCACCACAACGCCCACCCGATCCAGTGGTCGGCGGCCGCCGGGGCGGGGTACTCGTTCGTGTTCCAGAAGGCGACCCAGGGCACCGGGTACCGCGACCCGCGGTTCGCTGGTGACATCGCGGGGGCTTCGCGGGCGGGGCTGATGGCCGCGCCGTACCACTTCTACGACGCCGGGTCGGGCGTGGCTCAGGCCGACCACTTCGTCCGGACGGTCCGGGCCGCCGGCTTCGACGGCAAGCGGGCCGGGCAGCTCCCGCCGGTGGTCGACCTGGAGAAGATCCGCGGCCGGTGCCCGGCCGGGGTGAACAGCACCCAGGTCGGCGCGTTCCTCTCCAAGGTCCGTCAGGCGTTCGGGGTGAACCCCATCGTCTACACCTCGAAGGACTTCACCGACACCTGCCTGCGCGGCAATGTCGGCGCTCTGGCCAACAGCCCGCTGTGGCAGCCCCGCTACGGAAGCGGTACGCGGGAGCCGGCCCCGATCGGCGGGCGGTACTGGTCGATCTGGCAGCACAGCGAGAACGGGTCGGTGCCCGGTCTGCGGGGGAAGGTCGACGTCAACGTCTACCGCGGCACGCTGACCCAGCTCCGCCGGCTCGCGCACCTCGGGGTCGGCCAGGCGCCCACCGCGCCGGCCGCTGGGACCGGCACGCCCACCGGGGCCGGTGCGGGCAGCGGGGCCGGTGCGGGCAGCGGGGCCGGGACGTCCGCTCCGTCCGCAGCCTCCTGGCCGCTGCTGAAGAACGGGGCCCGCGGCGTGAACGTCACCACCGCCCAGCACCTGCTGGCCGCGGCCGGCCAGTCCGTCACCGCCGACGGCGCGTTCGGTCCGGCCACCCGGAACGCGGTGACCGCGTTCCAGCGGTCCCACGGCCTGAGTGCCGACGGGGTTGTCGGCCCGAACACGTGGAACAAGCTGGTCAACGGGACGAAGACGACCACCCCGGCCCCGGCTCCGACCACGCCGGCTCCGTCGAGCGGGCGGCTGACCCACCGCCAGGCCGTCGCGCAGCTCGCCGCGGCCGGTATCAAGGCCCCGGTCGGGCGGACCTCCCTCGGCGGTGTCCGTGCCCGCACGATCCAGGGCGTCATCGCGCTGAAGAAGGCCAGCCACGGTTGCACCATCGTCATCACCGGCGGTACCGAGTCCGGTCACAACGCCGGGCCCCGCTCGCACGCGGCCGGCTACAAGCTCGACCTGCGTACCCGTAACGAGGGCGGCTGCGTGACCAACTGGATCAAGACCACCCAGCGCAAGGGCGCCCCGCGCGGCAAGGACGCCCGCTGGTACGGGACCCTGGCCGGGATCTCCGCCGAGTACGTCTACGAGGTCCCCCGCAGCGGCGGCGTCCACTGGGACATCACCTTCAACTGACCCCGGCCCCGGCCGGTCGGCCATGACCAACGCCGCTGGGCGGCACCCGCGAAAGGGTGCCGCCCAGCGGGCGTTCGAGGCGGCCACGGGCTGGTCCTCGCCCACGGCCAGGACCAGCCCGGCGGGGCTCATTCCAAAATTTTGGAATGACCGGCACAGAAGGATCCGGACCGGCTGGACCGACGTGACATCAGGCGGGGCGCGTTAGGTAGCCGAGCACGGCGAGCGCGAAGGTGGCCGTGAAGACGAAGGTCGTGCCCGCGGCAGATGCCACGTCCCATGCGGGCCGACCGCACGATATGGCCACGAACGCGGCAACGAGCGCGGAAATGGCGCCGATGGAGAGCACGAGCAGGGTGGACAGGATCTTGATGGTCGAGGTCATGAGGTCTTCCCCTTCGAGGCGTGCAGGGGATCGGTCCGATGCCGTGCTGGCAGCCGAGCCCGATCAACTTGCGGATGGCAGGCGTTGATCACGCGGGTACGGCCGACGCGCACACGCAAGGCGGTTGGCTGCCTGCTCGCTATCGCTCCGTCACGGACATGTGCAGAGCCTCAAGGCCACAGGAAGACTTGCCTCGATCCCGGAAGGTCGGCGGGAACACCTCAAGGATACGGGCCGTCCCTGACAAGCAGGTCGGAAGGGCCGTGCCGGGATTTCTTCGGCGAAAGGCCCCAAGGGGAACAGCACAGGGACAGCCGCCCGGACAAGGCCGGGGGTGGTCAGGAACTACTGCGGCCGGTGCCCAGGGCCCGGCGCGGCGGGGGCGGGGGCGGTGCGGGGAGCGTGCCGAGCACGCCCCGGGACCGCAGGTCGTCGAGGTCGGCCAGGCGCTCCCCGGGAAGGGTGTCGAGGAGGTCGGCCTGGGCGGCGCGGATGCCGGGTGCGGGGGCCTGGGGGCCCGGCCCGAGGGCTCGGCGGGTGGTCACACCGGCATCGTACGGGCGGCCGGGCGGTGGGGTGTACGGGGTTGGTCTGCCGTGGTCGGGGTCGTGGCCGGGCCGAACGCGGGCCCGACCACGGGTTCCTAGCTCTGCGGGGCCGGGTCGCTCGTGAGGAGGCCGAGGACGGTCTCGAAGACCTCGTCCGGGGACGTCCCGGTCCGCTGGGCCTCGGCCGTGATCCACCGCCTCAGTCTCTGCGCCTGGTCCTCGTTCATCCGCCATCCGTCGTCATTCCCAAATTTGGGAATGACGACGGATGGCTCGGCCGGCGCGCTCTTCGCCGTCTTCTTCTCCGGCCTCGGGCCGGGCAACTGACGGCTGGTGAACAGCCCCTCCAGTTCCTTTGGCGCGGCCTGGTCCTCGGCGGCCGGGAGCGCGCGGCCCGTGTCGAGGAAGGCGGCGAGGTTGTTCACCACCTTGGCGGTGACCCGCTGCCCGGTGGTCGTGCCGTGGCGGCGCAGAGCGGTGTACGCGGTCGCGACCGGCTCGGCGCCGTGCTTCTGCGCGACGTCGACCAGGGCCCGCACGTGGGAGTCCGGTGCCGGCCGCTCGTAGAGCTCGGAGATCAGCGAGGCCAGTGGCCACTCCGCGATCTCCCGGTAGGCGGCGGTCTCGCTCATGCCGTCCCACTCGTCGTCCAGGTACTGCTGGCGTGTCCGTGTTCCGTCCTCGCCCCGGAACAGGCGTCGGCTGAACGCCGCGGCAAGTGCCTTGCCCCGCATCCAGCGCGCGTTGCCGAAGTGGTCCCGCGCCGCGTGGACGTTGCCGAGGTACTTCAGCTCTTTCGGAGTGAGCGGCCCGGTGGCGTTCTCCAGGTCGAGCGGCTCGGGGATCAGCGCGGGCACGAAGGCCCTGGCCCTGTCCGGGCGGTTGCCGTCGCTCACCGGAACGTCTCCGGTCCCGGCAGCAGTCCGCGGTCGCGCAGCTCGGTCACCAGCGCGTCGTACGGGGCCTTGCGGTCGCGGCGGTCGCAGGGCGAGCCCACCGCGTTCGCGATGCCCACGTGGAGCGGGATCCGGGTGCTCAGCACGTCCCACTTCGGCAGCGCGCCGTCCGTGCCGCCGTTCCTCAGCAGCTCGGCGTACTCCGTCGGTTTGCTCGACGACGCGTTGCACCGGTTCAGCAGGGCCACCGTCACCGGCGGCCGGCCGGAGTCCCGCAGCGCACCGGACCGCTTGATCATCTTCGCCAGCGGGGCCCCGCGCTCGGGCTTCGTCAGCCGGTTGTAGTCCGGCTCGGTCGGAGAGATCGTCAGGATCACCAGGTCCGCGACCTCCAGGACGCTGTCCACGATGTCCGGGTGGTTCTCGGCGTGCCCCGTGTCCACCACGTTGACCCGGCCGTGGTCCATTCCCGGGTAGACGGTCTCGGCGAAGGCCGGGTGGTCCGCCTCCACCACCTCACACGGGAAGTCGGGCGCCTTCCGCTGCCACGCGGCGAGCTGCAAGGACTCGTCCGCGTCGTACGCGGCGACGGGGTACCCCGCCCTGTGCAGGGCGTACGTCAACAGCCCCGTGTTCGTCGTGCCACCCATCGTGCGGGGCTTGAGGCTGGCGATAAGCATGAGCAACACCCTACGCACCGACTCCCCCGCCACCGTACGGATGGCGGGGCGCACGGGGCCGGCCTGCCGTGGCCGGCCCCGACCACGGTTTCCCGCTACTCGTCGCGGGGGCGGCGGTCCAGGACCGTCACGAGGGCGCCCTTGACCGCGGGCCGGTCGGACGCCAACCGGATCAGGGCGCGCAGGCCCTCGTCGGCGCGGCGGGTGGTCACGCCGGTCATCGTACGGGCGTCTTTCCGCTTCTTTGGGTGCGGTCTGCGTTTCCGGGCGGGGCTGGGTGGTGGTGCCGCCGGGGTGGTGGTCAGCACAGGATGTGGCGGCCGTAGCGGACCAGGGGCTCGGCGAGGGGGCGGTGGCAGGCGTTGCAGACCGGGGTTCCGTCCGTTGGCCGGGGCACCGGTTGTACCGGGGGGAGCGGGGGTGGGGTCCATGGGCGTACTGGCTGTCGGGGGCGGGGGGTCTGGGGGGTGGGGCGTCGGCGCTGGGCCTGTTCGTGCTGGCGTCGGGCTGCGTCGGCGTCCTGTCGTACGCGGGCTGCTTGGTCGGCGAGGCGTGCGGTCATTTCCGGGGGGAATGTCACGCCGTCGGCGTGCAGGCCGAGTTCGGCGAGGGGGAAGCGTTCCCGGGTGACGGGGTCGCCGGGGCAGGGCGGGTGGTGGAGGGTGAAGTGGCGCAGGTTCTTCGTCCACCAGTGGGCGTCGCGGGTGTGGGCCTGCCCGAGGCGGGCCTCGGCCGCGTCGTCGCGGTGGTAGAGCGTCCAGGCCGGGGTGTTCTCGGCGAACAGCACGTGCGGGATGCGGGTGTGGGGGCGCATGAACCAGACGTCGCGTACGCCGGCGGCGGCGTAGTCGCGGTGCCGGGCCTGCCACAGCTCGTCGGTGATCAGCTCGCGTTGGGCTTCCAGTGCCAGGTGGGTGCCGTCGTCGAGGGTGACGTGGACGTCCGCGCGCCGGTCGCGCCGCGGGGTCCATTGCTCCAGTCGCACGGCGGTGACGTTCGGCAGGGCTGCGGCCCAGCGGGCGAGGCGGTGCTTGGCGTTGATGTGCCAGACGGTCTCGCGGTTGTGGCCGGCGGGCGGTGCGCATCCGGCCGGGTGCGCGAAGTGCGCCCGGACCAGGCCGCCGATCCGGCCTCGGACCAGCAGCGGCACCCGGGTGCCGGCGGGGGCGTCGACCCCGCGGTAGCAGTAGAAGCAGATGACCGTCTCGCCGCGCCCGTAGCCGCGTGCACGCCACTGCTCGACGGGGCGGTCACCGATGTGGACCTCCCGCTGGGTTTCCAAGTCGAATCCGACCACGAGCAGGTCGTCCAGCATCGCTCCCCCGCCTCCCGCTGACCCGGTTACCGGCGAATCCTCCCCGCCCGCCGCCCGGCGGAACCGTGCCGGAGCCAGTTCCCCGTGGCGGGCGTCGACCAGGCCGTCGAGCGCGCCGGCGACCGGTGCGACGTACGTACGGTCCTCGTCGGGCTGGGGTTGAGCTCGTCATGGTCGGTGCCGTAGACGTGGCGGGGCGCAGGGCGAGGTACCGGTCGCTCATGCGTCCGCCCTGACGGTCGGCTGCCTGCCGTCGGCCGGTCGGCCGTCCTCGCTTCCCGGGCGGCTGTTCAACTGCCGCTGTAGAAAAGCCGCCCTTTTGCGTGCGCGGGCGCTACGGGCACGTGCTGGCCTGGAGGCGGTACCGCCATCGGCTCTGTGGTGCGCTGCTGGTCATTTTCGCGGGCCCTGCTTGTAGTTGCGGGAAAGCTTTTGGCAGTCAGGCTTCTCAGGGAAGCCGACCTTCCCATCCCCCAGGATTCCCTCGAGATGCTTGCTGTAAAGGGTGTCCCATTCCCCTCCGTCGGAGAGGGATTTCTTGATGGCTTGGCAGGTCAGGAACTGCAGGGCACGGTCACCCTGCCGCATCCCGACGCCGTAGAGTTCGGTGGTAAAGGTGAACGGCAGTACGACCAGATTGTCGTAGTCTTTTGCCAGCCCCTTCAGGATAACGTCGTCCGTGCTGACTACATCGTAGTAACCGTTCTCAAGCCCTTCGATGCACTTCGCGTAGGACGACTTCACCCCGATCACGTGAAACTTTTTCTCGTATCCGGTTTTCTGCACCGACTCCAGTGAAGTCGAATCCACCGTGCAGGTGCGAGTTCGCTCCGGCAGATCGGAGATACCGTCGACCGGGACATTCTCCATCTCCTTGTGTTCGCTGTTGTATACGGAGACCGTCCCGTTTCCACCACTGCGCATCAACAGCGCCTGGCCGGTATGGAAATAAGAAACAGAGAAGGCCACTTTCTTCTCACGCTCAAGGTTCTTGCTGTACGTCGCAAAAATCATGTCGTAATCTTTATTATTAAGCCCGGAATCACGGTTCTCACTCACCACTTCCCTGAATTTAACATCCCCTTCAAATCCGATTTCGTTGAGGACGAATTTGGACAGGTCGACCTCGAACCCTCGGGGGTTGCTGGTGCCGTCGGCGTCGGTCTCACCCATGCCCGGCTGGTCCTTCTTCACGCCAATGACAAATTTCCCGCGCTTCTGGGCATCAGCAAAAGTGGGCGAGTCCTTCAGGGTGTACTCGGGCTTCTGAGAGGGTTTGGGAACCGGCTTTCCCTTGGATTCCAGGTTCCCCTTGGATTCCGGGTTTCTCTTGTCTGAGCGGTAGTGGTCCCAGGCGATCCCGCCGCCTCCGGCGAGGAGGGCGAGGCACGTGATGCCGATCAGTGCCTTGCGTCGGCCGGAGCGTTTCCTGGCGGCTCGGCCCGCTGCGGGGCCGTCGCCGGGGTGGGCGGCGCTCGCGGGCGTGGCGGCAGGATCGTCGTCCGGCGTGTCCGCGGACGGGCCGTGGACGGCGGCACCGTCACCGGATGTGCTGTCCACGGGCGGGGTGGACACGACCTGGCCGGGGATGACCCGCACCCCCTGCGGGAGGTCGGCGATCGCCTGGCGGGCGGCGTCCAGCTCGGCGTCGGCGATCTCGAGCTCGGCGTCGGCGATCTCGAGGAAGAGCTTGTACTCCGGCGGGCGGGGCGTCGGCAGGGAGCCTGGATCGCCACCGGGGTCCTGGGGAGTGTCCGGCCCGGTGAGCTGCCGGGAAGCCTCGGCCTGCAGGTCCTGTGCTTCCTGCTTCTTCTGGAGGGCGGCGTTCAGCCGCTCCTCGTACTGCGCGAGCCGGGGCTCGATCCCGGCCAGGCGCTCCACGAGGTCGTCGATGATCCGCCGGTCCTCGGCCGCGCGCTGCTGATTGGCCGTCGTTTCCCTTTCCAGCCGCAGGAGTGCCTGGTCGTACTGTTCCTTGAGGTCCCGGTAGTCCTGGCCCAGCTTGGTCGTCACGACGACGAAGACCTCGATGAGGCCGTCGATGTTCTGTTCCGTCTCCTGCACTCTCCGCCGACTGCGGAGGGCATTGGCCAGGCGCATCTCGTCGGGCGTTTTGGCCGCCAGGCGGGCCGCCTCCTGGGCGGCGCTCAGCAGCCTGCGCCCCTCCTCCCGCCGCCTCTGCTGGTCCCCCAGCGGGACCATTCTCTTCACGACCGCGTCCAGCAGCGTCGGGTGGATCAGCTTGCGGCCGTTGAGGAGTTCGTTCCACTGGGTACGGCCGGGGGCTGAACCGGGGGCGGAACCGGAGCCGGGGAGGCTGCGGAAAATGCCTTCCAACTGCCGCACGGAGTAACCGTCCACGCGGGCACGCAGCCACCGCGCGAGCTTCCTCGCCTCCTCGGTGTCTCCGTCCGGCTCGGACCTCCGGGGCCTCATCCGGCGGGTCGGCTGATCCTCGTCATACATCGGCACTGCCTTCGCAAAAGGGGTCGGATCCGTCCGCCCGTCCAGCGACTTATTTCCGGACGCGTGGTCCGTGACCTGCACGGACATACCCGGGGCGTGAACGGCCAGAAACGGTCATCAGATCACCAACTCATTCTGGTCTTCCACCCGTTCACCGAAATTGGCCGGAAGGCAGACTCATGCAGAAGCGCCCGAACAACCGCGCCGTTCTCCTCTTCCGCAGCAGGCCCGTCCTGGGCATCGCCCTGATGGCCCTCGGCGTGACCCTCCTCAAGATCGGGCTCCCCGAGAACTGGATCGACCTGGCCGCCCTGGTCCTCGCCGCCGTCTCCATCCAGCCCGCCGGCACCACCCCGGCCCGCCCTCCCGCCCGCAGGCCCCGCCCCAAGAACCCGAGCGCCTCCCGTGCCACGAGGCGGCGCGCCCCCCGCACCAAGTAACACGGCCGCGGAATCACACGGCCGACCGTGCCCGGCCCGCAACGCGGCCGGGCACGGCGTCGTACCGTCCTCTGATCGCCCGTCACCGCACCAATGGAGATAAGAGGTTGAAGAGCGCTCAGGGGCTGTGAGGTGGGCTGGTGGCCCATCGCCCGGCGTGCGGTTCCTGGGAATCAAAAAAATTGCACCAACACGTTCACAGGTGGACACCTCCGTATACGTGTGATTCCAAAGACACCACGACCACCAGACCTTCGAACATTCGAATTATGGTCCAATATCGGTCACGAATGCCTAGCTTAGGCAAGTGCAGCCCTTCGAAAGCCAGGTAGTCTGACGTCGCTACCCCGCAGAGTCCTCCTGAACTGGGCGGTCTGGGCCGCCAGTTCACAGACCTCCGGCACCAGCACCTTCGGGTGCCAGACCAGGAGGAGAAGGGGGGTGGCGCTGATGAGCAGTCCACACAGCAAACGCGGCAGGATTCCGTGGCCCGAGCCAGATCGGTGGCAGGTCATCCTGTCCGCGGCGAGCCTGCTGGTGGCGGTCATCGCCCTGGTGAGGTAGTTCCTCGGTGACCACCGAGTGCTCACCCCGAGAAGGCCCGGCGGAAGACCAGGCCGGACGCTGCGAACGCAGCGAGCCCGGTCGGATAGTGGTCGACCGGGCTCGGCTTCGGTAACTGCACGAGGCCTGGCTCCGGGGCGGCATCCCCGGAGTTGGGCCTTTGTGCGTCGGACCGACTGCACCGGCAGCCCGCTCCGCACACCATGACCCTAAAAACATGACCCACACGAAACGATGGATCAAATTAAAAGGGTCAACGCACCATAACCCATTGTCCGCACCATGGGTTATGGGCCTGCGCGCCGACCACCGCACCTCGAGACGCCCCCGAAGGACCGCACGGCCGGGGCAAGGGCGCCGTACCGCCCAGAAGGAGCATCGTCGACAAACACCAGGACCGGCGATGACCAGTAGGTATGTGGCTCAGCAGTCGCTCACTCTGCATCTGTCCCGGCGGCCAGCTGGCGGCGGAGAGCGTCCAGCCTCTCCAGGACGGCCTCCGGGGGCGACGACGCTCGCTCCGCGGCCGCGGTCGCCAACGACACCGCGACGATCCGGTCGAGACCGTACAGATCACCGAGCGGACCGACGTCGCCGGCGGCGAAGGCGTCCAGCGCGGACCCGACGTCCGGCGACATCGGGAACCGGCCCGTCAACGCCGCGGCTTCGGCCGCCACGGCGGGGGCGGCGCCGAGGGGCGTGGTGTCGCCGGGCCCGCAACCGAGGGACTCGACCGCGTCCGCGAACAGTTCCTCGGCCTGATACCGGGCGTGGTCGTGGAGCGCGACGCCGCCTGCCGGGTCCATCAGCCGGCGCATCCCGCGATCCAGCTCCACCACCAGGTCGTACAGGTCGGCCGGATCGTGCCTAACGCACGCGCGCAGCAGGTCCACGGCCAGGATGCCGCCGCGCAGTCGCGGCAGGCTCGTCATTCCCATACCCGGCCAACGAGCCGCGTTGCCCGGGGAAACCCGTCCGCCAGGACCACACCCCAGCCGGGCCTGAACGGCGTCACCCGCCAGTCCGTGTACCTGGCCCAGAGGTCCATCCAGGGCGGCCGCGAGGTCTACAGCATCCGCGTTCCCCTCACCGACCTCACCGGCATCCTCATCGTCCCCAACCCGGACGACGTGGACGAGGACAACCGCCGCGTCAACGAGCGCCACGCTCAAGACTTCGGCGCCTACCTGCGTAACCCGCGGTGGGTCGCCCCGGCCCTTCTCGTCCGCGACGCCGGCGGCTGCACCTTCGAGCCGATGCCCGGCTCGAACGGCAAGGTCGGGTACCTCACCGTCCCGTGGACCGACTCCGGCCTGTCGATGATCCTCACCATCGACGGCCAGCACCGCGTCCTCGGGGTGGACCTGGAGATCAAGCGCATCGCCTCCGCGATCCTCGCCATCGACCGCGCGCTCGCTAAGGGTGGCCTCAAGGACGACCGCATCGCCAAGTACGAGCAGGAGAAGGTCGCGCTGCTGGCGGAGATGAACCGCCTCAAGGAGGAGTCCATCGGCGTGGACATCTACCTGGAGAAGGACGGCGCGCTGGCCCGACAGATGTTCGTGGACGTCGCCGACAACGCGCGCGGCATCTCCGCCGCCGTGCGGTCCCGCTTCGACTCCTCCAAGGTCGCCAACCGCACCCTGGACCAGGTCACCAAGCACGCGCTGCTCAAGGGGCGTGTGGACATGGAGCAGGACCGGATGACGCGTACGAGCATGCACCTGATCGGCGCGAAGCACGTCGCGGACCTCACCCGGGGCGTGATGTTCGGAATCACCGGCCGCACCAGCAAGGCCAAGGAGGCGGCCCTGGAGGACCGCGAGGTCGTCGCGACCGTCCTGGACTTCCTCGACTGCATCACCGACGCGTTCCCGGACCTGGCGGCCGTCGCCGAAGGCGACCTGACCCCGCAGGAACTGCGCGGCCGGTCCCTGCTCGGCTCGGTCGGCATGCTGCGCGTCCTGGCGGCCGTGTACCGCAACCTGCGGGCCGAGAACGTCGACACCGCCGCGATCACGGCCTACTTCCGCACCCTCGCGCCGTCCATGGGCGCGCCGGTGGAGGAAGTGTCGATCTGGCGCAAGGACTCCAAGACCTCGCCGTCGTTCGAGGAGGACGCCTACGCGCCGGTCATGCGTCAGCAGAACCTCGGCTACATCGTGGAGGCCGTCACCGCCTGGTACAAGAAGCGCTGACCCTCAACGCTGAACAACGAACAACGCCCTGCCGGTCGATGGACGACCGGCAGGGCGTTCGTGTTGGTCAACTACCGTCGGAGAGCCGGGGTGCCGTTAGCGAGCGTCCCGGCGGCTGGTAGTTCAGAGAGCAATGCTCAGGTTCCCGGGTGGCTCGTCCCGCCTCTGGATGAAGATCTCCGGAGCGAGCACGGTCACGATGCCGAGCCAGGTTCCGAGGTTGTCGACGTACTCGGGGTCGATGTCCCACAGGACGACGAGGCCGACGACGACCAGGAGCACCCTGCCCCATCTCCTGCGAGGGGAGAGGGGGTGCGCCGGGGTACCACTGGGTATAGAGGTCATACTCTTGTTCCTATCTGCCGGTCTTGCCGGCGCTTGGACCGCGTTCGCCCCACGGGTTGGTAGCCAGGGAGGGGCGGCGCGGTTCTCTACTTCTCCGACCCCTTCTGGCCGAAGAAACCTTCGAGCCCCGTGGGGGGCAGTCCGCGCTGGTGGAATGGTGGCACCAGGCGGTAGAGGGGGCGGGAGCCCCTTCCCGAGCGAACCGCGAGGGTGTCGAAGTACTCGAACCCGGCCGGCTCCAGGACCTCGTTCTCCACCAGGTTGTCGATGCCGGCTGCGACGGTCTTCTGGGCCAGGCCGTACCACTCGCTGATCCTGGCGTGGACGAGAGGGAACTTGTTCTTCCTCTGGGCGAGGGCGATCAGGAGCATTGCCTTGCCCGCGAGGGAGAGCTTGGTGTGCATGTCCTTCTCCCAGTACTCGAACGGGAGCTGGAGGTACTTCTCCCCGGCGTTCATGGGCGGCTCGTATGGTCCGCTGCCGTCCTCCATACGCTTGGTGACGGTGGTCCTCCGCTGTGAGCCGCGGGCCGTGGTGATGAGGTCGAGGTCCTTCAAGGCCTTCCACGCCCGGGAGACAGCGGAAGCTCCGGACTTCTCGTCGAAGATGCCGATGGTCCTGGCCCAGGTGGTCGACCACTCCGTCACCATGTGGCCCGGGCCGCCCGTGATGGCTGCGACGAGGAGGTAGAGGTCGAGCGCCCGTTCCTGGCGGCTCGCGACGAGCGACCTGAGAGGGCCGGGCTGTGCATCGCGTCCCTCTCCGAGCTGGAGGAAGACCCTCCTGATGGGGACGGTTCGGTTGGTCCTCGCCGAGCGAGTCAGGATCATCTCGATGGTCCTGCCCTGGCTCATGGACTGCTCGGCGTCATGGGTGCTGGCCAGCTCGTCCCGGCCTATCTTGTCCCCCGACTCCGGCTCGGTTGCGGTGTTCTGAGTCGACGTCATGGCTCAGATGGTGGCACATTGATGGCGGGGTGGTCCAACGTGAAACCGCTGGTCAGCTGCGCTGACTTGACGCTGGGTAGTGCAAGATAGGATGACTAAGTTGATGGCTATGTTAGAACACCGTGTAGGACGAACAGTCAAGATACCTAGTACGCGGTTTGAAGGCCCCGAGGTTCCGAGGGAGCGGCTCGGTCTGTGAATCGCTGACGGGCAAAAAATCTTGGCTGTATCCGTCCCCCGGACTGGCACCTGGACGACCCGAACGAAGTGCTCGGGGGATGCCACCGGTCGCCGAGGCGGAGGAACAGACACATGGGCACGGACACCCGCGCGCGAGGGGTGTTCCCTGGGGCAACGGTCAAGGGGTAGCGACCGCCGCTGACAGGACGCCAGGAAATCGCGAGCGGCCCCGTGGACAGCTCCACGGGGCCGCTCCTGCGGGCCCCGGTTGCGCGCGGACGTCGCCGACCGAGAACTCGGTCGGCCAGGGCGCTGGTCGGCGGCGGCGGGTCGACGCTCGACCGCTCCAAGTTGGCCCTGAGGCGGTCGAGCGAGCCCGCGTCTCGGATGAGATAAACGACCGTCGAGCCCAGCCCGCCCGGTCAGCCGGTCGGTCGGCGGTCCGGGGCTTCAGTTGGATGTGCGGCGCTCACTGGCCCTTGCTGTACTGCGCCTGGCCCCCTGGCCGGTGAGCCGATTGGCAAGCCGCTTCACCTTCCGGCAGACCCGCTTGCCGACGTCCTCTGGCTCAGGGAATCCGGCGAGTCGAGCGGCCTCGGGCCAGCTGGTGACGCCGGGGCGGCTACGTGCGATGGTCACCATCTGCTCTTCTTCGGAGAGAGCGTTCAGGATCCGGATCAGGCGGGGATCGTCGAAGCCCTCGAAGCGGGCGTCGTCGTCGGCGGGCTGCCCGGAGAGCACGTCGTACAGGGTCATCCCGTCGCCCAGCGGGGCGTCGAGCAGTCGCACCTGCTGCCGGTTGGTCTGGTGGGTCCAGATCGGCTTGAGCTGCCCGTTGATGACCTTGGCCTCGGCCAGGAGCTGGTCCACCGCTCCGGGAGAAAGCCGACCCTTGTCGTAGAGCGGATCCGCCCAGTCGCCGATCAAAGCGGTGGAGACCGGCTCACGCCATCCACTCCACCGTCCCAGCCCCTCCGAGACGAAAGCGCCGAGCGCGGCAAGGTCTCCGGTGAGCACAGCCTCGCGGGCGTTCATGGCCTGAACCACATCGGGTACCGGAATGCCTACTGCCCGGAATCCGGACTCGATCGTCTGGTTGTCCGGGTGATTGGGCTTGAGCACCGCCATGCCGGTGGTGGTGGTGATCATCGTGGGAAGTGTGCCGCGGTCGAATGGCTCAGGCAGTTCGAACGTACCGTCCAGGTCGAGGGCGACGGTCCCGTCCCCGCGAAGGGTCACGAGCTCGCCTTCAGCCCCGTTCCAGTCGACCGGGAACAAGGCCATGACCGCCCCTGCCTCATCCGGATCCCAGTTGAACTGGTTGATCCGCTCGGCAACGTGGGTGTCGATCGAGCCGTCGTCCTCGACCATGTAGTAGCTGGGCGTCAGGTCCTCGGCGGCCATGGGCGCGTCCTTACGTTGGTGGGAAATCCTTCTCCTCTCAGAGGTGGCGCGGGCACGATCCGACAACGAGCCCCGAAATTCTCCTGTGACTTGCATCACACGGCCGTCGTCAGAGTTCGGCGCCATCCGCCCCCTGATACTGCGGGGAGCGGCCTGCGGCGGTCGCGCTCGTGACCGTCACTCGCTCCGGGGTGGCCGCCTCCGCCCCGAGCCGAGGCGTAAGCGTTGTGGAAGCGTCGCTCGGCGCCGGATCAACGCTTACTGCCCCGAGTTGGCCCTGGGGCCGGTGGGCGGTCGAGCGGACCTGCGTCTCGGGATGAGATATCGGACGCGAACGACCTTTCAGCGGCCTTCCAGGTGCCAGTAGTGGTCGGGGTAGTCGCCGCACGGGTACTGGTTGACCTCGGTCAATGCCTGGGTGCTCGCTGCGGGTACGGCCAGGCACTGACCGCTGTTGGCGTTGATGACCCAGGTCCCGTCGGGGTGTTCTTCCAGTTGCCAGTACTGCCCTTCGCTCTGTTCGCAGGTGGACTGGACGACGGGTGCGGCGGTCTCGGTGCTGGAATCAGCGACGCTCAGGCACTGGCGGCTGTTGTAGTTCACGATGCGGACCAAGCCGTTTCTCCGCACGTCGCGGGGTGCCGGCTCCGTCTTCCAGTAGTGGTCGGGGTAGTCGCCGCACGGGTACTGGTTGACGTGCTTGCCGGACTGTCGGCTCGCTGCGGGGACGGCCAGGCACAGGGCGCTGTTGCCGTTGGTGATGTGTCCCCACTGCACCGGTGGAACGGTCGGCAACGCGCGACGTGTCGCCCGGGGTGAGGCGGAGGGCTCTTTCGTCGTGGGCGGCACCGTCTCCGGGGTTCTGCTCGGCCGCGGGGTCGTTGGAGGGGTCGTCGAGCCGGAAGGTGATGGCGGTGGGGTGGAGACGGGCGCGGTGGTGATCTGGGGAGGGGCGGGGACAGGGGCGGCGGAGCCGACGGGCTGCTGGTGCGCGAAGTACCAGCCTCCTGCGGCAAGCGTCACCACGGTGGTGGTCGCGACGGTGGTGGTCACTACTTGCTTCCGTAGCCGCCGTCTTCGCTTCGGTTCCCTGGACGCGGGGGCGAGCTCAAGGGTGGAAGGGCGGTGAAGCACCTCGCCGGCGAGGACGAGGGCCGGCGAAGGTGCTGGTGTGCGCAGGGGCAGGCCGATGCGGGTCGCGAGTTCGGCGATGTCCTGGCGTTGGTCGTCCAGCGCTGTGCGTATCTGGGCGAGCATGAGGGCGATCTCCGGCAGCGCGGGTTCCGGCGCCGGGGCTGCCGCTGCGAGCGGTGCGGGTTCCCGGGCCGGCGGCGGGGTATCGGCCTCGGCTGCCTCGTGGGTTTCCAGCTGTTCCCGGGCGCGGGCCTGCACGGCTTCGGCTGTGGCTTGGAGCTCCTCCATCCGGGCGAGCTGCTCGGTGGCCTCGCCGAGCGCTCCGGCAGCTGGTGGGGCGTCCGGGTCGCCGTTCCCGTCTGGTGCGTTGGGCTTCGGCGGTCCTGGAGGGGCTGCTTGCAGGTGGGCGATGACTTCACGCAGGGCCTGCAGAAGTTCCTTCGATTCGCGCACGTCGGCGTCGGCGGCGCGCAGGACCTGGTCGGGCGGTTCCCCTCCCGTCCGGAGGGCGGCGGTGGGCGGCGAGGGGCTGTTCTCCGCGGCCTTGGCGAGCTGGTGAAGCTCCTCGGCTCTGGCGGTGACAGCAGCGCGGGCGCGTTCGTCGCGTACCAGGTCCCGGACCACGTGCCGCAGCAGGTGCAGCTCGATCGTCTTCGTGCCGGCCCGGTACTCACCCCAGCTGGTTTTGCTGATCTTGTACCGCTCAGCGAGCTCGCGGACCGTGAAGTCCTTCGTCAGGTTCCGCAGGAACGCGGCCAGCGCATTGGCCTGCTCGGTCTGTCCCTTGAGCCCGCCCTGTGGACGGCCGGCCTTCACCATGGTGGCGCTCCCCCGATAGTTGTCCGCGTTGTCCGCTGCTTTCCCGCGCCCCACCTGCGGTTTTCCGAGGCGGCCGTTGATGGACAATCAGACCAGTTCACACAGTGAGAGCTCCACCGTTTCCCAGACAGACCCTGGAGCTTTCCGTGACCCGTAGTGCTGTGTGGGGCCGCGCCCGGTCCCGGCCCGGCAGAACGCCCGGCTTCCTTCGCCGGATCGGCCTCGTCGTGGCCGGTGTGATCACCGCCGGTGTCCTGTCCTCGTTCCCCGCCCTGGCCGACGGAGCCCCGGCTACCGCGCCGGTACCGCTGGGGTCGGTGACCGCGACCGGTGACGACCAGCTGTTCGGACTGGCCGCGGACCACTCCGCGGTCTACCAGTGGAACGGACAGGGCACCGACTGGACCAAGGTCGGCGGACCCGCCCAGGACCTGTACGCCGGCGGCGCCGGCCTCTTCGCCACCGCACCGGACACC
>NZ_JBIVPT010000010.1:0-249187 GCF_044754785.1 Streptomyces sp. NPDC092952 | reverse complement strand
CGCGGTCTACGAATGGAACGGACAGGGCACCGACTGGACCAAGGTCGGCGGACCCGCCCAGGACCTGTACGCCGGCGGCGCCGGCCTCTTCGCCACCGCACCGGACACCGGCAAGGTCTTCAAGTACGACGGCACCCCGGAGGCGTGGTCACAGGTCGGTGAGCCCGGCGCGGACTTCGCCGTCACCAACGACCGCCTCTACGGCCTCGCCGCGGACCACTCCGCGGTCTACGAATGGAACGGACAGGGCACCGACTGGACCAAGGTCGGCGGACCCGCCCAGGACCTGTACGCCGGCGGCGCCGGCCTCTTCGCCACCGACCCCAGCACGGGGACGCTCAGCAGGTACGACGGGCAGCCCGACTCCTGGACCAAGGCTGGTGAACCCGGCGCCGGGTTCACGGTCAGCGGCACCCACCTCTACGGCCTCGCCCCGAACGGAACCGCGGTCCTGCAGTGGACCGGTACCGGAACCGGCTGGGCGCCGCTCGGAGCACCCGTGACCGCACCGGCCCCTCCCCCGGTCCAGGAAACTCCCCCGCCCGCACCACCCCAGCCGCAGGACACCGCCCAGGACGTACCCGAGCCGCCCGCACCAGAAGCACCGGAGACCGACGAGGACCTGCCCCCGGAGGGCTCGGAGAGTGACGGCAAGAACCCCGCCACGGACACGGACGGCCAGCGGGAGATCGTCCCCGAGCCGGTCCAGCCCGCCGGCCCCTCCGAAACGGCGGCCGGCCTCACCACCCGCATGGCCGTCACCGCCCAGGACGACCTCTACACCCTCAGCGCCGACAACAGCGCCCTCTGGAAGCGCGGCAGCGACGGCTGGTCGCCGCTCAGCGGCCCCGTGAACGCCGTCTACGCGGGCCGTGCGGACGTCTTCATGACCGGGCCCGACAGCGAGCAGGTCCGCAAGTACAACGCCGACACCCGCAACTGGGACCCGGTCGGCGGTGCGAGTGGCCAGTTCGCTGCCACCGGTGACCACCTCTACCGGCTGCTCCCCGACGGCATCGGGGAGTGGCACGGCGACGCCTGGACCAAAATCGGCGGGCCGGCGAAGAGCATCTACGCCGGAGGAGCCGGACTCTTCGCGACCAACCCCGACAGCGGCGACCTCTACAAGTACAGCGGCAAGCGCGACAAGTGGACCCGGATCGGCGGCCCCGGCGCCACCTTCGCCGTCGGCGAGGACCGCGTCTACGGCATCGCTCCCGACCGCACGGCCGTCTACGAATGGACCGGCAAGAGCGACAAGTGGACCCGGATCGGCGGGCCCGCGAAGAGCCTCTACGCCGGAGGGGCCGGCCTGTTCGCCACCGCACCGGGCACCGGCAACATCCACAAGTACAACGGGGCGCCCGACGACTGGACCGCGATCGGCGGCCCCGGCGCCACCTTCGCCGTCAGCGACACCCAGCTCTACGGCCTTTCCCCCGACCTCACCACCGCCTACCGGTGGAACGGCGCCACCGGAACCAGCGTCGGCTGGACCCGGATCGGCGGGGCCGCCGATATCGCGCAGCAGCACCAGGACGAACAGCTCCTCGCCGAGAACTGCGAGCCCGGCCGGGACTGCGTCAGGGAATACCGCGACGCGAAGAAACTCCTCGAGACCAGCCTCACCGACTGGCTCAAGGAGGAAGGCCTCGACGTCCTGATCGACACCTTCGGCATCGACAACATCATCAAGTGCACCCAGGGCGACCTGTTCACCTGCCTCTGGGCGGCCGTCGACGTCGGAAGCACCGTACTCGGGATCGGCGCCGCCAAGAAGACGGGAAAGCTCTGGGGAGCCGTCACCAAGTTCTCCAAGGAGTACCCCAAGTTCGTCGATGAGGCGAAACAGGCCAAGAAGACGTACGACACCCTCCGCAAAGCCATCGACACCGCCCGCGAAGCCACGGACCGAAAAGAAAACGACGAGCCTGAGGACCAGGACGAAAGCGGCTTTTCCGACTGCCGCAGGCAGGGAATTGGATGGTCGGACCCCGGCCCGCTGGACACCGCGCACGGCAACCGCGCGACGGGAATCAGGGCGTGCCTCGACAAGGCATGGATAGCAAAGGACTACGGCACCAGAACCAACGTAGAGGAGGTGACTCCGCCTGGCTACGAGTGGGCCAAATTGAACGCCGCCTATCACCTCGCAGGCCTCGGCCCTCATCCTGGTTATCGCCGGAACGCCTGTCACCTGCTCGGAAAGCAGCTGGGCGGAAGCGGTACAGATCTAAGGAATCTCGCGACCTGCTCCCGGGCAGCGAACGACTACGTGAACGGCCTGGGAGATGCCGACAACAACAAGAGGATGAGCGCGTACGAGGCGAAGGTGAAAGAAGCCGCCACCACGGGAAACCAGGTCGTCTATTACCAGGTGACCCCGATCTACTCCGGTGACCGGACCGTTCCGTACAAGTTCATCATGACCGCAAGGGGCATAACCGCAGACGGACGCCCCGGCCTGAAAATTGACGAACCAATTCCCAACACCATGTACAGCTGGCGCCACGATGTTCTCTACAACATCGGGCTGGCCTTCAAGGACGGCCAGCCGGTACCAGTGGGCAACACGCCGTGAAGTCCCGGGACGCTCGCCGCCGCCCCGGGTGCGAGCCCCGTTCCCCGGCGCTGCTGGGTATCGGCGTCACGTGTTCCCCTTCGGACGGCCCCGCGAGGCGAGGCCCTGTACGCCCCTCTGAGTGGCGAGCGCGGTAAACGCAGGGGCCCGACCAGCGAAAACACCGGTCGGGCCCAGCGGCTGGGGCGTTAGGAGTGGATGTCGATTGTCGCTGATCAATCAGCATGCGCCTGTTCGACCAGGCTCCCGCCGACCCGGTCGAACAGGCGCTCCGGGCCAGGCGCTACAACGCCTCACGCTGCACGCTGTCTCTCCTGGTTGCGCGGCAAGGTCACCGAGTCGAACTCCTTCTTCTTGGCCCTCCGAACCATTTCCTGGTGGGCCTTTACCCATTTACTGATGTCCTTCGACCGGGTCGGGTCATCGCGCAGGGCCCGGACGGCGGCGGAGAGCCACCGTTCGAGTTCCGTTTCTCCCCGTACGTAGCAGGCCTGCAGGAAGGCCAGAGTCTGCGGGGGGTCCACGGGCAATGCGTCCCCGGCAATGATGCGACGGACGGTGGACTTGGGGAGCATCCCGGTCCCGGCCATCGACTCCATCTCGCCGGGAGTCGGGTAGCCGGCCCACACATGCTGGTGGCGCAGCGCGCGGAGGAAGCCCGCGGTGTCCGAGAGCAGGGTGGGGTCGGGTGCCTTGTGGACGTAGTACGGCGCTCGGGTAGCCCGGCGGGCCCTGACCCACAATTCGTGGCCGCGGGTCAAGTACGCCTCGAGTCCGAAGACGTCATTAGTGCAGGTCACCGTGATGAACAGCTCAACGGTGTCCCAGGCGGGCACGGTCGAGCCGGAGGCGGCGCGTTCGAAGGTGGCCTTCGAGAGCCGGCTCGCCTCGGACATCTGGCTGTAGGTCAGGCCTGCCTCGCGACGGCACCAGCGGAGGTACTCCGCAAGTGCCGCGCGCGCGGGAACGGTCTGGTCCACGTCGTTCTCGGGGCGTCCCACGGCGGCCGCCTCAGTTGTCCGCGCTGAAGTAGGCGCGGACGAGCCGACCGATCCGGCTGCCGCTGCGGCCTCCGGTCACGACCACGAGGACGACTCCGGCGCCGATTCCGCCGGCGCCCGCCAGGAGCAGCAGGACGTCCTGGACGGTCATCGCGTCGGGGGCGAGGAACGCGGCGGTGGCAATGGACGCGATGATCACCAGTGCGTGTGGCATGGCGAACCGGCTGCTCATCGTGATGGTGGTGTCGGCCGACGCCGACTCGATGGTCGCGGTACTCGCCGCAACAATGGGTTTTTTGCCCATGACAGGGTCTCCCTAACTACCGTCCGGCGACCGTGAGATCGCCGGACGGTGCTTCTTGGCTCCAACCGGAAAGTCCGTGTGGTGCGGTCTTCGGGAGTTGGCGCTCCCTGGGCACACGTGGACTGCTGGGGCAAGTTTCCCAGGCTCGTAAGGGGTCCTGAGAGGGGGTCAGCCACTTGTCTCACCAACGTGCCAATGCTCGGCCTGTTGCATCAAGGACGTGATGTATCGGGCCGGCGGGCCGTCAGGAGGCCATGGCATGGCTCTGCAGTGCAGGTCAGAGCGGTGCTCAACGCCTACCACGACAGCACGACAGCACGACAACCCTCAATGCATAAAAAAGGGATGCCCGAGGGGGGAGGGCGTAGGTCATAGGGCCTGAACACGCAGGCTGCGAACCGGAGCCGGGCAAGCCGTACCGCTTGCGTTCGCCCTACCACGCAGTACAGGGCGCACACCTCACTAAAGCAGAGCTGACCTGCGTTGATTCAATTTCGTACCTGCCTACTTCAGTGCGATGACCGCTAGCCAGGCACACTCATCTCCAGAAGGCGCGCGTTCCCAGTAGGGCCGCCCTTGCCCTGATTGCTACTGGCTCCAACCGGCGCACCAGGGATTGCGGGCCGGATGTTGGCGCATCCGTCCAAGTGAAGCCGATCGCCATGCCCTTCCCGGGCGGGCATCGGCTTCACCTGTACCAAGGCCATTTCCCAGCGACCGCGCCCCAAGCCCCGCAAAGGGCCGTGTCCCTGCTGGGCAGGGCCAGGATCTCCCCTGAGCAGCCAGGAAGGGCGCCGGAGCCAAACGTCCGGGGCGCGCCAGTGGTGGCCGCAGTCGCGGCACTCGTAGCCCGTAGCCCGTGGCGCTGCGGCCGCCGTAGCTGTACTCGACCAGGTCCGGGCCGGTGCACACGGGACACGTCTCAAGCTGCGTCATACCAGCAAGATCCCCAGAACTGCCGGGCCAGTGATGCCGAGTCGTCACGAACAGGTCCTTCCCGGCGTCGCGCTCCCTGCCAAGGCTGCGGCTTTCAGAACGCGGCGAGGTGCGCGGGCGGGCGGGGCCCGGAGACGGCGAGGCGGGTGCTGCCGGTGCGGGTCTCGCGCAGGAGGTCCCGCCAGTCGGTGTGGGGCAGCCAGACCTTCCCGGCAAGGTGGGCGGTCCAGTCGAGGAGGTCGGCACGCAGGCGGAGGCGGTCGGCGGGGATGCGGTAGTGGCCCCCGTCCTCGCGCTCGGGGTCGCAGTCGCGGTGGTCGGCGCGCCAGACGGCAGGTTCCGGGAGGGCCAGGAGGTCGGCCAGGCCGAACGACATGCTGCCGTCGAGGGGATCGGTGCGCCGCTGCTCCAGGGCCCGGTATGCCTGCCGGACGGTGTCGGCCTGGCGGCGGCTGACCCAGAGGCAGCCGTCGTCCAAGGCGATCGCCTCGGCGCACGTCGAGCAGATCAGGGTGAGTTCACGGTCCATCAGCGGAGCCTCCCGGGCGGCGGGTTCGTGTCCCCGGGTTCAACGCCGGTCGGACCCGTTCGTGATCATCGCGGCCGGAATCGCTGTACGCCGATCTCCGGGCCGAACGAAGAGCTCGTAACACGATCTTATTGAAGTCGTCGCGCATGCCGACCTACTCAGCGTTGCGCCTGCGGCTCCAGTCCCGCTCTCCCAGTCGCCTGATCCGCCAGGCAGGCAGCGGGTGGCGGGCCTCCATGACGATGAAGTGCGCCATGTCGACCAGCATGCGTCGAACAACCGGGATGGGGACGACCAGATCGTCCCATTGGTTGTAGTTGGCGTGAAGGCGAATCTGATCGTCGGAGACGCGCTCCAGGACACAGCTCTCCACGCCCAGTAGTAGCTCGTCGCCGGCCTCGATCTTGAGCCATTGCAGAAGGACAGACGAGACTGCCCAGTCGGGCCCACACTGGTCAACGAATTCCTCCGCTGCCCATCGCAAAGCCTGTGGCGTGTCCTCGGGTGCCCTGATCAGAGCCCTGCCGAAAACGGGAGGATGCATCGTGCCGTCCTCGCTCGCGTCAGCTGCGGAAATCTCCTCCAGACCGAAAACCCAGGCGCCTTCGGAGGAACCGTCAACGTTGTTCACATGGCTCATCTGCACGACGATGCCACGCCCGTCGCGGCGCGCAGCCCACGAGGCTACCGAACTGCCCCGATCGTGATCGTGTTACGAGCTCGAAGGGCGTCCGAGGGGCGCGCAGCGGGCTTCCTGGTGGGGTGTAGGGATCTTGCCCCCGGCGGGATGTAGGGTCCGCGACTTCGCTTGCAGCGCGTCCTGCGGAAACGCCGGAATACTGGAGGCGCGGATTTGCTAATCCTCTGTCAACGGTCGGCCTTCTTTGTCAACGAAATCGCGGATCCTACACGGGAGGTGCTCAGTACTGGTCCATGTCCGTGAAGCGGGAGTAGTAGACCTTGAACAACCGATAGGCCCCCTCTTTCTAAGGGCTGTCCCGTAAAGATCAGACCGGCTGGCAGTTGATCGGTAGGACCGTGGACGGCCACGGGCGGGTCCGGGACCATGGGGCGCATGACTACTTGGACTATCGAGACCGCATCTGTCCTGGACACAGGTGTCGACGAGGTGATGCGGGAGTACTTCAGCGAGATGGGGAGGCGGGTCCTGGGACGTTCGGTCACGAGTGAAGAGCTCCGTGAGGTGCTCACGAAGGACCCCCATCGTGACCTCAGCCCGCCCGGCGGCGCGTTCCTCATCGCACGCAGCGAAGAGGGCGATTTTCTGGGCTGCGCAGGAGTGAGGTTGATGGGAGGTACCGCTGGGACCGCGGAACTCAAGCGGATGTATGTGCGTCCCGCTGGACGGGGAGCAGGAGTGGGCCGGGGCCTTCTCCTGGCTGTCGAGGAGACGGCCAGAAGGCTCGGTGCCACCCGGATTGTGTGCGAGACCAACACCCAACTCATTGAGGCGCGGGCTCTGTACTCCAGACACGGCTACCAGGAGACCGAGCCGTATGAAGGTCACGGCAAGGCGGATCACTGGTTCGCCAAGGCTCTCCAAACCGAGCGGGGTGATCGACTCGCCAGCTGAGATGATCTTGATGTGGCTGGTGTGATCACGGCGTTGGAGCCGTCCTGGATAGCCCCGTTCACCGGGCTGAGCCCACGGCAGTTCGGCAAGCTGGTGACGGTTCTGCGGCGCGGGGGTACGGACGCGGTCCGCAGGGGCCGGCCGTGGAGCCTTTCGCTCGAGGACCGGGCCCTGCTGATCGCGGCGTACTGGCGAACGAACCTCACGATGCGCCAGCTTGCCCCGCTGTTCGGGATCTCGAAGTCGGCGGCGGACCGCATCATCGACCACCTCGGACCGATGCTCGCGCTCCAACTCCGCAGGCGGTTCGCCAAGGACACCGTCCTCATCGTGGACGGCACCCTGGTCCCCACCCGCGACCACACCATCGCCGAGCGGTCGAAGAATTATCGGTACTCCAACAACCACCAGGTCGTCATCGACGCCGACACACGGCTCGTCGTAGTGGTCGACCGGCCGCTTGCCGGGAACCGCAACAACTGCAAGGCATGGGAGGAGTCCGGCGCCAAGGCTGCCGTCGGCAAGACCCTCACGATCGCCGACGGCGGCTACCCAGGCACAGGACTCGTCATCCCACATCGCCGCGAGCGCGGCCAGAGCGAACTTCCGGCCTGGAAAGAGAAACACAACAAGTCCCACAAGCAGGTACGGGCCCGCGTCGAGCACATCTTCGCCCGCATGAAGAACTGGAGATCCTCCGCGACTGCCGACTCAAAGGCGACGGCGTCCACTACGCCATGCTCGGCATTGCCCGCATGCACAACCTCGCCCTCGCCGGATAGACCAGCGGGCCGTACGGCGGCAAGCCATGCCCGAGACAACTCGGAGATCATTTACGGGACAACCCTTAAGCTCGACCCCACCCCACCCCACCCCACCAGCGAACGGCCCCCTCCATGACCAACGGTCTCACCTGGATAGGCGCCCACGCCCACACCGCCACGCCCGTCCCCGGAATGCGCGGCGGCATCTCCCTCACCCTCGCCCGAGGCATCGACCCTGACGAGTTCCTCATCAACCTCGGGGCCGACCTCGATCAGCTCGCCGCCCGCACCCCGCTGGCCGAACTGCGTAGCCAGCCCACCCCGCCCGGCCACGACCCCACCCGCTACGCCTACGCGATGTACGGCAGCGAGGGTGAGTGGACGTACGTGCTGGAGAACGACCACGCCGCGACCTGGGCAACCGGCTTCCGCCGCGTCCCCTCGATGAGGCCCGGCCCGGGTGAAGAGATCCTGTGCGCCAGCCGGAACCTGTACAGCCCGCCCGCCACCATCCTGCACGTCGAAGGCGACGAGGTGATACGGCGCGCAGAGTTCGGCACCACCACCGGCCACGAGTCGGCGTTGGACGCGGTGCTCACCGCCGCCGGTGCCGTCTTCCCCTCCATCCCCGACACCACCGCCGACGAGGTGACCGCCTACTACGAACACCACGGCGCGCGCCTGGCCGCCCTGGTGTTCACCGCGCTGGGCGCGTACACGGGGCTGCGCATCAACCAGGATGCCGCACAGTCCGGGACTCTCCCCGCCGTCCACCTCCTCACTCCTTGAGCCGCACGCGCCTGCCCAACGACTTCGGCCCCCACCCTGACGGCTCAGGGTGGGGGCCGAAGCGTGTTGGCGCTGGGGTGTTACTGCGCGACGAGTTCGCAGATCACGGGCTGACCGCCGCCGACACCGTAAGAAGCCGTTGTCGTACCGACCTTGTTGGGCGCCAGTTCGAGTGCGGTGACTCGGTCGCGTGATCTTCGGATCCGGCAGGCATGAAGGCGGGGCCTCCTGTCCACCTCGGGATTTTCGAAGTCCGAACGACCTGAACAGGAGGCCCTCGTGTCGCAGTCTTGTGGGTCCGTGCCGGTACAGCCCAACTCGGCTGCCCGGTCGTGTGATTGCCTCGCTCACCGGTTCGGGAACGCGGGCGACCATCCGGGCCGCGAACCCCGGTATCCCTCGGACATGTCGGACGCGGAGTGGGGGGTCGTGCGGGACGCGATGCCGATCCCGGCGTGGATGAACGGCAAGGGCGGCCAGCCGGAGAGCTACTGCCACCGCCAGATGTTGGATGCTGTGCGCTACCTGGTCGCCGGCGGGATCACGTGGCGGGCCATGCCGGGCGACTTCCCTGCGTGGGACCGCGTCTACGCGTTCGCCAGGCGCTGGGGCGCGCAGGGGCTGCTGGCCGAACTGCACGACCGGCTGCGCGGCCTGGTGCGCGAGGAGGCTGGCCGCGATCCGGAGCCGACCGCCGCCGTCATCGACTCGCAGTCAGTACGGGCCGCGGCCACCGTGCCCGCGTCCTCAAGGGGATACGACGCGGGAAAGAAAGTGCCGGGGCGCAAGCGCCACATCGTGGTGGACTGCCGCGGCCTGCTGCTCGCGGTCATGGTGACCACCGCGAGCGTCCAGGACCGCCACGCGGCGGCGCCGCTGTTGAAGTGCGTGCGGGACCGCCACAGGAAGCTCATGCTGGTGTGGGCCGACGGCGGCTACGCGGGCCGCCTGGTCGTCTGGGCGAAGGAGAAACTCCAGCTCACCGTGTAGATCGTCAAATGCTCGGACGACGTATCGGGGTTCATGGTGCTGCCGAGGCGCTGGTGCGTGGAGCGGACGTTCGCGTGGTTGTTCCGCTCGCGCCGGCTGGTACGCGACTACGAGACGCTGCCCACCGTCCACGAGTGGATGGTCATGTGGTCGATGACCATGCTCATGAGCCGCAGGCTGGCCCGTCGGCGAGCGTGAACCGGCGCGGGGCCGGGCCGTACGTTGTCGCGTTTACAGAGCAGATCATGCCTGATCAGGTTGTGGTCTGCACCGATCGGGGACAAGGTGTGGCCGGTATGCCCGCGGTCACACCTCCAGATACTCCTTTTCGAGCCAACGGCACACGTACGCGGCCACCTCTGCGGCCGACATACCGCTCGTCTCGACGACGAGGTCGGGTTTGGTGGCCTGCTTGGGCAGGCTGTTCTGATGCAGTGAAAGGCCGACCGGATGAGAGTGGCGGCGCTGCCGGTCAGCCAGCGGCTCGTCGGTGACCGAGAGCTCGATGAAGACGACCCGGGCCAGCCCCCGTGCACGCAAGTCCAGGAGTCGGCCTTCGAGGTCCGTGTTGACGACGGGCTCAAACGCCTGGCCGTCGACGATCACACCGACGCCGGCGCTGAGAATTCCCACGATCCCCGCGTTCATCGCGCGAAGCATGGCAATGGCGTCGACACCGTTGTTGATCCGGCGCGCCCCAGGCATGCACGGAACATCCTGGTAGGTGAAACCGCGTTCAGCGAATCGGGCATTTGCAACGCCACCGGCCCACTGTCCGGGAACCATTCGGTAAAGCTCGTCCACTCCGAAGCGCAGCAGGGGCTCACGGGCGTGCTCCTGGACGGCGGCCGCCAACGTCGACTTCCCGGCGGCGGAAGGCGGCCGGGCCCTCGCGGACCTCCCCGCGGACCTGGTCCTGGTCTCCTCGTACGCCCCGGGTGAGCTGGAGCCGCTGCTGCCCGCCCTGGGGTGGGAGACGCTGCCGCCGACGGTGCCGCTGCGGACCACGGGCACGCTGCGCTACCCCCGGCCCGAGGCCCCCGGTCGCTCCCCGCACGGGCAGGACGAGTTGGTCTGGCGGGCCGAGGAGATCGCTTTCTGGGCGCAGACCCATGATCGTCCGGTGGCGTGGGTGCGGGCCGGGGACCACCACGTGCGCACGGTCCTCAGCGCGGCGAGGGGGATGTACTCCACCGTGGGGCCGCTGCTGCCGTACGCGGTCGACCCGGTCACCGGGCTCACGACCCAAGATCTCCGGGCGCTGCGGGAGTGGGCGCGGGAGATGGACGAGCTGCCGGATCCGGCACCGGTGCGGCCCCGGCGCTGCCGGGACTGCGGGGAGCGGGGCACCGTGGTGATCGGCGGCCGCCGCCGTGACCGCGTCCACGAGAAGTGCGGCTCCTGCTGCGAGTGCTACTGCCCCGACTCCTCGCCCGGCGACGCGTTCCAGCCGTGCGGGGACCTGATGCGGGAACAGTGCCTGGACTGCCGATGCTGCCTGGTGTGCGCGGGATGCCACTGCCAGGAGTAGCACCCGCCCCGCTGCTCGTGTTTGGTACGGGCTTCATGGGTGAGGCCCGGCTGGAGACACCAGCCGGGCCTCACCCATTTCAGCTCAGGCGTTCCATCCGATGGAGGAGACGTTGCTGTAGCCGTCGTAGTCGGAGCCGATCAGGTCGAGGATCTCGTCCCATACCGCGTCGAGCTCGTCCAGGTCGTTGTTCGTCCAGGCGTCCACGGCGCGGTCCCAGACGCCCCGGACGGAGATGCTGCGGCTGGACAGGTCCCGCTGGTACTTCTGCTCCACTCCGGACTGGTCGACGGGGTTGATCTCCACCCGGGTGCCCCGGCCGGCGTTGTTGAGCCGGTGTTTGAGGTCCGTGGCGAGGTTGCGGCGGCGCAGGTCCCAGTACGCGGCGTCCAGGCGGGCGAGGTTGGCCTTGTTCGGGGTGCGTTCTTCTGCGAGCCAGGCCATCAGGGTGCGCGGGGAAATGTGGATTCCGGCCCGGTCCATCGCTTCGTATCCGGCGTCGGACCGGGTGAGGTAGTTCAGGCGGGCGGCGAGGCCGCGCTCGGTGTCGACCGGGGAGGCGATGCCGTGCACCATGCCCTCCAGGGCGATCCCGAGTGCTTCGGCCCCGGGCACACCGTCCGCGCCGTACTTCCCGAAGTCCATCCATCTCCCGGCCATCAGCTGCCCGCCTTCCCGATCATGTAGATGCCGGAGGCCTTGCCGTCACCGGTCTTGATCTTCATCTCGGACACGCCCCGCCCCTGGGAGAAGACCGTCCAGGGGTCTCCGGTGAGGTGGAGTTCGTCGGTGTGCTTGAGTGCGACGATCCCCAGCCCGGCCCGGTCCGCCTTGTACGCGCGGCCGCAGTGCAGGGCGTAGGCCTGGGAGTGGATGTTGTGCATCCAGTCGGGGCGGATCATCTCGCGGTTGTGGATCGACTCCCCCATGGTGGAGACGAACTTGCTGTACATGGCCTTGACGTACTCGGTCGTCAGCGTGTCCCCGGCGGCGATCGCTTCCGCGCGGGCGGCGACCAGCAGTTTGCGCAGGGCGTCCAGGAAGTTCTCGGTCGCGCCGCTCGTCCAGGACTCGTGAATGGTCGGTGCCTGGGTGAGGCCCCACTTCGGGCCGGAGAGGCGTAGCAGGAGGCGGAGGGTGGCGTCGGTGATCCAGAGGGCGCCGGGGGTGTCGCGGTCGCCGAGGGGGTCGGGCAGGTGGGGGTGGGTCCAGGGGGCGGGGGTGATGAGGTGGACCCCGGAGCGTTTCGGGTCGACGCCGTCGCTGCCGGTGGTGTGTTCCAGTTTCCCGATCGGCAGCCACAGCTTGAGTGCTGACAGGTAGGCGGCGTTGACGTCGAGGGCTGTGACCTGGATGTCGGCGCGGGGGGCGCGGAGGGAGTAGGCGGGGTTCTGGAAGGCGGGGCGGGCCTCCCAGATCTGGTCCGGTTCCTTCGTGGACGGCTTGTGCAGGATGTCGGGGAGGGCGGGGTAGGCGGTGTAGTCGTAGCGGGCGGTGGCCCGGGTCTCGTGGAAGAGGTGCATGACGTCCGGGACCGCGCGCTTGCTCAGTGCCTTGAGCGCGGCTTCCTCGTCACCGCCGGCGCGCTCGGCCTCCTGCTGAACGGCGTTCCTGATGAGTGCCATCAGGTCGGCCTCGGCGCGCTCGGCGGACTTGCTCCGGCGCTGCGGGCGGGTCGGCACCGGGGTCGCCACCGGGGCCGGCGAGACCGGAGTCGGGGCGTGGGCGGCCGGGGCCGCAGTGGGCGCGGCAACGGCCGGGGTGTGTGCGGCCGGGGGCGGCGTGGGTGCGGGTCGGCACATGGCTCCGGAGTGGAGGGGGCGGCCGTCGGTGGACTGGTAGGTGGTCTCGATGCCGCACTGGACGCACGGGCCGGGGTCGCCCTCGATGGCGCGGCCGTCCGGTCCGCGCAGGGTTTCCAGGCCGTTGAACGTGGAGGGTACCGGGGCGGGCGACTCCGGGGCACTGGGTGGCTCGGTGGCGGGCGGAGCCATGGTCGGGGCCGAACCCGGGGCGGGGGCGGCGGGTGCGGGGTGGATTTCCGCGAGGCCGCGGAGCAGGCGCAGGTAGGGCAGGCGGGCGGGTGGGGCGGGGTTGGAGGCCCCGGTTTCCCAGTTCGTGATGCTGCCTCGTGCGACGCCGACCGCGGCAGCGACCTGGGCCCGGGTCAGCCCGGCCGCCTCGCGCAGCCGCAGGCGCTCTTCCGGCGGGGGCATCTCGGCCGCCAGGCGGGCTTCTTCGAGCAACGATTCGACACTCACTTCATCACTCATGCAGAAACCGTATCAGCATTGCCCTTAAGTTAGTTCTAGATTGTGCATTGGTTGTACAGGTTTTGGTCGTCGCGTAACGAGGGAAGCGCCTCGGCGGCGGGCAGATCACCTTCGTACTCGCGCTCGACCCGCAGCAGCAGGCCCCGGCCGGCAAGGGCGAAGACCCGGAGGGCGCCGAGGGCGGCAGCCGGAACGAGAACGTGGGCGGGCACGGCGGGTGGGAGCAGACCTTCACCGACCCGCGTCTCTGTGCGGCGGTCGTGGGCCGGGTGACGTTCAACGCGCGCATCGTCGGGAGCGGCACCGGCTCGTTCCGGTTCACTCAGACCCGTGGGAAGCGCTGCCGAGGCTGGTGGGGCACCGACGAAACGCTTGTTCGGCGCCCATGCGGACAAGCATGGGGGTCATTCTCCGCGCTGTGACAAACCGTTTCCCGTGCCAGGCGGGTCGTGGAGCGTGCACGTCTGCGGCAGTTGACTTTCAGTCAGCATATGCGACGAGTGTTGAATAAGCAACACATGTTGAATAAGTTGGAGCCATGAGGCACATCGAAGTGTGGGCGGACGTGGTCTGCGCCTGGGCGTACATCGGCAAACGGCGGCTGGCAGCGGCGCTCGAGGAGTGGGACGGCGAGCCCGTCGAGGTGGTGTGGCGGCCGTTCCGGATCGACCCGATGGCGCCTGCGCGAGCGGAGCCGCTGCAGGAGGTGCTGCGGGATCCGGTGGTGGACGCGGCGCTGCAGGGCTGCGCACCTGGGATGACCGCGGCCGAGAACCGGGCCAGGGTCTCGGAGATCGCCGCCGCCGAGGGGCTCGGACCGCGCTGGGGCGCGGCGTGGCGGGCCTCGAGCCATGATGCGCACCGGTTGGTCGCCCTGGCGTACGAGCAGGGTGGGGCCGCCCTTCAGGACGCCGTGCTGGAGGGGGTGCTGCGGGCCCATTTCGTGGAGCGGAGGGACATCAGTCTGGTGTCGACGCTTCAGGAGATCGCTTCCGCGACCGGGTTCGCCGAGGGTGCCCGGCTCCTGGGCGGGGGCGGGGCCGAGGAGTATGTGCGGGAGGCCCTGCTGCGGGGCAAGGCGATCGGGGTGACGACTTCGCCGACCCTGGTGATCGGCGCGGAGGCGCTGGCCGGGGCGCACGCGCCTGAGGTGATCGCGCGGTTCGTGGCGCGGGCGGTGGCCGAGCCGTGGCGTGACGAAGGCCTCGTTGATCTCGACGGCGTCGATGTCGTCCTCGGTGAGGCCGGCGTCCGCGAGTGCTTTGCGGGTGGCGGGATCGGGGCGCTGAGCATCATGATCGGGTCGTCGCCCAGGACGGTCATCCGGTGGATGCGGGCGCGGGGGGCAGGCCGTGCTCGCGTACCGCCTCCTCGGAGGCGATGAGCAGGGCAGCCGCGCCGTCGGAGATCTGGGAGGCGGTGGCCGCGGTGATCCGCCCATCGGGGGTCAGGGTCTTCATCTGCGCCATCGGCTCGGGGCCGGTGTCGCGGCGGGGGCCTTCGTCGGCCGCGAGGGCGTGCTCGTCGTCGGCGTAGGGCTCGATCTCGGGCCCGAACCGGCCGGAGTCGACCGCGTGGGCGGCCCGGCGGTGGCTGACCAGGGCGAATTCCTCCATCTCCTCGCGCGAGATGTCCCAGTGGCGGGCCATCAGCTCGGCGGCGTGGAACTGGCTGACGGTCTGGTTGCCGTACCGCTTGCGCCATCCGCGGGAGCCGGAGTACGGGTCGGGGCGGCCGAACCGGTCGCCGACGAGGGCTGCTGCGGTGAGCGGGATCTGGGACATGTTCTGCACGCCGCCGGCGACGACGAGTCCGGACAGGCCGGTCATGCGCGGGAAGGTCTTCGGGGGTGGCGCACGGCGTGGCGCGGCCGGCTCCTCCCTGACTGCACGACACCCGTCGCTTAAAAAACATGCGTTGCATTTACGTCATGTGATGTGGAACCGTGGCCCCATGTCGAACAACTCGAGCACCCGAGGCACCTCTCTCGACCCTCGCGCCCGGCGGACCAGGGCGCTGCTGCGTACCGCCGTCCTGGGCCTCTCGATGGAGAAGGACCTGGACAGCATCACCATGAGCGACATCGCCCAGCGTGCGGAGGTGAACCGGGCCACGGTCTACCTGCACTACAAGGACCGTGAGGACCTGCTGCTCGACGCCACCGAGTCGACGATGGAGGGTGTGGTCGAGGCGGCTCGTGCCTGTCGGCTGATCTCGGACGGACACGCCCTGTCCGACACGGCTCCGGTGCATCTGATCAGCTTGTTCACACAGATCGACAATCACCGCGCCGTCTACCGCCGGATGCTCGGCGAGAACGGCAGTCCACGGTTCGGTGCCCGCCTCGAACGCCTGTTGGCGCAGGCCTGGTTCGAGCAGCTGCTGACCGAGACCCCGGCGGACACGTTCGACGAGACGGCGTTGCTGGTGCGCGCGCACTTCCTCAGCGGGGCCGTGCTGGCCGTCATCGGCCGCTGGACCCGTGGCGAGTTCGACGGTGAAGCCGGGGACGGCATGAGCGTGGCCGAGGTCGCTGCCCTGACCTGGGCGCTGATCCGGGGCCGGGGATGACCATGACGCAGACACACACGCACGCCGTGGCGCCCGGACCGGCGCGGACGTCGGTGCTCGTGGTGCTCGAGAACGAGTTGGTGCGGTGCGGGGTCACCAGCCTGCTGCGCACGGGGCCCTCGGTCCGGGACAGCTGGGCGTGCAGCGGGCCGGTCGCGGCTCGCGAACTGCTCGCGGGGCACCGGCCCGACGTCGTGCTGTGCCGTGGCAGCGGCGAGCTCGCACCGGCGCTGATCCGTGCCAGACGGGCGGGCGGCGCTCGGCGAGGGCCGTCATGCCCTCCCGGGCGTCCCGGCTGGCGAGCAGCCGGGTGCTCAGTTCGGCGTTGATCCGCCAGAGTTCGTCGTCGGACGTGCCGCCCGACGACGCCCGCACCAGGCGCTCGGCCGCTTGGAGGGAGAGCGGTGCGTGCGTGGCGACGCGGTCCGCCAGCTCAAGGGCCGCGTCCAGGGCGTGGCCGGGCGGGGTCAGGCGGTTGACCAGGTGCCACTGGCGGGCGGTGGCCGCGGAGACCGGCTCGCCGGTGAGCGCTGCCTCCATGGCGGCGCGTACGGGCACCAGCCGGGGCAGCAGGATCAGTCCGCCGGCTCCGGCCAGCAGGCCCCGGGTCACCTCGGGCAGTCCGAACCTGGCGTCCTCGGAGGCGACCACCATGTCGCAGGCGAGGACGATCTCCAGGCCGCCTCCCAGCGCGGCGTCCTCGACGGCGGCGATCAGCGGGGGGCGCACCGGGTGGTGGACGATGCCGGCGAAGCCCCACGCCTCGTGGTCCGGGTCGTGTACCGGGCCGCCGGCGGCCAGTGCCTTCAGGTCCGCGCCGGCGCAGAAGACCGGCCCGGCACCGGTGAGTACGCCCACCCGCAGCGTCGGGTCGCGGTCCAGTTCGGTCAGGGCGGTGCCGAGGGCGGCCGCGAGGGCGGAGTCGACCGCGTTGCGCACCGCGGGTCGGTTCAGGGTCAGTACGGCGACGGGGCCCCGGCGTTCGAACCGTACGAGCGGGGTGTCAGTGCCGGGTGTGGCCGTGCCGGTGGGAGAGGCGGGGGCGTTCACGCGGCGCCTCCGCCCCGGCACGCGCCGCGTCCGCCGCTGCGAACCGGGGGCTGCGGCGGGCGCTGAACGCGGCGATGCCCTCCATGGCGTCCGCGGTGGCCGCGGCCGCGCTGAGCGTGGTGGACTCGTCCTCCAGGTGCTCGGCCAGCGAGCGCGCGAATGAGGCCCGCAGCAGCCGCTTGGTCTGTCCGTACGCCCGGGTGGGACCGGCAGCGATCTCCTCGGCGAGCTGCACGGCGCGCTTGTGGAGCAGGCCGGCGGGCACCGTCTCGCTGGACAGGCCCCAGGACTGGGCTTCCTCGGCACTGAGGACGTGGCCCAGCAGCGTGATGTGCTGGGCGCGGCGCAGTCCGACGAGCCGGGGCAACAGGTGGCTGGTCGAGGCGTCCGGGGTCAGGCCCAGGGTGCCGTAGGCCGAGCGGTACGTGGCTCCTTCGGCGGTCAGCAGGACGTCGGCCAGACACGCCAGGCCCAGGCCCGCGCCCGCTACATGGCCCTGGGCGGCGACGATCAGCGGGGCTGGCATGGCGGCGAGCCGGGACAGGGCCGCGTGCAGGTAGCTGATGACCTCCATCAGGTGGCTCGGCAGGTCGTCCGCCCGCTCGAAGGAGGTGAGGTCGCCGCCGACGCAGAAGTGGTCGCCCGCGCCGGTCAGCAGGACGCAGCCGCTGGTGGCGGTGGGCTCCAGCAGGGCGGCGCGCAGGAGTTCCTGCGCGAGCCTGAGGTCGATGGCGTTGCGTCGCTCCGGGCGCACCAGGTGCAGGCGGGTGACGCCGTTCTCCCGGGTGGCCTCGATGCGGCGGAACTGGGTTGCGGGGCCGGTGGTCATCGCGCTCCTGTAGTGGCTGGGCCGGCGTCGGCACGGTAGTCGTGGAAGCCGCGCCCGCTCTTGCGCCCGTGGTGGCCGGCGGCGACGAGTTCTCCGAGCAGGGCGGGGGCCTTGAAGGCCGGGTTGCCTGTGGCGCGGTGCAGGGTGGCTGCCACGTCGTGGAACACGTCGATCCCGCTGGGGTCGACAGAGGTGAGAGGTCCCATGGGGTGGCCGAAGCCCAGTCGGCAGGCCCGGTCGAGGTCGGCGGGGGTGCAGGTGCCGTCCTCGACCATCCGGACGGCCTCGAGGATGAGCACGGTCAGCAGCCGGGTGGTGATGAATCCGGGGGTGTCGCGCTCGACGAGCACGCTTTCCTTGCCGGCCTCGGTGGCGAAGGCCCGGGCCAGGGCGAGGACGTGGTCCGGCGTGGCGGGGCCGCGGACGATCTCGCACAGTCGCATCATCGGGACCGGTGAGAAGAAGTGGGTGCCCACGACGCGTTCGGGGCGGGTGGTGGCCCGGGCGATCTCGCCGATGGGGATGCCGGAGGTGTTGGTGGCCAGGAGGGCCGCGTCCGTGCAGAGCGCGTCGAGCCGGGCGAACACCTCCTGCTTGACGGCCGGGTCCTCAGCGATCGACTCGACGGCCAGGGCCGCGCCTTCGCAGTCCTCCGGGCGGGTGGTGGGCCGGATGCGGTCCAGGACCTCGGCGGGATCTGCGGGAACGGGGGTGCCGGCGCCCTTGCGGGCCGGTCGGCGCAGCGAGTCCTCGATGGCCGCGCGGGCGCGGGCCAGGGATTCCTGGGTGCGGCTGCAGAGCACGACCGGGCGGCCTGCGGTGGCCGCGACCTGGGCCGGGCCGGCCCCCATGGCGCCGGCGCCGGGGCCCCGGCCCGGCGGAGGGCGTCGGAGGTCACGACCGGCGTCCGAAGTCTTCTTCGCCGGTCCAGCGGATCAGTGTGCCGCCGTGGCTCATGCCGGCGCCGAAGGAGACGATGACGACGTTGTCCCCTGCCTTGAGGCGGCCGGTGTCCATGGCTTCGCGCAGCACCAGTGGCACGCCTGCGCCCGAGGTGTCGCCGTACTTCTGGACGTTGGTCATGGTCTTCTCGGCGGGCAGGCCCAGCTTTCCATCAGCAGGACCCGGTGATCGGGGATCCGCTGGCCGGGGGCGGGGACGAGACCCTCGACCCGGCGGTGGAGTTCCTCTCCGTGCACCGGCCCGGCACGCTCGCGCAGCGGGTGTCGGTGCCGCGCCGCTGCCTGGTGCCCAAGCCGGCCGAGCTGGATTTCGCCGAGGCGTCCTGTCTGCCGGGTTCCTGGCTGACGGCCTACCGGATGCTGTTCGAGAAGTCCGGGGTCGAGCCGGGCGGTGTGGTGCTGGTGCAGGGCGCGGGCGGGGGTGTCGGCACGGCCGCGGTGCGCCTGGGCAGTACCGCGGGGATGCGGGTGTGGGCGGTGAGCCGGTCCGCAGAGAAGCGGCGGCGGCTCGCGGAGCTGGGCGCGGAGCGGGTGCTGGCGCCGGGCGAACGGCTGCCGCACAAGGTGGACGCGGTGATCGACACCGTGGGCGAGGCCACGTACGCGGCCTCGTTGAAGGCGTTGCGCACCGGCGGGCGGCTGGTGCTCTCGGGGGCCACGACGGGGAGCCTGCCGCCCGCGGACCTGGGACGGATCTTCGCCAACCAGCTGTCGGTGGTGGGTTCGACCATGGGGACGGCCGACCAGCTGGCCCGGCTGGCGGCGTTCTGTGTGCGCACCGGTGTGCGGCCGGTGGTGGACCGGGTGCTGCCGCTGTCGCGGGTGCGGGAGGGGCTGGCGGCGATGGACGCGGGAGAGTTGTTCGGGAAGGTCGTGCTGGTGCCCTGAGTTCGAGCCCTTCGGCCGCCGTGCTGCGACGGCTTCGGCCCGGCTCCTCCCGGTGGAGGGGCCGGGCCGAAGTGTTGCCGCCGCTGACGGGGGATGTGTTCAGGCGGCGGCGGGCGCTTCCACCGGTGTTTCGGTGGCGGGCGCCGGCACGGTGCGCGGCAGGAGCAGCGCGGGCAGCAGGGTGAGGGCGGTGAAGCCGAACACCCACCAGAAGGAGGTGCCGAAGGCCTCGGACAGCGGGGCGCCGGAAGCCTTGCCGTCGGTGAGGCCGTTCTGCAGGATGACGGCGACCGCGGCCGTACCCGCCGAACCGCCCAGTCGCTGGAAGATGTTCATGGCGCTGGAGGCACGGGGCATCGCGGCGGGGGCGAGCAAGCGGTAGGCGGCCGCGAGGCTGGGCAGGGTCACCACACCGACGCCGATTCCGCGGGCCACCATGGCGGCGGCGAGCAGGGCCTCGCTGGTGCCGTTGTCGAGGAGCGCGAAGGGCAGGGTGCCCAGCAGGGTGATGAGGACGCCGGTCAGGGCGAGCGGGCCCGCGCCCAGTTTGTCGGTGGCCTTGCCCACCACGGCCATGGCGATGACGTAGCCGACGCCCTGCGGGGCGATCATCACTCCGGCCTCGAGGACGCCGGCGCCTCGTCCCATCTGGAAGTACAGGGGCAGCAGGAACATCGCGGCGAACACGCCCGCGTTGAGGGTGAACTGGGTGACGACGGCGGCGGAGTAGCCGCGGTCGGCGAACAGCCGCAGGTCGATCAGCGGAGTGTTCGGGGTGCGCAGGGCGTGCACGGTGAAGCCGGTGAGCAGGGCCGCGCCGACCAGGGTCCAGGGCAGGCTGCCGGCATCGGTGAAGCCGCCGCTGCCGGCCTCGGCCAGGCCGTACAGGAGCAGGGCGAGGCCCGGGGAGAGGAGGAGCAGGCCGCGGACGTCCAGTCGGTGGTCGGTCTGCGGGCGGGTGGCAGGGAGCTTGATCCAGGCGAGCGCGATGGCGGCGAGGCCGATCGGGATGTTGATGAAGAAGATCCAGCGCCAGTTCAGCTGGTCGACGAAGAATCCGCCGATGACCGGGCCGATGATCGGGGCGAGCATGGCGGGTACGGAGACGACGGCCATCATCCTGCCGAGCCGGGCGGGGCCCGCGGCGCGGGCGAGCATGGCTTGTGCCATCGGCATCACCATGCCGCCGCCGAGGCCCTGGATCACCCGGAAGACCACCAGGCTCTCCACCGACCAGGCGAGGCCGGAGAGGACCGAGCCGGCGAGGAAGAGGGCCTGGGCTGCCAGCCATACCCGTTTGGCGCCGAAGCGTTCCATGGACCAGCCGGCGAGCGGGACGACGAGGGAGAGGGCCAGCAGGTAGCCGGTGACGGTCCATTGGATGGCGTCGAGCGGGGCGTCCAGCTCGTGGGTGAGGGAGTCGATGGCGACGTTGACGATCGTGCCGTCGAGCAGGGTTGTCACGGCTCCCAGGACCAGGACTCCGCACAGCCACCACAGCGGGCCGTCGATGCGGGTGTCCTGTTCCGCAGCGGGCGCGGGCACGGGTCGGTTCATGGCAGGGGTCCCCTCCGGAAATGGCGAAGCAGAAACTTGGACTGCGTCGTCTAGGTTTGAATAGTAGACTGGTCCATCCAGAAATCAAGTCGGTGGACGGCCCAGGAGGAACAGCAGTGGCGAACACCCAGGAGACGGCCCGGTCCCGCCCTCGCCGCACGCACGGCGGGCGGGACCGCAGGGCGCAGATCCTCCACGCGGCGGCCGCGGTGTTCGCCCGCGACGGCTTCGCGCGGGCGAGTCTCGACACGATCGCCGCCGAGGCGAACGTGGCCAAGCAGACCCTCTACAACCACTTCGGCGACCGCGACTCGCTCGTGGCCGAAGTGGTGGCGGCGACGATGGACCCGCTGGCCGACCGGTTCGACATGCTGGTGCGCGAGACCATCACCGCCCATGACGGCACCGACCTGCCGGCGCAGTTCCGGGACTTCGGCCGGCGCTGGGTGCGGCTGATGCTGTGCGATGACACTGCCTCGCTCCGCTGGCGGATTCTGTCGGACGCCCAGGTGGAGGAGTCCATGCGCCGGGCGCTGCGCGGCATCGACCGGGACGCGGGCATCCGCGCCGTTGCCGAGCAGCTCGCGCTGCTCGGCCGGGCCGGCCACCTGGACATCACCGACACCGAGGCAGCGGCCCGGCAACTGCGGGCGCTGCTGGTCGGGGAGGCCCAGCTGGAGTCGATGCTCGGCCAGGTCCCGTTGGACGAAGAGGAGATAGACGCGGTGGTGGAGCGGGGCATCAGCATGTTCATGCGCGCGTACGGGCGCCGTTGACGGTGGCCGGGGCCCGCCCGCTGTCCCCCGCGGGCCGCCGAGGCGGCGGCGCGGGGGCGCGGCCGCCGCGTCAGCGGGACAAGGGGCGGGGCCGTCCGCCGCGCGGGGGTTCGCGGCGGACGGCCCCGGGGCGCGGGGGCGGGCTCAGCGGGATCCGGTGCCCGCCGGTTCGGGCACCGGCAGGCCGGGGGCGGCCACTCCGGCATCGGTGAACGCCTTCTGGAAGGCGCCGACTGCCTGGGTGACGAAATCGGCCCGGTGCTCGCGCACCCACGAAGCGGAGGCCTCGAAGCCCTCCAGCGAGCCGTTGAAGCGCGGTACGACAAAGCGCGCCAGGCGCTCGAAGGAGGCCCGGGTGTTCTCCCGGGACGCCCGGTCGGCGCCGGTGACCAGCAGGGTGCCGAAGCCTCCGCTCCTCTCGTACAGCTCCTCGACGCCCGCGGCGACCTCGTCCGGCGAGCCGACGATCGCGGCGCCGGTCTCCACCAGGTGCTCGATCTCCCGGCCCGGCTCGATGCCGAGCGCGTCGACCGGCAGGCCTGGAGCACGTCGCGGTCGACGTACCGGTCGACGGCGGCGAGAACGAGGCGCTGGAGCGCGTCCGGCTCCAGCGCCTCTGCCTTCCACCGCACCGGGCGGCGCGGGCCGAATCCGTAGCGGGGGCCGCAGGTCGGCCACCGTGGATCGCCGCGCTTGCTCTCGGTCGCGGACCTGCCTGCAGGTCAGCGGCACCCGCCCCGTCCGGCTCCAGCAGCCCGTGCGCGTCACCATCAGGCGGGTACAGCACCGGTCAGGCCGCCGTCGATGACGGGATCCTGGCCGTTGGCGTAGGACGCGTCGGACGAGGCGAGGAACGCCACAGCCGCGGCGACCTCCTCCGGGCGCCCGAAGCGGCCGGCGGCGATCTGGCCGGTGACCGCGGTCGCCTCCGCTTCCGTCAGCGCGTCCGCGGGGTGTCGATGCAGCCGGGGCTGACGGAGTCGACGCGGATACCGCGCGGGGCGAGTGCGGCGGCGAGAGTTCGGGCCAGGTTGTGCACCGCGGCCTTTGCCGCCGGGTAGGAGGTCAGGACGCTGTTGCCCCGGTGAAGGGTCCAGGAGGCATTGATGGCGATCGAGCCTCCGTCCGCCAGCAGCGGCAGTGCCTTGGGACGGTGAAGAACACGCCCTTGAAGTTGGCGTCGACGCCATGGTCGAAGTCCGGCCCGGTGATGTTCTCGAACAGCAGGGATGTGCCGGTGCCCGCATTCGCGAAGAGGCCGCCCAGCCGGCCGTGGCGGTCCCGGACGGTCTCCACCAGTGCGTCCACCGCGCCGAGGTCGGGCGACGTCGGCCACGGTCCCCGAAGCGGCCGGGCCGACCTCCTGGACGGCGGAATCCACGCGTGCGCGGGTACGGCCGGTGACGACGGCGTGGGCGCCTTCGGCGACGAGGCGGTGGGCGGTCGCCAGGCCCATGCCGCTGGTGCCGCCGGTGATGAGGACGGTCCTGCCGGTGAAGCGGTTCATGCCGGTGTTCCCGTCAGGGCGTGCGTGAGGTGGTCGCCGAGGTGGGGCAGCCAGTCGGGCCGCGCGTTGCCGAGGAGGTGGTCGCCGTGCGGGACGGACAGGTAGCTGCCGTGCGGCGCCAGACGGGCCAGGGGCTCGCCGTTCGTCACCCCGGGGATGACGTCCTGGCCTCCGTCCACGACCAGCAGCGGGGCCATGATGCGGGGTGCCAGGGCGGCGAGGTCCACGTGACGTACGAACTCGTGGGCGGCGTCGGGTCCCCCCGCGCGTTGGGCCATGATCTCCTGTACCGGCGGGGGCAGTTGCTCCCAGTCGAGGCGGAAGGGACCGCTGACGGTGGCGACGGCCGCCACGCGCGGCTCCAGCGCCGCGGCCCGGGCCGCGAAGTAGCCGCCCAGACTCAGGCCGACGAGTCCGATGCGTGCGACGCCGAGGGCGTCGACGACCCGGCCCACGACCCGCTCGTAGTCCGGCACGAAGACCGTGGTGGCCGCGAGCACGCCCTGCCCGGGGCCGTCCATCGCGAACACCGCAAGCCCCCTGGCCAGCAGCGCGGACACCAGATCGAGGAACTCCTCCTTGGCCGAGTCCAGGCCGGGGACGACGACCACGGTCCCCGGCGAGTCGGCGGGGCCACGCAGCCAGCCGGTGAATCCCTCGCCGCTCACCCGCCGCGCACCGGGCTCCAGCACCGTGAGTGCCCGGCCCAGGGCGCGGTCCGCCTCGGCGGCGGCACGGGGCGCGTCCGCGTACGGTGCCAGGGTGGCCAGGTGGAACCACCGGGCCGCCGTCAACAGGTACTCACCTGCCGAGAGAAGCGATCCCGCGTCGTCCGCCCGCCGGAGGTAGCCGTGTCCGGTAGGAAGGACGGGCCCCAGTCGGCGACGGAGGCGAGGCCCTCGGTGACGCGCCGGTACTCGTGAGGGTCCACGCCTGCGCCGATGGCGCGTGTCCACTGGGCGGCGGCGAAGTCGGTGGCGCTCATCGCGCTCCTCCGGTCAGCAGGACGGCCTTGCCCCGTATCCGGCGCTCGCGGAGGTCGACCAGGGTGTCGGCGGTCTGCGCCCAGTCGGCGAGGCGGCCGATCTCCGGGTGCAGCCGGTCCCGCTCCACCAGGCGTACCAGTGCGGCAAGATCGGGGCCGTACGGGGCGCCGGCGTAGTGGAAGTGCTGGATCGTGACGCGCTCGGGCCCGCCGAGCAGTTGGAAGAAGTCGAGGGTCACCGGGGTGCGGCTCGCCTGGCCGAACCACACGAGCGTGCCGCCCGGGCGCACCTTCGACAGGGCGAGGGCCAGAGCCGGCCCAGCCGTGGATTCCAGCACGACGTCGAACGGTCCCTGAGCCGCCTCGACCTCGTGCACCACGTTCGCGCCCAGCTCTGCGAGCCGTTCGCCACGCACCGGCGTGGCTGTCACCGCGGTCAGCTCGGCTCCCGCGCCGACGGCCAGTTCGGTGACGTAGTGGCCGACGCCGCCCGAGGCGCCGGTCAGAAGCACCCGTCGGCCGGCCAGGGAACCGGCCGTACGCAGCAGTCGCAGGGCAGTGGTCCCGGCCAGGGGCAGGGCCGCCGCCCGCACGCTGTCGACACTGTCCGGGAGCACCGCGAGCGAGTGCGCGGGCACGGCCGCGTACTCGGCCCAGCCGCCCTGCGCCGGATGCCCGACCACACGGGTACCGATGCCGGGGCCGGACCCGTCGGCCGCCGCCTGTACGACGAGCCCTGCGATGTCCTTGCCGGGCAGCAGCTCCGGCCGGGGGCGTTCGAGAAGGAACGTCTCGCCCCGGTTCGGGGCGAACGCCTCGACCTTGATCAGTGCCTCACCGGGCTCCGGCACGGGCTGGGGGACCTCGGCGAAGGCCACCGGACGCGCCGCTTCGCCTGTGGGAATCAGTCTTTGCATGGGGAGGATGCAACCCCCGCGGCCGTCCCGCGATCCAACAACGGACAAGCAGAACCGACAACTTTTGGTTGTCACCTATGGTGAGAGCCATGGATCTCGACATGGCGCAGGTACGTTCCTTCGTGCGCACCGCCGAGGAACTGCACTTCGGGCGGGCGGCCGGGACGCTTGCCGTCTCCCAGCAGGCGCTGTCCAAGAGGATCGCGCGGCTGGAATCCCTGCTCGGCACCGAACTGTTCCAGCGCGTCGGCAACGGCGTACGCCTCACCGAGGCCGGCAGGCGTTTCCTCCCGCCGGCCCGGCAGGCCGTGGCCGCCGCCGACGCTGCGGTCGCGGCGGCGGTCGGCGAGGACCGTCCGCTGCGCGTGGATGTCTGGGGGCATCTCTACGCACCGATGCGGACGCTGGCCCAGGTTGCCGGACGGGCCGGAGAGCTGGCGTTGGGACACGGGCGCGATCTGCCGTCAGTGACGACGGCACTGCTGCACGGCGACATCGACGCGGCCTTCGGCCGGGTCCATCCCCCTCTTCCCGCCGGCCTCGCACACCGCCTCGTCCGCCTCGAACCGGTGGACGCCGTGCTGAACGCGGACCATCCGCTCGCAGCCGAACCAGTGCTGCGGCCGGACCAGCTGCGGGACAGCGTGCTGTGGGCGCCCGGCGCGCTGGACCGGCTCGACTTCCTCCACCGGTTCGCCGGCCGGTTCGGCATTCGGAGCACGGCCACGAGCGTCAACCTGGGGCTCGCCCACTTCCTCGCCGCGGTGGCGGAAGAGCCGCGGCGCTTCTCTCTGGTGCCTGCCGATGTGCCACTGCCGGAGATCCCCGGGCTGCGTTCCGTCCCGCTGGTCGAACCCACGCCGCTGTATGCCTGGTCGCTGCTGTGGCGCACCGGCGACGGGCGCCCGGGCCTGAACAGCCTCGCCGCCTCTTGCGCCGAGGCAGCACGGCGAAACCGATGGCTGGAGTACGACCCGACCCGTGAATGGCTGCCCGAACCACCCGCGAGCGGTCCCGGGACCGGGCCGGAATGACCGGCCACCGCGCACCGAACCGGCCGACGCAGTAGGCGGCACCGGCTGACCAACGCACCTGACGAACGACACGACTACGGCATCCGCCCCGGTAAGCGCCATACGCTTCAGCACGGGACTGCCGACCGGTCCGGACCGACTCCTCCGGACGCGTCTCCCGCACCGGAGGGCTGGGCGTCCGTGGCCACGGCGACCGGCGAGCTGGTGCCGGAACTCCTGGAACCTGCTGAGTGGCTTCGTCCACTTCGAGCGGTTCCGCCCAGTTTTCGTGCCGGGTGACGCTCCGTCATGGCTGGACGTCGAAGAGAGCGATGGACGGTGGGGGCGGGGCAAGCACGGCGCGAAGGCGGGTGAGCAGGGACCGCCACCGCTTCCAGTCCTCCGGGTCGGCCCGGTTTGAGGCCGGCCCGTCCTCGTCGCTCGCGATGCGGGCGAGGGCTTCGTCGGCGAGCGTCCGAAGGTCGGAAGGGAACACGGGGATAGGTGTTTCCGGACCGTAGGACATGTCGACGGGTTCGCCTCCCGGGCATTGCGCCGCGATGAGTGCAGCGGCGGCCACCGCCTCTTCCGCTTCCGTGAGATATCCGGTGGCGTCGGTCGTACGGATGAGGACGCCTCGGATCAGGGCTTCGCGCGCCTCGGGCCGGGCGTCGTCGAGAGCGTCGGCGAAGTCTGCGGCTGTGTCGTTGTCGAAGGGACCGGTACCCCAGGTGCCCATGCTGATCTCCTTTCCGCAAGGCCGCCCGGATCCTCGCATCAGGGACTGACAGCATGCCTACGGGGCGAGCAGGACCCGTTTGGGCAGAGGCGGGAAGCCTGCGCGGCCGGGCATCCGGCGCGGTACAGCCGGGCGCAGGCCGGACACTCTCTCCACGCGGCTGGGCGGCCGGGCGGCCACGCGTCCGCCGTCCGCCCCTCCCGCCTGTCCGGCGCCGTCAGATCCCGGCGGCATGGAGCCGGGCGAAGGTGCCGGCCCCCGCGGCCCGTGCGGCCGGGAGACGGCGTCCTTCACGCGATGCCCGGCATCCCCGGCATGTGCGGGCCCCTCAGCGGGCGGGCAAGGCCGCACAGTGCCCCGCCCGCGGTGGCTCGGAGATCGTTCGGGGGCGGGGCCGGGAGAAGAGGCAGGGGCAACCCATCCGAAATAGTCTGTTCCAAGGCTTGTGCACCCTGGTTGCGCACATGGGCCGGATGTACTCGTCGAGGCAGAGGAGCCCCCATGAAAGCAGCCGTTGTCCGCAGCTTCACCGAACCGGTGGTCGTCGAGGACCGGCCGGTCCCCTCTCCCGCCGGGCACCAGGTCCTCGTCAGGATGGAGGCGTCCGGCCTGTGCCACACCGACATCCACGCGGCGCACGGCGACTGGCCGGTCAAGCCCTCCCCTCCCTTCGTCCCGGGCCACGAGGGCATCGGCATCGTGGAGGCGGCCGGCGACCAGGTCACCCACCTCGCGGTCGGCGACCGGGTGGCCATTCCCTGGCTCGGAGAGGCGTGCGGGCACTGCGACCACTGCGTCTCCGGCTGGGAGACGCTCTGTCTCCAGCAGCAGAACAGCGGCTACTCGGTCGACGGCAGCCATGCCGAGTACGCCCTCGCCCACGGAACGTACGTGGTACCCGTGCCCGACGGCATCGACCCGCTGGACGCGGCACCGCTGACCTGCGCGGGTGTCACCACGTACAAGGCGGTCAAGCTCTCCGGGGCACGCCCCGGCACCCGGGCGCTCGTGTCCGGCATCGGCGGGCTGGGACACCTGGCCCTGCAGTACGCCCGGATCTTCGGCGCCGAGACCATCGCGGTCGACGTCACCGACGAGAAACTCGCCCTCGCCAGGGAACTGGGCGCCGACCACGTCATCGACGCACGTGTCCAGGACGTGGCCGAGGAGGCGCAGCGGCTCGGCGGTGCCGACGCGGCCGTCTCGCTTGCGGTGAGCAACGCCTCGTTCGAGGCCGCGTACGCGTCGCTGCGGCGTGGCGGCACGCTGGTCCTGGTGGCCCTGCCGGCGGAAGGGAAGCTGGAGATCCCGGTCTTCGACACCGTGCTCAACGGAACGAAGATCGTCGGATCGATCGTCGGCACCCGGGAGGACCTGGCCGAGGTCTTCCGGCTGCACGGCCTGGGCCGCACCCGGGTGGTGCGCGAGACCCGGGACCTGACCGACATCAACGCCTCGATCGATGAGGTGCTGGGCGGCCGGGTGCCGGGCCGTCTCGTCTTCGACATGAGCCGGACCCGTACCTGAGCCCGTGTCCGGTCCGGTGAGGCTGACGGGTCGTTCGTACGGCGGACGGCTGCGGCGACGCGGGAGCAGCGTGGTCTGCTCGACGCGCTGACGGAACGCGTCGTCCCGCTGCCCCGGCCACGCCGGCACGCGACCCCGCTGGCCGAACCGCGCCGCGCGGCTCGTTGGACGGCTCCGGACCGGGCGGAGGCGCGCTGGGGCGCCGAGCACGCCTCCGCCCGGCCGCACCAGCCCAAACGGATCCGCGCCCACGACGAACGGCGCGCCGGTCTCCGCCAGGGCCCGCCCGAACCGGTCTGCGGCCTCACACACCTCCGCCGCCCGCGGGCCTCAATCGGATCACCCCAGCGGACCAGACGTCGCACGATGGCCGGTGCGGAGAAGGCAGGCCGCCTCTCCCCGCAGCACCCCACGGCTTCGCGGGTCGGCCATGTCAGCGCGCCAGCGCGTGGAGACAACCGTCCGTCGAGGCCACGTACACCGTGGTGGCGTCGACAGCTGTCGTACCGGTGGCCCCGCCTGCCTCGAAGTGCCAGTGTTCTGTCCCGGTGGCCGCGTCCACCGCGTGCACAAAGCGGGTGGCGCGGTTCTTCTCCCGGTAGGCGGCCTCGTCGGGCAGGGCCTGGTAGGCCAGGCTGCCGAGGTACACGGCCTGGCCGGCGACGATCGGGGTGGCGCCGCCCCCGGATGCCCACTGGCCCCAGGTGGCGAACCGCTCGCCGTACCGGACCTTGAACCGCCAGCGCGGCGTACCGGTCCATGGGTCTCTGGCTGTGAGCAGCCCGTCCACGGTCGTCGTGTAGAGCACCCCGCCCGCCAGCGTGAGCGGCTGGAGGTCGGCGGTGGGATCCTTTCTGGATCCGGGCTGGGACCAGCGTCTCTCGTGTGTCGCCATGTCCAGGCCGGTGAGCGTTCCCGCCGCGCAGTTGTAGACATACTGGGTGTCGATGGCCACGTAGTCGCTGAGGCCGAATGAGTCGCGCCATTTCTCACGTCCGGTACGCAGGTCGACGGCGCTCAAGTAGTTGACGGTGGAACCGAGTACCCCCACGCAGACGACGGTTCCGTTCACCGCCGGGCCCGATCCGATACCACCCCTCGGTGCGTAGCTCCATCTTTTCCTGCCCGTGGCCGCGTCGAGTGCGTAAAGGGGCGCTCCCGACCGGGCGGCGTAGACGATGCCGCCGTGCACGCATGGCGGCATCGGGTCCAGGGCGTCGTCCGTGGTGGCCAGTCGGTAGGCCCACCGCTTCGTTCCCCGCCGGGTGTCGACGCCCTGCAGATACATGTTCCCGTCCTCGATGCAGAGGATGCCGGAACTCACCGCGGCACTGCTCAGCCGCCGCGTGAAAGGGGCGTTGTGGTGCAGTGTCCACCGGCGTTCCCCCGACGACCGGTCGAAGCCGTGCAACGTGCCGTCCAGGTTCAGCACCAGAACGTCGTCGACGAGCAGCACATCGGACACGTCCTCCATCTCCGGGATCTTCTTGCGCCACATGGTCTCGCCCGGCTTCGGCTCCTTGCGCGGCGCGCCGCCTGCGGGGCTCGACGTCCGCGTCGTGGTCGGGGTGGGCGAGCGCGAGATGGAAGGGGCGACGGGTGGGCTCGTGGTGCGGTCTGCGGGGCCGGGCCCCAGGCCGACGCCTGCCTTCTCTTCACCGCCGAGCAGGAACTGCCGTATGCCGAGTCCCGCTCCGCCCAGGCCCGCCGTGCCGACGGCCGCACCGGCGAGGAGCGAGCGTCGGGGAAGGCGCCCCAGCAACGGTGCGGTGCTCGGAGCGAGTCGCATGAGCGTGGGGTCGCTCGAGGCGTCGGTGGCCGGGCTGTCCGGGTGGGCCCGGTTACGGGCCAGGACGATCAGCCCGCCCGCGTTTCTGTTGCGCTGCTGCGGCAGAGGTCTTCCCTTCGCGGCGAGCCGCGCGTGGGCTTCCCGGTAGATGGTGTCCATGTCCAGCAGCTCGGGCCCTTCGGGGATGCCGCCGACGAGAATACCGATCAGCTCCCCGGTGAATGCCGTGTACCGCTCCCCCGGGAAGGACAGCGACTTGCGTGTCTCTGCCGTCGACGTCAGCAGACACGTGCCGTCGATCAATGCCTGTGCGGTGACATGGTCACCGGCACCCATCTCCCCGATCAGCGCGCGTCCGCTGTAGCAGCTGTCCAGGATGACAACCTTGCGGCGGGCCGTGACGGCCGGGTCCAGAACAGCCCTGCGCACATACTCGTACCGCAGGGCCGTGTCGGGCCGCCCCCGTTCGGAAGCGGGCAGCGCCAGGTACAGCTCGTCGGTGTAGGGGTCGACCAGGCCATGGCCCGCGTAGTACACGATGAGCGTGTCGGTGGCCAACGGCGCCTGCGCGTGCAGGGCGTCGAGGGCCTGCTGCGCGCTCTCGGGCTGGTCGAGCACCGTGCAGTGGGAGTCAGGCAGGCCCCAGACGGCGGGGTGCCGCAGCGCGCCCGCCAGCCCGGTGAGGTTCCGTGTCACCGCGGACAGATCGGTCAGCTTCCGGTAGGTGTGGCTCCCGATCAGCACCGCCCGCGAGGCCTTCGGGTCCGGCGGGGACAGGCGCACGGCTACGGCTGCTGCGCCGGCAGGTCCTCGGGTGGCACGGAAGAACTGGCCGGACCGGCCTCGCCCGCCAGCCCCGCCGCCCCTCCGCCGTCTCCGTCCGTGGCACCCGGGCAACCGCCCAGCGCGCCGAGAATCCTGCGTACGTTCTCGGCGTCGGCCGCGTCACCGGTCAGCTCTACAGTGGCGCCCGCGCATTCGATGCGAACGGACGGGGCTGCGGGCCGCGAGTCGCGCCAGGCCAGCACCGAGATCACCAGACTGCCGAGCGCGAGGGTGCTGTCGACGACGGCGCTGATCGATTCGAGGTCCGCGCCCATGTCGCCGTCCCGGAGAGGTGCGGCCACCAGGGACACCCTGGCGTCGTGTACAACCTCCCGGTCCCGGACGATCCAGCGATGCAGCGAGGTCAGCTCGCGATCGGCACCTGCCGTGACCACACGGATCTCCACCATGCCTCCCCCGGCACCCACGGCTCTCACAGTCCTACTGGACCCTCTCGGAACAGACCAGCATTCTAACTTCAACTCAGGCATTCTCATTCGATGTTCACCTATTCCTACGCTTCAGGTGTCGGCCACATCACTCCGCCACGGAGCCTCACCCCGAAGAACTGCCTCGGCATCTCAACGATGGCCAGGAATGCCGTGTCGCACCACAGCAGTCAAAGCGTCGGAGAACCCGATGATCTCCGTGATGCTCAGGTCTGTCCGCAACGGAGGAAAATCCGGTCGAGCGCGATCCGCGCCTGAACGGGCGGGGTCTGCCGCTGGTGCCGTCGTACTTCTACTGGCAGCACCCGATCCCCCTGGTAGACAAACAGCTGCTGCCGGCACTCATCCACCCGGTCGACAAGACCCCCTCACCGCCGACCGCTCCCCGGCATCGCCGGCGCGCATGCCGGGCCCACCCGCGCCGCGCTCCTGTCCGAGGCCGCCGCGCCACCACCTCCGAGCTCTCCGATGCGGCAGGGGTACGCCTACCGGGCGTCAGCCAGCAACTGCCCGTACTGCGGGACGGCGGACTCGCCGCGTCCCGGCACGATGGCAAACGCATCCCGGACACCGCAACTCCCCTGCAACGTAGGTTCCTTGGCGGCTTCCAGCACCCCTCGACGTTTTGGCCGCAGCCAAAACCACAAACGCGCTACCTGGTGGCCGTCGCATGCTCTGCGGGAAGGAACACGGCGCACACCACATAAAGGGGATCTTGCATGAAGCAGTTCAAGCGTGCCGCAGCAGTACTGGCCTCCGTCGTCCTTGCCGGGACGGGGCTGGCGCTCGCGACCGCACCGGCCTCCGCCGCCCGGGCCGGGGCCGCCCCGGCCGTCCAAGCGGTTTACCCCAAGGTCTACGTGTACTTCGCCTACTCCTCGTGGTCCCACGAGAGCCCGGACTCGAAGGCGTCCACCCACGTAGGCACCTTGAAAGCGGGCAGGAACTACGTCTTCTGCTTCGTCAACGGCGAAACGTACACGGACAAGGGCCACACGAGCAGCGTCTGGCTGAGGACCAACGACGACAACGGCAACCCCGATGTCTATGTGTCCAGGGTCTACCTCACCGACGGCAGCTACAACGTGGACCTGCCGCGCTGCTGATACCCCGCCGCCCCGGCAGTCCCCGCCAGGCCGCTTCGGACTGGGCCTGGCGGGCCCCCGGGCCTCCCCACGGTCCCCGCATGCACGTTGTCCGAAGGGGGTTGGTGCCATGTTCCCGATCCCCGGGTCGGGACGTCTCAGCCGGCGTCGAACCCTTCCGCTCGTAGCATCGAAGTACGAGCCAGGATCGAACATCACCGGGTGAGCCGGACATCTCCGGTGTCGCCTCCTCCTTCACAGATCCCGGGCACCCGTGTGCTGATGGTGCTGGCCGATGGGCGTGCGCTCCCGGCAGAACGCCCTGCCCAGGCGGCGGGCGTGTCCGGACGAGCGGTCGCGAACCGTCCCATCTACGTGGTGATGGCCGTGACCGCGGTCGGATCCGGCCGTCGTGGGTCTGTCCGCGGTGACGGGAGGGGCGTGCCGTGGTGCCGGCCTGTTGTTTCAGATCACCATGACGAGTGTGACGACTGCCAGCAGGGCGATGTAGGCGAGGGAGTGGATCCGGTCCGGGACGCGGGCGGCGGTGCGGCGGGCGAGGGCGATGGTGGGCAGTGAGCCGGCGAGCAGTGCGGCGCAGGCGATCAGGTCGATGTGGCCGAGCTGTCCGGGGCCGGTGTGCTGGGTGGGGACCGCGAGGGCGTAGACGGCGGTGCCGACCACGGCGACGGGCACGCTGAGCGGGTTGGCCATCGCCGTGGCCTCGGCCATGGGCAGGCCGCGGCGGCGCAGCAGGGGGACGGTCATGACGCTGCCGCCGACACCCAGGCACGCGGCGACGGTGCCGATGGCGATGCCGCCGAGGGTGGTGACGGGGCGGCTCAGGGGGCGTGGTTCCCGGGTCTGCGGGGCGGTCAGGAAGCCCTTGCGGAGCAGGCTGTCGGCGATCGTCGCGAGCAGGTAGACGGTGAAGAGTGCTCGCAGTGTGGTTTCGCCGGTCCGGGTTGCCACGAGGGATCCGGCCACCGCGCCGGCCAGGACGAATGCGGCCATGGGCCAGATGTATTCCTGGCGGATCCGGCCCTGGCGCCATTGTGTCAGGGTCGCGAAGAGCGAGTTGACGACCATGACCGCCGTGGAGGTGGCCACCGCGACGTGCATGGCGTCGGTGCCGGGGTGGGCCGTGGTGTTCCAGAGGGCGTAGACGACGGGGACGGTGACGAAGCCGCCGCCGAATCCGAAGAGCGCCGTGGTGATCCCGGTCAGGCAGCCGAACAGGAGCAGCAGGAGGTAGGGGGTTTGCACTGCTGCGACGCTACGGGCCTGGCGGTGTGGCGGGCAATCGACTGGTTGCCAGGTTCTTTCGCTGATCCGACAGGGGTGGTCCGGCAGGGTGGTCCGGCAGGGGTTTCTTCGGCCGGGCCCGGTGGCCGCGGTGCGGGTTGGCGGTTCGTGTGTGGTGCCGGACCGGGGCGGTCAGCTCCCGGACAGCAGGGAGAGGCCGCCGACGAGCACGATCGCCATGAGGATGACCAGGGCGAGCAGGACTCCCATGCAGAAGCCGCAGCCCTGGCCCGTCCCCCGGCTGAACGAACCGTCGCCCCCGCCGGGCGCTTGCCCTGCCATCCCGCCTCCCGAACTCTCCTGGATGCCACAGGTGGCAGGGCTTTTCCGTCCCCCGGTGCCACGCACCCATCGTGATGGGCCGTGTCTTCGTGGAGTTGGCGACGGGTGCGCGGCGGATGTGCTTTCAGCGCGGAGAACGTGCTGGGGCCGTGCCGTCCCGGAACTGCCGGGGTGTCTGGCCGTAGGTTCTCCTGAACACGCGGCTGAACTCGCCCGGGCTGGAGAATCCCCATCGGGCGGCGATCACGCCGATGGGCTGCTTGTGCGGGGAGGGTGTGGCGAGGGCTTGTCGGCAGCGTTCCAGCCGTCGGCGCCGCACGGCCGCCATGACGCCTTCGGGCTCGACGCTGAACAGTTGGTGGAGGGTGCGGACCGAGATGTGGTGGTGCGCGGCGATGGCGGCCGGGGTGAGTCCGGGGTCGCCGAGGTTCGTCTCGATGAACGCTCCGATTCTCGTGACGAGGGCTCGGCGTCTGGTCTCGGCGGGAAGGATGCCGCTGGCATCGATGTGGCCGGCGAGGAAGGCCGCTGCCAGGTCGACGGCGATGGTGCCCAGGCGTTGGTTCTCCGCCTTCGACTGGTGCGCGACCTGCCCGAACGCGGATCCCATGAGGTGCCGCAGGAGGGAGCCCGTGGCGGTGTGCGTGGACAGCGGCTGGGCGAGCAGCCGGTCCGTCTGGTCGGCGGGCAGGGGGAACGCCGCCCTGGGGAGGTGGAGGACCGTCAGGACCGTGCCCAGTCCGAGGTCCGGGAAGGTCGCCTCCAGCGGGTGGGCCATGTCGAAGAACACCAGTCCGCCGGCGTCGACGGCGACGCTTCCGTTCTGCTGGGTCACCCGCATGGGGCTGCGGTGGATGAGTGCCAGCATGTAGGTGTCGGTGCCGCCGCGCCGGATGTGCCGTGCGGTCCGGGTGGCGTCCAGGGCAGGGAAGGAGAACCGGGCCAGTTGTACCGCGCCGAGATCGGTGTGCCGGACCTGCGCGGGGAAGTCCCCGGCGTGGGAGCTGGTCATGGCCAGTGGTGCGATCTGGTCGTGGATGACATCGACGAACCAGCCGAACCGGTCGGTGGCGGCCAGGCCGCTGTTCGACAGCGAGACCACGGGTGCGGCGGCAGAAGTCGTCATCGCGACATGGTCGGGAACCCGGAGCCGCTCCGGGAAGACCATCTTCGGCCAGGCTGAGACAAGAAGAATAGGGGGCTCGTCGGCTGCGACGGGGCAGGGGCAGGGCTGGCGGCAGTACCGCGGAATGCGCGGCAGCGGCGGTGGGCTCCCCCGACCGGCCCCGGCACGCGACGAGTTCATTCGTCCTCGTACCAGGGGGAAGCCGCCGTGACAGCCGTGTGCCCAAGGGCGCGACAGGGCACTACTAGTCTGGTGGTGTGCGCAATGTCCGTATCGACGAGGTCGATGGCTTCGACCGTGCGGTTCTGGCCATCGGTACCGATTACCCGCCCGGTCATCTGCTGCCGTACCACGAGCATCGCCGGGCCCAGGTGCTGTATGCGGCGACCGGTGTGATGGAGGTGTCGACGGCGGAGGGGGCGTGGACGGTGCCTCCCGACCGGGCGGTGCTGGTCCCGGCGGGGACGCGGCATCGGGTGTCGATGCGCGGGGTGAGTACCCGCAGTCTCTACGTCGAGCCCGCCGCCGTGCCGTGGTTTCCCGGCCGGTGCCGGGTCGTCGAGGTCTCCGCGTTGCTGCGGGAGCTTCTTCTGGCGGCCGTCGACATGGAGCCGCTGTATCCGGAGCACGGTCGCGATGCCGCGCTGGTGGGTCTGCTCCTGCATGAGCTGGCCGGTCTGGCGCCGTTGCCCCTGGAGGTTCCGTTGCCTGCCGATCCGGCGCTCCGGCGGCTGTGTGCCGCGTTCCTGCGCCGTCCGGACATCCATGATCCGCCTGCTCGTTGGGCTGCTGAACTGGGGGTCAGCGAGCGCACTCTGGGCCGTCGGTTCCGTGATTCCACCGGGCTGGGTTTCGCGCAGTGGCGGCAGCGGGCGTGTGTCGTGCATTCCTTGCAGCACCTGGCCGTTGGTGTGCCGGTGGCCCGGGTCGCGGCGGGTCTCGGGTACGAGAGTCCGGCGGCGTTCACCACCGCTTTCGGTGCCCTGCTGGGCCGTCCGCCGAGTGCCTACCGGGGGCCCGGTCCCTGAGGGGGTTCGAGGGGGGCCGTCCAGACCATGGCCAGGGCGAAGCCGAGGTCGTCGAAGCGTGCTCCGGGGAAGACGCTCCCGTAGAGCTCGCGGAACTGTGCGCGGGACAGGTAGCGGTCGCTGAGCAGGTGGGCCAGCCAGGGCCGGCTGTGCCAGAAGCGCAGTTGGAACCATGCGTCGCGGAGCCCCAGGCGCCGGGCCTCGCGGGGGAAGTTCCACCGTGCGGGCCAGGTGTACGCCCGTCGTGGCGGGGTCGGGCGGAAGTCGCAGACGTTGTCGACGAGTGCGACGGTGGCGCCGGGTCTCGCGAGGCTCTTGAGGTGTTCGAGGCCCGCGCGGCAGTCCTTCAGGTGGTGCAGCATCGTGTGGCTGTAGACCAGGTCGAAGCCGTTCTTGTCCTCCAGCGCGAGCAGGTCCTCCACGATGTAGTGCGTGCGGGGCCGTGCTCTTGTGGTCCTGGCGATCTCGATGAGGGGGACGCTCAGGTCGAGGCCGACGACTTCCTCGAAGTGGCCGGACAGGGCTTCGACCGCGTGGCCCGAGCCGCAGCCGGCGTCCAGGGCCCGTTCGCCCTTCAGGCCCAGTCCCAGGAGCCAGGCGGTGTTCCGTCCGGGGAGCAGGCTCACGAAGCGGTCGTAGTCGCGGGCGAACCGGTCGAAGGACTGGGGGTCGGTCGTCTCCGTCATGTCCCGTCCCGATGTCGCCGGCCCTCGGTCTCCGCCGGCCCAGTATGCACGGTGGGATGTGGCGGTGGGATGTGGCGGTGGGATGTGCGGTGCGTTGTGCGCAACCCGGTTCCGTTTCCTGGCGTCCAGTCCCTTGACGGACGGCTGACGATCACCCGTGGAGAGCACATGGCGAAGAAGGACCGGACGGCGGACGCGGTGCGGGAGAGGGACCGCGAGAAGTGGATGGCCCGTTTCCAGGTGCGGCTGGCCATGCAGCCGGGGGTGGACCGGGCGGTGGTGCTCCGGGCGGTCAAGGAGGTCACGACGCACGACGCGGGTGCCGGGGAGGATCCGCGGGCTGTTCTCGGCGATCCGGACGCCTATGCCGTTCAGGTCGCCGAGCGGCTGGTGCCGGCGGACCGGGCGGCGCGCGCGAAGCGGCGCGACGCCGCGGTGGACACGTTCGACTCCGTGCTGAAGAAGGCCCGGGACATCGCCGGTCTCTGACCGGCCGGTGCGGTTTCGGCCGGGCCGGCCGCACCGCCCGTCGCACGTGTCCGCCCGGTCGGTCACCGCAGGACGAAGCCGGTGCCGAGCCCGTCCTCGGGGTCGAGGTCGAAGTGGTGCTCGCCGGTCCGGTAGGCGGTTCCCGTGACCTCGGCGACGACGGCGGGGCGGCCGTGGGCGGTCAGTTCCTCGACGATCCGTGCGTGGAAGCGGGTGCCGACGATCGAGTCGTGGACGAGGGTCCGGCCCGGTGCGAGGCGGCCGGTCGCCGCGAGTACGGCGACGCGGGAGCAGGTGCCGGAGCCGCAGGGGGAACGGTCGACCTGGCCGTCGGCGAAGACGGTGACGTTGCGCTGGTGGGGGTTGCCGTCCTCGTCGTCGCCGAGGTCGTCGTAGAGGATGGTGCCGTAGATGCCGCTGAGGCGGTCGTCGGCGGGGTGCCGGGCGTGCTCGGTGTCGTTCAGCGCCCGTTTGACCTCGCGTCCGAGCGCGATGAGGTCGGTGTAGTGCTCGGGAGTGACGGCGAGTCCGGCGCTGCCCGCGTCCAGGTGTGCGTAGATGGCGCCGCCGTAGGCGATGTCGACGACGACGTCCCCGCGGGAGGTGGTGAGGGCGACGCGTTCGGCGAGCCGGTAGCCGGGGACGTTGACGAAGTCGATGCCGGTGATCCGCTCGCCCTCGGTGTGGACGCGCAGGGTGACCCTGCCCGAGGGGACGTCGATGACGACCGTGGTGGTGCCGGAGGGGTCACGGGCGACGCGGCCGGTCCGCACGGCCCAGGCGGCGAGTGCGATGGAGCCGTGGCCGCAGGCCGTCGAGAAGCCGTCCTTGTGCCAGAACAGGACGCCGAAGTGGGCGCCTTCGTCGTCGGGCGGGGTGATGAAGCCGCCGTACATGTCGGCGTGGCCGCGGGGTTCGAAGCAGAGCAGGGTGCGCAGGGCCTGTACGTCGGGGTCGCCGATGGCGAACATCCGGCGTTCGGCGACGGTGGCTCCCCCGATGGCGGCCGGCGGCTCGGGGACGATACGGAAGGGCTCGCCGCCGGTGTGGTAGTCGACGGTGCGTACCTGACGGACGGTCATGGTGTTCTCCTCGGTCCGGGTCGCCGGTGCGGCGCCGGTCCTCGGGCACGGTGAGGCGGTCCCGGGCGGGCCGCGCCGCTCCCCCGCCGCCGTTGCGCGGGGGCTCGGGGACGATATCCCGCACCGCGGGTGCCCGGTGCCCGGGAGTGCCACTGGCACGGATCGGCCGGTGGGGCGGGGGTGTTCACGGGGTGCACAACTGCTCCCGAACAAGTGTCTATGAGTGTCTTTTGGATGCTATGGGTGTCTTATGATCTCGTGTATGAACCTGACGGAATGGGCACGCGCGCAGGGGGTCGCCCCGCGTACTGCGTACCGCTGGTTCCGTGAGGACACGTTGCCGGTCCCCGCGGAACGTGTGGGGCCGCGCACCATCTCATCGAGGCGAACTCCTCACCGACGGTGACGGGCGGCGTGGGTCTGTATGCCCGCGTCTCCTCCCACGACCAGAAGGACGACCTTGTCCGGCAGACGGCACGGCCGGATGAACGTCGAGCTGGTCGAAGCCGCTCTGTCCGCGACGGGCCGCCGTCTGGTGGTGCTGGACGACGGCGAGGCCGAAGACGACCTGGTGCACGACATGGTGGAAGTGCTGACCTCGTTCTGCGCCCGCCTGTACGGGCGCCGGTCGGCGAAGAACCGTGCGCAGAAGGCTCTTGAGGCGGCGGCCGATGGCTGAGCCGAAGAAGAAGCTGCGCACCATCGACGCACCGTTCGTCGCACTCGGCCCGTCCGGGGTGGCGGTACGCGACCGGCTCAAGCAGCTCACGCCCAAGGACGAGAAGCTGCTACGGCTGGTCGGCGAACACCTCGGTTCGCTGGCGTCGCTGGACCTCAAGGCCCGGTGCGTGGACGGCCCGGACCACACCAGCGACACATGGGCTGCCCGTAAACAGAGCCTGACCGCCGCGTCATCGTCCCGCTGGGCCGGGAGCATCACGAAGGCCACCCACGACCAGTGGGCGCTGTCCCGCCGTTGTCAGCTCGCGCACATCCACAACCTCGAGGCCGGCGTCCGCACGCTGATGCAACGGCTGTCCCGGCCGATCGGCGAGAAGGGCACCAAGCGGGCACCGGGCGGATACCGGTCCAAGAGCGAGTGGTTCCAGAAAACCCGCCGACTGGTGGTCCTGGAACACCGGCTCAACGTCGCTCGCGCCGATCGTGAGGCCAGTGTCGTGCATGTGGTGCGCGGTGGCCGGCGCCTGCTGAACACCCGCCACCACCTGGCCGAAGCGCAGCTCACCGAGGCCGAATGGCGCCGGCGCTGGGAGGCCGGGCGCTGGTTCCTGGCCGCCGACGGCGAGACCGGCAAACGCTTCGGGAACGAGACGATCCGGGTCACCCCGGACGGCGAAGTATCGGTCAAGCTGCCCGCGCCGCTGGCACACTTGGCGAACGCGAAGCACGGCCGGTACGTCCTCGCCCGCAAAGTTGCCTTCAAGCACCGGGGCCAGGAATGGGCCGCCCGCATCTCGGCGAACCGGGCGGTGGCCTACCGCATCCACCTGGACGTCGGCCGTGGCCGCTGGTACCTCACCGCGTCCTGGCAGCGCCCCGTCGTCAGGACCGTCCCGCTCGACGCCGCACGAGCAGGCGGCATGATCGGCGTCGACACGAACACCGACCACTTCGCCGCCTGTCAGCTCGATGCCCACGGCAACCCGGTGGGCGACCCGCGCCGCTTCTCCTACGACCTGTCCGGCACCGCGGATCACCGGGACGCCCAGGTCCGGCACGCCATCACCCAGGTTCTGCACTGGGCCAAGCAGTGCGGCGTGGCCGCGATCGGTATCGAGAACCTCGACTTCACGGCGGAGAAGACCCGCGAGAAACACGGACGCAGGAAGCGGTTCCGGCAGCTCATCTCCGGTATCCCCACCGGCAGGCTCAAGGCCCGGCTGGTGTCGATGGCCGCAGAGCAGGACCTCGCCATCGTGGCTGTCGACCCGGCGTACACATCGGTGTGGGGCGATGAGCACTGGCGCAAGCCCCTGAACAGCAACAAAAGGAAGATGTCCCGTCACGATGCCGCCGGTATCGCAATCGGGCGACGCGCCCTCGGGCATCCGATCCGGCGACGGACGGCACCGCCCCACGACGACCAGAGCGATCGTCGCGGGCATCGGACCGCCCAGGCCGGACCGGGAGCACGGAGGCGTGAGGAAACCCGCCCACCGGTCACGGAGCGTGCACACGATGCACGTCGCCGGACCGGGGAACTGAGAACGCGGGCAACCAGCGCATCCAACACCGTTCGGGACGCGCGCAGTGCCAGGACGTGGGTCCAAAACTCACTCCTGGACACTGTTTAGGAACGGTCAGGTGGTGGCCAGCAGCAGGTCCTCGCCGCTCGACGGGCGCAGGCCGTCGGCGCGACCGGAGAAGTAGCGTTCGGCGAGGAGCGCTCCGGGCACGTGCCCGGCGTCCTCGAAGCCGGTCTCGCGGGCCAGTGCCAGCATCTCGGACGGGGTGTAGAAGCTGATGAACGGTGTTCCGGATGCCTGGGCGCCCGCCTCGCTCGTCCGGAGGCCGGGGCGGTCGGCGTCGTCGAGGAGTTCGGGCGGGAGCAGGAAGGTCATGGCGAGGGTCGAGCCGGGTGCGAGGCCGGCGATCTCGCGCAGGGTGGCCGCGTTGGTTTCCCTGGTGAGGTACATGGTGACGCCGGTGGAGACGACGACTGCCGGGCGGCCGGTGTCGAATCCGGCCCGGGTCAGTTCTTCGAGCCAGTCCTCGTTCGCCTCGAAGTCGACCGGTACGAGGTGGAGCCGGTCGGGGATGCGGTAGCCGAGTTCGGTGAGGCGGCGGCGTTTCCATGCCTGGGTGTCGGGCTGGTCGACCTCGAAGATCTGCAGGCGGGAGGCGAGTTCCGGGTTGCGCTGGGCGAAGGTGTCCAGTCCGGCGCCCAGGATGACGTACTGGGTCGTGCCCCGGTCGGCCTGTTCGGTGATCAGGTCCTCGATGAACCGGGCGCGGGCGACGACGGCCGCCCGGAATCCGCTGGTGGCCTGCGGGTCCATGTCGGGGCGGGTGCGCCAGTCGTCGCCGGGGGCGACCAGGCGCAGGCCGATCCCGTCCTCGATCACGTGCGGGGGCGGGTCGGCCTCGAGGTGCAGTGCCCGCCACAGGGCGGTCCGCACCGCGGTGTGGTCCGGTGGCCGTGTCCGCTCGTGTGCCATGGTGCCGCTCCTTCGTCGCGGTCGGTTCCGGGCCGGTGGTCCGGGGGCGCGGGTGCCTGCCGGGGTCCCCGGGGCGGGCGTGGTGGTGGGGGAAGCCGTGGCGGACCACCACGGTATCGGCTGCTCAGGTTCTGGCGGGCTGTTCGTCGCCGAGCGGCCATGCCTCGATGTCGCGGTAGTGGATCGGGCCCCGGCTGCGGCCGGCGTTGCTCCCGACCAGGTGCAGGCGTTCGGTGTGCCAGGGGCGGCCGGTGAACCCGGCGAGTCTCCCGGCGATCTCCCCCACCGAGGACGGGTCTCCCCGGCGGGCGCGGGCGAGCGTGAGGTGGGGGCGCAGGGGCCGTTCCTCGAAGTCGATGCCGTGGTTCCTGACGGCGGTGCGCACGTCGGCGGCGAGGAGGTGCAGCCCGTCCAGGTCTCCGGTGATTCCGCTCCAGAGCACCCGGTCGTCGAAGGTGCCGCTGCCGTTCAGTGCCAGGCGCAGCGGTTCGTGGTCCGCCGCGAGGGCGGCGAGGGGCGGGCGCAGCAAGGGGACCGTCGCGGCGGGGAGTTCTCCGAGGAATGCCAGGGTGATGTGCCAGTCCTCGATGCGGTTCCATCGCATGCGGGGGTGTGTGGCGTGGGCGGGGCGCAGTTCCTGGGCCAGTTCTTCCTTCGCGTGGTCGGGTGGGGCGAGTGCGATGAAGACGCGGACGGTCGTGGGCGGGGTCTGATCGTTCACACCGGACTTCGTACCGCACGGGGTGGCGGGGGTGGTGTCCGGGGCCGGGATGTCCGTCGCGGCGCCCCGGGCCGGGTGGGTCCGGTCCGGGGTGCGTGTGTGCTGCGGGTGGGGCCGGGTTACTTGGCGCAGGTGCGGTCGCGGGCGGGGAGGCGGCCGGTGGCGAGGTAGGAGTTGACGGTGGAGTCGATGCAGGTGTTGCCGTAGGCGGCGTAGTTGACGTGCTGGTTGGCGCCGTCGAGGGTGAGGAGGCGGGAGCTGGGCAGGCGGTCGTGCAGGGTGGCGCTGTTGGTGTAGGGGACGCGGGGGTCACCGGTGGAGGCGACGATCAGGGCCGGGGTGTCGTGGGTGACGCGGACGGGTGCCTCGCGGGGGCGGTCCCAGAAGGCGCACGGGGTGATGCTCTCGGTCAGCGGGGCGAACAGCGGGTGGGCGGTGCGGCCGTTCTCGATGTCGCGCCAGTACGTCTCGGGGTCGCGCGGGGCGGCGACGTCGCCGCAGAGGATCGCGGTCTGGGCGCTGGCGACGGGGGAACCGGCGGGGGTGAACACGCTGCGCATCAGGGCGGCGAAGGCGGGCGGCAGGGTGGTGGGGCGGCCTTCGGCGGCCCGGGCGAGCAGGGCCATGTGTTCGGCCAGGGAGGCGCGTGCCGGTTCGGTCTCGTCGGCGAGTTCGGTGAAGAGCAGGGCGGGGACCTGGCTGTTGTCGAGGCGGAAGACGTCGGGGGCGGTGCCGACGGTCAGCGGTTCGCGGGCGGAGGCGGCGATCACGTCGTCGAGGGTGGCCCGTACCTGTGCGCGGGTGCGGCCGAGGCCGTAGGTGCTGTCGCGGGCGGCCGTCCATCGGGCCCAGTCGTCGTACGCCTTCTCGTTCTCGGCGTCGGCCCCCTTGAGGAGGCGGGGGTTGTAGCGGTCGGGGTCCAGGGCGCTGTCGAGGACGACCCGGTCGTAGCGCTTGGGGAACATCTGGGTGTAGGCCGTGCCCAGGTAGGTGCCGTAGGAGAAGCCCAGGTAGGAGATCTTCCGCTCGCCGAGGACGCTGCGGACGACGTCGATGTCGCGGGCGGTGTTGCGTGTGGTGACGTGGGGCAGGAGGGGGCCGTTGGTGGTGCGGCACCGCTGTGCGACGTCCTTGGCGCGGGCGGTCTGGCGGTCGAAGCCGGCCCGGTCGGGGCCGGCCGACAGCAGGCCGGGTCCGGAGCTCAGGCCGCAGTCCAGGGGGGTGCTGCGGCCGGTGAAGCGGGGGTCCATGCCGATGAGGTCGTAGCGGGCGCCGGTCTCCTTCATCGTGGGGCGCACGAGGAGTCCGATGCCGAGGCCGGGGCCGCCCGGGCCGCCGGGGTTGATCAGGAGGGAGCCGATCCGGTTGCGGGTGTCGGTGGCCTTCAGGCGGGACACGGCGACGGTGATGGTCCGGCCCCGGGGCTTGCTGTAGTCGAGCGGTACGGTCACGTCCGCGCAGCGTGCGCCCGCGGCGTCGAGGGCGCGGCCCGTCTCGTCGTCCGTTCCCCGGGCGCAGCCCTGCCAGTGGGGGCGCTGCTGGTAGTAGCGGCCGAGTCCGGCCGTGGGCGCCGCGTCGGCGGGCTTGTGCGTGGCGGCGGGGGCGGCGGGCGCGGCGGCCAGGGCGGTGGTGAGGCCGGCGGCGAGGGCGAGTCCCACAGCCGAGGCGCGCCGTAGGGCGGTGCCGGGGGTGGTCATGTGCTTCTCCTGACGATGACGGACACGGCCGGCCCGGGGGTGTCCGGGCCGTACCGGTCGAGCCTTTCAGCGGGGCTTGTCCGTGCGCGTCGTTGCGGGGCACGAACCGGTGGTACGTCAGGGGCAGCAGGCCGGGTGCGGGCGTACGTCGCGCGTACGACGTAGCGTCGGTGCGGGGTTCTTTGTCGGGTGCCGCCGGTCGTCCTGCGGGGTTCGGGTCGGGGTGCTGCCCGTCGGGGTCAGGGTTCCGGTGCAGGGCACGCCCCGGGGTCCCGGGGTGTGTCGCCGTCGGGGCCGGCGGGGTGTCGGTGCCGCGCCGGTGGCGGCCGGGGTGGTCCGGGCGGTGTCCGCGGGTGCGGTCCGGGGCGGCGGCGCTGGGGCCGCCGCGCGGCGAGCATCGGTGCGGCCGGTACGCAGGTGAAGCCGGTGGGCAGTGCGGTCGGGGCGGCGGGGCGTGGGTGTGTGGCGGGAGGGGCGCCGGGTCAGACCGGGTCGCCCGGTTCCGGCCGCCTCCCGGCCGCCTCCCGGCACATCCTCTCGGTGAGGGCCAGGAGGACCGAGAGGTTCTCCACCGCCTCCGCGGGGAACCTGGCCCACGGCTTCCTGTCGCCGTGCCGGTGGATCTCCAACCAGCCGCGCTCCACCGCGATCCGCTCGATCTCGCGCCAGGCGAGCAGGTGGTCGAGGTGTCCGACGCCTGCGGGGTCGAGGTGGAACCCGAAGAAGTCGACCCGTTCGCCCGCCCTCAGCCGGGCGCCGTCCTGCGGCAGCCGTACGCGGGTGAACGCCCTGTCCACTTCCTCGGCGAACCGGACGACTCCCGCGTAGCCGTCGGTCACCACGATCTCGGCGCCCTTGCGGGGGCGTACCCGGAGTTCGTGCGTGGTGGCGCTGGTGATCCCGTTCGTCACTCTGGTGCTGTGCCACCGGATGCCGCCGATCTCGTCCCAGGTGTACGCCTCCGGCTCGTTCCCGGCGACCTGGCGGACGATGCCGTTGCGGTAGTGGCCCACCCAGACCTGTGGCTGTCGTCTCGTGAGTGCGAGGAAGAGGTAGTAGCCGGCCACGGAGACGATGCCGGCCCCCAGTACGAGCAGCGGCAGCCCGTAGTACCAGGCGCCGTGGCTGCGTTGGGCCTCCGCCGCGGCGGAGATCCCCATCCACAGGAGCGGCAGTCCGATCACTGCCGGGAACAGCACCACGATCCACGGGAAGCGTCTGGGGTCGGTCCACGCCAGCCCCTGGCGGGGGCCGAGTTGGAGTTCCTGTGCGGCTCCGCGCATGGCGGGCGGAACGGGAGTGGAAGCACGGTCCGGCACAAGTCCCCCCGGGGGCAAGATGGTTGAGGCCATTGTCGGGGTGGGCGGCCTGTCCGGGAAGGGGGTTTCGGCCCTGTTGCGCGTGCCGGGCGACACGGTTGTCAGGCGGTCGTCCCGGGGGCGGGTGCGGTCGTGGTGCGCGGCGCCGCCGGGGGCGGGGCGAGCAGGGCGCGCACGGCGGCGCGGACCTGGTCGTCGACCGCCTGCGGGGTGGAGCTGTCGAGTTTGCCGTCGAGGTGCAGGAACGCCAGCCCGTGGACGAGGGCCCAGACGGCGGTCGCCCGTGCCGCCGGGTCGCCGGTCCCGGGGAACGCGGTGCGGACGACGTCCTGGACGTACTCCGAGAGGACGGCGGCCGCGGCGGCGCGTTCCTCGTCGGCGGGGTCGCAGGGTTCGGCGAACATCGCCCGGAACAGTGCGGGGTGTTCGAGCGCGAACCGTACGTAGACGACGGCGAGCGCGGCCAGGTCGTCCGGCGCCGGGGGGGACGGACGGGCTCCGGCCAGTTTCCCGGCGAGTTCGCGGTATCCCTGGGCGGCGACCCCGGAGACGAGCGCGTCGCGGTCGGCGAAGTGGCGGTAGGGGGCGGTGGCCGACACCCCGGCGCGGCGGGCGACGGCGCGCAGGGACAGCCCGGCGCCGCCGTCCTCCTCCAGCAGTTCCCGCGCGGCACGCAGGCAGGCCGCGCGCAGATCGCCGTGGTGGTACCCGTTGCTCTGCGGCACAGCTCACACCCTCCAATGTTTGCGGTGCTCACACCGCACCGTAATGTAAGTGGTGCACACATTGTAGGCAGGCGGCACGGAAGAGGGAGACGACCATGACCAGCGAGCTGTTCTCGCCCCTGCGGCTGGGCTCCGGGCAGGTACTGGGGAACCGGATCGCGAAGGCGGCCATGGAGGAGAACATGGCCGGGGAGGGGCAGCTTCCCGGCCGGCGGCTGCTGACGCTCTACCGGCGCTGGGCCGCGGGCGGTGCCGGGCTCCTGATCACCGGCAACGTCATGGTCCACGCCGAGGCGCTGACCGGTCCCGGCGGCGTCGTGCTCGACGAGCACGCACCGCTCGGACCGTTCGCCGACTGGGCCGCGGCCGGCAGGTCGGGCGGCGGGGCGGTCTGGATGCAGATCAACCACCCCGGCCGCCAGGTGGAATCCGGCATGCCCGGCGTGGTGTGGGGGCCGTCCGACGCCGGTGTCTCCCTGGGCAGGCACAGCGGCCGGTTCGGGCGGCCCACCGCCATGACCGCGCGGCAGATCGACCGGACCGTGGACCGGTTCGCCGTCACGGCCCGCCGCGCCGAGGAGGCGGGGTTCGACGGGGTGGAGATCCACGCCGCCCACGGCTATCTGCTCTCCCAGTTCCTCTCCCCGCTGGTCAACACGCGCACCGACCGGTGGGGCGGGCCGCTGGAGAACCGGGCCCGGATGCTGCTGGACACCGTCCGGGCCGTACGCGCCGCCGTCTCCCCGTCCTTCGCCGTCGCGGTCAAGCTCAACTCCGCCGACTTCCAGCGCGGCGGCTTCGACGCCGACGACGCCCGGCAGGTCATCGGGATGCTCGCACCGCTCGGCACCGACCTGGTCGAACTGTCCGGCGGCAGCTACGAGAGCCCGGCGATGACCGGCGGCTCCGCCGACGACCGGACCCGGGCCCGGGAGGCCTACTTCCTCGACCTGGCCCGGGACCTGGTCGGAACGAGCCCGCTGCCGCTGATGCTCACCGGCGGCATCACCCGGCGCGCCACGGCACAGCGGGTCCTCGACAGCGGCGTGGCGGTCATCGGCATGGGCACCGCCCTCGCCGTCACCCCGGACCTGCCCGACCGGTGGAAGGACGGCCGCGAGGCCGACCGGCGGATGGCACCGGTGACCTGGTCCGACAAGACGCTCGCCTCGGCGGCCGGCATGGCCCGGGTCCGCCACCAGATGCGCCGCCTCGCCAGGGGCGCCGGCCCCCGGCCCGGTGTCCACCCGGCCCTCACCCTGGCCTCCGAGCAGTGGAAGCAGCGGCGGGCCCTGCGCCGCTACCGTGCCTGGCTGGCCACCGCGCGGGGCGCCGCGGGCGAGTGACCGGCCCCGGCGGTACGGCCGCGCCGGGCGCAGCCCCTGGCCCCGCCGATTGGCTCCCCAACGGCTCCGTGGGGTAGAAAGCCCCGTCGATCAATCATGATCACGTCACTGAGCCATCTCATTCGGGGGAATGAAGGAATGACGTCAACCCGCCGTTTTCTCGGCGCGATCGCACTGCTCGCCGCTCTGGGCGCCGTCACCGCCTGCGGCCCGGACGAATCCGACGCCGTGGGCACGGCCGGAGGCGACAGCGCCGCCTCCCCGGCCGCCGGAGGCGCGGAGGACGGGGACTGCGGCAAGCCGCCGGTCCTGCCCGCGGGGCACACACGGCTGAAGGTCACGCTGATGCGTGACGCCGGCGGCTTCGAGGCCGCGAAGGCCGAGCCGCACTGCACACCGAACGACTGGATCTACGGCGCCGGCAAGGACGCCCCGACCACGCACTACGTCCTGCCCGAGAACGTCGGGGCGCAGCTGGCCCTGGCCGACGGCCCCGGCCAGTGGAAGCAGGTCGACCACGACCAGCTGGCGCTGCACATCGACCGCTGCCTCGCCCAGGAGATCGGGGCGCCCGACGACTACCCCAAGGTGAAGGCGCCCTTCGGCTGCTTCGGCAACATCTACGAGATCACTCTGGACGCCAAGGGCGAGGTGGCGACGGTGAAGGAGATCTGGAGCGTCTGACGGTGCCCGCGCGTCCGGCCGGGGCCCGGGCTCCGGCCGGGCGTGTTTGGCCCGTCGCCGCTGTCAGACCGTGTGCGTGGGGTAGACCTCGACGTCGGTGTAGGCGCCCTTGACGTCCCCCGCGCCCTCGGGCCACGGCAGGGTCACGGTGTGGGTCTCGTTCGGGGGCGTCACCAGGAGGTTGGTCGGGTGCGCGAGGCTGCCGCCGCTGTTGTCGATGTCGTAGGCGAGGTCGAAGACGGCGGCGTCACCGGGCTTCAGGACGGTGACGCGCGGCTGGGCGTGGCCGCGCGGGACGGGGTTCGAGGTGTTGTCGGCGTCCTTGATGTCGACGCCCGCGAAGCCCGTCGCCGAGCAGGCGGTCGAACCCCGGTTGACCATGGTGATGTCGATCCGGCCGGAGTCCTTGCCGGGTGCGGCGTCCACGGCGTCGATGGCCAGGTCCTTCGTCCTGCAGAACGCGACCTTGCCGCCGGTGCCCGCCGCGGCGCCGGCCCCGCTCCCGCTTCCCTCGCCGGAGCCCTGCTCCGCGCCGCCGGAGCCCGAGCCGCCCTCCGTCCCCGCGCTCCCGTCCGGGGACGAGGGCGAGGCGGCGGACGACGGGGACGAGGCGGCGGGGCCCTGGGCGGACGGGTCCGCCGCGGGGTCGTCGCCGTCGCAGGCGGTGAGCGAGAAGGCGGCGGCGACGGCGAGGGCGGCGAGAGCGGTGACGCGGGTGTACTTCACGGTGTTCCCCCGGAACGGTGCGGTGCGTGCGGTCTGAAGTATTTGTATTCCCCACCGGGTCACGGGCGGCCCCCCGCCGCGTCCTCGTTCTGTCACAGGCGGGGCGGCGGCCGCCCGCCCCGCGCGGGCGCGCGGACGGCCCCGCCGGCCGGCCCGTTCCGCAGCGGCCGGACCGTTCCGCGGCTTCTCCAACGTCCGCCCGGCGGTGGCCCGTTGGGGCGGCCGGGCTCAGGCCTCGGGGTGCGACCAGGACGCGGCCAGCAGCGAGCGTTCCGCGGCGGCCAGATGCACGGCCGAGGCGAGCCAGGCCCGGGCGTAGGCGTCGGCGGAGGGGTCGGCTAGGCGGCCGAAGGGGTCGCGGGGGCGGCGGCCCGCCTCCGCCGTCAGTTCCTGCGCGAGCCGGGCCGCCCGGCCGAGCCCCGCCCGGGTCAGGCGGGCGGGGAGGGAGGCGGCGTCCGGCCCCCGGCCCGCCTCGGCCACGGCGCGCCGGCCGCCCGCGACACCCGTCTCCAGCAGGCGCCGGACCCGCCACAGCGGTGCCAGGGCCAGCGGGTCGGGGCCCGCGGTGACCGGCCCGCCGGCCGCCCCTCCCGCCGGCCGGGTGGGGAAGTGCTCGCCCTGGAGCCGGTCGTAGCCCAGGTCGGCACGGCCCTTCCACGCCTCCGGCAGGCGCAGGGTGGCGGACTCCCCCGGCACCGGCCCGACCGCCAGCGGCAGGAGCGTCGCCGCCCGGTCCAGGTCGGGGCGGCCGAGCACGCGCAGGGCGAGCCCGGGGTGTTCGGCGATCCGTCGCAGGTTGGCGGCGTGCGGCAGTTCCGGGTGGGGGTGGGCGGGGCGCAGCCTCAGCAGCGGTCCCCCGCCGGTGACACGGACGACGACGAAGCCGTCGGCCGCGCCGATCACCTCCGTGTCGCAGCCCAGCAGCTCCGGTGCCGGGCCGCCGGGGGCGCGGTCGGCGAGGACGGCGGCCATCGCCTCGCGCACCGGGCGGGCGAAGAGGGCGGCGGCCGGTTCCTCGGACCAGTCCACCCCGCGCAGCGGTGTCGCCCCGACCTTCCGTCCCGCGCCGAGCCGCCCGTCCGCGGAGACGGTCGCGCCGACGATCCGCAGGCCGCCGCGGGCCAGCCCGGCGTGGTCGAGGACGGCGCCGCCCAGTGCCACGGACGCGGATCCCGCGCCCTTCGCGCGGGCGAGGCCGCCGGGGCGCACGTCGGACACCGTGTAGTGGGCGCCGTCCGGGCCGACCAGGTGCGTGGTCACCCCGCCGTATCCCGTCGCGGACAGCACCGGCTCCCGGCACAGGCCGTGCACCCGCAGGGTGCCGCCCTGTTCGTAGACCCGGCGGGCGGGGCGCGCCGCGTCCGTTCCGGCGGTCCCGGCGGCGAGCAGGGCGGCGCCCGCCAGCAGCTCGCGGAAGGCTCCGGTGAGGTCGGCGAGGCGCTGTTCCCCGCTCCGGTCCCGGGCGGCTCTCAGGCCCCGTACGACGGTGAGTGCGGCCGCTTCGGCCCGGGGCAGCCCGGCCAGCCGGGCGGTGTGGGCGGCGCGGAGCAGCTCGGCCTGCACCACGGCGCCGCCCGCGGTGACGCCGGCGGACAGGGCCTCGGCGGCGGCGTCCCACAGCGCCGTGGCGGCGCGGACCTGTGCCGGGGCGGGGGCGGGCGGGGCGGTGGCGGGCGCGGCCTCCTCCGGGTCCGGGTCCGGTTCCGTGCAGGTGCCGGGGGGCGTGGGGTCCGTACCGTCGTCGCCGTCGGCGAGGGGGGCGGCGCCCAGGACCGCGGCCCGGTGCAGGCAGCGCGGGGCCAGCAGGCAGGTGCACACGGCCTGTCCGGGTTCCGTGACGGTGCCGGACGGGCCGGGGCGCAGGGTGACCGCGGCGTCCTCGCCGAAGGGGACCTCGACCGCCCCGTCGGCCGTGGCCGAGGCCCGGGCGGCGCAGTCCGTGATCGCCGCGTCGAGTTTCCTGCGCAGGCGCGGGCTGAGCTGCTCCACGGCGTCGGCGAGGACGTCGGGGGCGACGGGGGGCAGGGTGCGGGTGCTCAACGGGGTTCTCCACGGAGGCGGTCGCCCACCCAGCGGGCGAGTTCGAGCGGGCTGAGGGCGGCCACCGGCATTCCGGCCGCGACGAGCCGGCGTGCCACGGGCACCGAGTAGCGGGGGGTGCCGGTGTCGTCGAGTGCCGCGCAGCCCAGCAGGTGGGCGCCGCTGGAGGCCAGGGCGCGGACCTCGCCCAGCAGGTGGCCGAGCGGTGCGCCCTCCTCGAAGTCGCTGACCACGACGACGAGGGTGCGGCTGGGCACGGTGATCAGCGAGCGCGCGTGCGCGAGGCCGGCGGCGATGTGCGTGCCGCCGCCGACCCGGACCTCCAGGAGCAGGGACAGCGGGTCCTCGACCCGGTCGGTCAGGTCGATGACCTGGGTGGAGAAGGCCAGGAAGTGCGTGGACAGGGTGGGGACCCCGCCGAGGACGGCGGCGGTCAGCGCCGACCAGATCACCGATGCCTCCATCGAGCCGGAGACGTCGACGACGAGGACCAGGCGCCAGTCCGCCTCCTTGCTCGCCCGGGTGCTGAACAGCGGGCGCTCCGGTACGACGACGAGCCGGCCGTCCGGTGTCCGCCGGGTGTGGGCGAGGTTGGCGCGCAGGGTGCGGGCGAGGTCGAGGCGTCCGCCGGGGCGGCGGGTCGGGCGGGGGGTGGCCAGGCCGGTGAGCGCCGGGCGCAGGCGGGTGGCCAGCTGCCGGGACAGTTCGTCGACGAGCCGCTTCACCAGGGGTCGCAGCCGGGCGAGTTGGGCCTCGGGCATGCCTCCGGCCAGGAACAGCACCGAGCCGAGGAGTTCGACGGACGGGCGTACCGCTGCCGGGTCGAGCTGGGCGAGGACGTCGGTGCGTCCCGTGTCGGCGGCCTCGGCGAGGACCTCCTCGCGTACGTCGGTGCCGAAGAGGGCCTCCAGTTCCCGTGCCCACTCCCGGGCGGTGGGGAAGGAGGGGTCCTGGCCGCCGCCCTGGCCCGGGGCGGTGGTGCCGGGGTCGTGTGCGCCTTCGCCGCGGCCGCGGCCGTAGAGCTCGTCCAGGGCGTGGGCGTAGCGGCGGGCGTCGCCGGTGAGCCGTTCCTTGTGGCGGCCCAGGAGCAGGCGCCAGCGGTCGGTGCGGCCCAGGCGCCGGTCGGGGCCGTTCGTGGCGGTGTCCGGGGCGGGGCGGGGTGTTCCGGCCGGGTCCGGGTCCGGTTCGGGGCCGGGGTGCGTGTTCGTGTCCGGGTGGGGCAGGCCGAGGGCTTGGAGGGCCGCCGAGCCGGCGGCGTCGGCCGCCGCCCACAGGGCGAGCAGTTCGGGCGGGGCGTCGAGCGACAGGTCGAGCCGGTCGCCGAGCCGGTCCGTCACGGTGGTGAGCAGTCTGTCGCGGGCGGCCGGGGGCAGTGTGTCGAAGCCGCCGCGCAGGGCCGGGAGCCGGTCGAGGAAGTCCTGGTCGGTCAGGGTGTCGATCCGGTCCATGAGGGGGGTCAGGGCGTCCGGTGACGCCTGGAGCAGCGGTCCGGCGGCGGTGAGCAGTCCGGTGAGGCGTTTCGTCAGGGCCCGGCGGGTGTCGGGGGCCGTGGCTCCGTCGATCCAGCCGGCCGTGCGTCCGCCCAGTCCGGTCGCGTCGTCCAGGTCGAGCAGGACGCGTACGGCCAGGGCCGCGCCCTGGACGAGTGGTGCGCCCCCGTCCGCGAGTTCGGCCAGGGCTTGGTCCAGGCGCAGGCCCAGGTGGCGGGTGGCTGCCCGGTCCGCGAGGGCGACCAGTGCGGCGGCGTCGGCTTCGCTGTCGCTTCCGGCGAGGCCGGGCAGGGAGCGGACCGCGGCTTCGAGGAGTTCCTCGGCGAGTGTGCCGGCCGTGGTGCGGGTGTGGTGGGGGGTGGCGGGGTAGTGGCCGCGTCGCAGTCCTTCCAGCAGGTCCAGGGCCTGGAGGAGTTCGGGCAGGTCGGCGTCGCGGGGCAGTACGGCGGTTGCCTCGTGCAGGCGTGCGTCGACGAGTTCGGGCAGGTCGCAGCGGGCGGCGGCGGTCAGTCCGGTGAGGATCTGCGCCGGGGTGGGTCCGCCTTCGGCGGCCTCGTGGCGGGCGGTCGCGGTGAGTGTGCCGGCGGCGGCCTGGGCCGCGGTCACTCCGCGTACGCCCGCGAGGTCGAGGCGTGCGGGTACGGAGGGTGTCCAGGTGGCACGCCATCGGGTGCCGAGTGCGGTGCCGTCGCCGGTGCCGGCCACGTCCAGGGGTTCGCCGTAGGAGGCGCCGATCACCAGCAGCCGTTGGAGGAGCGCTTCGCGGCGGGCGTCCAGCGGTGAGCGGAGCGGGTCCAGGCGCAGGTCGCGGGGGGCGGGGTCGTCGGGGCGGGGCAGGCGCAGTTGTGCGAGTTCGGCCTCGACCGAGGGGCCGAGGCCGGACCGGGGCGCGTGCGGGGTGATCCGGCCGCGGGTGGTGCCGACGAACACGGTCTCCAGCGCGCGGGCCAGGGCCCGGCCCCGGCCGAGGGGTTCGCCCTGGCCGAGGACGGTGGTGACGGCTTCCAGGAGTTCGCCGCGTCCGGGTGCGGGCAGGCCGCGCAGGGCGGCCAGGTCGCAGGCCAGGCGCAGGGTCTCGGCGGCCTCGCCGGTCCCCGCGGTGTGGCCGTTGCGGCGCAGTTCGCGGCAGAGGGCGGTCACCGCGTCGCCGGCGGCTTCCCGGATCCGTTCCGGATCGCCGGCGGTGGTGAGCACCGCCTGCTGCCAGAGCGGGTCGCGGATTCCGGCCGGGTAGCCGGACCGGGAGTCGAGCAGGTCGAAGGAGTACGGCACGAGGGAGGTCACCGCCGGGTTGTCGGGCGCCGTGGTGGTCTTCTTCCCGGCTCCGGCCTCCGCTCCGGTGCCGGCCTGTGCGGGCGTGAGGAGCGCGGGGGCGTGGAAGGCGCCGATCACGGCCGCCACCCGGCGCCCGTGGGCCGAGGCGGCGGCGATCACCTGCCGCATCCGTTCCTCCCGCGCCAGGTCGGCGGCGGGTACGGCGGCGTCGGCGCGCAGGGCCCAGCCCACGCCCAGTGCGGCGCGGCGCACCGCGTCCGGGGCGCACCCCGGGGCCAGTACCTCCACCGCGCGGTCCCACAGGTCGTCCCCGTCCCGGCCGGTCCCGGCGGCGGCGAGCGCCTCGGCGTAGGAGTGCGGTGCCCGTGCCGCCCCGTCACCGGGAACGGGACCGGACGTGTCCGTGGCGTCGAGGGGGGCACCGGGGTGCGCGGTCCCGGTCCCGTCCGGTGCGGGGGCCGGTCCGGGTTCGTGCGCCGACCAGCCCGGGTCGGCGAGGGGCAGGTCGCAGCAGACGACCTCCGCTCCCCTGCCCGCGGCCCAGCGGATGGCGGCGAGTTCGGGCGAGAAGTCGGCGAACGGGTAGAACGAGAGCCGTCCTCCTTCGCCCGCGCCGGCCAGGGCGACCGGGGCGACGGTCCCGGGGTCCGCGAGGTGTTCGAGCCAGGGCCGGAAGTCGGCCGGCAGCTCGACGCAGACCACGTCGGCCCGTGCCTCGTCGAGCAGGGCGGGCACCACCGCGGCCAGGGCCGGGCTGTGGTGGCGCACCCCCAGCAGGTACGGGGTGCGCGACGCGGCCAGCGCGTCCACGGCCGTGCGCGGGTCCGGGGCGGTCAACGCAGGCTCCCGCGCAGGTCCCAGAGCCGGCGCCACATCGCCGAGCCGTTCTCCGCCCGGCGGCGCACCGGGCCGTCCCAGTAGCCCAGCAGCCGTGCGTGGTCGGCGGGGTCGTCCTTGCGGACCACGCCGAGCAGGTGTCCCGGCAGCAGGTCGAGCACGTCCCCGCCGGGCAGGTAGGCGGCCGCGACCCCGAGGGACGCCGCGACCTGGACGGCCTCGGCGGTGGACATGACCGTGCCGGGCCGTTCCACGTCCCAGCCCTCGGTGGAGCGGCCGGAGCGCAGGTCGCGGAAAACGGTGACGAGGGCGTCGAGGACGGCTTCGTCGACGGCGAAGGCCGCGCCCGCGCGCTGCACGGCGGCGACCGCCTGGCGGCGGATCAGGACCGCTTCGGCGTCGGCGTCGGCGATCGGGTCGACGGTCTCGAAGTTGAAGCGGCGCTTGAGCGCGGCCGACATCTCCGAGACGCCCCGGTCGCGGAGGTTGGCGGTGGCGATGACGGTGAAGCCGGGGGCGGCGCGGACGACCGCGTCCTCGGTGGCGGTCAGCTCGGGCACGCTCATCCGCCGGTCGGACAGGATGGAGACGAGGGCGTCCTGGACCTCGGGCAGGCAGCGGGTGATCTCCTCGACCCGCACGACCCGTCCGGCCCGCATGGCGGCCAGGACCGGGGAGTCCACCAGGGCCTGCGGGGTGGGGCCCTGGGCGAGGAGCAGGGCGTAGTTCCAGCCGTAGCGGAACGCGTCCTCGGTGGTGCCCGCGGTGCCCTGCACGGTCAGGGCGCTGGTGCCGCTGACGGCGGCCGCGAGGAGTTCCGACAGCATCGACTTGGCCGTGCCGGGTTCGCCGGTGAGCAGCAGTCCGCGTTCTCCGGCGAGGGTGACCACGCAGCGTTCGACCAGGGCGCGTTCGCCGACGAACTTCGGGGCGATCACCAGCTTCGGCGGGAGGCCGGTCCGGCTCCGGGGCAGGGTCAGTTCCGCGCCGTCGCTGCCGCAGACGAACGTGACGACCGCGCGGGGGGTGAGTGCCCAGCCGGGCGGGCGGGGGCCGGTGTCCTGGGCGGCGAGGAAGGCGAGTTCGGTGGCGTGGTGTTCCTCGGCCGGCCGGCCCTGCCGGGCGGGTGCGGTCTGTTCGGTGGCGGTCATGCGGGGTCCTTCGTCGTGGTTCGCGGGATGCGTACGGGGGGCGGCGCGGCGCGCCCGGGGTGCGGGGGCGCCGCGCCGTCCTGGTGGCGGGCGGCCCGGTGAGGGGCCGTGGTGGTTCAGCGGCGGCGCCTGGTGCGCCGCACCTTCAGTTCCTCGAAGCGCGGGAGGTCGCCTTCGAGGATCCGCCGCCAGGCCCGGGTGAACAGTTCCGCGGCCGGTTCGAGCGGGACCAGGGCGCCCAGCGCGGGACGGCCGCCGGTGGCGGTCCCGTACATCGGCAGTTTCCACTGCTCGACGGGCAGGACGGGGGCCGACTGCTCCGCCCAGGCGCCCGGCAGGAACAGGGAGCGTCCCGCCCGGGCCCGTACGGCCGTCACCACCAGGTCGGTCGCGGCGAGTCCGGTGCGGGCCGCCTTGAGCCGGGCCGGCTTCCATCCCGTCCATCGCGCGGTGTTGCGGTCCGTCGGGTCGGGCAGGGCGAGCAGCATCAGGTAGAGCGTCGCCGCGTCGGCGGTCAGTGCGTGCTTCCCGGCGACCTCGGCGACGTGTCCGGGCACCGAGCGGGACGGGTCCTGCGGCCACCACAGGCCCTCGTCGTCCGCCGTTCCGGCCGCGGGGGCGCCCGGGTCGGCCAGCAGCCGGGCGAACGCCGGGTCGTAGGCGCGGCGCAGGGCCGCCTCGGTCTGGGTCGGCTGCTGGTCGGCGCCGCGCAGTGCCGCCAGGTAGGGGTCGGATCCGGTGGGGTCCAGCAGGGCGGGGCGGACGGCCGGCTGGGGCTGGCCGTCCTGCGTGGCCATGAGCACCGCGCCGTACTGCTCGTGGTCGGGTGCGGTCCGGGTCGGGGCGCCGGCCACCTTCCGGAAGTCCGCGAGGCTGCTGTAGTGCCCGACGGAGAGCAGCAGTTCGGGGGCCGCGAGCCGTTGCCGTACGGCGGTCAGGGCGCTGGGCAGTGCCGCCCTGACCGGGTCGCCGGCGGGCAGCCGGTGGGCGAGCCAGGCCGTCAGGCTCATGGCGCCGGCCAGGACCGACGAGGTGAACGGTGTGTCGGCGGGGGTCGCCGGTACCGGGCGGTCGCCCTCGATGCGCCACGGCACGTCGGTGGAGAGCTCCGGGGAGGACTCCGGTTCCAGCAGGGCCGGGAGGGCCCGGTGCACGGGCCAGCCGCCGCGCGTGGCGCGGGCGGCCTCCGCCGTCAGCCAGTCGGGCACCTGGCGGCGGCGTCCCACCTTCGCGTTCCACACGGCGGCGGCCGCCGCCACGTCGGGGCCCTCGTTCCACAGCCGTGCCGGGGTGCCGGGCAGGAGTGCCGCGAGGAGCGCGCGGCGTACCTCGGCCGGCAGTGCGCGCAGTTCGTCGCGGGCGTGTCCCGCCTCGGCCACCTTCAGGCCGAGTGTCCTGCGCAGTTCGGCGGGCAGGAAGTTGTTCTCCCAGCTGTCGATGGCGGGCATGCCCGCGAGAAGGATCCGGGCCAGGGCCCGGGAGGCGCCGGTGAGGCTGCTGAACTCGTCGGCGGCCCGGGGCGAGAAGGGCGCGGCCTCGCGGGTCCGGGCCTCTTCGAGGAAGCGGGTCAGCCAGTCGGCGCCGCGTGTCCGGTCGCCGACCCGGGTCCCGCCGCTGCCGGTGTAGGGGCCGGGGACCTCGAAGCGGCCGTCCGGGTCGTGGAACAGCGCGTCGAACTCCCGGCCGCCGTCGATCTCGGTGTTGTGCTCGGTGAAGCCGAGCGCGGCGCCGCCGCCCAGGGGCAGCACGCTGCGGTGGGCGGGGGTGCGCCGCTGGCCGTCCGGTGTGTGCAGGTGGGGGGTGGTCAGGCGGACCGTGACCCGGCGCCAGTGGGTGGCCGAGGCCTCCGTCGAGGCCAGTCCCAGCGCGTCGACCCGGCCCAGGATGTCGAGGAGGGCCGCCCGGTGTTCCGGGTCGCCGCCGGGTGCGACGGCCCGGTAGGCGATGGCGGCCGGCTCGTCCAGGAGCGGGACGAACGGCAGTGACGAGTACGGCAGTGACGGCAGGTCGAAGTGGAGCCGGCCCGGCGGGACCGTGGCGGCGGTGTCGGCGCGCACGGACGCCAGGGCCTCCAGGTAGCGGTGGGTCACGTCGGTGTCCGCGCCGTAGCTGTAGTAGGAGCGTTCGGCGTCGGTGATGCCGTGCAGTGCCTTGGCGAGCGTCCGGTCGCTCGGTCCCTGGGTCCGGTCCTCCGCGGGCCGGCCGGTGGGGTCGAGGCGTGCGGCCACGGCGTCCAGCGTCTTCTGCTGCTGCATCGCGAAGCGCAGCACCTTCACCACACCGGCGACCAGTTCGGGTGCCGAGAGGCGGGGCAGTGCGGTGCGCACCAGTGCGGGCAGGTCCGTTGCCCGTTCCGCGAGCGCGGCCGCCTTCAGCAGGGCCCCGGCCGACTCCGTGTCGGCGACCCGCAGTGCCGCCGAGCCCTGCGGGTCGCGGGCGCGCAGCATGTGCAGGTACGGCAGGGGCGGCAGGGCCTGGGCGGCGGTCCCGTACAGGTTGTTGTGGTGTTCGCAGTGGGCGGTCGCCGTGACCAGGCCGTCCGGGTCGTTGAGCGACAGCTCGCGCCACTGCCGGGTCAGGGCCCGTGGCCGGTCGTCGCCGGGGAACGTGAGGGCGCCGACCGGCCGCTCGGCGCCCTTGGGGAGGGTGACGGTCCGTCCGGTGGTGTCCTCGCCGTGGTGGGTGCCGTCGGGCAGCCGTACGACGCGCCAGCCGAGGAGCCCGTCCGCGGACGTCCCCTGGGCCGATCCGGCCACCGCCGGGGCGGGCCGCAGCCGGCAGGACCGGGCCACCAGTTCGGTTCCGGGGGTGTGCGGCAGCAGTGCGTCGGCGAGGAAGCCGGGCTGGGAGCGCCGGCCGTACGTGCCGCTCACGGGGTCGTGTTCGAGCCAGCCGCCCGGTTCCTCCCCGTCCCTTTCCCGCCACACCCAGTACGAGGTGCCGTCGGACAGCAGCGCGCGTTCGGCGGGCAGCTTGGTGTCGCCGGTGTGGAGGACTCCCCCGCCGGTGGCCCGGCCGCCGGTGGGGAGCTGCAGGCTGAGGTGGTCCGAGCGCATGGCCCAGGAGTCGAGGCCCGGGAGCGTGAACACCGTGTCGGGTGCGGTGTGCCAGTAGCCCTGCGGTTCGCCCCGGCCGTAGGTGCTCCAGAACACCAGCAGCGCGCCGTCCACGTAGTGGAAGCCCGTGCGCCACACGGAGGTGGCGGGTGTCCGCAGGTCGTGGACGAGAACGGTGGAGTCGGCGTCGATGACGCGTGCCTGGGTGGCGTTGGCCACGATCAGGTACGGCCATGCCTCGGCGACCGTGAGGCCCTCGGTGCTGTGGTGTCCGGGTGCCAGGTGTTCCAGGGCCTCTTCCCACACCGGCCAGCGCAGTTCCTCCCACAGGCCGCCGCGCAGGGTGCGGGCCACGGCTTCGCCGAGATCGGCCCCGGCCGCGGTCGCGACCTCGCGCGGTGCGAGGGCGAGTGCCTCGGCGGGCAGCCACGAGAGGCGTTCGATCGCCTGCGGCAGTCCGGGCAGCCCGGCCGTCACCGAGGAGGCGGCCACCTCGCGCATCCACTCGGTGAGCATCGGGCGGCCGCCCGGGGAGGCGGCCAGCCGCCGCATCACGTCGGTGCCGGAGGAGGCGTTGGTGTAGCTGTCGGCCCCGCGGGTGAAGGCGGGCCGGAAGCGCGGGTCGGCCGCCAGTGCGGTCAGGTCCCGTGGTTGCTCGCCGCGTGCCCAGTCCGACAGGTTCAGGGCGTTGTCGCCGCGGTGGCGGAGGTGCTTCCTCTCGGGGTCGGCGACCTGGATCCCCAGGGAGAGCAGGAGGTCCAGCAGGTCCACGTCCTCGACGCCGATCCGCAGGAACCGCTGGTCGTCGGGGCGGGCGGCCAGGTCGGTGCGGAGCCGGCCGGCCGCCCGCTCGACCAGTGCGAGCAGGGCGGGGGGTGTCGGGCGCGGGCCCCAGCCGCGGTGCCGGGCGGCGTGGAAGCGTTCCAGCCAGCCGGCCGCGCCGTCGGAGCACTGCTCCTGCTGCGGCAGGCCGGCGTCGGTGAGACCGGCGTCGGCCCCGGATTCCGCCAGGATCCCCAGCCACAGGTCGGACGTCTCCCCGTCGTCCCCGGGCGGGGTCATCGACAGCAGTGTGCCCCGTACGGACGGGACGCGCCGGGCCAGGGCGGCCAGCGCGCCGCGGTTCGACTTCCACCAGCCGGTGGCGGCCCGCAGGGTGGCCGGGAGCGGGAGGAGTTCGGCGAGGTGGTCCTGTTCCGCCTCGCTGCCGGAGAGGGACGCGGCGCGGGCGAGGCGCTTGAGTTCGGTCGCGGCCTGGGCGGAGGGGGCGAGGCCGCCGGCGGTGCGGCGGACGCACAGCCGGCGGAACCGCTCGTACGCCTCGGTGGGGGTGAGCCGGGCCGACAGGTCCTTGGCGTAGCCGGTCAGGACCTTCACCGGCAGTGCGCCGGCCAGGGCGAACTCCAGGAACACGGCGTCGAGCCGGTTCTCGTCGACCGTCAGTCCGTGCTGTGCCTCGGCCGTGCGGGCGCGGCCGAAGAGCTGGCCGGCGTAGGTGCTGTTCTCGACGCCGAGGAAGATCCGTGCGGCCTGCTCGTAGAAGAGGGGCAGGAAGTGCGGGACGGACTGGGCGAGCCGCCCGGCCAGTTCGTGGCAGGCGTCCAGGGCGGCCTTGGGCTTGGTCCTGGCCTGCCGGGCCAGTCGGTCCAGTTCCGGTACGACGGCCAGGGCGTGGTGCCCGTCCTCGGGGTGGTGGACCAGCACCCATTCGGGGAAGCCGAGTTCCCGGCGCCGGCCGAGGCCGACCACGGTGGGAGCGGTGTGCGGCTGGAGTCCGAGGAAGCTCGCGGCGAGGTCCTCGGCGGGGCCCAGTTCGGCCGCGGCCAGCCGGACGACGACGCGGTCCTCGCCGAGGACCGGGTGGCGGTAGGTCCGTGCGGTCAGCTCGACCGCCGAGGGGCCCGCGTCCGGTGTGCCGGCCGGGAGGACCGCACCCGCCGCGAGGAGTTCCCCGTTGTTGTTCCCAGCCGTCGCGGTCATGCGCCCTCACCCTTCTCGATCGTGCGGCCGGCGTACAGCGCAGCGGCCATGCGCATCCCCTCGGACCAGGCGACTGGTCCGACCTCGGTCAGCCGCACCGCGCGGCCGTCCCCGTCGTGCCAGCTCAGCGCGCCGGTCTCCGACTCCCCGTCCCAGTACGGCTCGCCGATCCACACCGATGCCTCCGTGCTGCCGCCCCGGTCGCGCACCTTGCAGGTGGCGTAGCCGCCGGAGACGCGGTAGCCGAGGCTGGTGGCGCGTGCGGCGAGGCCGAACCGCGAGGCGAACTTCCCGCCCGCGTAGTCCCGTATCTCCGTCGCCGTCCGCGGGTGCGCGGTGTCCGGTCCGTCCGGCCGGGTCCAGGTCGCCCGGTGGATCTGCTCCACCTTCTGGGTGATGCCGAGGTCGGCGGCGAAGTCCCGTACGTCGTCCAGGTCCGGCAGGAGGACGGGGTGGGGAAGCGTCACCGTGCGCGGGGACAGCCGCACGGTCTCGCCGTCGAGGTCGACGACCTTGAGCTCCCCGTCCCCGGTGACGTCCCGCAGGAAGCCGGCCTCGTCCGGGTCGTCGCCGACGACGGCCATGTCGCGCAGCGCCGCCCGCCACGCCTCGTCCGGCCACACCCGTGCGATCAGTTCGGTCGGGACCGGGAGCGAGGACACCATCCAGGCGTCCACCTGGGCCACGCACGCGGCCGCGTGCCGGTCCAGCCATTCGGCCAGCTGCTTCAGCCGGTCCGCCTCGGGACTGTCGCGCAGCGCCTTCGGCACCGTCTTCAGCTGCCGTCCCCCGGCGCGCCGTGCGACCACACGCCCTTCCTCAAGGGTGATCTCGTACCCCTCACCCGCTGCCAGCCACGCCATCAGCCGTGCCCCTCCGCCTGTCCATCCGATGCCGGCGCAGCCGGAACCAGGGACTACGGAAGTCCCTGAGCTGCGATATGAGGGGGAGACTAGCGAGGGCCTCTGACAACGCGGTTCATGGGCGGGGCCGGTTGCCCGTCGCGCGGCGGGCGGGCGAGTGGTCCCGGTGGGCTCGTCGGTGAGGGCGCCGGTGCGGGGCGGGGTGCGGCCCCGGGGCCTCGGCGGGCGGGGCGGCACCGTCCCCGCGACGGAACAGCGGTGGCGCGTCAGCGGGCTCCTCCTCCCGGTGCGCGGGGCCGCGCAGGGCCAACCCCGGTGGCCTGCGGGGCTCTTGGCCGACGTCCGGGGCCGTCCCCGGCGGGTCTCCGCGCGGCGGTGTGCCGGTGGGCGGCGGCCCGGACACCCGCCCCCGGAGTGATCACTCCCCGCTTCTCGTCCGTCACGCCTGGTGGCATGATCTGGCGGGTGGACTACCAACGCTGCGCCGACATCCTCGCGAAGATGCACGAGAACCCCCACGGCCTCCCCCGGCCGGTGCGGCAGGCGAACGTCTCCAGGCTGCTGGAGGTACTGGGCCGCCCCGAGCGGGAGTTGCGCGGGATGCTGGTGGTCGGTACGAACGGCAAGGGGTCGACCTGCGCGTTCGCGGTGTCGGCGGTGGCCGCGACCGGCGCACGGGTCGGCAGCATGCCGAGCCCGCATCTGCAGGAGCCCCGGGAACGGATCCGGATCGACGGGGTTCCCGTCACACGGGCCGAGTACACCGCGGCGTTCGCCGAGGTCTGGGACGCGATCGAGCGGCACGGTCTGCCCGTCCTGAGCCAGGGCGTCTTCACCACCACCGCGGCCGTGCACTTCCGGCGGGCCGGCGTCGGCCTGGCGGTGGCCGAGGCGAGCATCGGGGGAAGCAGGGCCGCGGCCGCGGAACTCGGCCTGGACGTCAAGGTCCTCACCGGTGTCGGACTCGACCACACCCGGCTGCTCGGCGACTCCCCGGCCCTGATCGCCCGGGCCAAGATCGAGGCCGTGCGCGACGGCGACCACGTGGTCCTCGGGCGGCTGGCCCCCGAGGCGGCCTCCAGCGCGGAACAGGTCCTCAGGACACGGACGGGGCTGTCCGTGTGGCGCGTGGACCACGAGATCCGCTACACCGCCCGTACCGCCGGCCGCGGTCCGGCGACGCTGGTGGACGTCACGACTCCCCGCGCGGTGCACCGCGATCTGCCCTGCCCCCTGCCCGGCGCACACCAGCACCACAACCTCGCGGTCGCCATCGCCGCGGTGGACGCGATGGCCGAACGCGGCCACATCCGCGACCCGGAGACCGAACGCCTGCGTCCCCGGCTGGCGGCCACCCGCTGGCCCGGCCGCCTCGAACTCGTCCCCCACGCCCGGCTGGACGGCTGGACGGGCCGCGTCCTGCTGGAAGGCGCCACCAATCCGCAGGGGGTCCGGACCGTCGCCCCCGAGATCCTGGACCGGGCCCGCTCCGAGGGACACCCGGGCCCGCCCGTGCTGGTCTTCGCCGCGATGGACGACAAGGACGTCTCCGGCATGCTCGCCCCGCTCCCGGCCGACTGGCCCCTGGTCCTCACCCGCACCGACTCGCACCAGGCCGCGGCCCCCGCCGCCCTGCACGGCCTGCTCTCCCCCGGCCGCCGAGGACCGTGCCTGAGCGCCGAGGACACCCCCTCGGCGCTGCGCCGGGCCGCCGGTATCGCCGGGCCCGGCGGCCTGATCGTCGTGTTCGGCTCGCTGCGCCTCGTGGGAGAGGCGCGTACCGCGCTCGCCCTGCGGCCCGGGTGAGGGGTTCCGCGAAGGACGCCGGTCGCGCCACGGCCCGCGCCGGGCCCCGCGACCGTCGCCGTCCGGTCCCCGCTCCGGCCCGCGTCATACCCAAGTACCTTTCTGCCGGGGCGGTTTCACGTCCGTGGTGCCAGGGGAGTCGGTGCCGGCTCGTCCCCGGGAAGGACGCCGCCACGGGAACGGCCGACCAGGATGGCCGGGATGCATTTCGGGCACGAAGGAAAGGACTCCCCTTTGCGTATCATCCGGACAGCCTCGACCGTCGCCGCCGCCGCCCTGTTGGTGACCGCCGCCGCGCCCGTGGCCCTCGCGGGTGCCGGACCCCGGGCGGCGGCCGTCTCCTCGGCGCCGTCCCCGCCCGGGGCGGGCCTGGACCCGGCGGCGCTGGGCGGTTCCCTGGACGCCGTCCACGCGGCGGGCATGTACGGCGTCTACTCCAGCGTCCGTGACGGCGCCCGGAGCTGGGACGGGGCCTCGGGCGTCGCCGACGTGGACACGGGCCGCCCGGTGGAGCCGGGGATGCGGCACCGGGTGGGCAGCATCAGCAAGACCTTCACCTCGGTCGCCGTGCTCCAGCAGGTCGAACGCGGCCGCATCCGTCTGGACGCCCCCGTCGGCGACTACCTGCCCGGCCTGATACCCGGGCAGCGCGGCCGCCAGATCACCGTCCGGATGCTGCTGAACCACACCAGCGGCATCGGCGACTACGTGCTGGGCGCCTTCCCGTCCCTGGCGCAGGGCTCGACGGCCAGCCTCGACGAGGAGCGTTTCCGCTCCATCGCCCCGAAGGAGCTGGTCCGGCTGGGGCTCGCGGCCCCGGCCACCGGAGCCCCCGGGGCGCAGCCCGGCCACTACTCCAACACCAACTACGTCGTCGCCGGGCTGCTCCTCGCCAAGGTCACCGGCCGGAGCGCGGAGTCGTACATCGCCCGGAACGTCATCGACCGCGCCGGGCTGCGCCACACCTCCTACCCGGACGGCCCCGCCGTCCGGGGCCCGCACTCCCGGATGTACGAGAGCTTCTACGGGCTGATCGACCCGCCCCGCGACTACAGCGTCTACGACATGTCCTGGGCCTCCACAGCGGGTGCGGTCGTCTCCACCACCGACGACCTGAACCGCTTCTACCGCGCCCTGCTGACCGGCCGTCTGATCGGCCCGGCGGCGCTCGCGGAGATGCAGCGCACGGTGTCGGTGGACGGCATCGACTACGGCCTGGGCCTGTACGCCGTCGACATCCCCGGCTGCGGGCGTTTCTGGGGCCACGACGGAGCGGTGTTCGGTGCCGGAACGCTCGCGCTGTCCAGTGCGGACGGCAGCCGCCAGGTGGCCACGGGCTGGAACCTGATGAAGTACCAGCGGATCGATGAGGACGGCACCGGCTTCGAGCCGAGCCCGATCGACGACGCCCTCAACCGCTACGTCGTGGGCGCCCTGTGCCCGGCGTACGCCGGACCCGCGGCACCGGCGCTGTCGCCGGCGCCCTCCGCCTCGGTGCTGACCGGTACCGACCTCTCCGCGGAGCCCTGGGCGGCGGTCCTGCGCTGAGCTTCCGGCCCGTGCCGCGCCCGTACCGCTCAGCCGGCGTCCCGCCGGCCGGTGCGGGCCGCGGTGCCGGGGCGCGCCGCACCGGCCCGGGTCCGGATCCTGGCGGCGGCCGTGGCGGCGACGGGCTGCCCGAGCACGATCCCGGCCAGGACGAGGAACAGTCCGCACAGCTGCTGCGGGGTGAGGGTCTCCGAGGCGACGGCGGTGCCGAGCAGTACCCCGGTGACCGGGTTCAGCAGTCCGACCAGGCCGACCGCGGCCGCCGGCAGCCGGCGCAGCCCGGCGAACCAGGCGACGAAGGCGACCGCGGTCGCGACGACGGAGACGTAGGCGAATCCGAGGACCGCGCCCGTGTCGAGGGAGGGGGGTGCTCCTTCGACGACGACGGCGAGCGGGAGCACGACCAGTCCCCCGGCGACGAGCTGCCACGCCGTCGAGGCGATGACATCGGTCCCGGTCCCGGTGTTCCACCGCTTGGCGAGCACGTAGCCGAGGGAGGACAGCACCATCGCCGTGGCCGAGGCGAGGACGCCTAGCGTGTTCGGGCGCGCGGTGCCGGTGAGCAGCATCAGGCACACGCCCGCCAGTCCGGTGGCGCCGCCCAGCAGGGGAAGGGCCCGGGGGCGTTCGGCGACCACCGCCCAGGCGGACAGCATCAGGACCAGGGGCGAGGCCGCCATGACGGTGGAGGCGATGCTCGTCGGCAGCAGCTGGGCCGCAAGGTAGACCAGGGCGAAGAAGGACCCCATGTTGAGGGTGCCGAGCACCAGCGACTTCCACCACCACGCCCCGTGGGGTGTCCGTCGGCGCAGGGCCAGCAGCAGGATCCCCGCGGGCAGGGACCGGAGCACCGCGCCGTAGAGCGGGTGGCCGGAGGGCAGGTAGGCGTGGGTGACGAAGTAGTTCGTTCCCCAGGCGACCGGGGCGATCGCCGTCACGAGGGTCCATCGGACAGTGGCTTCCACGGAAGAAATATAGCTTCCTTGGAAGCTATGCTGGGGCGGTGAACGACTACGAGGACCACGTCGCCCGGATCCAGGCCGAGTGGGCGCGTGAGCGCCCGGACGTGGACGTGGGCCCGCAGGGGGTGATCGGCCGGCTCCACCGCCTGGCCGCCCTGCTGACCGAGCAGTTGTGCCTGGTCTACCGGCGGCACGGGCTGAACGAGGGCGAGTTCGACGTCCTGGCGGCGCTCCGCAGGGCCGGGGAGCCCTTCGAGCGCGCCCCGGGCGAGCTGGCCGCGTTCACCATGGTGACCACGGGGGCGATGACCAAACGCCTCGACCGGCTCGAACGCGACGGGCTGGTCGCCCGGCGCCGGTCGGCCGAGGACGGCCGGGGGCGGGTGGTCGCGCTCACCGGTGCGGGACGGGAGCTGTTCGACCGGGCCTTCACCGACCACATGCGCAACGAGCGCCGGATGCTCGACGAGCTCGCCCCCGACGAGGCCGCGCACCTCGAAGTGCTGCTCACCGCCTGGCTGGCACGGGTCGAGCCGCCGCCGCGGTGACCTGGTCCGACCTCTTGCCCCTGCCCGGTCCGCGGCCGCGTCCGGGGTGGTTCCGGCCTCCGGTATCGACATCCGGCCGATGGCGATAACCCATGGATAAGGGCGCCGCCTACCTTCGGACGGCATGCAGGAGGCTCAGACCTGAAAGGGGTTTGCCGCATGGACTTCCGGATTCTCGGGCCGGTGGAGGCCCGGCGTGACGGAGACCGGATCGCGTTGTCCGGCTCCAAGGTGCACACGGTCCTCGCCGCGATGCTGCTCGCGCACGGGCGGGTCGTCTCGGACTCCAGACTCGGCGCGCTGCTGTGGGGGTGGGACCCGCCCGTCACGGCGAGCGCGCAGATCTACACGTACATGTCGCGGCTGCGCAAGCTGCTCGGCGACGGGGTCGAGATCGTACGGCGGCAGCCGGGATACGTGCTGCGGGCGCCCGGCGCCCGGATCGACGTCGTCGAGTTCGAACGGCTCGACCGGCTCGGCCGGGAGGCGCTGCGGGAGCGGCGGCACGCCGACGCCCAGCGGCTGCTGACCGGGGCGCTGGGGTGGTGGCGCGGTCCGGCGCTGTCGAACGTGACCGAGTTCCTTCTGGAGGCGGAGCTGCCGCAGCTGGAGGAGGCGCGGATGCTGACGCTGGAGAACCGCATCGAGGCGGATCTCGCGCTGGGCATGCACGAGCAGGTGACGGCCGAGCTGACGGGCCTGGTCGGTGAGCATCCGGTGCGGGAGCGGCTGCGCGCCCAGCTGATGACCGCGCTGTACCGGTGCGGGCGGCAGGCCGACGCCCTCCAGACGTACTACGAGGGGCGCAAGGTGCTCGTCGACCAGCTGGGGGTGGATCCGGGCGAGGTGCTCGGGGCGACGTACCAGGCCGTGCTGGGCGGGGAGCTGGGGTTGCGAGGTGCAGGGGCAGCGCGGGGGCGGTCCGATGCACCCACCATGCTTCCGGCCGCCGAGGGCGGGCTGGTCGGCCGGTCCGCGGAACTGTCCCTGCTGACGTCGCGGCTGGCGGCCGGGACGGACCGGCCCCGGCGCCTGCTGGTGACCGGGATGGCGGGGGTGGGCAAGACCGCGCTCGCCGTACGGGCCGCCGAGAAGAGCGCGGACCGTTTCCCCGACGGTCAGCTCTTCGCCGAGCTGTGCGACCGGGACGGCACGCCCAAGGACGTCGGCGAGGTGCTGGTGCGGTTGCTGCGGGCGCTGGGCGAGCCCGGTCTCGACGGCGGCTCCCCGCCCGGCCTCGACCGCGACGAGCTGGTCCGGCTCTACCGTGCGCGGACCTCCGGCAAACGGCTTCTGGTCGTCCTCGACGACGCGGTCGGCGACCTCCAGGTGGCACCGCTGCTGCCCGTGGGCCCGCAGGCCGCGGTGCTGATCACCAGCCGGGCCCGGCTGGCCCGGGTGGCCGGGGCGGACACCGTGGCCCTCGCGCCGCTGGACGACGACGCGTCCCTGGCGATGCTGGCCGAGGCGGCCGGTGCGGAGCGGCTGGACAGCGACCCGGACTCCGCCGACGACCTGGTCGCCTACTGCGGGGGGCTGCCGTTGGCGCTGGCCGTGGTGGGCGCCCGGCTCGCGGCGCGGCCGTCGTGGCCGGCCCGCCGGTTCGCCGACCGGCTCGCCGATCCGGCCGAGCGGCTCGCCGAGCTGTCCTTCGGTGATCTGGACGTGCGGGAGGCGCTGCTTCCGTCGGTGCGGCGCATGGCCGCCAGGGGGCCGTCGGCGCTGCGGGCACTGTCCGGCGCGGGTACGGAGCCGTTCTCGGCCCGGGACGCCGGCGAACGCCTCGCGGTGTCGGAGGACGAGGCCGAGCGGGTGCTGGAGTCGCTGGTGGACACCGCGCTGCTCGACCTCTCGGGACTCGACGCCGAGGGGCTGCCGCTGTACCGGTGCCATGAACTGGTGCTCCTGTACGCGGCGTCGCTGGACCCGGCGGAGGCCGGACCGGTCGTCCCGGCCCGGCGCCGGCCCGCCGCGCACGACAGCGCCACCGCGGTCGGATGACCGCGGTGGCCGGTGGGTCCGCGCCGTCCGCGGTGTCACCACGTGCCGCGGGTCCAGGAGTACGTCGGGATCTCGGGGACGAGCGCCGGGGCGATGGTCTCGCGGACCACGGTCCACGCGTCGGCGACGACGCGTTCGCGGGGCGGCCGGGCGGCGGGGCCGAAGGCGGCCGCGGTGACCGCCCACATGGCGGCGACCGCGGCGACGGCCCGCACCTCGGCGGAGGGCTTGGCCGGCACGGCGCGCCCCCGGCCGACGTCGATACGGAAGCCGAGCTCGGCGGCCTGGGCGGCCCGCACCTCGTGGGCGACCGGGCCGTCGGGGCGGCCGAACACGGCCGAGGACAGCGGGTGTTCGTAGACGGCGCGCACCCAGGAGGAGACCCGGACGCGTTCGCGCTCCTCCCAGCCGCCGCGCGCGGCGGGACCGGGGTCCGCCTGCTCGACGGCGGCGGCGAGCTCGGCGAAGTACCGGGTCAGCCCGGTGTCGTCGGGCTCCCCGGGGCGGTCGGCGCGCGGGGCGCCGGTACGGGCGGCCGGGGGCAGCGGGGCGGTCTCCAGGGGATGCGTCGTCATGACGGGCGGCTTCCTTCGGTGTCGGGCCGGCCGGTCTCGTCCGGCGGGCCGGGTACGGAGTGGATGTGAACGGGGCCGGGCGGGGCGGTGCCGGGCGGGCGGGCGAGGGCGGCGACCACCCGGTCGTCGAGCCGCAGGTCCTGCACCGACCAGACGGTGGTCCGGCCCGAGTGCGTGTGCAGGACGCGGACCGGTCCGTGCCGGGCCGGCCAGGTCTCCAGCCGGTTCAGCTCGGTGCCCACCAGTCCCAGCCCGGCCGCCTTCACGACGGCCTCCTTGCGCGTCCAGACGCGGTGGAATCCGGCGTCGCGCACCGGTCCGGGCGGCAACGACCCCAGATGGGCGCGTTCGTTGTCGGTCAGCACCGAGTCGTGCAGCGAGGCCCGGCGCATGGGCCGCACCGCCTCGACGTCGACCCCGAGGGCGTGGCCCTCGCCGACCGCGAAGACGCCGCACCCCGCGGTGCGGGACATGCTGACCGCCCACGGCACCTCGGGACGCTCGATCACCGGCGGGCCGTGACCGAGGTCCCCGCAGCCGGGGCACCGGCGCCGGCCCAGCTCGATGGAGTGCGGCGCCACGAGCAGTAGTTCGGACAGCGCGCGGCGCGCCCCGGCCCTCGTGTGCACGAAGGCGGCCGCGTCCCGCTCGGCCAGCAGGGTGAGCGCGCGGTGGAACTCGTCGGTGCCCAGCAGCGCCAGGTCGTCGGGGACGACCCGGTGCGGCGGCCGCCACCACCAGACGTGGACCGCACCGGCGAGATCCGGCGTCCCGGGCGCCGCCCGGGACGGCTGCCGGGTCCCGGTGTTCTTCGGTGTTCCGGGTACGAACGCCATGGACTGCCCCCATTCTCATTTCTTCGAGGCCCGGTCGGGCTCTCGTGATTCCCGTGGCCTCCGGTTCCTCCGCCCGGACGGCCGGGCGGACAGGAATGCCACGGTGCGATCGTCCGCCCGGCGGCTACGGGCCGCCTATATGCGCCCGGGCGGTCGCCCGGCACCGAATTCCCCGTAGGGCCGCGATAGCACCTCCTCGGAAACTGGGCCGGTAAAGTCCGAGCGACCCGAGGATGTCCACATGTCCGAGACCCATACGCTTTCCCTGCCGCTTTCCGCGGTGGCGGCCGGCACCGTCGTGGAGCTGTCGCAGGCCGAGCGGAACACGCTCGTCGCCGTCGCCGAACAGCTGACCCCGAAGGGCTCCGCGAACGGCAGGATCGATGACCCGCACTGGCTGGACGCGGCGCGCGAGGCCTCCGTACGGCTTCCGCACCGGCTGCTGTCGGCGCTGCGCGCCTTCCGTCACGACGCGGGCCCCGACGGGGTCCTGCTGCTGCGCAACCTGCCGGTGGCGGCGGAGGTCCCGCTGCTCCCGACGCCGGCCGTGAAGGGGTCGGTGGAGCGTCTTCCCACGGTCGCCGCCTCCGTCATCACCACCGCGATGCTGCATCTCGGAGAGGTCATAGCATTCCGTAACGAAAAGACGGGTGCGCTCGTGCAGAATGTCGTTCCCGTTCCGGGGAGCGAGTCCTCGCAGAGCAATGCGGGTTCCGTTCTCCTCGAACTCCATACCGAGAACGCATTCCACGACAACCGCCCGGATTTCGTGGGTCTGCTGTGTGTGCGGGAGGACCCCACGGGCGACGCGAAGCTGTGCACGTCCTCGATCCGCCGCGCGCTCCCGCTGCTTTCCGAGCGGGCGCGGACCGTACTGTCCGAGCCGCGGTTCCTGACCGAGCCGCCGCCGTCCTTCGGCGCCCTGGACAGCGTGACGCCCGCCCACGCGGTACTCAACGGCGCCCCGGAGGACCCGAATGTGCTGGTGGACTTCTCCGCCACCCATCCGCTGGACGACGAGGCCCGCCGGGCCATGGCCGAGCTGCGGGACGCGTTCATGGCGACGATGTCGGCGCTGTCGCTGCGCGTCGGCGACCTGGCCGTCGTCGACAACCGTCTCGCGGTGCACGGCCGTACCTCGTTCACCCCGTCCTACAACGGTGCGGACCGCTGGCTGCACCGGGTGTACGCGCACCTGGACCACCGGCGCAGCCGGGTGGACCGGGCGGGCAACGGTGCGGTCCTCGGCTGAGCGGGCCGCGCACACGACGTCCGGGTCCGCCGGACAGGCCGAGGGGCCGGCCCCGCGACAGGGGGCCGGCCCCTCGGCCGTTCACGTGCGGCCAGCGGTGCGGCGGCGGGGGGGAAGACGACGGGAAAGGGGGTACGGGAGCGGACTCCCGTACCCCCTTGGGGTGGTGGTGCGGCGATCGGGGCTACTGGCGGGCGCTGATGACGTCCGCCGGGCGGCCGCCGAGCGCGAACCGGCCGGGGACCAGCGTCGCCAGGGCGGTGAGCACCGTGGCGAAGCCGAGGACCCCGAGGAACATCGGCAGGTCGATGGAGGGCTGGGCGGCGCCCGTCATGCCGACGCTGAAGGCGGTGAGCACCGCGAGGGCGATGGCCGTGCCGAGTACCGCGGCGACCAGGACGATCAGCGCGGTCTCGATCCTCAGCATCGACATCACCTGGCGGCGGGTCGTACCGACGAGCCGCAGCAGGGCGAACTCGCGGGTGCGGTCCGAGACCGACATGGCCAGGGTGTTCACCACGGCGATCGCGGTGAACGCGATGATCAGGCCCATGGCGAGGTAGTTGACCTCGGCGTTGGACTGCTGGACCTCGGCCTGTACGTCGTCGACCTGGGTGCGGTCGAGGATGCCGATGCCCGGGAAGCGCTCGAGGGCGCCGGTCAGCTGTTCGCGGCCCGCCTTGCCGTCGCCGGCGGTCTTGACCAGGACGGAGGAGGCGAGCGGGTTGTCGACGTGCCGGGCGATCAGGTCGTGCGACATGGTCAGGTCGCCGAAGCCGAGGCCCCGTTCGTAGACGGCGGCGACCTTCAGCCGGACCACGGTGGAGTCGCCGAGCGTCACCTGGAGCGTGTCGCCGGGCTTCTTGCCGAGGTGGTCGGCGGAGACGTCACTCATCGCGATGCTGCCGTCCCCGAAGCCCTTGAGGCTGCCGCGGGAGACGTCCGGGTCCCAGGTGGTGGTGAGGCCCTGCGCGGAGATGCCCTGTGCCGGGTACTTGTCGAGGCCGACGCGGACCTGGGTGCGGACGATCTCGGTGACCTGGGTGACGCCCGGTACGCCGCGCAGGGCGTCGGTCGCCCCGGCGGGGACGCCGGGGCCGTTCGAGGCGACCACCCAGTCGGCCTTGTTGCCCGCCTTGGCCTGGGCCGAGGCGGCGTCGCCCATGGTGGTCTGGACGAACAGGACGGTGCAGGCCATACCGATGAGCAGGACCAGCGGGGTGACGGCGGCGGCCATCCGCTTGGCGTTGGCGCGGGCGTTGGCGGTCGCGAGGTGGCCGCCGACGCGTGAGAACTTCAGCGGGACCCCGAGGATCGCGACGGCGATGCGGGCGATGACCGGGCCCAGCAGCGAGACCGCGACGGCGAGGACCACGACGGACAGGAACGTGACGGGCTGCGAGGCCGGCTCGGTGCGCAGGAAGCCCAGCAGGACGACCACGCCGATGCCGAGGGCCAGGACGAGGACGCCGCCGCCGAGGCGGCCCCACGCGAAGTGGCGCTGTTCCATGGCGGCCTCGGACAGGGCCTCCGCCGGGCGGATGCGGGCGGTGCGGCGGGCGGAGATGCGGGCCGCGACCCACGCCCCGAGCAGGGCCGCGCCGATCGCGGCGGTGAACGGCACGAAGCTGAAGGTGAGTTCGAGGGTGTCCGGGATGGCCTTGAAGTCGATGAACTTGCCGTGCAGCCAGTACGCGATGGGCAGGCCCGCGGCCGAGCCGAGGGCGCCCGCGAGGCCGCCGATGATCAGGGCCTCGCGGCCGATCAGCTGGCGGACCTGCTTGGGGGTGGCGGCGATGGCGCGCAGCAGGGCGAGTTCGCGGTAGCGCTGCTGGATGGAGAGGGCGAAGGTGCCGACGACGACGAGGATCGCGACGAGCAGCGAGGTGCCGCCCATGGCGCCGCCCATGGAGACGAGCTTGACCCGGGCCTTGCCCGCGTCGAGGAACTCGACGGGGCCGCGCTCGCCGCCGGTGGCGACGGCGTACTTGCGGCCGTCGTCGGCGAGGGCCTTCTCCGCCTGGTCGGCGAGTTGGCCCGCCGAGACGCCGGGCTTGGGCAGCAGGCCGACGACGGCGACCTGGCCGGCCCGTCCGGAGAGGTCGCGGGCGGTCTCGTCGGAGAAGAACAGTGAGGTCTGCTGGTGCAGGTCGCCGTCCTTCGCCGCGGCGATGCCGCTGACCTTGTACGTCGTGGGGGTGCCGGTGGACTGGACGACGAGGCTGCTGCCGGTCTTGAGGCCGGTGCGGCCGGCGAGTTCCCGGTCGAGGACGACCTCGTCGGTGGTTGCGGGTGCTTTGCCGTCGATCAGTTCGAACGGGGTCAGTGCGGCGGAGGACCAGGCGTGCCCGTAGGAGGGCTTGCCGTCGACGCCGGGCACGATCCGGCCCTGGGGGCCGACCGCGTACGCCGGGAAGTTCGTCTCGGGCACGGCCTTGCGGACACCGGGTAAGGCGGCGAGGGTCTCGGTGGTGCCCTCGGGCAGCCAGACCCGTTCGGCCAGCGGCTTCGCCTTGTGCTTCTCCTTGACCTTGCCCTTCTTCTTCTTGACGGTCGTCTGGTGGACGTTCTGGTCGGCGCCGACGATGACCGGTGCGGCGGCGTAGCGCTCGGTGGCGATGGTGCCGCGCAGGCCGGTCTCCAGGAGGATGCCGCAGGCGGTGACGAGGGCGGCGGCGCAGAACAGGGCGAGGAAGGCTCCGATGAAGCCGCCCTTCCTCGCCTTGAGCGTCTGCAGTGCGTAGCGCAGCATCAGGCCCACGCTCCCAGGTGTGTCATGCGCTCGGCGACGCGGTCGGCGGTCGGGGCGTCCATCTTTCCGGCGATCCTGCCGTCGGCGAGGAAGAGGACGGTGTCGGCGTACGAGGCGGCGACCGGGTCGTGGGTGACCATGACGACGGTCTGGCCGGTCTCGTTCACGCAGTCGCGCAGCAGGGAGAGGATCTCCTTGGCGGTCACGGTGTCCAGGGCGCCGGTCGGCTCGTCGCCGAAGATGACGTCGGGCCGGGTGATGAGGGCGCGGGCGATGGCGACGCGCTGCTGCTGGCCGCCGGAGAGTTCGGCGGGGCGGTGGGCGGCCCGGCCGGCCAGGCCGACGCGGGAGAGGATCTCTTCGAGCCAGTTGCGGTCGAGGCTCTCGCCGGCGAGGCGCAGGGGCAGTTCGACGTTCTCGCGGACCGACAGGGACGGGATGAGGTTGAAGGCCTGGAAGACGAAGCCGATGCGCTGGCGGCGCAGTTTCGTCAGCTGGGTCTCGTTCATGTCGTTGAGCTGGGTGTCGCCGATGTAGGACTGGCCGGTGGTGGGCTTGTCGAGGCCGGCCGCGCAGTGCAGGAACGTCGATTTGCCGGAGCCCGACGGGCCCATCACCGCGGTGAAGGAGCCTCTCTCGATCCCCACGGAGACCCCGTCCAGGGCACGTACGCCGCGGTCGTTCTTGCCGTACACCTTGGTCACGTCGGCCAGGCGAAGGGCGTACCCCCGGTTGACCGTGTTGTAGCCGTTGTCGAGTGAGGGGCGGCTCGTCTCGGTCACCATGTTGCGACCTGTCCTCTCGGTAGTGCGGTTCCGGGGTTCGTGGGATGGATTTCGAGCGTATATGGCGTCGCGTCGAGCATGGTCCGTACTTCTATATTCGATCTACTTCGGTTCGTTTCAGGGCAGTTGACCAGGGATTTGCCCGGGTGGCGGGGTGTTGGGGCCGGGTACGGCCTCGCGCCGCGGGAAGGGGTTCCCGCGGCGCGAGGTTCCCGGTGTCATGCCGGGGTGTGGATGCGGACCGGGCCCGGGGGTCCGGTCCTCGGGCGGGCCACGGCGGCGGCCCATGGGCCGCCGGTGCCGATGTCGGTGACCTGCCAGTGGGTTTCCTCACCGCGGTAGCGGTGCACCACGTGGACTGGGCCGTCCTGTGCCGGGGCGACGTCCAGGGTGTTGAGCGGCATGCCCAGCAGGCCGAGGCCGACGGCCTTGACCACCGCCTCCTTGCGGGTCCAGGCCCGGTGGAAGGCGGCGTCCCTGGCCGGGCCCGGGGGCAGGCCGAGGATGTGGGCGCCCTCCGAGGCGGTGAGGACCACCTCGGCCAGGCCCGCGGGTTCGACCGGCCGCAGGGCCTCCACGTCGACCCCCACCCAGGTGCCCGCCCGTACCGCGAGGGCTCCGGCCCCGGCGGTGCGGGACAGGCTGACCGCGAGCGGGACCGGTGGCCGGGTGACGGCCGGCGGGCCGTGTTCCGGGTCGCCGCAGCCGGGGCAGATGCGCCGGCCGAAGGCGACTTCCTCCGGTTGCACTCCGAGCAGTCCGGCGACGGCCCGTCGGGCGGCGGCCCTGGTCGCGGTGAACGCGGCGGCGTCCGCCTCCGCGTGGAAGCGTTGGGCGCGGCCCCGTTCCACCTCGTCCAGGACGGCGTAGTCCGCCGGGTCGGTGCGTGCGCCGAGCGGCCACCACCACACGTGGGTCTCTCCCGATTCCCGCATCCGGCCGACCGCGTCGAGCGCCGGGCGGGGTATGCGCACCTCGCTGATCGCGGTGTTCCGCCGAGGTGTCATCTGGCCTCCTCTCGATCCTTTCGATACGGCCGGTCTCAGGCCAGGTCGTTGAGGCGCAGGAGCAGGTCCTTGACCTCGGTGGCGTGGTAGCGGTCCCGTTCTTGCCGGGGGTCGGAGCACAGCAGCAGTGGTCCGTCCCGGTGGTCCTGGGGCAGCCGTCCGTGGCTGCCTCTGACGTGGGCCGGGTCGAGCGGCACCACGGTGAGTGGTGCGCGCATTCCGGCCTTCTTGCGCAGCAGGGTGAGTGCCGCCTTCGCCTTCACCGCCTTGTCGGCGGGGTCGAAGAAGAGTTCGGCCGGGTCGTAGCCCGGCTTGCGGTGGATCTCGACGCCGCGTGCGAAGTCGGGGGCGCGGGTGTCGTCGAGCCAGTAGTAGTAGGTGAACCAGGCGTCGGGTTCGGCGACGGCGACGAGCTCGCCCGCGTTGGGGTGGTCGATGCCGTAGGCGGCCTGTTCGGTGCGGTCCCAGATCTCGTCGACGCCTTCGGTGTGTTTCAGGACGTCGCGGACGCGCGGGATGTCGGCGGGGTCGGCGACGTACACGTGGGCGGCCTGGTGGTCGGCGACGGCGAAGGCGCGGGAGGTGCAGGGGTCCAGGTACTCCATGCCGCGTTGGGTGTACACGGAGAGGAGGCCTTCGCGGCGCAGTGCGCGGTTGATGTCGACGGGCCGGGAGACGGGGCCGATGCCGTATTCGCTGAGGGCGACGACGGTGGTTCCGCGGTCGCGGAGGTCGCCGAGGAGCGGGGCGAGCGCGGCGTCGGCCTCGCGGGCGGCGCGTACCGCCCGGGGGCTGTCGGGTCCGTAGCGCTGGAGGTCGTAGTCGAGGTGGGGGACGTAGATGAACGAGAGGTCGGGGCGCCGGGTGTCGGCGACGTGGCGGGCGGCGCCGGCGATCCATCGGGTGGAGGCGATGGAGGCGGTCGGTCCCCAGTAGTTGAAGAGGGGGAACTCGCCCTGGCGGGTGGTGAGTTCGTCGCGCAGGCCGGCGGGTTTGGTGTAGCAGTCGGGGGATTTGCGGCCGTCGTAGTGGTAGACGGGTCGCGGCGTCAGTACGGTGTCGACGTCCGCGCCCATGGCCCACCACCAGCAGAGGTAGGCGGTGGTGTGGTCCGGGTTCCGGTTCCGGGCGGCCTGCCAGACCTTCTCGCCGGCGACCAGGGCGTTGTGCTGGCGCCACATCATGACCTCGCCGTGGTCGCGGTGGTACCAGCCGTTGGCGACGGCGCCGTGGTCGCGGGGCAGCAGGCCGGTGGTGAGGGTGGCCTGGACGGTGGCGGTGACGGCGGGGAAGACGGTGTCGAGGCGGGCGGTGAAGCCTTCCTGGCCGATGGCCGCGACGTGCGGCATCTCGCCGAGGAGGCGGGGGGTGAGGCCCACGGTGCACAGGACCGCGACCTGGTGGGTGTTCATGGTGTGTCTCCCCCGTGCTCGGTGAGGCCGAGGCGGATCAGTTCGCCGTGCGTCCATTCCAGTTCGGCGGCGATCCCGGCGGCGATGCCGGCCGCTCCGGTGGGCCGGAGTCCGGCCGGCAGGACGTCCCAGGTGTAGGTCTCGACCTCGATGTGGTCGGTGAGGGCGCGTTCTCCGCCGAGTACCGCCCGCAGGGTCTCCTGCAGGGAGTCGCTGGTGGTGCGCAGCGGCGGCTCGGGCTGGTCGTGCAGGGGTACGTGGTAGTGGATGCGCCAGGGGGCGTCGCCGGGCAGGGCGCCGGCGAGGGCGGGGGCGAGGTCGTCGGAGCCGTGGAGGGTGTTGTCGGGTCCCTGTTCGCGGACCTGGTGCAGGAAGCGGGGTTCGGCGAAGGGGCGCAGTGCCTCGCGGGTCTCGGTGGCGGCGGGTGTGTCGGCGACGAGGGCGGAGGAGGCCTGGAGTTTGACGATGGGTACGCCTTCGGCGACGAGGGCGGCGACGGCGCTTCGGGGGTCCTCGTGCTGGACGGCGAGGTGGCAGGCGTCCAGGCACAGGCCGATCCAGTCGTGGTCGGCGCCGGCGATGGCGTGGGCGGCCTGGGTGGTGGTCTCGGCGACGCAGCCGGGTTCGGGTTCCAGGCCGACGCGGATGGTGCGGCCGGTCTCGGCCTCGATCCGCTTGAGTCCGGCGGCCAGGTCGTCGAGGTGCCGGGCGGCGGTGGAGCGCTGCACGCCGGTCCAGGGGGTGCGCCAGGCCAGTGGCAGGGTGGATATGGAGCCGTGGGCGGCGTCCTCGGGGAGCAGTCCGGCGAGTACCTTGGCGAGGTTGAGGGTGTAGGTGAGGCGGGCGGGTTCGGACCAGTCGGGGAAGTAGACGCCGCGTTTGACGACGGGGCTGTGGAAGCCCCGGTAGGGGAAGCCGTTGAGGGTGACGGTCTCCAGGCCCCGGGCGGTCAGGGCCCGGCGGAGTGCGGCGGTGGCGTCGGGGTGGTCGGCGAGGTGGTGGGCCACGTCGGCGGGGAGCCAGAGGCCGAGGCCGACGAGGTCGGCGCCGAGGTGCTGGCGTACTTGTCCGGCGTGGTCGGTGAGCTGGGCCGTGATGCCGTCGAGGGTCTCCGCCGGGTGCACGTTGGTGCAGTAGGCGAGGTGGATGGTGGTGGAGTCCGGGTGGTGCAGACGCATGATGTATCGACCTCAACTGCCGCCGCGGGCAATCGAGTTTCCGGCGTACAGCCCCGCGGCCTGCACATCGTTGTAACCGTCCAGGTCAAGCCTGCCCGACTGCCCGTAGAACGTGATCGGATTGCGCCACATGACGCGGTCGACATCATCCTCGTCGAAACCGGCTTCGAGCATGGCTTGTGCGGTGATCCTCGTGAGCAGGGGGTCGCTGTGGCCCCAGTCCGCCGCCGAGTTCACGAGCATGTGTTCCGTTCCGTACTTTTTGAGGATGCCGACCATCCGCTGCGGGGTCATCTTGGTGTCCGGGTATATGGAGAACCCCATCCAGCAGCCGGTTCCGACCACTTCGGTGACGGTGACCTCGTTGAGGTGGTCGAGGACGACGTGTCCGGGCCGGATGCCGGATTCCTGGATGACGGCCAGTGAGCGGGCGGTGCCGCCGGCCTTGTCGCGGTGCGGGGTGTGGACCAGTGCGGGCAGTCCGAACTCGACGGCGAGGGCGAGCTGGGCGGCGAAGGCGTGTTCCTCGGCGTCGGTCATGGTGTCGTAGCCGATCTCCCCGACCGCTACGACGGAGTCCTTGGCGAGGTAGCGCGGCAGCAGGTCGAGCACGGGGGTGCAGCGCGGGTCGTTGGCCTCCTTCGGGTTGAGTCCGATGGTGCAGTGGTGGCGGATGCCGAACTGGGCGGCGCGGTAGGGCTCCCAGCCGATCAGTGCGTCGAAGTAGTCGGTGAAGCTGGCCGGGTGGGTGCGTGGCTGGCCGAGCCAGAAGGCCGGTTCCACCAGGGCGCGGACACCTGCGTCGTACATGGCCCGGTAGTCGTCGGTGGTCCGGGACGTCATGTGGATGTGCGGGTCGAATATGCGCATGGCCGATCTCCGTCGGGGTGTGTGGCCCGGTCCCTCGCGGGCCGGGGGCGGTGCTCAGCTGTGGTGGGTGGCGATCAGCCACAGGTCGGCGGGGACGGTGCGGCCCGCCGCGCGGCGTTCGGCGGCGAAGCCGGCGGCCATCCGGGCGAGTTCGGCGTCCCGGCGTTCGTGCAGTCCGGCCACCTTGGCCAGCGGGATCCCGGTGAAGAGGCATTTGAGGACGGCCTGGCGCCAGCGGTACTGGTCGAGGTGGGCGTGTGCGTAGGGGCCGAGGGCCGCGGCGATGAGCCGGTTGTCGTTGGTGCGCAGCGCGTCGTCGGTGAGGTGGAGGGCGTGTGGTCCCAGTGGCAGGAAGGGCAGGGCGCACAGGACGCCGCGCCGCTCCGCCGCGTCGCCGGTGCGGTAGCGGTCGGTGAGCTCGTGGGCCAGTTCCGGTCCTTCGAGGTCGAGCCGGGTGAGGAGCCGGGTGCGTACGCCGTCCTCGATGCTCCAGCCGGCCCAGCCGGAGAGGCGGCCCCGGCCGTAGACGCGGCCGGCGGCGGGGAAGCGGCTGTCGAGGGCGGCCGGTCCCTGTTCGGTGACGGCTTCGAGGTCCCGGGCGAGGCGGGCGCGGTGGTCGTGGCCGAGGGCGGAGCCGAGCCCCTCGGCGAGGGCGCGCAGGGTGAGGGTGTGGTGCACGGTGGCCGGGGCCACCGTGGTCGTCGGTGCTGTCATACCGGTTCGGCCTCCTTCGGCAGGGCTGCGGTACGCAGGAATTCGATGCTGTGGCGGGCGGTCGCGGTGGCCGCGTGGCTGTGGCGGGGCAGTTCCACGGAGACCAGTCCCCGGTAGCCGGCGGTGGCGAGGGCGCGCAGGACCGGCGGGAAGTCGATCTCGCCCTCGCCGAACGGCAGGTGTTCGTGGACGCCGCGGCGCATGTCCTCGATCTGTACGTGGGCCAGGCGGTCGGATGCCAGTTCGATGCAGTGGGTGATGGTGTGCGGTTCCAGGCACCGGCAGTGGCCGATGTCCAGGGTGAGGCGGAGGCGGTCGGGGCGGCCGAGGTCGTGGTGGAGTCTGCGGTAGCCGGCGAGGTCGGCGACGAGCATGCCGGGCTCGGGTTCGAAGGCGAGGTCGATCCCGGCGGCGTCGGCGTGCGCGAGGGTCTCGGCGCAGCCGTCGACGAGCCGCTGCCAGGCCTGTCCGGGGGTGGTGCCGGGGTCCGGGGTGCCGCTCCAGAGGTGGACGGCCCCGGCGCCGAGTTCGGCGCCGATGCCGAGGGCGCGGCGCAGCAGTCCCAGGCGCAGTCCGCGGCCCTCGGGTTCGGCGGAGAGCAGGGTGGGGCGGTGTTTGCGCCAGGGGTCGAGGAGGTAGCGGGCGCCGGTCTCGACGACGACGGCGAGGCCGGTGGCCTCCAGGGCGCGGCGGGTCTCGGTGATGCGCCGGGGCAGGTCGTGGGCGTAGGGGTCGAGGTGCTGGTGGTCCAGGGTGAGGGAGACGCCCTGGTAGCCGAGGTCGGCCAGGACGCGCAGCGCGTCGGGCAGGCGGTGGTCGGCGAAGCCGTTGGTGCCGTAGGCGAAGCGCAGGCCGGCAGGGGCCGGTGGGTGGCTCATGTCGGGGACACCTTCCGGGCGAGCCGGCCCGCCAGGGGCAGGGCGGCGACGAGCGGCAGGGCGAGCAGGGGTGCTCCGGCGCGGGCCGCCAGGGCGGCCTGGAGGGGCAGCAGGGCGTGGATGCCCGCGCCGACGGCGGCGCGGACGCGCGGGGCGCGGGGGTCGCGGACGACGGAGGCCTGGGCGCGGGTGCAGGTGCCCGCGTAGGTGGCGAGGGCGGTCGCGGTGACCAGGGCGTCGACCGGTTTGCGGGCGGTGAGCAGCGCGGCGACGGAGGAGGCGGCGGGGGCGCCGAGGTGGGCGCTGCCGGCCGCCGCCGAGGACAGCCTGGCGGTGGCGGTGGTGGTGGCGGTGGTGCGGGGGCGGGTGGTGGCCAGGAGGTGGGCGGTGCCCGCCGCGGTGATCGCGGTGGTCGTCGCCAGGGAGAGTTTCGGCTCGCCGGGGGGTGCGCCCTCGACCTCGTGGCGGCTGAGGCGGGTCACCGCGAAGGTGTGCGCGGCGACGGCGCCGGCGGCCGGGAGTGCGGCGGTGGCGTGTCCGGGGCGGGTGCCGTGCAGGACGTCCAGGGCGCGGGCGGCGGCCATGGCGGCGGGGCCGAGCGGGGTCGTCTTGAGGCCGAGGTCGTAGGCCCAGACGGCGGCGGCCAGCGGCAGGGTGCGGCGCAGCAGGGTGCGGCGGCCGCCGGCGAGGGCGCCGAGGGCGAGGCCCGCGCCGGTGAGGGCGGTGGCGGTGGCGAGGGCGGCGCGCGGGGTGAGGCGGCCGGAGGGGATGGGGCGTTCGGGGCGTTCGGTGGCGTCCTGGGCGCGGTCCGCCCAGTCGTTGAGGGCCATGCCGGCCCAGTACAGGGCGACGGAGGACGCGGCGAGGCCGGTGGTGCGGGCGAGGCCGGGGCGGCCGGCGGCGAGTGCTCCGGCGACGACGTCGCCGGGGACGGTGATCGCGGCGGGGGCCCGGACCAGTTCCGCGTAGGTGCGCCAGGTGGTGGTCATCGCGGGCTGCCCGTCGTGACCGGGACCGGGGCGTTGGCCCAGGCGGTCAGGGTCTCGTACTGGAGGGTGAGGTTGTGTTCGCGGGAGCCGGCCGGGTCCTTGAAGAAGAAGCCGAGCGCGGTCAGTGCCCCGGACTCGCCGCGGCGGCGGCCGTGGGCGGCCAGCCGTACGAGGTCCAGGACGAGGGGGGCGGCGAGGGCGGAGTCGCAGCCCTGCCAGGTGAACTGCATGGACATCCGCACGCCGAGGAAGCCTTCGAAGGAGATGTGGTCCCAGGCGGTCTTCCACTCCCCCATCTCGGGGACGTTGTCGATGTGGACCTGGCCCTGGACGGGGTGGCCGACGGTCTCCTCCAGGCTGCGCTGCTTGGACTCGGTCTTGCTGCGGGCGGCCTCGGGGTCCTGGAGGGTGGCGCCGTCGCCGCCGCCGAGGAGGTTGGTGCCGGACCAGGAGCGCAGGCGCAGGGCGCGCTGGGTGAACATCGGGGCGAGTGCGCTCTTGACGAGGGTCTCGCCGGTCTTGCCGTCGCGCCCGGCGTGCGGGACGCCGCAGGCGCGGGCGAGCTGCTCCAGGGCGGGCAGCGAGGCACCGGCGGACGGGGTGAAGTTGACGTAGGCGCAGCCGGCGCGGAAGGCGGCGTACGCGTACAGGGAGCTGGGCGGCAGCAGGTCGGTGGCGGTGGCCAGGACCTCGTCGAGTTCGGTGAGGTCGAGGAAGGCGGGGTCGGGGTCGGGCAGGGGTTCGGTGGAGGAGACGTTGACGACGACGACCTGTTCCAGGGCGTGCCGTTCGCGGAAGGAGACGATGTCGGCCGTGAGGCGTGCGGCGGCCCGGGCCTGGGGTTCGCCGGGCCGCTGGGAGCCGTCGCGGATCTCGCGGTCCGCGGCCTCCAGGGCGTCGTGCACGCCGTCGGGGAGGGTGGCGGGCAGGACCCCGGCCCGGGCGAGTTGCCCGGCCCTCGCCGTGAGTGGGACGGACACGAGGTCGTGCCCGCCGAACACGAGGTCGGCGAGGGCCGGGAGTGATGCGTCGCGGAACGGGGGGAGGTCCGTGACGCATCCGTCACTGGAGGCGCTGCCCGCGGCGATCGCGGCGGCGCCGGCGGTCGCGGCCGTGGCGACCGAGCCTCGTGCGCCGATCATCCAGACGCCGATGCGGGGGGAAGTTCCGGTCGTGGCTCGCATGGTGGGCTGTGCCTCCTGTGTCGTGCGGGGGTGGGGTGCGCGGTCCGGGGTGTGCGGGGGCCTCCTGGGGCCCGTCCTCGGAGTGCCGCCCGCCGTGCGGTGCCCGGTACGCGCGGCGGCGCGTCGCCGGGGTCGTCCCCGTACGCCGCACGGCAGGCGGCAGGTCCGAGGCAGGGCCTAGAACGTGCCCATGTCGGCCGGGTACGGGTAGGTGTCGAAGGCCTGGTCGAGCTGGTCGGGGGTGCGGTGCAGCCACTTGCGGGTGAGGCCGTCGACGGTCCGCCGGGGCAGGCGCTTGTTGTCGTTCGCGTCGATGGCCGGCTGGGCGAGGGCCTGGAGCTCCCAGGCGAGGCCCGCGAGCCGGTTGATGTGGGTCCACCACGTGACGTCGATGTCCAGCAGGCGGAAGCCGGCCAGGAAGGGCTGCCAGCGGTGGTAGGCGTGGGTGAAGTCCGGCGGCGTGAAGTTCATCATGTGGACCTTCTCGCCGGGCGCGCGGCGCGGGTCGAACAGGACGCCCTGGCCGAAGTCCTGGAAGGCGCGGACCAGGCCGCGCGGGTCGTCCCCGTAGAACTCGCGGTAGACGTCGCGCTGGACGTCGGAGAGCAGGACGAAGGCGTCGCGGTTGGGGCGGACGAGCTCCAGGAAGCTGCGCGGGTAGCGGCCGCCGGAGCGGGTCTCGGCCCAGGCCGTGTCGACCTTGGTGAAGCCGCCGAACGGCTTGACGATGGCGGCGACGGCCTCGGACGACTCGGGCGTCGGGTTGAAGTAGAAGCGCTCGTCGTACTCGTACCAGAACTCGTTGGCGCGGCGGTCGCCGACCATGCCCGGTACCTCGGGGAACTCGCTGCGGGGCCGGCCGTGCGCGGCCGCCGGCGGGGCGCCGGCCACTGTTACCGCGGCCGCCGCCCCGGCGATGCCGACGGCGGTCCTGAGGACGCCCCGGCGGTCCATGGTGTTCTGCGGCATCGGTGGTTCTCCTTCGTCGGTGGGCGCGTTGGGGAGGACTTCGGTGATGCACCGACTCTCACAGTCCGGACTATGTGCGTCCTATACCGGGCCGGCGGGGCGTACTGCCTGGTCACGTGGGGGTTCGGCGGGTGTCGAAGCCGCCTCGATGCCTGGACGATATGGCCACGGATTACGTTCTTCCGGAAAGCGGATGTACGCATCACTACATCGTTTTCCGGCCAAGTAAGCGGCCAGTACCGGTCACTGCCCCCACCAGTGAAGGAGTCACTGTGGTCACGCTCACCACCACCCGGGTCCGACGGAAGGACACGGAGGACAACGGGGGTCTCCCCCGATTACACGGCCCCCTCGCCTGGTGCGCGGGGGCCATGGCACTGCTCGCGGCGACGGCCGCCGGCGGCCTGTTCCTCGACGGACGCACCGTGCTGGGTGAGGGGGTGTGGCTCAAACCCCTGAAGTTCGCGGTCTCCTTCGGCCTGTACACGATCACCCTGGCGTGGATGATCGGCCGGACGGAACGCTGGCGGCGCACCCTGCGCCGGCTCGGCACCGCCACCGTGGTGCTGTTCGTCGTTCCGGAGATGTCGATCATCACGTTCCAGGCGGCACGGGGCGAACGCAGCCACTTCAACGTGTCGTCCGTGCTCGACGAGGTGCTGGTCAAGGCGATGGGCGGCGCGGCCTACGTCGGCTGGACCATGACGCTGCTGCTCGGGGTCTTCCTCCTGTGGCAGCGCACGGTGGACCGGCCGCTGGCCTGGGCCGTCCCGATCGGGCTGTCCGTCTCCCTGGCGGGCATGTCGATCGGCTATCTGATGACCAGTCCGACGGCCGCGCAGCAGCGGGCCGTGGACGCCGGGGAGCATCCGGACACGGTCGGCGCGCACAGCGTCGGGGTGCTGGACGGCGGTTCCGGTCTGCCGCTGACCCACTGGACGACCGGTGGCGGGGACCTGCGGGTCGCGCACTTCGTGGGTCTGCACGCGCTGCAGCTGCTGCCGCTCGTCGCCCTGGGCCTGGGGATGCTCGCGGGACGGGTGCCGCTGCTGCGGGGCGAGGGGACGCGCACGGCCCTGGTCGCCGTCGTCGGCGCCGGCCATGCCGGGGTCACCGCGCTGCTGCTCTGGCAGGCGGAGCGGGGACAGCCGCTGCTCCAGCCCGACCGGCTCACGCTCACCGTCGCCGCGTGGCTCGTCGGCGCGGTCGTGGTGGCCGTCGCCGTGGTGCTCGCGGCGGCGGCGCGCGGGCGGGGTGGACCGTCCAGGAGATGACGGCTCCCGGTACGCACGGGAACGGGGGGCACCGCGGACGCGGTGCCCCCCGTTCCCTTTTCCGTGGGCCGGGCCGGTCAGCCGGCCGCCGCGAACGGGCCCCGGCGCAGGGCCGGGGAGACCAGCGCGGCGAGGGCCGTCAGGGCCATCGCGAGGCTGAGTCCGAGGACGGTGCGGGTCGGGCCGAGGCCCTCCAGGGCGAACCCGGCCGCGACCGGTCCCACGGCCATCGCGCCGCCGCCGACCAGCATGGCCAGGGAGTTGGCCCGCCCGCGCATCTCGTCCGGTGCGATCCGCACGAGGTAGACGCTGCCCGCCACGTTGAACACACCGCCCACGTAGCCGCTCAGCGCGAAGATCGCGCCCAGGGCGTAGGGGTCGCGGAGCACGGCGACGGGCACCATCAGCAGCGCCCAGACCGCCAGCCCGCCGATCACCAGGGCGCGCATCGAGAGGCGTTCGGTCCACCGGCCGCCGCTGAGCGCCCCGACCAGGCCGCCCGCCCCGCTGAGCGAGAGCACGGCGCCCACCTGGAACTCGGTGCCGCCCGCCGACTGGATGCCGGACATCACCGCCAGGTTGAGGCCCTGGAAGAGGATGTTGGAGACGGCGACGGCGGCCATCACGGCCCGCAGGAAGCGCTGGCGCCACATCCAGAGGAGTCCGGCGCGGACCTCGGCGGCCAGCGCGGTGCGGGGCGCCTGGCCGCGGTCCCGCTGGAGCCGTCCGCGTACCCCGAACAGGCAGGCGACGGCGGCCAGTTGACCGGCCGCGGCGGCCACGAACGGCAGTGCGGAGCCCAGGGTGACCAGTCCGCTGCCCAGCGGCTGGCCCGCGATGGCGGCCCCCCGGGTACGGGCCTCGTTGCCGGTCATCGCGGCGCCGATCTGCTCGGGCGGCACCACGGCGGGCACGGCGGCCCGCTCGGCCAGCTGGAACAGCACGCCGAGGGTGCCCTCGACGAACGCGGCGGCCAGCAGCGCCCACAGCAGTACCTGCCCGCTCAGCAGGAGCGCGGCGACCGCGCCGGCCACCACCGCCTGGCCGAGCCCGGCCGCCAGCATGACGCGCCGCCGGTCCCAGCGGTCGACGAGCGCGCCGCCGGGCAGCTGCACCACGAGCTGCGGCAGCAGCAGCGCGGTCCCCACCAGTCCGGCGTCGCCGGGCGACCCGGTCGCCCACAGGACGGCCAGCGGGTACGCGACGGCGGTGGCGCGCCCGGAGAGCAGCGAGAGGCCGGCGCCGCCCCACAGCAGGCGGTAGTCGCGGTTGCGCCGCAGCGGTACGGGCGCGGCGGCGTCCTTCCCGGCCGGGGCGGGCCCGGCCGTCCCGGGGGGCCGCTCCTCGGGCACGGCACCGGCGCCGGTGCCGGTGCCGGTGCCGGTGCCGGTGCCGGTGCCGGTGCCGGTGTCGGTGTGCTGCTCGGCCAGGAGCCAGGGCACCACCGCCGGGTCGGCCGGGGCGGGTGCGGGGCCGGTCGCGGGCTTCATCGCGCGGCCACCAGCTCGCGGCCGGCGGCCGGGGCCGTCGCGGGTGTCCCGGGCCCGTTCGCGGTGCGGACGAACTCCAGGACCGCCATCGCGCTGTGCATCTTGTTGGTGGCCTGGGCGAAGGCGATGCTGTGCGGCCCGTCCAGTACCTCGGCCACGACCTCCTCGCCCCGGTGGGCCGGCAGGTCGTGCATGAACACGGCGTCCGGGCTGGTCTCCCACAGGGCGGGGGTGACCTGGAAGGGGGCGAAGAGGGTCCGCCAGTGGGGGTCGGGCTTGCTGGTGCCGGTGGTCTGCCAGCGGGTCGTGTAGATCACGTCGTAGCCGCCGGCCAGTTCCTCCATGTCGTGGCGTTCCGTCAGGGTGGCGCCGGTGCGGGCTGCTCGGGCGCGGGCCCGGCGCACGATCGCCCCGTCGAGGCCGTAGCCCGGCGGGGTGCGGACCTCGAAGTGGACGCCGGGGAAGCGGGTGAGGGCGAGTGCGAGGGCCGCCGCCGTGTTGTTGCCCTCGCCCGTGTACAGGATGCGCAGGCCGTCGACGCGGCCGAAGTGGCGCACCAGTGTGGTGAGGTCGGTGAGTGCCTGGGTGGGGTGTTCCTCGGCGGTCATGGCGTTGACCACGGACATGGTGCCCTGCCGGGCCCAGCCGCGCAGTTCGGCCTCGGGTCCGGCGGTCCGGGCGACGAGGACGTCGAGCATCCCGGACAGCACCCGGCCGGTGTCCTCGGTGGTCTCGCCGGTGTTGAGCTGGAGGTCGCCGGGCCCGTAGGAGACGAGGGAGCCGCCCAGGCGCAGCGATCCGGAGGAGAAGGCGGTGCGGGTGCGGGTGGAGGTCTTGGCGAAGTAGACGCCGACCACCTGGCCGTCCAGCGGGAGGGCCCGCCGGGCGGGGCCGGCGGAGAACTCGGCGCCGCGGTCCACGATCCGCCGCAGCTCCGTGTCGGTGAGGTCGTCGATGGAGATCAGATGGCGCATGGGGTCAGCCTTCCTGGGCCGTGCGGGCGTCGAGTGCGGCGGCGAGGTGTTCCACCGTGTGGTGGCGCAGTGCGGTCGCGAGGTCGAGGGGGAGCCCGGCCCTGCGGGCGGCGAGCAGCAGGGGCGGGACGAGCAGGGAGTCGCCGCCGAGGTCGCGGAAGTCGTCGTGGACACCGACCTGTTCGAGGCCGAGCACTTCGGCCCAGACGGCGGCGAGCCGCCGTTCGGTGTCGCTGCGCGGTTCCTCGTAGGGGGTGTCGGCGGCGGTGGCGGCGCGGGCCACCAGGGCGAACCGGTCGCGTTTGCCGTTGTCGCCGAGCGGGAGCGCGGGCAGGGCGGTGACGGTGGCCGGTATGGCGGCGGCGGGCAGTACCGCGCGCAGCCTCTCGCGCAGGGCGGGCACGTGGACGGTGTGTCCCTCGGCGGGCACCACCCAGGCCGCGAGGCGCTTGCCGCCGTCGGCGGCGTCGACGGCGGCGACGAGGGCTTCGCTCACGGCGGGGTCGGCGGCGAGCGCGGCCTCGGCCTCGCCGGGTTCGACGCGGTGTCCGCGGATCTTGACCTGGTCGTCGGCGCGGCCGAGGAACTCCAGGGCGCCGCCGGGCAGGCGGCGGGCCAGGTCCCCGGTGCGGTAGAGGCGGGCGCCCGGCAGTCCGTAGGGGTCGGGCAGGAACGCGGCGGCGGTCGGGCCGGGGCGTCCGGCGTAGCCGCGGGCGAGTCCGTCGCCGCCGAGGTACACCTCGCCGGCGATGCCGTCGGGGACCGGGCGCAGCAGGTCGTCCAGGAGTCGCAGGGTGACGCCCGGGAGCGGGGAGCCGAGGGCCACGAGGGTGCGCGGGTCGCGGGGCCGTTCGGGGGCGTGCAGGGTGTCGGCGTGCTGGAGTCCGGTCCGGACGCCGGAGGCTGCCGGGGCGGGGCGGGGTGCGGGGCGGTGCCGGGGCAGGACGCGCAGGGCGGTGGCGGCGACGGTGGCCTCGGTGGGGCCGTACTCGGCGGCCAGGGCCATGGAGCCGGCCCGGGTGCGGGCGGTGACCCGGTCGGCCTGGTCGGCCGGGTAGGCGTCGCCCGCGCAGACGGCGAGCGCGGCCAGGGAGCCGAGTTCGGTGTCGGTCAGCTGGGTTTCCAGGAGTGCCAGGTGGCCGGGGGTGAGTCCGACGAAGGAGTAGGGCGCGCCCTTGAGGAGTTCGGCGCCGAACTCCCCCGGTTCGTAGGACTGCGGGAGCAGTCGTACGGTCTGGCCGGTCATCAGGGGGGCGTAGAGGGCGGGGATTCCGAGGTCGAAGCCGACGGAGGTGAACCATGGTGCGCCGCCGGTGCCGGCGGCGGCGTACTGCTCGACGGCCCAGTGCAGGTAGTGGGCGAGGGAGCGGTGGCTGATCTCGACGCCCTTGGGGGTGCCGGTGGAGCCGGAGGTGTGCAGGACGTAGGCGAGGCGGTCGGGGTCGTGGGCGGTGGCGGGCCGGGCGGGTACGGGGGTGTCGTCGATGTCCTCGGTGACCAGGAGGGGGATGTCGCCCAGGCGGGCGGCGTGCCGGCGTTCGGTGACGGCGAGCGCGATGCCGGCGGCGGCGATGCGGGGGTCGGGGGTGCAGGGGTCCAGGGGTACCTGGGCGGCTCCCGTCTTCCAGACGCCGAGGAGTGCGGCCACCAGGTCGGGGCCCCGGTCCAGGAGTACGGCGACGCGGGTCTCGGGTCCGGCGCCGAGGGCGCGCAGCCGGTGGGCGACGGCCTCGGCGCGGGCGTCGAGGCGGGCGTAGGAGAGGGTGGTGGAGCCGTGGGAGAGGGCGGGGGCCGCCGGGGTGCGGGCGGCCTGTGCCTCGATGGCGCCGAGGACGTCGGCGGGGGTGTCGGAGTGCGGCAGGGCGGGTGCGGCGAGGGCGGCGCGTTCGTGGGTGTCGGGGTAGGCGCCGCGGGCGTCGCCGTCGGCGCCGGTGCGTGCCATGTCGGTGAGGACGGCGGTGTAGAGGGCGGCGAGGCGCTTGGCGCGGCCCCGGGAGAGGGTGCCGGTGCGGGAGGCGAGGGAGAGGTGGCCGCGTACGGGGGTGCCGACGACGAGCCGGAACTCGTTGGGGCTGTCGTCGCGGCTGGCCATGATGTCGATGAGTTCGGTGTCGACCTGGTGGAAGTCCAGGTAGTGGAAGAGGACGTCGATGAGGTGGGACTCGCCGCCGGGGACGCGCATGGCGGGCATCGGGTAGCGGCGGTGCGGCCACAGTCCGACCTCGTGGGCGAAGACCTGCTGGGCGAGTTCGCCCCAGGTCCTGGCGGTGCGCTCGTAGGGGAAGGGCACGGAGTTGAGGTACATGCCGGAGACGCGTTCGGCGCCGGCCTCCTCGGGGCGGGCGTCGGCGACCATGCCGCCGCGGAACCGTGTGGCGCGGGTGAGCAGGGACAGCACCTTGCTGTGGGCGGCGTGCAGGACGCTCTTGTAGGGGACCTCGGCGGCGGTGGCCAGGGCGCGCAGGCCCGGTTCGGTGTCGCCGAGCGGGATGTCGATGCGGTAGCGCTCGTCGCCCTCGTCGTCGCCCTGCCAGCCGGTGGGGACGCTGAAGCGTTCGTAGGTGTCGACGATGTGGCGCCAGTGGTCGCGGTCGGCGGTGTCGTCCAGGGAGCGCAGTTCGCCCGCGACGAAGTCGGCGTAGCGGACGGCGGGCAGGGGCGGGGCGGGCTCGGGGTCGGTGCCGGAGCGCAGTGCGTGGTAGGCGCGGACCATCTCCATCAGCTGGGAGTGGTAGCTCCAGCCCTCGATGACGGGGTGGCATTCGGTGATCGACAGCCACCAGCTCTCGTCGTCCAGGAGGTGGACGGCCATCCGCATGAGCGGTGCGCGGGTGAGGTCGAAGAGTTCTTCGCGGTCGCGGTCGGCGAACTCCCAGAGGGCCTGTTCGCGCTGGGTGGCGGGCAGGTGGCGCAGGTCGTGGAAGACGCAGGGCATCCGGGCGGCGGCGTGGACGAGCTGGAGGGGCCGGGAGTAGCCGTCGAGGGCGAAGGAGGTCCGCATGACCTCGTGGCGTTCGACGATGAGGTCGGCGGCGCGCTGGAAGGCGTCGGGGTCGAAGGGGAGTTCGTCGCGGATCCGGAAGGAGGTGATGTTGTGGTAGCGGTTCTCGGTGCTGCGTCCGTGCATCTCGACGATCATCCCGGCCTGGGTGAGCGAGACGGGGTAGGCGTCGGTGACGTCGGCGGGCAGGGCGGCGCGGTCGTCGTCGCCGATGAGGGCGAACCGGGCGACGGTGGTGCCGGGTCCGGTGGTGCCGGCGTCGCCGAGTGCGGCGCGCAGGCGGGCCACGGTGCGGTGGGCGAAGATGTCGCGGACGCTGGTCTCCCAGCCGGCCTCGCGCAGGGCGCCGACGAGGGTGACGGCGCGGATGGAGTCGCCGCCGAGCTCGAAGAAGTTGTCGTGGACGCCGACGGTGTCGCGGCCCAGGACGGTGGCCCAGATCGCGGCGATGGCGCTCTCGGTGGCGTCGCGGGCCCCGACGTAGGCGCCGACGGCGGTGGCGGCGCGGCCGGGGGCGGGCAGGGCGCGGCGGTCGAGTTTGCCGTTGGCGGTCAGCGGCAGGGCGTCGAGGGTGAGGTAGGCGGCGGGCACCATGTAGGACGGGAGGGTGTCGCCGGCGCGGGCGCGCAGGGCGGCCGGGGTGAGGTCGTCGGGGCGGGCGCCTTCGGCGGGGACGACGTAGGCGACGAGTTCCCTGGCTCCGGGGGTGTCCTCGCGGACGAGGGCGACGGCTTCGGCGACGGCGGGGTCGGCGGTGAGTGCGGCCTCGATCTCGCCGGGTTCGATGCGGTAGCCGCGGAGTTTGACCTGGTGGTCGGCGCGGGCGACGAAGTCGAGGTTGCCGTCGGGCAGGACCCGGGCGATGTCGCCGGTGCGGTAGAGCCGGGTGCCGGCCGGGCCGTAGGGGTCGGGGACGAAGCGCTCGGCGGTCAGGTCGGGGCGGCCCGCGTAGCCGCGGGCGACGCCGATGCCGCCGATCCACACCTCGCCGGGCACGCCGATGGGCAGGGGGCTGAGGTGTTCGTCGAGGACGTACATGGTGGTGTGGGGGACGGCGCGGCCGATGGGGACGAGTTCGGTGGTGAGGGGGGTGTCGAGGAAGTAGGCGGAGTTGCCGACGGTGATCTCGGTGGGGCCGTACTCGGCGGCGAGGCGGGGGCCGTCGGGGCCGGCGGAGGCGGTCCAGCGTTCGGCGAGGCGGGCGGTGAAGGAGTCGCCCGCGGCGATGACGAGGCCGGCCAGGCCCTGGATCTGGTCGTCCGTCAGCTGTTGCTGGAGCAGGTCGAGGTGGCCGGGGGTGAGTTTGATGAAGGCGTACGGTGCGCCGGCGGTGAGCAGGGCGCCGAGGTCGGCGGTGTCGAAGTCCTGCGGGAGCAGGTCGACGGCGCGGCCGGTCATCAGGGGTGCGTAGAGGTCGGGGACGCCGAGGTCGAAGGCGATCGAGGAGAACAGGGGGGCGCCGCCGGGGCCGGCGTCCGCGTAGGCCTGGACGGTCCAGCCGAGGTAGTTGGCCAGGCCGCGGTGGGTGACGAGGACGCCCTTGGGGCGGCCGGTGGAGCCGGAGGTGTAGATGACGTAGGCGAGTGCGTCGAGGTCGTACGTGGTGGGCAGGGCGGCGGTGGCGGCCGTGCGGGCGGCCTGTTCGGCGGGGTCGTCGGTGACCAGGACGGTGCGGCCCGTGCCGTCGGCGAAGCGGGCGGCGTGGCGGGTCTCGGTGAGGACGGTCCGGGTGTCGGTGGTGGCCAGCATGTGGGCGATGCGCTCGTCCGGGTAGCCGGGGTCGACGGGGACGTAGGCGGCGCCGGCGCGCCAGATGCCGAGGAGGGCGGTGATCAGGTGCGGTGAGCGGTCCAGGAGGACGGCGACGGTGTCCTCGGGGCCGATGCCGAGTCCGGCGAGCCGGCGGGCGTGGCGTTCCGATTCCTCGGCGAGCCGGCGGTAGGTGTAGGTGGTGCCGTCGTGGCGCAGGGCGGTGGCGTCGGGGGTGGCCGCGGCCTGTTCGAGGATGGTTTCCAGGACGGGGCGCAGGGCGGTGGCGTCGAGGGGGTGGTCGGTGCCGACGGGGGTGGCGGGTCCGTCGAGGAGGAGGGCGCGTTCCTGGGGGCCGATGGGGTCGAGGGCGGAGAGCGGGGTGCGGGGGGCGGTGGCGATCTGGGCGAGGAGGTGGGTGTAGTGGCCGGCGATCCGGGCGGCGGTGGTGTCGTCGAAGAGGGCCGTGGCGTATTCGAGGCTGCCGTGCAGGGTGCCGTCGGCGCGTTCGGTGAGGTGCAGGGTCAGGTCGAAGCGGGCGATGGCGCCGGCGGCCGGGACGGGTTCGGCGGTGATGCCGGGCAGTTCGGGTCCGTCCGTTCCCTCGCCGGACGCGAGGTCGAACATGACCTGGAAGAGCGGTGTGGTGGACAGGTCGCGTTCGGGCTCCAGCTCGTCGGCGATCCGGTCGAACGGGGTGTCCTGGTGGTCGAAGGCGTCCAGGACGGTGGTGCGGTTGGCGGTGAGGACGTCCTCGAAGGCCGGGTCGGTCCCCCAGCGGGCGCGCAGTACCAGGGTGTTGTAGGCGTATCCGGCCATCTGCCGCAGTTCGGGGCGGGTGCGGCCTGAGACGGCGGTGCCGACGGCGATGTCCTGTTTGCCGGTGTAGCGGCCGAGCAGGACCTGGTAGGCGGTGAGCAGGACCATGAAGAGGGTGGCGTCGCCCTGGTCGGCGACCCGGCGCAGCGCGGTGGTGGTGGCGGCGGGGACGTCGAAGCCGTGGGAGGCGCCGCCCCAGGTGCGTGCGGCGGGGCGGGGCCGGTCGGTGGGCAGGGCGAGGGGTTCGACGCCGGTGAGTTCGCGGCGCCACCGGTCGAGGCCGCGGTCGGCGTCGGGGCCGTTCTGGCGGCGGGCGGCCCAGGCCGCGTAGTCGGCGTACTGGACGGGGGGTTCGGGCAGTTCCTCGCCCCGGTAGAGGGCGGCGAGGTCGGTCAGGAGCAGGGGGCGGGTCAGTGCGTCGCAGGCGATGTGGTGCATGACGACGAGCAGGACGTGGTCGTCGGGGGCGAGGCGCAGCAGCCGTACCCGCAGGGGGTGGTCGGTGGCGAGGTCGAAGGGCTGGGTGGCGTGGGCCTCGGTGAAGGCGACGGCGGCCGTGTCGCGGGCGGCGGGGTCGAGGCCGGGCCGGTCGGTGACCGTGAGGTCGACGGGGCCGGCCGGGTCGACGGCCTGCCGGGGTTCGGCCGCGTCCAGGACGTAGCGGGTGCGCAGGATCTCGTGGCGGGCGGCGAGTGCGTCGAACGCCCGGCGGAGGGTGTCCGTCGAGAGGGGGCCGTGGAGCCGGTGCGCCATGGGCAGGAGGTATTCGGGGCTCTTGGGGTCGAGTTGGTGCAGGAACCACAGCTGGCGTTGTCCGGAGGAGAGTCCGAGGGGTTGGGTGCGGTCGGCGCGGGGGATGGTGGCGGCCCTGGCGGGGGTCCTGGTGCCTTGCCCGGCGCGTCCGGCGAGGCGGCGGCGCAGGAGTGCGGCGCGCAGTTCCTCCTGCGTGGGCTGCGTCGGCGCGGTGGGTGCGGTCACGGCTGGTACTCCCTGTGGGCGAGGGCGAGTTCGGCTTCGGTGAGCGTCTCTATCTCGGCCGTCACGGCTTCTTCCACGGCTTCGGCGAGCCGGGCGACGGTGGGGCGTTCGAAGACGGCTCGCAGGGGCAGTTCGACGTCGAACTCCTCCTGGATGCGGGCGATGACCTGGGCGGCGCGCACGGAGTTCCCGCCGCTGCGGAAGAATCCCTGGCGGGAGCCGATCCGGTGGCCGTTGACGGCGTCGGGGCCGAGCAGTACCTCGGCCCAGATCCCGGCGATGATCTCCTCGACGGGACCTTCGGGTGCGGTGTACGGCTCGTCGGCGAGGGCGGCGGCGAGGTCGGGTACGGGCAGGGCGGCGGTGTCGGCCTTGCCGTGCCGGGTGAGGGGTACGGCGGTGATCGGGACGAGCAGTGCGGGGACCATGTAGTCGGGCAGTCTGCGGGCGCAGTGGTCCAGGAGTGTGCTGTCGGCGGGTACGGGCATGTGGTCGGCGGCGACCCAGTAGCCGATGAGTGCGGCGTCGGGGCCGGTGCCGTGGACGGTGACGACGGCCTGGGCGACGGAGGGGTGTTCGGCCAGGACGTTCTGGACCTCGCCGGTCTCCACGCGCCGGCCGCGGATCTTGACCTGGCCGTCGGCGCGTCCGGCGAATTGCAGGGTGCCGTCGGGCAGCATGCGGGCCGTGTCGCCGGTGCGGTAGAGGCGGGTGCCGGGGTCGCCGTAGGGGTCGGGCACGAACGCGGCGGCGGTCAGGTCGCCCCGGCCGTGGTAGCCGCGGGCGAGGGCGGTTCCGCCGATGCACAGTTCGCCGGTCACTCCGTAGGGGACGGGGGTGAGGTTCTCGTCCAGTACGCGGACGGTGCAGTGCGGGTAGGGGCGGCCGATCGGGACGGTGCGTGCGGTGTCGTGGGCGTCCCACCGGGTGGAGGCGATGGTGGTCTCGGTGAGGCCGTACTCGTTGATGAACCGCCACAGTCTGCGCGAGAGGTCGCGGGCGAGGGCGGGCGGGCAGTCCTCGCCGCCGGTCTTGCCGACCAGGGGGCGGTGGCCGAGTCCGGCGTCGATGAGCATCTGCCAGTGGGTGGGGGCGGCCTGCAGGTGGGTGACGGCGTGGCGGTCGATGAGGGCCAGCTGGGCGCGGTGGTCGCGCAGTTCGTGGTCCTGGGCGAGGACCACCCGGCCGCCGGCGACGAGCGGCATGACGAGTTCGGTCCAGGAGATGTCGAACGTGGGCTGGGCCAGGGCGAGGTAGGCGTCGTCGGGGCCCTGGCCGAAGTCCAGGTGGGCCTGGAAGGCGCGCAGGGTCGGCAGCAGGGTGCGGTGTTCGACGGCGACGCCCTTGGGGCGGCCGGTGGAGCCGGAGGTGTACATCAGGTAGGCGAGGCGGGTGCCGTCGGCGGCGGGCAGCGGGTCGGCGTCGGGCGGCGGTGTGGTGCCCGGTTCGGTGTCCAGGGTGAGGACGGCGCCGTGGTGGATGCCGGCCAGGCGTGCGGCGCCCGCGGTGTCGGTGACCAGGACGCCGGCCCGCGAGTCGGCGAGGACGTGGGCGATGCGGTCGTCGGGCGCGCCGGGGTCGAGCGGGACGTGGGCGGCGCCCGCGTGCCAGCCGGCGAGGATCGTGGCGAGGAGGTCGGGGGTGCGGCCGAGCAGCACGGCGACGGTGGTCTCCGGGCCGGCGCCGAGGGTGCGCAGCCGGTGGGCGAGGAACGCGGCGCGGCCGGTCAGCTGTTGGTACGTCCAGGTCTCGTCGCCGCAGACGACGGCCGGGTCCTGCGGGGAGCGCCGGGCCGCGTCCGCGACGGCGGTGTGCACGGCGCCGTCGGAGGTTTCGGTGGGGGTCTTTCCCGGGCCGGCCGGGCCGGGGCCGTGGGCGACGAGTTCGGTGCGCAGTGCGGCGGGCAGGAGGTCGGCGGTGCCCAGGGGGGTCCACGGGTCGTCGGCGACCGTCTCCAGGAGCCGGGTCCAGCAGTCGGCGAACCGTTCGACGGTGGCGGGGTCGAACAGGGCGGTGGCGTACTCGGCCATGCCGAGCAGGGAGCCGTCGTCCTGGCGCTGCACGACGAAGGTGAGGTCGGTGCGGGCGGCCTGCCAGGCTCCGCGGAAGGCGTCGAGGTCGCCGGAGGTGGTCGCGGTGCCGGTGCGGCCCTCCTCGTGCAGGTCGAACATGACCTGGTAGAGCGGGGTGCGGGCGGTGTCGCGGCTCTCGTCGAGTTCGGCGACGAGCCGGTCGAAGGGCAGTTCCTGGTGGGCGAAGGCCGTTCGGGCGGTGTCGCGGACCTTGACGACGGCGTCGTGGAAGGTGTCGTGGGCGGCGGCGTCGCAGCGCAGTACGAGGGTGTTGAGGAAGAATCCGACGACGTCGGCGGTCTCGGGCCGTTCCCGGCCGGCGACCGGGATGCCGACGGGGACGTCCCAGCGGCCGGTGAGGCGGGCGACGAGCGTGGCGAACGCGGTGAGCAGGGTCTGCTGGAGGGTCGCCCCGCAGCTGCGGCCGAGGGCGGCGACGCGTTCGGTGAGCGCGGCGGGGACGGTGAAGAGGTGGACGGCGCCGTGTGCGTCGCGCACCGGTGGCCGGGGCCGGTCGGCAGGCAGGTCGAGCGGGGCGATGCCGTCCAGGGCCCGCTTCCAGTGGTCGAGTTCGCGGGCGACGAAGGTGTCGGTGAGCCGGGCGCGGCGGTGGGCGGCGTGGTCGGCGTACTGCACCGGGAGTGCGGGCAGGCGGGCGTCGGTGCCGGTGTGGGCGGCCTCGGCGAGGGCCTTGAGGTCGCGTTCGAGGACGACGGAGGACCAGCCGTCGCAGGCGATGTGGTGCAGTGAGAGGACCACGTGCAGGTGCCCGGTCCCCCGGCGTACGGTCAGGGCCCGCCAGACGGGGCCGTTCTCCAGGTCGAAGGGGCGGGCGAACTCCTCCTGCACCAGGGCGTTGAGCTCGTCGGCGGTCGCGGCGGTCGCGGTGCGGATCCGGGGCGGGCGGGTGCCGGGGGCGTCGGCGGTCTGGACGGGTTCGGTGCCGTGCAGGACGTACCGGGTGCGGAGGATCTCGTGCCGGTCGGCGAGGGCGGCGAGGGCGGTGGCGACGGTGGCGTCGCTGTACCGGGCGGGCAGGGTGAGGAAGACGGGGGCGTTCCACTCGCTGCTGCCGGGGCGCAGCCGGTCCAGGAGCCACATGCCCTGCTGGCCGGGTGACAGGGGCATTCCCTCGGGCTTGCGGGGCACGGGGAGAACCGTTTCCGCAGGGTGGTCGTCGCCGGTCGGGTCGCCGGGGCGGCCGATCAGGGCGGCCTGGGTCTCGACGGTGGTCGCGGTGAACAGGGCGCGCAGCGGGATCCGGGTGCCCGCGGACGCGGACAGCAGTTCGGAGAGCCGGGTCAGCATCAGTGAGGAGCCGCCGAGCTGGAAGAAGTCGTGGGTGGCGCCGATCTGTCCGGCGGGGACGCCGGTGAGCTGTGCCCAGATCTCGGTGACGGCGCGTTCGGCGGCGTCGCGTACCGGGACGTGGGCGGCCTTGGTGCGGTCGGCGGCCGGGTCGGGCAGTGCGCTGCGGTCGATCTTCCCGCTGGCGGTGAGGGGCCACTCGTCGACGGTGGTGAACACGGAGGGCACCAGGACGTCGGGCAGGGTGCGGCGCAGGAAGGCGCGCAGTTCGTCGGGGCGGGGTGCTTCGCCGCGCGGCTGTACCCAGGCGGCGAGGCGGTGGCCGCCGGTGGCGGGGTCGGGGACGGCGGCGGCGACGGCGGTGCGTACCCAGGGGTGGGCGGCGAGCGCGGCCTCGACCTCGCCGGGTTCGATGCGTACGCCGTTGACCTTGACCTGCTGGTCGAGGCGGCCGAGGTATTCGAGGACGCCGTCGGCGCGCCAGCGCACCTTGTCGCCGGTGCGGTAGAGCCGCTGTCCGTCGTGGTGGGGGTCGGGGACGAAGCGTTCGGCGGTCAGGTCGGGGCGGCCCAGGTAGCCGTGGGCGAGTTGGATGCCGCCCGCGTGGAGTTCGCCGGCGACGCCGACGGGCACGGGCCGGCCCGCCGGGTCGAGGACGACGACGCGCATGTTGCCGATGGGGCGTCCGATGGGGACGGCGCCGGTGTCCCGGTCCGGGTCCCAGGGGTGCTCGGTGATGTCGACGGAGGCCTCGGTGGGTCCGTAGGTGTTCCAGATCCGTACGCCGGGGGCGCGTTCGAGGATGCGGCGGCACAGGTCGGCGTGGAGGGGTTCGCCGGCGCTGAAGACCAGGCGCAGGGCGGTGGCGCGTTCCCAGCCGGGTTCGTCGACGAGGCGCCGGTAGACGGAGGGGACGCCCTGCAGGACGGTGACGCCGTGGTCGGCGACGGTGGTGAGCAGGGCCGCGGGGTCGTGTTCGGCGCCCTCGGGGGCGAGGACGAGGGCGGCGCCGCTGATGAGGGGGGAGAACAGTTCGAGTCCGGCGGCGTCGAAGCCGACGGTGGTCTTGAGGAGCACCCGGTCGGCGGGGCCGAGGCGGTGGCGGTGGGCCAGCCAGCGCACCCGGTTGGCGATGCCGGCGTGCGGGACGAGGACGCCCTTGGGGCGGCCGGTGGAGCCGGAGGTGTGCAGTACGTAGGCGGGCCGGGCCGGGTCGGCGGCGGACTCCGGTGCCGCTGCGGCCGGTTCGCCGGTGACGTCCTCGGCGAGCAGGGTCCGGGTGCCGGCGGGCAGTTTGCCGGCGGTGGCCCGTTCGGCGAGGGCGACGGGGGCCTGCGCGTCGTCCAGGACGAGGGCGATGCGGCTTTCGGGGTGGTTCGGGTCGAGCGGTACGTAGGCGCCGCCCGCGAGCCAGACGCCGAGGAGTCCGGCGACCAGGTCGGGTCCGCGGTGCAGGCACACGCCCACGAAGTCGCCGGGGCGCACGCCCAGGGCGTGCAGGCGGGCGGCGAACAGCGTGGCGCGGGCGCCGAGTCCGGCGTACGTGACCGTGGTCCCGTCGGGGCCGATCACCGCGGGCGCGTCGGGGGTGCGGGCGCGCTGGGCGGCGAACAGGGCGGGCAGCAGGGGTGCGGTCCTGGGCCGGGCGGTGGTCGCACCGGCGTCCGGGCCCGACAGCGTGCGGTCGTTCACAGTCTCTCCTCCATCGGGATCGGGCGGCGCGGTGGGGGTCGGGCCCGGCCTCGGATCCGGTGGCCAGTTCGGTCAGGCGGCGGTGGCGTCCATGCGCCGGCGCAGGCTCAGCGGGCGCAGGTCGGTCCAGATCCCGGCGATGTGCGCGAGGCACTCCTCGCGGGTGCCCTCGGTGCCCTCGGTGTGCCAGCCGGCCGGCAGGGCGCGGTCGGCCCACCAGATCGAGTACTGCTCCTCGTCGTTGAGCACGACGCGGTACAGGGTCTCTTCGGTCTGCTTCTCGCTCATCAGTTCGACGTCCCTCTGTGTGGTCGGTTATGGACATGGTTGAAGGGGGAGCTATCCGGGCCCTATGCCGACGATGTATTGGCCGGGCCCGGGGTGTGGTGGAACGCCAGGGGCCCCTGGCGCGGGGAGAGCGCCAGGGGCCCCTTGTCCGGGTGGGCGGTGCTGCGGCCGTGGGTCAGACCGCCCGGGGAAGGCGGTCCCGTGTCCCGGTCAGGGCCGCCTCGGCGTCGTGGTCGAGGACCCAGTCGACGTTCTCGGCGTCGAGGCGGCGCCGGGCGGCGTCCCCCGGCTGCTGCCCGGTCCGGGAGCCGAGCTGCACGCGGGTGGTGTGCGGCCGGCGTGCCCGCTCGTAGCGGTGCAGTGCGGCGGCGATGCCGTCCGGGCCGGGTACCGCCTCCTTGAGGCAGACGGCGAGTGCCACGGCGTCCTCGACGGCCTGGTTGGCGCCCTGTCCGTGGTGCGGGAGCATCGGGTGGGCCGCGTCGCCCAGCAGGGTGGTGCGGGCGGTGCTCCACCGCTCCAGGGGCTCGCGGTCGTACAGTGCCCAGCGGCGCACCTCCCCCGCCGCGTCGGCCAGTGCGCGCACGGCCGGGTCCCAGCCGGTCAGGACGGCGGCCAGGTCGGTGCGGTCGCCGGCGCTGGTCCACGACTCGGCGGCGCCCTCGGCGGCCGGGGTCACCACGACGAAGGTGAACTGCCGTCCGCCGGCGACCGGGTAGAGCAGGACGCGGGCGCCGGGGCCCGCGTACATGTACATCAGGGCCGGGTCCAGTGCGGGCAGGCCGGCGGCGTCGGCCAGGCCGCGCAGGGCGCTGTTGCCGGAGTAGACCGGGGTGTCCTCGCCCGCGACGGTGCGGCGGACCGCCGAGTGCATGCCGTCCGCGCCGATCAGTACGTCGGCGTGGGCGTCGGTGCCGTCCGCGAAGTGCAGGACGACCCCGTGCCCGGTCTCCTCGTACCGGACGAGTTCCCTGCCGGTGTGCACCCGCTCGGCGGGGACCCGGGAGGCCAGCATCCGGTGCAGGTCGCCGCGGTGCACGGTGTAGTACGGGGCGCGGAACCGCTGCTGCCACGCCTCGCCCATCTCCTGGCGGGCCACGAGGGCGCCGTTGTGGAAGGCCCGTATCTCCAGTGCCTCGGGGCGCACCGCGCTCCGCTCCAGCTCCGGTCCGAGGCCGAGGCGCTGGAGCAGCCGGGTGCCGTTGGGGCCCAGGTGCATGCCGACGCCCTGTTCGCGCAGTTCCTCCCCGCGTTCGTGGACCTGGACGTCCAGGCCGCGGTGGTGGAGCGCGGCGGCGGCCGTCAGGCCGCCCAGTCCCGCGCCGGCGATCGCGATGCGCGGGGTCATCGGTGGTCCCGGGAGTTCTCGAAGGATTCGAAGTCGTCGAAACCGGCGGAGCCGTCGGTGTCGTCGAAGGAGGTGGTGCCGAGGGCGAGCAGGGCGGCCGTCTCGTCCTGTCCGGTCAGTTCGACGTCGGTGATGCGGGTGTCCGGGTCGGTGACACCGGCGGTGAGCATCCGTTCGTATCCGTCGGCGAACCGCTCGACCGTGGCGTGGTCGAAGAGGTCGGTGTCGTAGGAGAAGACGGCGGTGATGCCGTCGGGGGTCTGCTCGATGCGCAGCAGCAGGTCGAGCTGGCCCTCCTGCTGGGGTACGTCGACCAGGGCGATGTCCAGTCCCTTGTAGGTGACGGACGGGCCGATGACCTGTCCGGGCGGGACGTTGGGGACCGGCGGGTCCATCCGGTCCATCTGGACCAGGAACAGTGCGGTGCGGAAGACGGTGGCCTGCGGGAAGGCCAGGGCGCACGGGTAGCGGACGTTGACCATGCCCCGCATGATCCGTTCGCCGGCCAGTGCGGCGGTGGTCCGGAAGGTGCTGCCGGTGTCGAACTCGGCGCGGAGCGGCATGGTGTTGAGGAAGCAGCCGATGACGTCGCGCTGTGCCTTGCCCATCCGGCTGGTCGCGGGTACTCCGAGGACGAATTCCTCCTGGCCGGTCCAGCGGTGGGTGAGGGCCTGGAAGACGCCGAGGAGGTAGGCGAACGGGGTGACGCCGGCGGTGTCGGCGGCGGGGTCGATGCCCCGGGCGCAGGCCGGGTCGAGGACGCGGACGACGGTGCCGCCTGTGAGCGAGCGGACCGCGGGGCGCGGCCGGTCCGGCGGGAGCTGTGCGGCGGGTGCCCCGGCGACCGATTCGCGCCACCGGTCCGCGCCGCGCCGGCCCGCCTCGGAGGCGGTGTGGCGCAGTTCCTCGGCGGTGTGGTCGGTGTAGGAGCCGGGGATGGGCCGCCAGGCCGGGGCGGTGCCGGAGGCGATGGCGGTGTAGGCGTCGAGGAGGTCGCGCACGAGCAGCCAGCGCGAGGTGAAGTCGCTGACGATGTGGTGGGCGGCGGTGACCAGCACCCACTCGTGGTCGGTGCGGCGCAGCAGGACGACCCGGAAGGTGCCGGATTCCAGGCGGAAGGGGCGGGCGCCGGCCTCCTGTGCGGCCTGTCGCAGGGCTTCGTCGTCGAGGGGGCCGAGGTCGTTGAACTCCATGTGGACCAGGGCGTGTTCGGCGGTGGTGCGGACGGGTGCGCCGTTGTTCTCGGTGAAGACGGAGCGCAGCAGTTCCTGGCGTTCGCCGACGGCGGTGACGGCCCGGGCCATGGCGGCCGGGTCGAGGGGGCCGCGCAGCAGCAGGGGCATGACGATGTTGTAGGAGGCGCTGTGCGGTGCGACGCGGTACGCGGTCCACATCGCTTCCTGGACGGCGGTGAGCGGGAGGGTGCTGCCGGCCGTGGCGCGTTCGGTGGTGGTGTTCATCCGCAGCCTCCCGCGTGGCTCATGTCGGTGGTCCGGCCCGCGGCGGGCTCGGCCGGCGGCTCGGCGGCGGCTGGGGTGGGGGTGGGGTCGAAGGAGGCCGCGAAGGCGGTGACGCGGTCCAGGCCCCAGTACGGTTCGCCGCCGTTGATGAAGTACGGGACGCCGAAGACGCCGTCGCGGTGCACGTCGAGCAGGGCGCGTACGCCCTGTTCGCGTACGAGGGGGTGGTGGGGGGCCTGGGCGACCTCGGTTCCGTCCAGGCCGATCTCCTCGGCGAGTTCGCGTACCACGTCGGGGTCGCAGATGTCGCGTCCCTCCAGCCAGCGGGCGCGGCCGGCGCGTTCGACCCAGGTGCGGCCCAGGCCCTCGCGTTCGGCGAGGAACCAGGTCAGGTGGGCCGGCTCCCACCAGGGTGTGCGGTCCACCGGCCAGGTGAGGGCCAGGCCGCGGTCGGCGGCGAGTCTGCGCACGTCGCGCAGGATGTAGAACTGTTTGGCCCGGGACATGGGGTGGAACGGGAACGCGGCGCCGGGCGAGGCCTCGGCGAGGAGTTTCTCGCTGGTCGGGTCCGGTTCCCAGAACGGGCGCCATTCGACGCGGTCGAGGAGTTCGGGGTGGTCGCGTTCCAGGTCGGCGAGGGCGAAGAAGTTGTAGGGGCTGCGCAGGTTGAAGTAGAAGCGGGGCGGCTTGGCGGTGCGGGCGGTCACGGCGGGCTCCTGGGAGTGGCGGGCGGGGCGGGGCGGTGGTCTGTGCCGGGCACCTTGCGGGGGTGCGGGGGCGGGGTCAGACGACCAGGCCGCCGTCGATGGAGAAGACCTGTCCGGTGATGTACGCGGCGCGGTCGGAGGCGAGGAACGCCACGAGTTCGGCGACCTCCTCGGGCTCTCCGAACCGGCCGAGCGGGATGCTTCTGGTCATCTCCTTGGCGTACTTCTCGGAGAGTGCGCCGGTCATGTCGGTGCGGATGAAGCCGGGTGCCACGGTGTTGGCGCGCAGTCCGGCCCGGCCGCCCTCCTTGGCGAGGGCCTTGGTGAAGCCGATGATCCCGGCCTTGGAGGCCGAGTAGTTGGTCTGGCTCGCCTGGCCCCGGGAGGCGATCGAGGAGAGGGTGATCACGGTGCCGCGGCGGCGCTTCATCATGGGGAAGACGAGTGCCTTGGCGAAGTTGTACGTGCCGTCGAGGTTGGTGCGCACCACGGCGTCCCAGTCGTCGTCGGTGAGGGTGGCCAGGTTGCTGTCCCGGACGATTCCGGCGGCGGTGACGAGGGTGTCGACCGGGCCGAGGGTGTCCTCGGTCTCGGCGACGAAGGCGCGTACGGCGTCGCGGTCGGTGACGTCGAGGCGGCCGGTCAGGGTTCGGGCGCCGTGTTCCCGGGCGGATTTCGCGGCGAGTTCGGCCGCTTCCGCGCGGGACTGGTAGCACAGGGCCACGTCGTGTCCGTCGCGGGCCAGGACCTCCACGACGGACCGTCCGATGCCGCGCGATCCGCCGGTGACGAGGGCCACCGGCCTGGGGGTGTCGGACATGGTGTGTGCCCTTTCTGCGAGTGCGGTTCGGGGTGGTGGCTCAGCCGAGGCGGAGGAGGGCCGCGCCGACGGTTCCGTCCCGGTCGACGGCGGTGACCAGGGCGAGCCGGTCCGTCAGTCCGGGGCGGGCGTCGGCCGCGGCGAGGACGGCGGCGAGCTGGAAGGCGGCGCCGGCCGCGGTGGCGTCGCCGACCAGGGGGCGGACCGCGGTGCGGGGGGCGGTGAGGCCGTCCAGGGCGGCGGTCTCCTCCTTGCCGAAGACGCCCGGCGGGGTGCCGGGGGCGATGAGCGCGAGGTCGTCGGGGGTGGCGCCGGCGGCGGCCAGGACCTCGTCGACGCAGTTCCTGAGCACGGCGGAGGCGCGGCCCGTGTCCCGGAAGGCCCGGAAGCGGCAGCCGAGCACCGTGGCGAGGACGGTGCGTCCGCCGTCGCGGGCCGCGGCCCCGCTCTCCAGGAGGAAGAGTGCCGCGCCCTCGCCGAGCGGTTCGGGGGCGGCGCCGCCGTGGTCGGCCACGTGCTCCAGCCGGGCGCGCTGGACCGAGAACTCCTCGGCCGCGCCCGCCAGGAGTGCGGTGGCGTGGCCGCCGCGCAGCAGCCGGGAGGCGTAGTTGAGGGCGAGGAGCCCGGTGGCGGCGCCGCCGGAGACGGTGACGTTGGGGCCCTTGAGCGTGTGCCGGATGGCGCTCTGTCCGGTGGGGCAGTTCATCACGGTGTTGGGGAATCTGGCGGGGTCGACCAGGTAGGGGGCCCTGCCGGTGAGGGCGTCCCGGGTGAAGTCCATGATCGACTGGACGCTGCCGGAGGTGCCGAGCACCAGGCCGGTGCTCTCGGGGGTGCCGGCCAGTCCCGTTCCGTACTCGTCCAGGAGCATGCCCACGGTGGTGGCGGCGATGGCGGTGACCCGGTCCATGGAGCGGGTGCCCTTGCGGCCGAGGACGGCCTTGATGTCGAAGCCGGGGATGAGTCCGGCCTCGTCGTAGGGGACCGGCCACTGTGCGGCGTCGAGGGTGTGGACGGCGCGCTGCTGCTCGCGCAGTCCGGCCGTGAATCCGTCCCGGCCCAGTCCGTAGGGCGAGGACACGGCCCAGCCCGAGACGACCAGGTCCTGCGCGGTGGTGACCGCGTCGGCTGACATTGTGTTCGACTCCTCTCAGGCCGCGTCGGGCCGGTTCACGCCGCCGTGCCGGCGGGCAGGGTCTGGGCCGGGGGGCCGTCCCAGTGGCCGAGCATCAGGACCGCGTTGTTCCCGCCGAAGGCGAGGCCGTTGTTCTGCACGACCCGCAGCCGGGCCTCGACCGCGTGGTTGGGTACGCAGTCGACCGCGCACTCGGGGTCGGTCGTGCGGTGGTTGATGGTGGGCGGGATGAATCCCTCCCGCAGGGCCAGGGAGCAGGCGGCCGCGGCCAGTGCGCTGGCGGCGCCCATGGTGTGGCCGATCATCGATTTGATCGACACGGTGCGCGGCAGGTCGTCGCCGAAGACCTGCCGGATCGCGCCGACCTCGGTGACGTCGTTGGCCCTGGTGCCGGTGCCGTGTGCCGAGATGAAGTCCACGTCGGACGCCTCGATGCCGGCGTTGCGGTGGGCGGCGGTGATGCAGCGGGCGATGGAGTCGCGGTCGGGTGCGACCGGGTGGCTGGCGTCGCAGGACAGTCCGTACCCGAGGACCTCCGCGTAGATGCGGGCGCCGCGGGCGAGTGCGGACTCCAGGGATTCCATGAGGAGGATCCCGGCGCCCTCGCCGGTCAGGATGCCCTGCCGGTCGGCGTCGAAGGGGCGGCACACGTCGGGGGCGATGGTGCCGAGCCGGTAGAAGCCGGTGAAGGTCTTGCGGCACAGTGCGTCGGCCCCGCCGCAGAGCGCCATCTCGACGTCGCCGGAGCTGATGGCGTCGTAGCCGGAGCCGACCGCGTAGTTGCCGGCCGCGCAGGCGGTGGGGACGGTGACCGTCTCCACGTCCTCCAGGCCGAGTTCGCGGACGATGCCGGCGGAGAGCCGGCCGGGCCACACCCGGCGGGCGACGGTGGCGTCGAGCCGGTCCTCGCCCTCGGTGACCTGGAGGCCGATCAGGTGGTCCAGGTCGCGGGACTCGCCGTCGGTGGTGCCGACCGAGACCAGGGTGCGTCTGGCCCGTACGTCGTCCTCGGTGAGTCCCGCGTCCGCGACCGCCATCCGGCTGCCGGCCACCGCGAACTGCGCGGCCCGGCCGAGCTCGTCGGCCCTCAGGTCGCGCAGCCACTCCTGGGGGTCGAAGTCGGTGATCTCGCAGGCGTTGGAGTACGCGAATCCGGTGGTGTCGAAGGCGCCGATCGGCTGGGCACCGCTGCGCCCGGCGCGCAGGCCGCCGGCGAAGGCGTCCACTCCGATGCCGATGCTGGTCACCACGCCGAGGCCGGTGATCACCACCCGGTGCCGGGCGGGCGTGCGCGGCGCCGTGCCGTCCGTCGCGCCGTTCACTTTCCCTCGGCCTCCGCGACCACGGCGTACACGCCCGCCAGGTTGACCATGCGGCTGAGCTCGGCCTGCTCCAGGACGAGGCCGAAGTTGCGCTCCAGGGAGGCGAGGATCTCGATGGTGCGCAGGGAGTCGGCGTCGTGCTCCTCCTTGAAGAGGCTGGTGTCGGTGACCTCGTCGAGTTCGAGTTCGAGGATGTCGCAGACGATCTCCTTGATCTCGGCCTTGCGCTCGGTGTCGAGGTCGGCGGTCTGGGCGGTCATGTGGTGCCTCCGGGTCTCGGTTCGGACGTCCCTGTCCGGGATCTCCCGGGACGGGAATTGCCCGGGACGGAATTTCTCTGTTCTGGTGGTGCCGGGCTCCGGGGGCATGCGCTCCGGTGCCGTTCTCCGATGAAAAAATTCTGCGGCGGAACGCTATTACTGGGCTATATCGGCCAGTTGGCCGACGGCTTCGGTGTTGCCCGGCCCGTCCCACAGGTGGGCGACGTCGCCGAAGTGCCGCCGTACCCAGGTGTCGTCGTAGATGGTGTCGAGGTAGCGGTCGCCGCCGTCGGGCAGCACGATCACCACGTTGGAGCCGGCCGGTATGCCGGGGGCGAGCCGGGTCAGGGCCGCGACGACCGCGCCCGAGGAGCCGCCGGCGAGGATCGCCTCGCGGCGCACCAGGGTGCGGCAGCCCACCACGCAGTCGAGGTCGCCGACGTGCACCACCCGGTCCGCGTCGGAGCGTCGCAGCAGTTTCGGTGCGACGGACGCGCCGTGGCCGGGCACCAGGCGGGCGCAGTCGACGGGCGGGCCGAACAGCACGCTGCCGAGGGCGTCGACCGCGTTGACGGTGGTGCCGAGGCGGTGGCGGCGGATGTACTCGGCGCAGCCGCCGAGGGTGCCGCTGGTGCCGGCGGCCACGACGAGCTGGTCGACCTTGCCGTCGAGGGCTTCGGCGATCTCCTCCATCGTGGTCTCGTGGGCCCGCCGGTTGAGCGGGTTGGCGTACTGGTCGGGCCAGTAGGCGCCGGGGGTGGTCGCGACGAGTTCGGCGACCCGGTGCAGCCGGGCGGACAGCAGTTCCCCGGTGGCCGGGTCGGGTTCGGTGATGATCTCGACCTCGGCCCCGTAGGCCCGCAGGATCGCGATGTTCTGCCGGGTGGTGCGGGTGTCCACCACGCAGACGAGCCGCAGGCCGTAGTAGCCGCAGATCTGCGCGAGCCCGATCGCGAGGTTTCCCGAGCTGGACTCGATGACCGTCGACCGGCCCGGGACGAGTTCCCCGGACCTGATCTTCGTGGCCACCATGTTCAGCGCGGAGCGGTCCTTGACACTGCCGCCGGGGTTGAAGCGCTCCACCTTGGCGAACACCCGCGAGGTGGACCCCGGCACCAACCGTTCGAGCTCTACGAGCGGGGTTCCTCCCACGGTGGAAAGGATGCCTTTCAGCCCCGTCTCCGGCTCCCGTTCTGTGCGCGCCATGTGATGCGGCCATCCTCTGCTGGGAGATACGAGTGCGGAATGAACAGGTCCCAGACTGCGCCCGCGCGCTATACGCCCTCCATAAGGGCGCGGTGCGGCACGCCGTGCGGGGCCGGCCGCCGGGCACGTCGAATGCGGGCGCCCAGCGATCTCATTCAGCCTTTTCCTCCGGCTTATAGAAATGCCGTAGATATTCTGCCGATTCTGGCCATCCCCACAGTTCCGCCACCACAACTCCGGCCAGAAGAGGAATTCGATATGACGGGCACCTCCACCGCAACAGACAACGCCATCAAGAAGGTCGTGATCCTCGGCGGCGGTACGGCCGGCTGGATGACCGCCGCCTATCTCGGGAAGGCCCTCCACAACACGGTCGACGTCACGGTGCTGGAGGCGCCCAGCATTCCGCGTATCGGTGTGGGCGAGGCCACCGTGCCCAATCTGCACCGTGTTCTGTTCGACTTCCTCGGAATCGCGGAGGAGGACTGGATGCGTGAGTGCAACGCCAGTTACAAGATGGCGGTCCGCTTCATCAACTGGCGTACGCCGGGCAGGGGCCAGAGCGATCCGCGCGAGCTCGACCGGGGCGGTGCGGACCACTTCTACCACCCGTTCGGGATCAGCCCGGAGCACGACAGCATTCCGATGTCGCACTACTGGTTCAAGAACAAGTTCGAGGGCAGGACCGACGAGCCGTACGACTACGCCTGCTTCCGCGAGGCGCCGCTGATGGACGCCAAGAAGGCGCCCCGGTTCCTGGACGGCACCTCCCCCACCCGGTACGCGTGGCACTTCGACGCGGCGCTCGTCGCGGACTTCCTGCGCCGGTTCGCGACCGGGAAGCAGGGCGTGCACCACGTCCAGGACGAGATGACGCGCGTCGAGAAGGACGAGCGGGGCTTCGTGAAGGCCCTGCACACCAAGGAGGGGCGGGTCCTGGACGCGGACCTGTTCGTGGACTGCTCCGGCTTCCGCAGCCTGCTGATGAACCAGGCGATGGAGGAGCCCTTCATCGACATGAGCGACCAGCTGCTGTGCGACCGCGCGGTCGCCACGGCCGTCCCGCACGACGACGACGCCAACGGGGTGGAGCCGTACACCTCGGCGATCGCGATGTCGTCGGGGTGGACGTGGAAGATACCGATGCCGGGCCGTTTCGGCACCGGTTACGTCTATTCCAGCCGCTTCACCACGCAGGAGGAGGCCACCGCCGAGTTCTGCGAGCTGTGGGGCCTGGACCCCGAGACCACCCAGTTCAACCACGTGAAGTTCCGGGTCGGGCGCAACCGCCGCGCCTGGGTGAAGAACGTCATCGGCATCGGCCTCTCCGGCGCCTTCCTGGAGCCGTTGGAGTCCACCGGCATCTACTTCATCACCGCCGCGGCCTACCAGCTGGCGAAGCACTTCCCGGACAAGACGTTCAACCCGACCCTGGTCGACAACTTCAACAAGGAAATCGAGGTGATGTTCGACGACACCCGTGATTTCATCCAGACCCACTTCTACTTCGCGCCGCGTACCGACTCGCCGTTCTGGCGTGCCAACAAGGAGCTGAAGCTCCCCGAGAGCATCCGCGAGAAGATCGACGCGTACAAGGCGGGTCTTCCGGTCAACCCCGCGGCCACCGACGACACGACGTACTACGGGAATTTCGAGGCGGAGTTCCGGAACTTCTGGACCAACGAGCGCTATTACTGCATCTTCGCCGGTCTCGGTCTGGAGCCGGACGCGCCGCTGCCGATCCTCGCCCACAAGCCGGAGTCCGTGGCCGCCGCGCAGGCCATGTTCGCGCAGGTCAAGAAGGAGCAGAAGGAGCTCCTCAACTCGCTGCCGAGCGCCCACGAGGCGCTCCGCAGGCTGCACGGCAAGTAGCCGTGCCGCCCCGCGTCCCCGGCAGCCGGGTCCCCTCTCCGGCCGGCTGCCGGGCCCGCGGCACACCCTCGAAGGAGAATCCATGACCGACCGGCCCGTTCCGGAAGCCGACATACGCCCGCTGATGGGCGGTTTCCCCTCCGGGGTCTCCGTGGTGACGGCGCTCGGCGCCGACGGCACGCCCCGCGGGATGACCTGCAGTTCACTGGCGAGTGTGGCGCTGGGTCCGCCGACGCTGGTGATCTGCCTGCGCACCGCGAGCCCCACCACCCAGTCCGTGCTGTCCAGTGGGCAGTTGGCCCTCAATCTGCTGCACGAGCAGGCGCAGGCCACCTCCGACCTGTTCAGCTCCGGCAACCCCGACCGGTTCGCACTGAGCGGGTGGCGGCTGCCGCTGGGCGCGGGCGGACCGCATCTGACGGAGGCCGCGCACGCCATCGCCGACTGCGCGGTGGTCGGTACCCGGGAGGTCGGGGACCACACCGCCGTCTTCGTCCGGGTGCGGCGGTTCACCGCCGACGAGACCGCCCAGCCGCTGCTGTACGGGCGGCGCCGCTACGCACGCTGGTCCGACGCCACGGCGTCGGCCAGGGAAGGAGCCGGCCGTGTCGGCACATGACCCGCTGCCCGATCTCCTGGTCGCCGTCCCGGTCGTCATCCTGGCGTGCCAGGCGGGGGCCCAGCTGTTCCGCAGGCTCGGCCAGCCGCCGGTCATCGGCGAGATCACCCTGGGCATCATGCTGGGGCCGTCGCTGCTGGGCTGGATCTCGCCCGCGGCGCAGGCGTGGCTGTTCCCCGAGTCGGTGCTGCCGTACATCGGCGCCCTGGGCAACCTGGGCCTGCTGGCCTTCATGTTCCTGATCGGTCTCGAACTCGATCTCGGCACGCTGCGCGGCCATCGCAGGGCCGCCGTCGCGGTCAGTCAGGCGAGCATCGCCCTGCCGCTGGTGCTGGGCTCGCTGCTGGCCCTGGCGATGTTCGGGTCGTTCGCGCCGCCGGGTGTGGGGCGGTTGCCGTTCGTGCTGTTCATCGCCGTGTCGATGAGCATCACCGCGTTCCCCGTGCTCGCCCGGGTCCTCACCGACCGCGGTCTGCTCGGTACCCGGATCGGTTCGCTGGCCATGGCGTGCGCGGCGGTCGACGACGTGACCGCCTGGTGCCTGCTGGCGGCGGTCGTCGCGGTGTCGACGAGCGGTTCACCGGCCGAGGCGCTGACGACGGCGGCGCTCGCCGCGGCCTTCCTCGCCGTCATGGCCGGTGTGCTGCGTCCGCTGCTCGCCCGCTGGGCGGGGCGGGCCGAGCGGGCCGTGGACGGTGTGGTCCTCGTCGTCCTGTTCAGCGGCCTGTGCCTCTCCGCACTGGCCACCGACCGGATCGGTGTGCACGCCCTGTTCGGCGCCTTCGTCTTCGGCCTGGTCACTCCTCGGGGGTCCGTGGTCATCGAGCACTGCGCGGCCCGGCTGCGCGCGTTCTCGGTTCCGGTGCTGCTGCCGCTGTTCTTCGTCTCCACCGGGCTGCACACCGATGTCTCGCTGCTGGCCGGCGACCCGGTGCAGTGGCTGTGGGCGCTGGCGGTGCTCGCCGTCGCGGTCCTCGGCAAATGGGGCGGGAGCACGGGCGGGGCCCGGCTCTCGGGCCAGTCCTGGCGCGATTCCCTGGCGATCGGGGCGCTGATGAACTGCCGGGGCCTGACCGAGCTGGTGGTGCTGAACCTGGGGCTCGAACTCGGTGTGATCGGGCCCGATCTGTTCACCATGCTGGTGCTCATGGCGCTGATCACCACCGGTCTCACCTCGCCGGCCCTCTCCTGGATCCGGCGCGAGCGGCTCGGCGGTTCCCGGCGCGCGAAGTCCGGGCCGCCGGGTGCGGGCGGCCCGGACCGGGAGCGGTCCCCGGCGCTCGGAGCCACTGCCTCCCGGTGACCGCGCGGACGGGCCGCGGCCGTTCCCCTGCCGGTCCCCCGGCAGGGTGTGCCGCGGTGCCGTCCGCGGCCGGTTCCCGCCCCCGGGTGCCCGCGTCATGCCGCCGTGGCGACGCGGGCGGCCGGGGCCGCGCCGGCCGGGGCGCACGGGGCCGAGGTGGCCCGTACCCACCGGTCGAGGGTGCCGGCCGCGGCGCCGGAGTCGATCGCCCGGCCCGCCGCTTCCACCGCCCAGCCCAGGCGTTCGGTGACGGTCCGGCCCCCGGCGGGTTCGCCCGCCACGAGCGCGGCGCCCGCGGAGAGCAGCACCGCGTCGCGTACCGGTCCGCGTTCGCCGTCCAGGACCCGGCGGGCGACGGACGCGTTGTACGCGGCGTCCTCGCCGCGCAGCGCCTCCAGCGGTGCGCGGGCGATCCCCAGGTCGCGGGGGTCGAACCGTTCCCGGCGGACGGTGCCGTCGTCGACGCAGAGCACGGTCGAGGTGGTGGTGACGGTGAGTTCGTCGAGCCCGTCGTCGCCGCGGAAGACCAGGCCCCGTCCGCCGGCCCCGGCCAGGGCTCCGGCGATCAGCGGCAGCAGCCGGGCGTCGGCGACCCCGACCGCCTGCGCGGTGGGGGACGCCGGGTTGGTCAGCGGGCCCAGCGCGTTGAAGACGGTCGGGATGCCGAGCTGTCTGCGCGGGCCCGCCGCGTGGCGCATCGCCGGGTGGAAGTCCGGCGCGAAGCAGAAGGTGATGCCGGCCTCGTCGGCCACGGCGGCGATCCGTTCGGGCGGCAGCCGCAGGGTGACGCCCAGTGCTTCGAGGACGTCGGCGGAGCCGGAGGCCGAACTCGCCGCCCGGTTGCCGTGCTTGACGACCCGTGCGCCGGCGCCCGCCGCGACGATCGCGGCCATCGTGGAGATGTTGACCGTGTGCGCCCCGTCGCCCCCGGTGCCCACCACGTCGACGGTCCTCCCCGGCACGTCGATGTGTACGGCATGGGCCAGCATCCCGTGCACGAGTCCTTCGAGCTCGTCCACGGTCTCGCCCTTGGCCCGCAGGGCCACCAGGAAGCCGGCGATCTGCGCGTCGGTCGCCCGGCCCCGCATCACCTGGTCCATCACCCAGGCGGTGTCGACGGCGGTGAGGTCCCGGCCGTCGAGCACCTGCCCCAGCAACGGGGGCCAGGAGCGTTCCTGTTCGGGTGGTGTGGCGCTCACGGGTCTTCTCCTTCTCGGGTTCAGGCGGCGCTGGGCGCCGGGTGCCACGGGTCGTCCGTGACCTGTTCCTGGGCGGACACCGGGCTCGGGTGCCACGGGTCGTCCGTGACCAGTCTGCGGACGGACGTCGTGGAGCCCGGGTGCCACGGGTCGTCCAGCGGTGCGGCGGAGGCGGTGACGGCGGAGCCGGCGTGCTGTGCCGGGCCGGCCTCCGCGGCGGCCTGCACGGTGGCGAACACCGCCGCGCCGGCGAGGGCGAGGGCGAGGGTCCGCTGGATCTTTCCGGTGATCGCGTCGAGCTTCATGATTCTTTTCCCCCTATGAACTGTTGCGGTTCGTTCCGACATCCAGAACATTAGGAAGGGCCTGCTTCGAATCATTATCGCCAGGACTTCCACTTACCAGGCACGGCAATATATTCGATATAATCGCTGCTCAGCGCCTTGCGGACGCGGATATTCCAGCCGTTCGGAGGGTGCGGTCGGGGGGTGATTTCATTTTGCGGGCGATCCGGTGCGCGAGTTTCCCATTGCGGTCCCGTCCGGTGCGGGGCCGGTGCGTGAGGCGGCCGTCAGGAAGTTGTCCAGGAGCCGCAGGCCGCCGGCGGTGGTGATGGACTCGGGATGGAACTGCACCCCTTCCACGGCGAGCGTGCGGTGCCGCAGCCCCATCACGTAGCCGTCGTCCTGGGCGTGCGCGGTGGCGATCAGCGGGGGCGGCAGCGGTTCGTCGGCGATCAGCGAGTGGTAGCGGGTGGCGGTCATCACCGGTTCCAGTCCCTCGAACACTCCGGCGCCGTCGTGGCGCACGGGGCTGGTCTTGCCGTGCTTGAGCCGCCCTGCCACCCGGACCCGGCCCCCGTAGGCCAGGCAGATCGCCTGGTGGCCCAGGCAGATGCCGAGGAGGGGGACGGATCCGGCGAAGGCGCGTACCAGCTCGACGTGGCCCGAGTCGGCCGCGTGGCCGGGCCCCGGTCCCAGGACGACCGCGTCCGGCCGCAGGCCGGCGAGCTGCCGCGGGGTGCGGGTGTGCGACCGTACGACGTCGGTTTCGGCGCCCAGGGTGCGCAGGTACTGGTCGATGATGTGGGTGAAGCTGTCGTAGGCGTCGACGAGCAGGACCTTCACGGCAGCAGCTCCTGACCGGTCAGCGACCAGTAGGCCGCGCCCATCTTGTGGAGGGTCTCGCGCCATTCGGCCGGGGGCGAGGAGTCGGCGACGATGCCCGCGCAGCTCTGGGTGGAGTAGGTGTTGCTGCGGCCGTCGTGGACGATCGTGCGGATGCACAGGGCGAGCTGGCTCCAGCCGCGCAGGTCGACGAGGCCGACGGCGCCCGCGTACATGCCGCGCGGTTCGTTCTCCAGTTCCTCGATGATCTCCATGGCGCGGATCTTGGGCGCGCCGGTGACGGTGCCGGCGGGGAAGGTGGCGCGCAGCACGGACCAGGTGTCGTTGCCGGGGGCGAGGGTGCCCTGGACGGTGGAGACGAGGTGGAAGACGTGGGAGTACGTCTCGACGGTCATCAGGCCGTGCGCCTCCAGCGTGCCGGGCAGGCAGACCCGGCCGATGTCGTTGCGGCACAGGTCGACGAGCATGACGTGTTCGGCGCGTTCCTTCTCGTCGGCGACGAGCCGGGCGACGCGGGCCTCGTCGGTGCGGGGGTCGCCGCTGCGGGGTGCGGTTCCGGCGATGGGCCGCATGACGACCTTGCCGCCCTGGGTGCGGAAGAGGACTTCGGGGCTGGCGCCGATGACGGTGCGTCGGTCGCGCGGGAGGAGGTACATGTAGGGGGACGGGTTGCGGTCGCGCAGGCGGCGGTAGACGTCGAAGGGTTCGAGGTCGGTCTCGACGTCGATGCGGTGGCCGATCTGGATCTGGTAGATGTCGCCGACGCCGATGTGTTCCAGGCAGCGCCGGGTCCGTTCGAGGAAGGTCCGTTCGTCGCAGGTGTCCCGTACGGAGTGCGGGCGGGGTGCTTGGGGCGGGGGCTGGTGGGCGGGGCCGGCGGGGGTCTGGGCGGTTGCTTCGGCGGGGGGGTGGGGGGCGGGGCCGGGGAAGGCGTCGCTGTGTGCGGTGAGTCTTCGTACGGTGCCGGGTCGGGGGCCGTACCAGATGGTCTCGCGGTACAGGCCGAGGACGATGTCGGGTTCGTCGTGGTCCCTCTCGCCGCGGTCCGGGAGGGTTTCCATGTGCCAGGCGGAGCCGTAGCCGAAGGTGGCGAGGAATCCGAAGGCGTAGCTGTCGTGGGGGCGGGTGGTCTCCACGGTGAACAGGTCCTGGACGGTGCGCAGCAGGTGCCAGAGCTGGTCGCCGTGGAGGAGGCCGCGTTCGTTGCCGGGCCGGGGGGTGAGGCCGAGTGCGTCGGCGGCCGTGAGGGTGGCGGTGACGAGGGTGTCGGTGCCGTCGACGGTGATGCGGTCGGCGTGGACCCGGATCTCGGCGAGCAGTCCGTGGCCCACGACGGTGGCGCCGGGGTCCTGTCCGGGGCCTTCGCGGCTCTCGAGCAGGAAGACGTCGTGCGCGGAGCGTGCGTGCAGTGCGGCGTACAGGTCGAGTGGTTCGTGCGGGGCGAGGGCGGTCTCCTCCACGCGTACGGTGATGGATCCGGGGCGGGGGCCGGTGGGGCGGGGCGGGCTGTCGAGCAGAGTGGTCATGGTCGTCTCCTCTCAGCCGTGTCGGCGCATCTCGTGGAAGAAGTCGTCCACGACGGCGAGGCGGCCGTGGGCGTGCAGGGTGTCGTAGATGTGTCTGCCGAGCGCGAGGTCCAGTACGCCGAGCCCGAAGGGGGAGAAGACGACGGGCCGGTCGTGGGGGATCCTCAGGTCGCCGGTGAGTACGTCGTACAGGGTGCCGTCGATGAATTCCCGGTTTCCGCTGGTCTGTTCGGCGAGGTGGGGGGAGGTTTCGGCTTTCAGGCAGTGGTCGATGTCGTCGACGATGTTGGTGGCCGAGAGGATCACTTCGGGTGACAGGTCGCGCAGGGACACGTGCAGGACCAGCGGGTTGTGGGTGAACCATGCGGGGTCGGTGACGTGCGGGGCTGCGGCGACGGTCGCGAAGACGACGAGGTCGCTGGAGCGGATGAGGTGTTCGGGGTCGGTGTGCAGGGTGATCCTGCCGTTGTCGCCCTCGTGTTCCAGGTGCTGGGTGAAGCCGCGGGCGTGCTCGTCGGAGAGGTCGTGGACGCCGGTCTCCTCGAATTTCCAGCCGGTGCCGGCGAGGTACTGGTGGATGAATCTGGCGATCAGGCCGGTGCCGATGAAGCCGATGCGGCGTGGCCGGTCGCGTCCCCGGCTGAGCCGGTCGGCGGCGAGGGCCGCCGAGGCGGCGGTGCGGGCGGCGCTGATGATGGAGCTTTCCAGGCAGGCCAGGGGGTAGCCGGTGGCGGGGTCGTTGAGGATGAGGACGGCGGAGGCGCGGGGGATGCCGGCGGCGACGTTGCCGGGGAAGCTGGAGATCCATTTGATGCCGTCGACGGGTGCGGGGCCGCCGAGGGAGGCGGGCAGGGCGATGATGCGTGAGGCGGGGCGGTCGGGGAAGCGCAGGAAGGAGGAGGGCGGGTTGACCGTGTCACCGTCGCCGTGCGCGCGGTAGGCCGACTCGACCAGCCGGACCACTTCCTCGTGCCGGCCGTCGAGGACTCGGTGCACCTGTGCGCCGGGGATCACGGCGAACGGGGGCACCTCGGGGTTGGGCGGCATCACTGACTCCACAGCTCTCGGGGAAACAGAATTTCTGTGATGACGCTAGGCATCCGGCTTATCGGCGTGATATCGCCGGATTAAGCGGGCCCCGTTCCGTGGGGTTGTGGCCGTCTTCTGGAATATGTCCGGCGTTTTTTTCCGGGGGCCGTTCCGCGGTCCCGGCCGGGGTGCGGGACGGCCCCCGTTCTTTCATCCGGTGGCCGGGCCCTTCGGGGGGAGGTGCGGTGCGGGGTCCGGGAGTGGTTCGGGGAAGCCGCCGAGTTCCCGGGCGACCTCGTCCTGCCAGTGTGTGGCCCCTCTGCGGGTGAACAGTTCCCTGGCGCCGAGGAGTTCGGTGCGGGCCTCCTCCTCCCGGCCCAGTTCCCGCAGGAGTACGCCGAGTTTCAGCCGGATCGATCCCTCGACCACGGGGCTGTCGAGTCCGCGGGCGACCTTGCGGCCCTGGACGTAGGCGGTCTCGGCCGATTCGAGTGCGCCGAGTGCCACCCGGGCCTGGCCCAGTCCGTACAGGGCGTGTGCGAGGCCGTGGGTGTCGGCCTTGGCGCGGGACAGTTCCTCCACCCGCAGGTAGGTTTTCTCGGCCTCCTGCGCCCGTCCGGACAGGAGTTGTGCGCTGCCCAGCCGGTACAGGCACTGGGCGAGGCTGCGTGAGGCGACGGGCCGCATGGATTCCGCGACCCGGACGGCGTCCCGGGCGTGGCCGAGGCTGGCTTCGTAGTTGCCGCGGTCCAGTTCCAGCTGGGCCATGTTCTGCAGGACGGAGGACTCCGAGGACAGGTCGCCGGCCTCGCGGAAGATGGGCAGGGCTCCGCGCAGCCGGTCGGCCGCGGCGTCGGGGTCGCCCTGGAGGCGGTGGACGACGGCGAGGTTGCGCAGGACCAGGGCGCGGCCGAGTTGTTCGTACAGGTCGCCGTAGAGTGCCAGTGCCTCCTCGAAGCGGGCCCTGGCCTCGTCCATGCTCTGGCGCATCAGCGCGGCGGCTCCGGTGTGGTGCAGCATGACCGCCTGGCCCAGGAGGTCGTCGGCGGCCCGTGCCGCGGCCAGGGCGTGTGCGGCGCAGCTCTGCCAGTTCTCCACGTAGCTGCGGGTCTCGAAGAGTACGGAGGCGCAGGCGGTGAGGTCCCAGGCGAGGTCGGCCATGCCTGCCCGGGCCGCCTGTTCGACCATGCCGACCAGGCAGAGCCGTTCGGCCTCGAACCAGGCGAGCGGGTCGGAGAGGAGTTCTTCGAGCAGGTCGGTGTCGACGGCGGCCGGTGCGGCGGTGCTGTGGACGATGCTGAATTCTCCGCCGCTCTCGCGGCGGTGTGCCTCGCGGGCGATGGTCAGCGCGGTGCTGAAGACCCGCCGGCAGGCGTCGCGTCCGGCGTCGTGCGGTTCCTCGTCCCGGGCGCGTTCGGCCGCGTACAGGCGCAGCAGGTTCTGGAAGCGGTAGCGCAGCCGGCCGGTCGCGTCGACGCCGACGACTTCGAGGAACTGGGTGTCCACGAGGTCTTCCAGGAGGAGTTCCGCGTCGATCACGTCGACGTCGAGGAGTGCGGCGGCGGCCCAGGAGGTGAAGTCGGGTACGCGGGCGAGGCCGAGGCGGCGGAAGAGGCGGGCGGCGTCGGTGGAGAGGTAGCGGTAGCTGAGTTCGAATCCGGCGCGTACCCGGGACTCCCCCTGGCTGAGTTCGTCGAGTCTGCGGCGTTCGTCGCTGAGTCTGATCACCAGGTGCCGTACCGACCAGTGCGATTTGGAGGCGAGGCGGGCGGCGGCGATGCGCAGGGCGAGCGGGAGGCGGTCGCAGAGTTCGACGAGTCGGTCCGTGTCGGTGCGGGCGGTGGTGATGCGTTCCTCGCCGGCGATCCTGGCGACGAGGGCGACGGCCGCGTCGGGTGGCAGTACGCCGAGGTGGACGCGGGCCTCCTGTGGCCAGGTCACCAGTTGTTCCAGCTGGTCGCGGCTGGTGACGACGACGCAGCTGGCTCCGCTGCCGGGCAGCAGGGGGGCGATCTGGGCGTGGGTGCGTACGTTGTCCAGGACGATCAGTGCGCGGCGTTCGGCGAGCAGGCTGCGGTAGAGCGCGATGCGTTCTTCCAGGGCTTCGGGGATCTGCTGCCCGGGTACGCCGAGGGAGCGCAGGAAGCGGCCGAGGACGTCGGAGACGGATGCGGGTTCGTGCTGGCCGTCGTAGCCGCGCAGGTCGGCGAAGAGGCGTCCGTCGGGGAAGTCGTCGGCGACCCGGTGGGCCCAGCGCAGGGCGAGGCCGGACTTGCCCACTCCGGCGACGCCGGTGATCAGGCCGACGGTGGGGGTCTGGAGGGTGGCCCCGGACTCGATCATCAGTGCGTCCAGGGCGGCGAGTTCCGTTTCGCGGCCGGTGAACCCCGGTACGTCCGGGGGGAGTTCGGAGGGGACCACGGCGACTTCCGGCGGGGCGGTCTCGGTGACGAGGACCGGTCCGTCGGCCGGGGTCAGCGAGGGGTCGTCGCGCAGGACCAGGTCGTGGAGTTCCTGGAGGTCGGGGCCGGGTTCGAGTCCGAGTTCCTCGATGAACCGCTCGCGTGCCTCGCGGTAGGACTCCATGGCCTCGGCGCGCCGGCCGGCCCGGTACTGGGCGAGCATCTGGTGGTAGCGGGTCCGTTCGCGCAGCGGGTTGTCCTGCACGATCCCGCCGAGTTCGGGCAGGAGTTCGTAGTGGCGTCCCAGTGCGAGCTGGACGGCGGTGGCGTCGTCGTAGGCGTTGAGGCGGTGTTCGCCGAGGCGGCCGGCCTCCTCCTCGACGAGGAGTCCGGACACTCCGGCGAGTGCGGGTCCGCGCCACAGGTCCAGGGCGCGCCGGTAGTGGCGGGCCGCGTCCTTGAGGCGCTGTTCGCGTACGTCGGTCTCCGCCTGGGCGACGAGGTCGGTGAACTCCACCGAGTCGATGTAGTGGCTCTCGGCGTCGAGGAGGTATCCGGGGTGTGTGGTGACGATGGTGTCGTCGGCGGCGCCCTGTGCCTTGAACGTCTTGCGGAGCGCGGCGATGACGATGGCGATCTGGGTGCGGGCGGTGGCGGGCGGGTTCCCGTTCCACACTTCGTGCACCAGGGTGTCCACCGGCACGGTCCGGCCGGGATTGAGTAACAGCAGGGCGAGCGTGGTCCGTTGGCGGGCACCGCCGATGACCACCTTTCGCTCACCCGATGTCACCATGAGTGGGCCTAGGATTTTGAACAAGAACCGTTCCCCCACCGGGCCTCCCGTTTCCCCCACCCCGAGGCGTTCTGGGGCCAGATTACCCGTCCAGGAGTTCGAAACGGGTGATCGGGGACGAACTCTCGGTGGCTGGTTCCCGGTTCCGGTCGCGGGCATACTTCCGGGGGCCGGTTTCCTGTCATATGCGGGCGCATCCGTGCAGGTGCGGTCGGCCGTGGTCGCCGGGGCGGGGCGGGGGCCCGGTGGTCCGGGGCGCGGCGGATTTCCGTGCCGCGCGCCCGGGGGGGCGGGTCTACTGCGGGGGGTTGCCGTGCTTGCGGGAGGGCAGGCCGGCGTGTTTGTTGCGGAGCATGGCGAGGGAGGCGGTCAGGACCTCGCGGGTCTCGGCGGGGTCGATGACGTCGTCGACCAGTCCGCGTTCGGCGGCGTAGTAGGGGTGCATGAGTTCGGTCCTGTACTCCTCGACCATGCGGGCGCGTGTCGCCTCGGGGTCCTGGGCGGCGGCGATCTGCCGGCGGAAGATGACGTTGGCGGCGCCCTCGGCGCCCATCACGGCGATCTCGTTGGTGGGCCAGGCGTAGGTGAGGTCGGCGCCGATGGACTGGGAGTCCATGACGATGTACGCGCCGCCGTACGCCTTGCGCAGGACGAGGGAGATCCGGGGGACGGTGGCGTTGCAGTACGCGTAGAGGAGTTTGGCGCCGTGCCGGATGATCCCGCCGTGTTCCTGGTCGACGCCGGGCAGGAAGCCGGGTACGTCCAGCAGGGTGATGATGGGGATGTTGAAGGCGTCGCAGAACTGGACGAAGCGGGCCGCCTTCTCGGAGGCCTCGATGTCCAGGACGCCGGCCAGCGACTGCGGCTGGTTGGCGACGATGCCGACCGTGTGCCCGTCGAGGCGGGCCAGGGCGCAGACGATGTTGCGGGCCCAGCGTTCGTGGACCTCCAGGTAGTCGCCGTCGTCGACGAGTTCCTCGATGACCTTCGTCATGTCGTAGGGGCGGTTGCCGTCGGCGGGCACGAGGTCGAGCAGGGTGTCGTTGCGCCGGCCGGCGGGGTCGCGGGCCGGCTGGGCGGGCGGGTCCTGCCGGTTGTTGGAGGGCAGCATCCCGATGAGGTAGCGGACCTCGGCGATGCAGGTCTCCTCGTCGTCGTACGCGAAGTGCGCGACGCCGGAGGTTTCGGCGTGGACGTCGGCGCCGCCGAGTCCGTTCTGGGTGATCTCCTCGCCGGTGACGGCCTTGACGACGTCCGGGCCGGTGATGAACATCTGCGAGGTCCCGCGGACCATGAACACGAAGTCGGTCAGGGCGGGGCTGTAGGCCGCGCCGCCCGCGCAGGGGCCGAGCATCACGCTGATCTGCGGGATGACGCCGGAGGCCTTCGTGTTGCGCTGGAAGATCCCGCCGTAGCCGGCGAGCGCGCTGACGCCCTCCTGGATACGGGCGCCGGCGCCGTCGTTCAGCGAGACCAGCGGGGCGCCCGCCGCGATGGCCATGTCCATGATCTTGTGGATCTTCGTGGCGTGGGCCTCGCCCAGCGCACCGCCGAAGATCCGGAAGTCGTGCGCGAAGGCGAAGACGGTCCGGCCGTCCACGAGCCCCCAGCCGGTGACCACACCGTCGGTGTAGGGCTTCTTGTCCTCCAGGCCGAAGCCGGTGGCCCGGTGCCGGCGCAGCTGCTCGATCTCGTGGAAGGTGCCCTCGTCGAAGAGGAGCGCCAGCCGCTGGTGCACGGTCAGTTTGCCCTTGGCGTGCTGTGCCCGGGTCGCTTTCTCGCCCGGTCCGCCGCGGGCCAGTTCGCGCAGGGCGTGCAGCTCCCCGACACGGCCCCGGACCCCGGCCGGGGCCGGGGCGGGGGCGGGGGCGGGGGCGGGGCTCTTGGCCGCCGGGGCGGGGGCCGCGGGGTGGGTCGTCGTCGTCATGTCGTCCCCTTTTCTCACTGCCAGCTGATCGGGGCGTCGTAGCGGTCCACGTGCCGCCACCACCGCGAGCCGGCGGCCGGCCGGTCCCCCGGTGTGTCCGCCCGGCCGGCGCGCAGCGCGAACAGCACCGCGGTGAGCGCGGCCAGTTCCTCGTCGGTGGCCTGCCCCCGTTCGATGTTCAGCGCGATCCCGGAGCTGTCCGGACCGTTCATCTCGCCCTCCTGTGGCTCCCAAGTCCACCGCGTGGAACCCCGCGGTGCACCCAGGGGACGACAGGCCCCTTGCGGGGGGCTACGCGGCCCCTATGCCGGGACACCGGGCGGCCGGGCGCACCGGGGGCGCCGGGGGCCGGGGCGCCGGGGCGCCGTGCGTACCGGGGGCGGGCAGCCGGGGGGCCGGGGTGCCGGGGTGCCGGGCGGCGTACGCGCCGGGCGGCCGTGCGTACCGGGGTGCCGGTGCTCCCCGGTGCTGGTCCCGGTTCCGGCCGTCGTCTGCGGTCACGCGTCCGTCTGCACGAACGCAGACGGTGTGTGTGCCGGGGCGGCCGTGTGCCCGTACCCGCGAGCGAAGGGCCCCGTACCCGTGGCCACCGCGCCCGCCGCCGTCCTGGCCGTCCAGGACGGTTCCCGCATCAACAGGGGTTTGTGCACGGCGGTCACCGGTTTTGCCCGCAGCACCCCCTGGCCGAACCGGCCGGCGGTGCGGCGGACCGGTTGCGGGGCGGTGCCGTTCATCGCGCCGCCGGCCACGGCGTGATGGCAGGCCCGGTCCCGGGACGCGCGGGCGCCCGCCGGTGCGACGGCCGGTTCCACCGCGGCCGCGGCCGCCCATCTGGCCGACTCCGGTGTGAAGGACTGCTTCCAGGAGCCCCGGCCGTGCCGGGCCCTGCCCCACGGCCTCCTCCTGGAGGCGTGCCCCTCGCCGGGCGACTACGCCTTCCCCGGCAACCACACCACCGTCGCCTTCGCCGCGGCCGCGGCGCCGCTGGCCGCCGACCGCCGTCCCGGGGCCGTCACGGCCGCGGCCGCCGTGCCGATGGGTGCCTCCCGCGTCCACGCGGGCGCCCACTGCCCGCACGGCGTCCTCGCCGCCGCCCCGGCCGGGACCCTCGTCGCCCTGCCCGTCGTGCCGGCCGGCCACCGGCCCGACCACGAGGACACCACCGGCCGCCGGCCGCTGTCGCGGGGCGGCCTCTTCCCGTCCGTACCGGCAGGAGACCCCTGTCTCCCCAGACGGATCCCCCACGACCGGGACGACGAGCCGGCCGCGGCCCTGCGCACCCGCCGGCGGTCCACGGCACCCGGCCGCCCGGCGGGCACTCCCGCGTCGCCGACGCCGTCGTGCCGCCCAAAAACCCGCCCCACCCGTCCAGGACCATGGACCTGATGACGATGGCCTCCCCCACCGGAAGGCAACGCACGGCGGAGGACCTCGCGCGGCTCTCCGGTCCGGCCCGCCCGCGCCCGCACGGGACCGTGCCGCACCGGACCGTGCCGGCACCGACCGTGCCGGCACCGGGCCGGGCCGTGCGGGGTCGGGGCGGTGAGCGCCGCATAGGATCCAGCGCACCGCCGCGCGAAAGCCCCGCCGCCAGAGCCTCCGGGCACCCGGGTGAAACATCCCGCGGGTCCCACCGCATCCATAAGGCGTAGGCGACGAGACAAGGAGACAGCGGCGGATGAGACGGTCCCAGGAGAACGCCTTCCGGGAGTTCGCGGCGGCCCGCATGGGGCACCTCTTCCGCTCGGCGTGCCTGCTGACCAGCGGCGACACCCATCTCGCCGAGGATCTGGTGCAGGAGACGCTGGGCCGGATGTACGTGGTGTGGGGCAGGCCGTCCAAGCTCGGCAATCCGGCGGCGTACGCGCAGACCGTCCTCGTACGGGCCTTTCTGGCGCACCAGCGGCGCCGTTCGGCCGGGGAACGGCCCAGCGACGAGATCCCCGAGGTCCCCCAGCCGGCCGCGCAGGGCGACGCCCCGCTGCGGCTCACCCTCCTGGACGCGCTGCGGACACTGTCGGCGAAGGACCGGGCGGTGGTCGTCCTGCGGTACTGGGAGGACCGGTCCGTCACCCAGACCGCGGACGTCCTCGACCTCAGCTCCGCGGCCGTACGCACCCGCAGCACCCGCGCACTGGCCCGGCTCAGGGCACAGCTGGGCGACATCGCGGAAGAACTCGCCGCGCACTGACCGGCCCGAACGGCCAACACGAGGAAATGGTGGTGATCCGGCATGCCCGGAACGCAGGAGGACCTGGACGGCTTCGAGAGCGGGCTCGGCGACGCGCTGCGCCGTGCCGGGGAGGGATTCACCGCGCAGGGACGCCCGCTGGTGGACGGCGGCGTCGCACGCGGAAGGCGCCGGCTGCGGCGCAGACGGGCCGCGGCCATGACCGGCGGTGCCGTGGCACTCGCCGTCGTCGGGATCGGCGCACCGTACGCCACCGGGGCACTCGGCAGCGGCGGTGGGCAGGACGGGGCGGGCGTGGCCGCACGGCCGAAGACGGCGGCGTCGCCCGGCACGGGACCGCAGCTCCCGGCGCAGCAGGTGATCGCGACGCTGGAGGGGCTGCTGCCCAAGGGGAAGGTCAGCGGGCAGGAAGGGCGCGGCACCGCCGACCCGGGCGGCCCGTCGGCGCATCTCGTCCTGGACGACGGCAGGGGCGGGGCCGCGGTCGGTGTCAGTGTCGGCGCCGTCGACCCGCACGGCATGGAGGCCAAGCAGCAGCTCGCCTGCCCCGACCGGACCTACATCCCCTACGACTCCTGCCGCAACGAAACACTCGCCGACGGTTCACGCCTGATGCTGCTGCGCGGGTACGAGTACCCCGACAAGCGCGTGGACACCAAGTGGTGGCACGCCTATCTCGTGACCCCCGACGGGTACACGGTCGACGCCAACGAGTGGAACGCGCCCGCGGAGAAGGACGCCGCCGTGACCCGGCCCCGGCCCCCGCTCACGGTGGGGCAGTTGAGAACACTCGTCACCTCACGCGCCTGGCGGCCCGTGATGAACGCCCTGGAGAAGGCGGCCCCCGAACCGGTCCCCCAGCCGCCGGCACAGGGACAGGACGGCAAGGCGGTCCTGCACACCCTCAAGTCGCTGCTGCCCGCCTCCGCGAAGGTGGTCTCCGGGCGCGGTGAGGACGGCTACGCCTACGTCGTCGTGGACGACGGCAGGGGCGCGAGCCTGGTACAGATCAATGTGCAGCCGGGCATGTCGGACGTGGAGGACGAACTGTTCGGGGCCGGCGCCGAGGTACTCGCGGACGGGACGAAGGCCGTCACACACCAGGGACCGGGCGAGAAGGGCGGCCCGGGCGTGGTCATGTGGACCGCCGACACACTGCGCCCGGACGGACTGCGGGTCGTGGTCTCCGCGTTCAACTCCGGCGCCCAGAACACGAAAGCCACACGGAAGACACCCGCGCTGACCCTGACACAGCTGAAAGCGGTCGCGACGAGCGGGAAATGGACCGGGAAGTGAAATAGAACCACCGGCACAGGGGGGACAGGGCACGGCCCGCCGCACCCTCCCCTGCCCCCTCGCGTCGCCGGTGCCGGTGCCCGGGCCGGGCACCGGGCCCGGCGACGGGTCCGGCGACGGGTCCGGTGGCCGGACCAGCACCGGTCCGGCCACCGGTCCGGGAAAAGAGCGCATGGCGGCAGACCGCTTCGGGTTTACTCGCGTCCATGAACGAGCGGACATCCCCCCTACAGAACACCGGCCTCCTGACCGGCCGGACCGTGATGATCACCGGAGCATCGAGCGGCATCGGAGAAGCCGCAGCACGGCTGTTCGCCTCCGAGGGCGCGGCCGTCGTCCTCATGGCCCGCCGCGAGGACCGGCTGGAGGCCCTGGCCCGGGACATCGTCGCGTCCGGCGGCCGGGCCGCCAAGAGCACCGGCGACGTGACCCGGGCCGACGACGTCGAACGCGCCGTCACAACCGCCCTCGACCACTTCGGCGGCCTCGACGGCGCCTTCAACAACGCCGGCTACGCCGGTTCCGTCTTCGGCCGGTCCCACGAACTGCCCGAGGAGGACTTCGACCGCGTCATGGACGTCAACGTACGCGGGACATGGAACTGCCTGCGCCGCCAGATCCCCGCCATGCTGGCAGCCGGACACGGATCGATCGTGAACACCGCCAGCACCGCCGGACTCATCGCCACCGGCGCCCCGTCCCCGTACATCGCAGCGAAACACGCCGTACTCGGCCTCACGAAAGCCGCAGCCGCCGAATACGGAAACCACGGCATCCGGATCAACTCCCTGGTCGTCGGCACCACCCGAACCGAAATGATCAACGCAGCCGTGGCAAGCGAACCCGCCCTCGAAGAAGCATTCATCGCCCGCCAGATCCAAAAACGAATGGCCGAACCCCACGAAATCGCGGAAGCCGCCCTATGGCTACTGAGCGACCGCGCCTCATTCGCCACCGGCAGCCACATAGCAGTGGACGGCGGCATCCTAGCCATCTAAAACAGCAAACCCCCATTTACCTTTTTCGTGGCTCCGCAATGGGGCCACCGGCCTTCGGGCCCGGCACGCCTTCCCCCCTCGTTGTTCATGGTCCGGGGGTGTCACCGGGCCCGGAGGCATCGACGGACCGCTGATGACAGGCTCGAGCACCGGCTTCACCCAAGGCCGGAAGAACTCTCCGTAACGTGAATGCGGCAACTCGATGCCCTGACAAGGCCGGACGAGCACGTGATGGAGAGGTCTGCACGTGATCGGCACCGGCGACATCGACGTCCTCCTCGGCCTGGACCCCGGCAAGAGCGAACACCACGCCACCACCGTCACACCGGCCAGGAAGCCAGAACACCCTGCAGCTCCGCGAAGCGCCGGTCCCGAAAGGCTCCCGCGGCCAGCCCGCTCAGCGCATAGGCCGTGGCCCTGAAGCCGTCCCCGTGATGGAACTCCGCACCCCACGCACCAAGCCGCACCGAAACCACCTCGTCCAGCCCCAGGCGGTGGGCCCCCCACGGGTTGACCGCCACGATCCCGTCAGGGCCGACCTCAAGCCGGACCCTGAGGATCGCCCACCAGAAGAACAACGCGACACCGACGGCCAACCCCGACCACAGGCCGGCCGTCCGGGCCGTCTCGGCTCCCGGAGAGGAAACCCACCCCACCCAACCGAAGAGCGACTTCACCCCTACAACACCCGGGATCGCATAGCCCGCCACACGAGCCCCCCCACCCACCCGCCACACCGACACCAAGTCCCCACCCTGGTCATCCATGCCCGCATTGCGAGCCACACAGCTTGACCAAAAACATAGAAGCACCCCCCGCCCCCATACCGCAGGGACAACAGGCCGACCCGTGATATCACGGACCGGCCCGTCCCCCATTCCGCACCACCACCCCGCCATCACCAACAACACGCCAGCACAGGCCGAAAGCCGGGCACATCAGCCGATACACCAGCAAAAGCCGGACACATTCAGCCGATACACCAGCAAGAGCCGGACAACGGCCGGACACATTCAACCGATACGCCGACAAAGGGCGGAGCGCGTCAGCCGATACGCCGACAAAGGGCGGAGCGCGCCAGTCGGCGCACCGGCAAGGGCGGGGCGCGTCAGTCGGTGCGGTCCACCCAGACGTTCGCGACGTACCCCGCACCCCAGGGATTGGAGACGACCGAGGCCTGGCCGACCGGGGCCCAGTCACCGAGAACGATGCGCTGCGGGAGTCTGGGGTCGAGCGGGTTGAGCACCACGTGGATCCGGTGCAGGCCCGTACCGCTGCTACAGAGACTGGAGAGCGTACCGCTCCCGGACGAGACGGTGCAGTCGCCGGGCACCGCCTGAGCGGCGGGCGCCACGGCCAGCACCAGACCCGCCGCGGCCACGGCGAGGGCCACGGCCCCGGTCGCCCGCTTACGGGAAAGAGACTTCACGAACATGGGAACTCCTTCGTCCTATGACGACACGCAACAGAAAAAAAGGGGGGCGCACACGCGGACGGAACACGGAGAAGAACCGGTCCGGCCTCTACAGGCGGATCCCATGGGGTACCACGGACACCGCACACGCCACACAACACAACGCCGAATGAAGAAGCAGACGATCGCCTGCCTGGCCACACGTCAGATCCTGCCCACACCCACGACTCCCGGCAAGACCCACACCAAATCTGGTACAGACCAATCCCACCAACCAACACACACCCACCCACCCACCACGACGGAGGCGAGGCACACCAACAAAAACCCCACCCCACCCCCCAAACCCGACACAAACCCCACCACAGACCCCACCCGCCCGCAGACCCGGGGCGGGCAGACCGGCACCGCCCTACGGCCGGTCCCACCCGCCGAAAACCTTCCCAGGGGAATGCGCCGCATGCCCCCACCGCCCGAACCCCGCCCCTTCCCGCCGGGCCGCTCCAGGACCGTACGGCCCTCCCGACCAACGGCGGACCAGGCACCGGACTACGGACGGCCCAGGCCATCACCACCCAGGCGCGGACCATCCTGGGCGGGCACACATCAAAGCGTCCGACCACGACCGCAGAACCCGGGGCAGCACCGCGCGGCAGCAGCGCGTGGACACGACCGACACCGCACCACCGACCACACTCCCCGACAGACCGGACCAGGCGCGGACCCCCCATCCACCCCCGCGTCGACGCCCTGCGGAAACCCGGCCCCCAGAACACCGCCCCCCCTGCACCCCCAAATTCTGGAGGCAGCACCACACAGCGCGGCACACGACACCATGTGCCGTCACCCGACAGCCCCACCCCACTCATGACGGAAACCACCAGGGCACACCCACCCGCCCCCACCCCGACCGTGGGCACACCCCGCACCGACACCCAAAACCCGCACCACCAGACCCCAAGCCCCAAGCGCGCGAGGGACGACCGACGGCCACGAAGGGTTCGACACCTGGCAGGACGTCTGCCCCGGGCGCACGAGGGACGACCGTCGGAGCCCGTAGCGGGGCAGACCCGGTACGTGCCTGCCCTGGGCGCTTCGTCGCCGCCCTGCCCTACCCCATCGTCACTGAAGCCCCCCGAGTCCTTGGCATTCATCAGTCGATGCTGGTGACCCAGATCAATCGCCCGGAGAAAGACCTGGGCCGACCCCTGATCGAGCACGCAGAACGCGGCCGCAGGATGCGACCTGCCCCGTTCGGCAGGAGGGTTGCGGCGGTGGTGCGACGGATCGGCTCCGGAACGTGACCATGGAAGGCGTCGGCCGTGAATTGGACACGACGCTCGACTCCCTGATCTCAGGTCCGGACGGCTGCCTTGCAACCGCTACTCGCCACCCGGGCCGGTTTCAGCGCAGGGCTCTTCCGGCTGGACTATGCGCGCGAGGAGATCCATGAGCTGGGTCCGCTCGGCGGGCGTCAAGGCAGCGGTCAGCTCATCGTTCGCCTCGCGGCCCAGTTTCTCCGTCTGAATCAGGCGGCGTTTCCCGCTCGGCGAGAGGGAAATGGCGTTCTTGCGACGGTCCTTGGCATCCGGCGCTCGGGTTACGAGGCCATCGTTCTGGAGGTCGTTGAGGATCGCGACCATGTCCTTGGGATCGATGCTCAGGCTGCGGCCCAGCTCGGCCTGCGATACGGGACCCAGTTCGGCGACTCCCGACAGGACGGCATGGTGCATCATCCGCATGCCCACCTGAGAGAGGGCTTCGGCGACGAGCCGGTGCCCCCGAGCTGCGACACGGCCCAGGAGCCAGCTGGGGAGGGAGCGAATACGGGAGGGAGCGCGGGTGGTCTCGGACATGGGACCAGACTAACCAGAAAATCATTGGGGTTCCCTACGATTCTTCGCTATCGTTGGGTCTCCCAATGACCTGGAGGTGCGCATGCGGCGGGTTCGCTTCTATGAGTACGGCGGTCCGGAAGTGCTCCGCGTCGAAGATGCGGCAGCCCCCAAGCCCGGCCCGGGGGAACTGCTGGTCCGCACGGAAGCCATCGGCGTAACCCTTCCCTCCGTGCGCAAGACTCGCGGCGAAGAGGGCAGGACGCCGCTACCGGGAGTCCTTGGAGGCGAGGTCGCCGGAACGGTGATCGCCCTCGGCTCGGATGTGACGGATTTCGAGGTCGGCGACCGCATCACGTCGCTGACTTTCGGCGGCGGCTCGTATTCCGAACTGGCAATCGCACCCAGCTCCATGGCGAGCCGCATACCGGACGGAGCGAGCGCCGTCCAGGCCGTCGCGCTCGTGCGCAGCGGACGCGTCGCCCTCGCCGCCCTCGCCACGGCCCGTCCCCTCGTGAGCGAGTCGGTCCTCATCACGGGCGCCGCAAGCGGAGTGGGACATCTCGCGGTCCAACTGGCCAGGCTTCAGGGCATTGAAAGGGTCGTCGCGGCCGTGAGCTCGCACACCAAGGTGGAATTCCTCCGCAGTCTGGGTGCCGACGAGATCGTGACCTACGACAGCGAGCACTGGGGGGAGCCGGTCGATGTCGTCCTGGACGGAGTCGGCGGAGATCTGCTCCCCCGCGCCGTCTCCGCCCTTGCACCCGGCGGGCGACTCATCTTCTTCAACTCGGGTGGCGGCACCGTTCCCGCCTTCGACCTCCTGGCAGGATCGAAAACCATCACCGGGCTCACCATGGCGAGGTTTGCCAACACTCAGCGTGAGCTCTATGACCAACATGGCGAGGAGCTTTGGAAGCTGACCCTGTCCGGGCGGTTGCGGCCAGCCGTCCACGCCCAAATTCCGCTGACTGACGCGGCGCGAGCGCACGAGATCATCGAAGCCCGTGCCAACCTCGGCAAGGTCGTCTTGCTGCCCTGAGGACGAGGCTGGCCCGCGTCGGGAAACGCGTGGCCGCTGGGGCCAGGAAGACTCCCACAGAGGAAATGACACGGCGATGAGACAGAACTCATCGGCCATGCCATGAGACAGCCAGAGAAGCCGCAGGTCACGGCGTCGAGCGGTGCCACGGGTCGCGAGATCCAACATTTGTCCCATGTCTCACCGAACGGGTTCGAGCAGATCAACCCTGTGTCCGTTTCCAATGGAAACGGACACAGCAGAGATCGGGGCGCGGTGGAGCTGAGCGATCCCGTGGACGCGCCGGGCGGCTTTGTCCGGCCTCGACCGCCTGGAGCCGGTCCTGCGCCGTATCGAGGTCGGGCCCCCGGCGATCCGACCGTCCCCGCCCGGACGCCTGCCGTCTGCCGTCTGCCGTCTGCCGTCTGCCGACCGGCGTCCGGCACCCGGCGTCCAGCGCGGCTTCTCAGCCCTGGCAGATGCAGAAGGGGTGGCCGGCCGGGTCGGTGAGGACCCGTGCCCGGGTGGCGTCGTGCGGCTGGTGGTCCGGGCTGCCCGCGCCGAGTTCCAGCAGTTCCGCCTCGGCCGCGTCGAGATCGTCGACGTCGAAACAGAGGTGCATCTGCTGGGGAACGGTCTGGCCGGGCCACTGCGGGGGTCGGTAGTCCTCGACCCGCTGGAAGCCGATGAAGAGTCCGTCCCCGCGGGTCAGGCCCGCGAAGTCGGCGTCCGACGCAGGGTGCGGCTCGAAGCCGGTGGCCCGCCGGTAGAAGGCCGCCAGGGCCAGCGGGTCGGGGCAGTCGAACGTGACGGCGGTCAGCTTCATCCTCGTAGGGACGGACACGGCGCCTCCAGGGCGGTCGGCGAACTTCTACGGCCGGTACCGAAGACTACGGGTCCGAGCACCGGGTCGGATTCCCGCCAGCGCCCGGACCCGGCGCCCGCGAAGCTCCATGACATGAATCGACTTGAAGGAAAAGTTGCCCTGGTCACCGGCGGCAGCCGGGGCATCGGTGCCGCCATTGCGCTGCGCCTGGCCGAAGAGGGTGCCGACACCGTACTGACCTACGAGAACAACGCGGAGCACGCCGACGCCGTGGCCGGGCGGATCAGGGCCGCGGGGCGCCGGGGTCTGGCCCTGCGCTCCGACAGCGCCCTGCCCGGGGCTCCGGCCGCCGCGGTGGAGGAGGCGGTCGCGGCGTTCGGCAGGCTCGACATCCTGGTCAACAACGCCGCGGTCTTCCTCGTCGGCCCCCTGGAGGACTGGGGGGCGGCGGAGATCGACCGCACCCTGGCGGTGAACGTCCGGGCCCCGTTCACCGCGGCCCAGGCCGCCGCCCGTCACATGGGTCCGGGCGGGCGCATCATCAGCATCGGCAGCAACGTCGCCGACCGCGCCCCCTTCCCGGGGCTGGCGCTGTACTCGATGAGCAAGACCGCCCTGGCGGGGATGACCCGGGGGCTGGCCCGGGAGCTGGGCCCGCGCGGGATCACCGTGAACCTGGTGCACCCCGGCCCCACCGACACCGACGCCAACCCCGCCGACGGGCCGAACGCCCAGGCGATCGCGGGCCTGACCTCGGTGGGCCGCTACGCCCGGACCACCGAGATCGCGGCCACCGTCGCCCATCTGGCGGGCGAGGACGGTGACTACATCACCGGGGCCGAACTCCACGTCGACGGCGGCTTCACCGCCTGACCCACGGAAGCAGCAGAAGTAGGGGGAGGGCCGGCGGCCCTCCCCCTTGTCCTCGCCCGGACCTCAGCCGGCGAACCGGGCCATCCACGCCTCGACGGCCTCCGCGGACCTCGGCAGCCCCGCCGACAGGTTCTCGTGACCGTCCTCGGTGACGAGGAGGTCGTCCTCGATCCGGACGCCGATGCCCCGCCACTCCTCGGGCACGGTCAGGTCGTCGGGCTGGAAGTACAGCCCCGGCTCCACGGTGAGCACCATGCCCGGCTCCAGCACCCCCTCGACGTACTCCTCGTTCCTGGCCTGCGCGCAGTCGTGGACGTCCAGGCCGAGCATGTGGCCGGTGCCCGCCATCGTGAAGCGGCGCTGCAGGCCCAGCTCGTACGCGCGGTCGGCCGGGCCCTCGATGAAGCCCCACTCGACCAGTCGGGCCGCCAGGTGGCGCTGGGACGCCTCGTGGAAGTCGCGATAGGCGGCACCCGGCTTGACCGCCGCCATGCCGGCCTCCTGCGCCTCGTACACCGCGTCGTAGGCCTTGCGCTGCACGGGGGTGAAGGTGCCACTGATCGGGAGGGTGCGGGTGACGTCGGCGGTGTAGAGGGTGTCCGTCTCCACCCCGGCGTCGAGCAGGAGGAGGTCGCCCGGGCGCACCGGGCCGTCGTTGTTCGTCCAGTGCATGATCGTGGCGTGGTCGCCCGCGGCGCAGATCGTGCCGTAGCCGACGGCGTTGCCCTCCAGGCGGGCCCGGCGGAAGAACGTGCCCTCGATCCACCGCTCGGAGGAGGCGACCGCCTTGGAGAGTTCGCCGATGACGTCGGTGAATCCGCGGACGGTGGAGTCCACGGCCTTGCGGAGTTCGCCGATCTCCCAGTCGTCCTTGACCAGACGGAGGGCGTCGAGTGCCTCCTCCAGCTCGGCGTCCCGGTCCTCTTCGGTGCTGACGGCGGCCTCCAGGGCCGGGTCGATGCCGCGGACGATCCGGGTCGGGGCGGTGGAGACGGCCAGGTCCTCGGCCGCGGTGCGCACGTCCCGGCAGGGCAGTCCGAGGACGGTCCGCGCCTCGGCCAGGGAGCGGCGCCGGCCCATCCACAGTTCGGCCGTGGAGCCGGTCCAGAACTCGTTGTTGTCACGGGCGTCGCGCGGCAGCTGGTAGCAGTAGGCGTCGTGGCCGCCGTCCGCGCGGGGTTCGAGGACGAGCGCGCCGTCCCGGGCCTGGTCCCCGGTCATGTGGACGTAGCCCGAGTACGCCCGGAAGGGGTAGGTGTCGTCGTTGGAGCGGACCTTGAGGTTCCCCGAGGGGACGACGAGGCGCTCGCCGGGGAATCGCGCGGAGAGCGCGGCACGGCGGCGGGCCGCGTGCGGGGCCTGCACGTCGGGGGCCAGGTCGTGCCGTTCGGTGTCCGCCCAGCCGGTACGCATCAGGGCGGACAGTTCCTCGGAGATCCCTGCGTAGAGACCGTTCTTGCGGCCTTTCGCCACGGCTTACACCTTTCTTCTCATCCGTATCCCGGGGATGCCGGGGGCCTGGAGTTCTGGAAATTCCCGGGAGCCACGGGAGTTCCTGGGGCCCGGGGGTTGCGGGCCGGTGTCCGCCGTCAGGCGGTGGTTTCCCGGACGCTACCGGGCGGTGCCCGTGCGTGGAGCCGAGGAGTGCCACTGGCACGGATCGGCCACGGAGCAGTGCGCGGAGGCCGACAATGGACACATGAGGATGGAGAACGCGGAGCCCGGCGAGGCGCTCCGGATGCTGGGGATCGGGCCTGCCTCGGTCCGGGTCTACCTGGCGCTGCTGGAGCTGGCACCGGCCCCGCTGGGCGCGGTCGGCGAGGCGGCCGGGCTGGAGGGCGAGGAGCTGGCGGGGGCGTACGGTGCGCTGGTCGGGGCGGGGCTGGCCAGTGCCGCCGGGAAGGACGGGGACGTGGTGGCCCCGGTGCCGCCCGCCGCGGGGCTGGAGATCCTCGCCCGGCACCGGGCGGCCGAGATCGAGGAGTCGCGGATCGCCGTCGGAGGCGCGTTCGAGTCGTTCAGGCGCCACCGGCTGGCCGCGTACAACGACGATCTCGTGGAGGTCGTCACGGGTGAGGCGGTCGGGCCGCGGATGCGGCAGGCCTGGGCCAGCGCCCGGGAACAGATCCGGCAGTTCGAGTCACCGCCGTACTTCCCGATGCCGGAGACCACCGACGACGCGCTGGCCACGCTGGCACGCGGGATCACGCAGCGCGTCGTGTACTCGCGGGAGTCGCTGGAGCATCCGGGACACCTGACGGAGGTCATCGAGCCGTGTGTCAGGGCCGGCGAGCAGGCCCGGGTGATGCCGTCGGTCCCGGTCAAACTCGTGATCATCGACGAGGCGTACGCGCTGGTGTCGCTGTCGATCCGGGAGGCCGACGTGCACAACACGATGCTGGTGGTACAGCCGTGCGGTCTGCTGTCCGCGCTGATCGCGCTGTTCGAGCAGTCCTGGGCCGGTGCCCTGCCGCTGCACGGCCGCACCGCCCGCCCGGGCGGCCTGCCACCCGCCGACCGGCGGCTGCTGTGGCTCCTGGCGGGCGGGGCCAGGGACGACGTGATCGCCCGGGAGCTGGGCATCAGCCGTCGCACGCTCTTCCGCCGGCTACAGGTTCTGATGGCCCGGCTGGGCGCGGCGAACCGTTTCCAGCTGGCCCTCCAGGCACAGCGGTCGGGCTTGCTGTGAACCGGGGCGGGGCGGTCAGTACGTCTGGATCTCCAGCAGATTGCCGTCCGGGTCGCACAGATGCGCGGCACGCAGTCCCCATCCCGGCAGATCCCGGGCCGGTGCCACCGGACGCGCACCGTGCGCGAGACACAGCGTGACAGCCTCGTCCAGCGCGGCGGCATCCGCGACCGGCAGGACGAGGACCGTACCGCCGGCCGCGGGGGCACCGGGCACCGTGGTGGTGAACATGTCCCGCCGGATCACGGCGAAAGCGGTATCGCCCCTAGGGGTGTCCCAGCTGGCGTATCCGGAGTCGGCGTCGCCGCGCGCGGGCACGTGTCCGGCCAGTGCGGGCAGTACGGCCGCGTAGAAGGCGAAGGCGGCCGGATAGTCGTCGGTGAGCACACGCGGGTAGAGGGCGGGCATGGCGCTCACCCTACGGGAGCGGGCGGTTTCGCGGGGGCGGTTCGGCGCCCCCGCGAGGGCGGGGAGTTCAGTTGTCGGTCAGGGTGGCGGCGAGAAGGGGCAGCAGGCGGTCCCAGTGGCGCTGGAGCCCGGCGGCGTCGTAGGCGTCGGTGTCGGCCATGGTGAAGCCGTGGACGGTGCCGGGATAGATCTCGGAGGTGTGGTCGACCCCCGCGGCGTCCAGGTCCCGGCCGAGCGCGTCGAGGTCCTGGGGGGTCAGGTCGCCCTCGGCGTGGCCGAGATGGACCCGGGCGGTGACCGGGGCGAAGAGGCCGGGCCCGTCGGCGGCCACGGGGGCGTGGAACGCGGCGACGGCCGCGACCCGGCCGGGATGGGCCGCGGCGGTACGCATCGCCAGGAGGCCGCCGAAGCAGTAGCCGGTCACACCGACCGGTCCGGGGGCGACCTCGGGGCGGGCGGTGAGGAAGTCGAGGTAGGCGTCCGCGTCGCTCAGCGTGCGTTCGGCGGTGTGCTCCTTGATCAGGGGCATCAGCCGGGTGATGAGTTCGCCGCGCTCCTTCTCCCCGATGTGTCCGGGAAGCCTGACCACCGGTGCCGGGCCGGTGCGGTAGAAGATGTTGGGGACGAGTACGAAGTAGCCGTGCCCGGCCAGTTCGCGGGCCATCTCCCGCAGGACGGGCCGGATCCCGAAGGCGTCCATGTACATCAGCACACCGGGATGGCGCCCGCCGTCGCCGGGGTGGGCGGCGAAGGCGTCGGCCGTGCCGTCCGCGGTGGGAATGTGCAGTGTTTCGGTACGCATGGTTCTCCTGCCGTGGCTGATGGGTCGGGCCTACCTGGGCGGCGCGGAGTGACATTCCATCAGGTCTCGGTCCGGAAACGCCACGACCCCATATAGGCGCTTTGTCCGTGCGTCATGTCACAGAAGGTCCATTTCAAGATCAATCTTGGCGATTCTTAATCATTTGGTTATCCAGGAGCGGATTTTCGGCCATTGTGACTGCATATCGTCATCGGGCGGATTCCGGAGGGGAGTTCGTACGGCTCGGACAAAAGGGAGGGGCGGAGCGATGGCATCCGCGACCGTCGACGGATTCAGCCAGGGGTTCGTGACCCCGGTCGCCGGGTTCCTGGTGGCATGGCTGGGAGGCGCCCTCGGGCTGCGGTGCACGAACCGGTCGATGCACAGCGGGGGCGGCGCGAAGGCGGGCTGGCTCGCGCTCGGCTCCACGTCGATCGGGGTCGGGATCTGGACGATGCACTTCATCGCGATGCTCGGCTTCAGCGTGGCGGAATCACCCATCACCTACGACGGCACGCTGACCGCGGCGAGCCTCGTCGTGGCGGTCACCGTCGTGGGCATCGGCATCTTCACCGTCGGCTACCTGGGGGCGCGTCGGCCTGCGCTGGTGACGGCCGGCGTGCTGATGGGACTGGGCATCGCGGGCATGCACTACCTCGGCATGGCGGCGATGCACGTCGGGTCCGGGGTCACCTACTCCATGCCCCTGGTCGTGCTGTCCATCGTGATCGCGGTCGCCGCCTCGACCGCCGCGCTGTGGTCGGCGATGTCGGCGTACGGGTTCCGGGCGAGCCTGCGGGCCAGCCTCATCTTCGGCGTCGCGGTCGCCGCGATGCACTACACCGGAATGGCCGCGCTGAACGTGGAAATGGGCGCGGGACACGGCTCGCACACCGGTGGCATGACAGGCACACAGCTACTCGTACCCATGCTCCTGGGCCCCGCCGTGTTCCTCGTCATCGCCGCAGCGATCGTCATGTTCGACCCCGTCCTCATGCTCGGCAACGAATGGAACGGCGCCCCGGGCACCCGCCCGGCCGGCACCGCCTCCACCGCCACGGCCCGGCGGCACACCGCGCGGCAGAAGACCCGGCGGCAGAAGGCGGACAGCAGCCTGTGACGGGGCGCGGCCCCTTGCCCCCGCCGCTGCCCTTTCCACCGGCTTTCCACCGCGGACGGCGGCTGCCGGGGCGCGGGCAGGGGCGGCGTCGCACCGCAGGATCGGCGGGGTGGCGTTCATTCCCTGACGGAATTCGACCGTTCCGAGGTCCGCGGGGCCTCCGTGGGATCACTCCGGCCAGTCGGAGTGACGGATGACCTCCACGAAGTCGCCCCGGCTGAAACCGGGGACGAAGTGGGCCAGCACATCGGCCTTGACATTGCCGAAGGTGGTGTCGGGGCGGTCCTTGATGCCGTCGGTGAACGCGGTGAGGATGCGGTTCTTGAAGTCGGGTCGGGGGTGGGCCGCGACCACGGCGGCACGCTGCTCGTCGGTGACCGCGTGGTAGCCGATCCCCAGGACGTCGAGTTCGACGCCACGGGTGACCAGGGCGATCTCGGGGGCCATGTGGAGGGGGATCTCGGGTGTGGTGTGCAGGGCGATGGCGGTCCACACCCGCTCGGCCGGTTCGCCGGTGATGCCGTGGGCGTGGAGGAAGCGGCGGGCCTCGTCGGCGCCGTCGATCTCGAAGCGCTGGTCGGTACGGGCGTAGCGGGTGGTCAGGCCGAGGTCGTGGAACATCGCTCCGATGTAGAGCAGCTCCGGGTCGAAATCCAGTCCCTGCCGGGCACCGCGCAGGGCACCGAAGAGGAACACGCGGCGCGAGTGGTCGAACAGGAGCGGAGTGGCGGCCTCGCGCACCAGCTCGGTCGCCTCCTTCGCCAGGGCGCTGTCGGGGATCCGTACGCCCGCGATCGTCCGGGCGGTCTGGGTGGTCATGGCGGGTCTCCCTCGGGGTGTGGTGTGCGGTCCTCTCCACGGTCCCGCGCGGTCTAGGCTGGCGCCATGTCTCTGCGGCCATGTACCCCTCGGATCCGGACATGACGCGGCGGGTCGGGTTCCTCGTCTTCGACGCGGTGACCCTGCTTGATGTCAGCGGCCCGCTGGAGGTCTTCGACCAGGCGGCTCGGCGCGGCCACGGTTACGGAACGTTCCTGGTCTCCCCGCACGGCGGCCCCGTCACCACGTCCGCCGGGGTGGTACTGGCGGCCACCGCCGCGCCCGGGGACGCGGGGGAGCTGGACACCCTGGTGGTCGCGGGGGCCGACCGTCTCGCCGGCGAGGAGGTGGACGGGGCGTTGCTGGAGGCGGCCGGGGTGCTGGCCGGGCGGGCGCGGCGGGTGGCGTCCGTATGCACGGGGGCGTTCGTCCTGGCCGGGCTCGGACTGCTCGACGGGCGCCGGGCCACCACGCACTGGCGGCATGCCCGGGCGTTGGCCCTGCGCCATCCCCGGGTGCGGGTCGAGGCCGACGCGCTCCATGTGCGTGACGGCCGTTTCCACACCAGTGCGGGAATCAGCGCCGGGATCGATCTCGCGCTGGCGCTGGTGGAGCAGGACCACGGTCCCGAGGCGGCGCGAGGGATCGCCCGTGAGCTGGTGGTGTTCATGCAGCGGCCGGGCGGGCAGTCCCAGTTCTCCGCCGCCCTGGCCACGCCGCCGGTCCGGGGTGATCTGCTGCGTTCCCTGACCGCTGCCGTGCTGGCCGATCCGTCCGCCGATCACAGCCCGTCCGCGATGGCCGCCACCGCCTGCGTGAGCACCCGTCATCTCTCCCGGCTCTTCCGGGCCGAGTTGCGGACCACCCCGGCGCGCTGGGTCGAGCGGGTCCGGCTGGACCGTGCCCGGCAGCTCCTTCTGGACGGTCACGGCATCGCCTCGGCCGCCCGGCTGAGCGGTCTGGGCAGCGACGAGACGCTGCGCCGGGTCTTCGCCCGGCACCTGGGCATCACGCCCACCGAGTACCGCAGGCGTTTCGGGACCACCGACCCGCCGGCCTCCGAGTAGCGCCCTCTGCACCTTGGGGTTCAACCGCGAGGAAAAATGCGGTGGTTGAGAGGAGAGAGGGTGCGTAGTTTCGGTGGTATGGCTGATGAGTGCTTCACGGATCCGGTACTGGCCGCGCTCTACGATCCGCTCGACCCCGACCGGAGCGATCTCGACGCCTATCTGGGCATGGTGCGGGAATTCGGGGCGCGGCGGGTGCTGGACGTCGGTTGCGGGACGGGGGTGTTCGCGCTGCTGCTGGCCGGCCGGGGTGTCGAGGTCACCGGTGTCGAACCGGCCCTGGCGTCCCTGGAGGTCGCACGGGCCAAGCCGGGCGGCGGGCGGGTGCGGTGGGTCCACGGGGACGCGACGGTGCCGCTGCCGGTGCGCGCGGACCTGGTGACGATGACGGCGAACGTCGCCCAGGCCATCACCGGCCCCCGGGACTGGGAGCTGACGCTGCGGCATGCGTTCGATGCGCTGGAGGCGGGCGGACGGCTGGTCTTCGAGACCCGTGATCCGGCCCGGCGCGCCTGGGAGGAGTGGACGCGGGAGAGGTCGCGGAGCGTGGTGGAGGTCGCCGGGACCGGGCCGGTGGAGAGCTGGGTGGACCTGGTGGAGGTGGCGCTGCCGCTGGTGACGTTCCGCTCGACCTATGTGTTCGCGGACGGGCGGGTGATGACCGCGGACTCGACGCTGCGGTTCCGGGAACGGGACGAGATCGGGGAGGCGCTGGCCGCGCAGGGCTATGTGGTGGACGAGGTGCGTGACGCGCCCGACCGGCCGGGCCGGGAGTTCGTGTTCGTGGCACGCCGCCCCTGAACGGCGGTCCGCCGGACGGTGCCCGCAGGGGCGTCGTCCGGCGGACCGGGGACCGTGTACCGGCCGTGCGTCAGTTGAACTCGTCCGGGTCGGGGCCGGTGCGCAGACCCCGGTCGGTGGCGGCGATGGCGGCCATGTCGTCGTCGGTGAGGGTGAAGTCGAAGACGTCGAGGTTCTGGCGGATGCGGGCCGGGGTGACGGACTTGGGGATGACGATGTTGCCGAGCTGGAGGTGCCAGCGCAGGACGACCTGGGCGGGTGACTTGCCGGTGCGGTCGGCGATCGCGGTGATCTCCGGGTCGCTCAGGACGGCGCCCTGGGCGAGCGGGCTCCAGGCCTCGGTGGCGATGCCGTGCTCGGCGTGGAAGGCGCGCAGTTCGGCCTGCTGGAGGCCGGGGTGCAGCTCGACCTGGTTGACCGCGGGGACGAGGTCGCTGGTGTCCAGGAGGCGCTGGAGGTGGGCGGGCTGGAAGTTGGAGACGCCCGCGGCCCGGATGCGGCCGTCGGCGGCCAGCTTCTCCAGGGCCTTCCAGGTGTCGGCGTAGAGGTCGCGGGCGGGGGTGGGCCAGTGGATCAGGTAGAGGTCGACGTGGTCCAGGCCCAGCTTGGCGAGGCTGGCGTCGAAGGCACGCAGGGTGGCGTCGTGGCCCTGGTCGGCGTTCCACAGCTTGGTGGTGACGAACAGGTCCTCGCGGGGCAGGCCGGAGGCGGCGAGGGCGCGGCCGACGCCGGCCTCGTTGCCGTAGATCGCGGCGGTGTCGATGCTGCGGTATCCGGCTTCCAGGGCGGCGGAGACGGCGGTGGTGGTCTCGTCGTCGGGGACCTGGAAGACGCCGAAGCCGAGCTGGGGGATCTCGACGCCGTTGTTCAGCTTCACGGTGGGAACGTTGCCGGTCATGGTGGTTCGCTTCCTTGCTGTCGCGGGAGTGGGGGGTCGGAGTGGGAGAGGGAGTCGGGGGTCAGCCGTGGACGGGGACCGGGGCGGGACCGTCGACGGGGGCAGGCCCGTCGGCGGGCACGGCCGCGGGGGTACGGCGTTCCAGGGCGGCGGACCAGAGGGCGAGGCCGAGGGCCGCGGCCGCCAGCAGGGCGCCGACCCAGTTCGGGGCGGTCCAGCCGAGTCCGGCGGCGATGACCATGCCGCCGAGCCAGGCGGCGAGCGCGTTGCCGAGGTTGAACGCGCCGATGTTGACGGCGGAGGCCAGGGTGGGGGCGCCGTGGGCGTGGTCCAGGACGCGCTTCTGCAGCGGCGGGACGGTCGCGAAGCCGAGGGCGCCCACGAGCAGGATCGTGACGGCGGCGGCGATCTTGTCGTGCGCGGTGAAGGTGAACAGGCCGAGCACGACGGCCAGACCGCCGAGGGTGGTGTAGAGCATCGGCATCAGCCTGCGGTCGGCGAAGCGGCCGCCGAGGAGGTTGCCAAGGAACATGCCGACGCCGAGCAGGGCCAGCAGCCAGGTGACCGCTCCGTCCGAGTAGCCAGCGACGTCGGTCATCATCGGGGCGATGTAGGTGATCGCGGCGAAGACACCGCCGAAGCCGAGCACGGTCATCGCCATCGCGAGGAGGACCTGCGGGTTGCGGAACGCGGTCAGTTCCTGGCGCAGCCGGGCGCCCTCGGGGCGGGGCAGGGCGGGGACCAGCCGGGCGATGCCGAGCAGGCCGACGACGCCGAGCGCGGCGACCGCCGCGAAGGTGGTCCGCCAGCCCACGGCCTGGCCGATGAAGGTGCCGACCGGTACGCCGACGATGTTCGCGACGGTGAGCCCGGTGAACATCGTGGCGATCGCACCGGCCTTCTTGTCCGGCGCGACCAGGTCGGCCGCGACCACGGAGCCGATCCCGAAGAACGCCCCGTGGGCGAACGAGGCGACGACGCGGCCCGCGAGCATGGCCCCGAAGCTCGGCGCGACGGCGGACAGCAGGTTGCCGGCCGTGAACAGGACCATGAGCAGCATGAGCATCGTCTTGCGGCTGATCCTGGTGCCGAGGACCGTCATCAGCGGTGCGCCGATGACGACGCCTGCCGCGTAACCGGTGACGAGGAGCCCCGCGGTGGGGACGGACACGCCGTAGTCGGCGGCGATCTGGGGCAGGAGACCCATCACCACGAACTCGGTGGTGCCGATCCCGAAGGCCCCGACGGCCAGGGCGAGGAGTGCGAGCGGCATGGGAGCGGCCCTCCATACGGATTGCTGGTGCGCCTTACGGGACACGACAATAGTTGCATGCGCGCCATAAATGCAAACGCGGGCATTCATCTATGGCCGTGGACCTTGGGCGGGCGGCATCCGCGCCGGCACCTCCGGGACGCGTCGGGGCGGGGCAGGTGCGGCCTCAGCCGGCGAAACCGCCCCGGGGCTGGATGATCTCCAGGTTGGTGCCGTCCGGGTCGTTGAAGTACGCGACCCTGGTCCCCAGCGCCGCGTCCGGGGTCACCTCGCCCGCCACGAAGGTGTAGTCGTCGCCGAGGAAGCCGTACCCGGCATCCTTCATCCGCCGGTACACCGCGTCGAAGTCGTCGACCCGGAAGCACAGGTGCATCGAGCCCGGACGGTTGGCCATCCCTCCCGTCCGCTCGCCCCGCGGCTCCTGGAACTCGATGAGGTCGATGCCGAGGCTGTTGTCCAGGTTGATCGTGGCGTAGCGGAGTTTCGCGGTGGGCAGTCCCTGCGACCTGCCGAACGGGTCGCTGTGCATGGTCTCGCCCGCGACGACGGGCTCCCGCCCGGTCAGGGCCCGGTAGAACGCGACCGAGACGTCCAGATCGGCGACCGAGATCCCGACATGGGCGGCCAGGGTGAGGTTCATCGCAGCGCCGGAAACGGCCATGGTCATCCCCTTCGTCTCGCACCCTCCGGTGCCGTACGGCAACCGGGGCACGGCGGCCCTGGGAACAGGGCGGCTGCAACCGATTGTCCCGGCCCCGGCGGATCCCGCATCTCCTCCGCCCACGCCCCGTCACCGCCCGATCCCGTCCGCAACCACGGGGCGCCGGGGTGTTCCTTGCAGGGGCGGCATACCGTTCCTCGCGGATTGCCCCGGCCCAGGGCTTACCCTGGACGGTGTCGCACCGGGAAACGGGAAAGGAACCCATCCCCATGACCGCCACGGACCGTTCACTGACCGCCCTCGCCAACGGTTGGGCCGCCCTGTCGTTCCTGCACGGCAGGATCGAGGCACACATCGAGCGGGCACTGCAGTCCGGGCACGGCCTGAGCGTGCGGGAGTACTCCCTGCTCGACGTGCTCAGCCGCCAGCACGACGGAGAGGGCGGCCATCTGCAGATGAAGCAGGTCGCCGACGCGGTCGTGCTCAGCCAGAGCGCCACCACCCGCCTGGTGAGCCGGCTGGAGGACCGCGGCCTGCTGGCCCGCTACCTCTGCCCGACCGACCGGCGCGGTATCTACACCAACGTCACCGAGGACGGGCTGCGCCTCCTCGAAGAGGCCCGGCCGACCAACGACGCGGCCCTGCGCGAGGCGCTGGGCGAGGCCGCCGGCAACCCCGAACTCGCCCCGCTGGTCGCGGTCGTGGAGGCGGTGACCCCGCCCTCGCACGCCACCGTGTGACCCGACGGCCGGCCCGGGGCGCCACCGTGCCGCCGCACCGCCGGCGTCCGCGTCCTCCCCCGCGCCGAGGCCCGGGCCCGTCCCGGCGGCCGCGGTGCCCAGCGCTTCGGCGAGGCGGGCGACGGGACCGGAGGGCGGGTGGGGCAGCCGGGCCGGGGCCGGCCGCCGCACCTCCTGCGGTCCGCCGCGCACCGGCAGTACGCGTACGCCGGGCGGTGCGGCCGTAGCCATCGCGCCGGGCAGGGTGGTCAGTCCGCAGCCCGTGGCGACCAGACGGAACCGGGTCGGCCTGTCGCGGGCCGTGTGCGGGATCCCGGGGCGTTCGTCCAGACCCGGCCGCACCCCCATCCGGTGGTCGGCGCCGTCGACCCCACGGATGCCCGGCGTCCGTGGGAACTGTCCACGGACCTTCTGGCCACCGCCGGCTGAACCACCCACCGCCCCGGGGGCGCGTGGTTCACCTCCCGGACGCGTCCGGGCCCGGCAGCCCACGGCCCTGGTCGGAGCACTGCCGCAGGTACTGGGCCAGTACGTCCGGCAGTGCCCGGCCGCCCGGCACCCAGGCCGCGTATCCGTCCGGTCGCACCAGCGCCGCGTCGAACGGCAGGCCCGTGACGGGCCGGGCCCTGACCACCCGCACGGCCCCTTCCCACCGTCGGGCCTCCTCCCCGTGGCCGTCGCTCCCCCCGCCGAGCAGCAGAAGCAGCGGCCTGCCGTCACGCAGCAGCGTGATCACGTCGGTCCCGCCGTCCGGCGTGTCCAGCACCAGGTTGCTCAGGAACTCCCCCGTGCCCCTCGGCCCCTCATGGCCGGGGAGCACCGTGTCCTGGGCGCTGATCATCGCGCCGAGACGCCCCTGCGCACGGTCCGCCGGCAGCATGCCGGTGAACACCTCGCGCAACGCGTCCAGTTCGGCCCCGGGCCGCATCAGCGCGAGCTGCGCCCGGGTCTGCTCCACGATGCGCCCGGCGGCCGGGCGGCGCTCGGCGTCGTAGGTGTCCAACAGCCCCGCGGCTGCCCGGCCGTTGACGGCCAGGGCCAGTTTCCACCCCAGATTGAGGGCGTCGAGCACCCCGGCACTCAAGCCCTGCCCGCCGATCGGGAAGTGGACATGTGCCGCGTCCCCCGCCAGGAAGACCCGTCCGGCGCGGAAGTCCCGGGCCAGACGGGAGAAGTCGCTGAACCTGCTGAGCCACTGCGGATCACCCATCCCGATGTCCCGGCCCGCCAGCCGGGACACCTCACCGCGCAGTTCCTCCAGTACCGGCGGAACCTCCCGGCCCGCGAAGGCACCGGAGCAGTTCAGCGTCCGGATATGCGTACGGCCGTCGGCGGTGTGCTTGGCGACGATCCAGCCGCGCGGCGTCTGGTGCCACCCCGGGGCGAGCTCGTCGGGCCGGGCTAGGGTCACGGTGCCCGCCAGCGCGGACACCGTGGCCTCGTGGGTGTCGGACGCGATGCCCACGAGGCCACGCACCGTACTGCGTGCTCCGTCCGCTCCCACCGCGTACCGGCCCGTACAGACCATCGTCCCGTGCGGCCCGTCGGCCGTGACCCGGACCCCTTCGGCCCCCTGAGAGACTCCCGTCACCCGGTACCCGCGCAGTACCCGGGCCCCGGCCTCGCGCGCCCGTGCCTCGAAATGGCGTTCCAGCTCGGCCTGAACACACTTGAGGACCGGGACGGGCTCGTTCGCCGGGGTCGTGATGGCCAGTCCCGGCAGGCCCGCGAAATGGAACGGACTCTCCCCCGGACCGTCCCGGTACGAGCGCACGGGACCCGGCAGGTACCCGCGACGGGCCAGAACCTGCACCGCCCGGGCATGCAACGTGGTCGCCCTCGGCCAGTCCGACACGGCGTCCGTCGACTCCAGCAGTACGGTGTCGACCCCGTACCCGGCGAGCTCGGCGGCGAGCAGCATCCCGACCGGGCCCCCACCGACGACCACGACCTCCGCCGCTTCCTCCCCACGCACCACAACACACCTGGCCCTTCGACCCACCCGCACACCACGGAACAACACTGGACGGACCATTCATACCTTCGCCCTCCGTCCCGCCCGTCGGCGGGGCGGGAGCGCGACGGCGGTCAGGGCAGGAGGCCGGGCGGGGAGGCGGCTGTGCCCGTCAGGTATGCGGCGGCCAGGGCGGTGAGCTCTTCGACCAGTTCCTCGCGGGGGATGGCCGGACGGTCGAGTACCCAGCGCACACTGAGCGCCTCCATCGCGGCGACGAGTACCCAGGCCCGCGTGGTCCCCCGGCCCGCCGGTGGGGTGTGGCCCGCGACATAGGCCGAGCACAGGTCCTGGACGCGGCGGCGCAGGCTGTGCAGATGGTCCCCGTGAAAGCCGGGCGGCACTTCCTCGACCACAACGCGAAGGAGTCGCGAGTCGTGCTCGACGGCGCGGAGCAGCGCTTCGACGACGCTGGGGATCAGCCGCTCGGACGGCTGGTCGAGCTGGTCGGCGAGCGAGGCCGCGATCCGGTCGCCGGTCTCGGCCCAGTACCGCTCCATGATCATGACGAGCAGCTCGTCCTTGTCACGAAAGTACTGGTAGAGGGAGCCGGGGCTGATGTCCGCCTCGGCGGCGACCCGGGTCGTCGCGAACCGGGCGTAGCCGTCGCGGGCCAGGACCGTCCGCCCCGCTTCGACGATCCGCTCGACCATCTGCCGTGACCGCTCCTGCCGGGGCGTCCTGCGCATACACGAATTGTATGCGAATGATTACTCGCGTTACAACGGTCGGTATGACACGGAGCGACGCGGCACGTGGTGAGGGACGGTTTCCGGGCCGGTTCCGGGAGGCCGAGGAGCGCGGGCGCAGGATCGCCCGTCCGCTCCTGTGGCTGACGGGTATCGGCGGGGAGGTTGACGAGGAGTTGATGGAGCGGCTGGGGGCGGCCCTTCTGCAGCGGGACGAGCCCGGCGCCGCCCTGGCCGGGGCGATGGGGCTCCCGGACGGGGCGGCGGGCCGGGTGACGCGGGCCCAGGTGGGTGCGGCGTTACGCGCGGCGCCGGACATGCCCGAGGGTCTGCCCGGGGCTCTGCGGTCGTTCCTGGAGCAGGTGGTGGCCGTGCCGGACTGGGTGGACTGGGGGCGGGTGGAGTCGGGGGCGGCGACGTTCCGTTCGCTGGGACGCAACAGCGGCGACGTCCTCACGCTTCTCTCGCTGGTCGGCGGATACCGGTTCGGCGGTCCGGCGGATCTGCTGGTGCTCACCGGTGGGCTGGCGGACGGGCGGACGCTGCGGCGGCTGGGCGAGACGGCCGCCTGGTCCCACGCGGTGACGCGTCCGGGCGGGCTGCGTCCGGGGGCCGAGGGCTGGCGTCTGACGGTCCATGTGCGGGTGATGCACGCGCTGGTGAACGCCCGTTTCGCGGCGCGGTGGGACACCGGGCGGTGGGGCTGTCCGATCAGCCAGGCCGACCAGGCGGCCACGCTGGGGCTGTTCGACGCGACGGTGATCGTGGGGTGCTTGGCGCTGGGGGTGCGCCTGACCCGGCGGCAGCGGGACGACCTCATGCACCTGTGGCGGTACGTCGGCTGGCTGATGGGCGTGGCGCCGCAGTGGCTGACCGACGACGAGGACGTCCGGCACCGGTGGAACTACCACATCCTGCTGGCCGCCGGCGGCCAGAGCGGGGCCGGTCGGGAACTGGCCCGGCTGACGATGGACGCCCAGGCAGAGCGGGCCTTCGGGCACCGCGCCCCGGCCGTGGAGCGGCTCCACCAACGCTACGAACGGGCCCGGCAGCTGAGCATGCTCACCGCTTTCGTGGGGCTGCCGGGCATGCGCGACCTGGGCCTGCGGCCCAGGCTGCCGTGGGCCGTGCCGCTCGCGCAGACGAGGAACGTCGTGCGCTACCGGGTCCTCGGCGCGCTGCCCGGAGGCCGGCACCGGCTGGAGGAGCGCGGGGCCCGGGCGCAGAACGCGTACCTGGCGTCGCTGTTCCCCGGCGGCGGCGACGCCGCGGTGGCCCGACTTCCGGAATCGGCCTGACGCACCTCGCGGACGTCCGCGCACGGGCCCCGGTACGGCCGGGTGCGCGGGGTGACGCCGGGGACGTTCCCGGGCCGAGGCGGGCACGTCCCGGCAGGGCGGGCATCGGGACATACAGTGGCCCGATGACGACCGACAGCATAGGAACGACGCCGCTGACCAGCATCGACGGCATCCGGAACTTCCGGGACGCCGGCGGGGCCGGGGCGCTGCCGCGCGGCCTGCTCTACCGTTCCGGCGCCCTGCACGGCCTGACGGCCGAGGGCGCGCGGGCCCTGGAGGACGCGGGCGTGCGTACCGTCGTCGACCTGCGCAGCCGGCCCGAGGTGTCCGACCGGCCCGACGCCCTGCACGGCGCCGGGATCAGGTATCTGCACGTGCCGGTGTACGCGGAGCAGCGGTGGCCGCAGGAGCAGATGGAGCTGTATCCGTCGATGGCGGAGCATGCCGGGCGCTCCGTGCTGGCCGTGTTGCGGCGGCTCACCGCCGAGCGGCCCGAGCCGGTCCTGGTCCACTGCGCCTCCGGGAAGGACCGGACCGGTGTGGTGGTCGCTGTCCTACAGACCCTGTTCGGTGCCTCCGAGGCCGAGGTCACCGCCGATTTCGTACGCACCAATGCCGAACTGGGCCTCGGTCGCACCGCGCCGACGGGTGCGCGGGGACACAACACGCTGCCGGTCGAGCCCCGGCATCTGGCGCGCGCCCTGTTGTGGATCCGGAGCCACCACGGCTCCGTCGCCGGTTATCTGCGCGCGCATGGCGCCGCGCCGCATGAGCTTCCCGGCGTCGACGGGACGCCCGCCCGCTGAGCCCACGGGTGCCGGACCGGGCGGGTCGTCCCGCTCGACGGGCCCGCACGCGCTGCCGCATCGCGGGCCGTCCTGTGGTGGAACCGCTCGGGTCAGGCGGCCAGAGCGGCGGGTTCGCGCAGATGGGCGGCGGCCGTGCGCCATGCCTCCGTCACCGCCGTACGGGCCCGTGCCGTGCGGGCGGCCCGGTCACCGGTCAGCTCCAGGGGCGCACCCACGTGTACATGGAGGTCCGGGCGGCGCAGGGGCGCGGTCACCAGACCGGCCAGCTGCTTGGCGGCACCGCCCGAGGCGAGCCGGCGGGCTCCCGCCTGGCCCACCGGAACGACGGGGGCGCCGGTGTACTCGACGATCCGGGCCAGGCCGCTGCGGAACGGGCCGGGGGCGGCTTCCGCGGCGTCCCGGCGGCGGGGCAGCCCGCCCTCCGCGTAGATGAGGACCAGGCGCCCCCGCTCCAGGGCCCGCGCCGCGAGGTCCAGCGAGGCCGCCGCCCGCCGGTCCCCTCGGACGACGGGGATGTGCCCCTCGCGGGCGAGCGCGCGGCCCAGCAGCGGGATCCGCCACAGCCCCGCGGCCGCCATGACGACCGGCTCGACGCCGAGGCGGCGCAGCGCGGCGATCACGACGGCGGGGTCGGCCAGGGAGGTGTGGTTCGCGGCCACGATGCTTCCGGGCGCGAGACCCGCGCCGGGGTCGGTGGTCACCGACAGACGGCCGGCCGCGGGCACCAGCACCTCGGCGATACGGCTGAGCATGAACGGGCTCCCTGAGTCTGCGGGTTCGGGGCGTTTCCCCCTCGCGTCCGGCCTTCATCGTCAAGGGCCGGAACACTCCGGCGCCTGAGTACCGGTACTCATCTCCCCGCCCCGTGGGAGCCGACGGGAACCGCCTCGCGGAACCGGGCGGTTCGGCGCTTCCGGCGCGGTCCGGTACCGAACACCGCAGCCTCTCATGGCGGGTCACGCGGGTGCGGGGCGGCCCCTCCCCCGGACCGTCAGGAGCCCGGCGCGTCCAGGAGCTTGTTCCGGCCATGAACTGGCAAATTCCTCTCACGGGATGGCCAGTTAGGCGATATGCTGATGCAGAATGTGCAAACGATTTGCAGAATAAGGAGGGTCATGGCTACTCGGGCGACCGACGCCGGGACGAACCAGAGCGTCGAACGGGCTGTCTCGGTGCTGCGCGCACTCGACTCCGGCCGCGCCGAACTACGTGTCTCGGACGTCGCCGAACTCACCGGGCTGGGCTCCTCGACGACGTCCCGGCTGCTGTCCACCCTCGAACGCCTCGACATGGTGGAGCGCGACCCCGTCAGCAATCTCTACCGGCTCAGCCTCGGCATCCTGCCGCTCGCCGCCACCGCGGCCAACCGCCACCCGGTGCACCGCGCCGCCCGCATGGTCCTCCAGGACCTCGCCACCCGTACCGGGCTCGGGGCCAATGCCGCCATCCGCCGCGGCACCGAGCTGATGTTCCTGTGCAACTTCGAGGGTGCCCGCGCCCCCAAGTCCTATACACAGGCCGGGCACAGCGCCCCGCTGCACGCCACCAGCATCGGCAAGTGCCTGCTCACCGGCCTCACTCCCAAGGAGCGCCGCAAGCTGCTCCCCGAGCCGCTCGCGGCGCACACCGATTTCACGACCACCAGCCACGATCTCCTCGACGCCGAGATCGAGACCGTCCGCCGCACCGGATACGCCATCGAGGCCGAGGAGCGCGCCCTGGGCCGGGCCTCCCTCGCCGCGCCCGTCCGGGACGGCTCGGGGGACGTGGTCGCCGCCATCTCCCTGTGGGGCCCCACCTCCCTGCTCGGCAGCCACACCGAGGCCGAGGGACAGCGCCTCGCCCTGACCCGGGAGGTCGTCGAGGCCGCCGACGTCATCAGTCAGGCGCTCGGCGCCCTCTGAGCCCGCCGCGCGCAGAGACCCGCGAGGGGCCCGGTGAAAGGCCGACAGCCTTTCACCGGGCCCCTTCGCCGTACCGGCGGGCGCCGTTACGCGCCGTACGCCTTGAACGCGGTCACCTGGGCGTGCCGCGCCCCGTGCGTCGCGTCCACCACGAGCCGCAGCGCGTCGGTGCGCACGGGCCCGCCGTCCTCGCCGGTCAGTGCGTGCACCCGGTGGCGGCGGCGGTTGTCCGTCACCGTCAGCAGGGTGCGCCAGCCGCCGTCGGGCTCGCGGCTCTCGATCCGGTAGTCGCGGACCAGCTCCGGCATGACCTCGAACGGGGTGCGGTGCCGGTGCAGGTTGTTGAGGTACTCGTCGACGTCGTCGTCGAACACCACCCGCACCTCGGCGATCCCCTGCTCGCCGTCCCAGTCCAGGCGCAGCCACTCCTCGGCCCGCTCCGGGTCGGGCAGCGGGGCGGACGACCACTTCTGCGGGCCGCCGTAGGGGCGCTGGTAGCCGCCGACGGCGCGCTCGGGCAGGAAGGCCCCGGTCTCCGGCGTCGCACGGAACGCGAAGGTCTGCCGCCGCAGTCCGCGGGCCTGCCACTCCAGGACCAGCTGGCCCTCCTCCTCCGGGATGTCGTGGTCGACGGCCGCGTCCCCCTCGACCCTGCTGCGCAGCGCGAGGACGCCCTCGGTGCGCTCGGGCACGAGGACCAGGGCCGCGCCCGGGCAGGAGCCGACGATCAGGACGACGTTCTCCGGGGTGTCGGGACGGTGGTCGAGCCGGGCCGTGACCCAGTGGGGGCCGCCGGCGGGCACGGTCACCGTGGTGGTGAGCAGCCGGTCGACCGGGACGGCGTTCTCGGGGCGGCCGGTGCTCCACAGCTCCACGGCGAGCTCGACCGGCTCCTCCGGCGCGCCGTGGACCAGCAGTTCGACCGTGTCGAGCGCGGGGTCCACGGGCAGCAGCAGCGCGAGGTCGCGGCTGAGCGGGTACGGCTCGCCGGGCGCAGCCCCGGCGGGCTCGGCGGCCAGGTGCCCCAGGTGCGAGGAGGCGCTGACCCTGGCCGCGCGCGCCAGGTTGCCGGGGTCGTCGTCGGCGAGGCCGATGACGGAGGCGTCCTGCCGCAGCAGGGTACGACGTACCAGTTCGGGTCGTTTCGTGGCGAGTTCGCGCGGGGTGAGGTCCTCGGTGACGCACAGCGCCGCGGCGGTTCCGGCGGCCTCGCCGAGGGTGGCGCAGGTGGCCATGACCCGGGTGGCGCCGAAGGCGATGTGGGTGGCGGAGATGTTGCGCCCGGCGAAGAACAGGTTGGTGACGTTCGCCGAGTACAGGGAGCGCAGCGGGATGTGGAAGATGCCGTCCGCGTAGCGCTGGCGGGCGCCCGGCTCGTCCGCGTACATGCCCTGGACCGGGTGGAGGTCGACGGACCAGCCGCCGAAGGCGATCCGGTCGTCGAACTGGCGCTGTTCGAGGATGTCCTGCTGGGTGAGGACGTAGTCGCCGAGGAAGCGGCGGTACTCGCGCTTGCCGGGGAGGCTGCCGACCCACTCCAGGGTGAGGTTCTCGGCGTCCGGGAACTCCCCGGAGTTCTTGATGTGGTCCCAGATCCCCATGATCACGGACTGGAGTTCGTCGCGGATGCGCTCGTTGTCGTGGACGGTGTCGATCTCGCCGCCCCACTCGATCCACCAGTAGTCGCAGCCGTTGTCACCGGTGCGCAGGACCCGGTTGCGCAGGATGGGCGTGGTGGTGAGGTCGCGGGCGGAGTCGGGCGCCACGAACTTCACCGGCCGGCCCAGGTCCTTGGTGTGGAACAGGATCGTCGAGCCGAGCAGCGCCTCGTCCTGCTCCTCGGGCGCCCAGGGCTCGTCGAACTCCGCACGGGCCTCGCGGCCGATACGGTACTCGGCGCCGGCGAAGTGGCCGAGCAGGCCGTCGCCGGTGCAGTCGAGGAACTGCTTCGCGTGGAAGGTGATGCGCCGCTCCGAACCCATCATCCAGCCGGTGCACGAGTGCAGCGCGCGGGCGTCGTCCGGGCCGCTCGCGTCGACCTCGCGCACGTCGGTGTTGAGGTACAGGTCGATGTTGGGCTCGGCCCGTACGGCGTCGAGGACCACCTGGTCCCAGTAGTACGGGTTGCCCTCGGGGTTGCGGTACTGGTTCTCGGTGTACAGCTCGCCCATGATGCCGGTCTCCCGGGCCCACCGGTGCACCCCGTGGGCGGTGGCGCCGCAGACCCAGACCCGGATCTCGCTGCTGGCGTTGCCGCCCAGGACGGGCCGGTTGTTGACCAGGGCGACACGTCGGCCGAGCCGGGCCGCGGCGATGGCCGCGCAGGTCCCCGCCAGGCCGCCGCCGATGACGGCGATGTCGTAATGGACCTCTTCTTCCCGCACGGTGCGGCCTCCTTGGAGTGAAGCTCGGATACTCTCCGCCGCAGCGGAGCGTCCTTGAACGTACATCACTTCCATATTGTGCAACCACTGTTCAGCCAGTGGGATGTGTTGTAGATTTCCGGCGCAGCCACAGACGATCGCCACTACGGACGCCCGGATGGGCCCGTGACTCGTCCGACGGCTTCGCCGGTTCTGCACGGATTCGGCGATTCACCGCCCAAAAGGGTTGACGCCGTCGCACGATATGGAGAACGATCCCGCATGCTGCAACTTGCGTTCAATGGAGCATGTATGGCATTCCTGCAGGGTCTCGGTCGAGGCAGAGGGCGGAGCGGCCCCACCGGCACAGCCGGCCGTGCCGCGCCCGTCCCTCCGCGCACGGCCGCCTGCGGCACGCCCCGCACCAGCGCTCCCGCCCCGTTCGAGAGGACACACCCATGAGTACGGCCGCACCTCCGCAGAAGGCCGCTCCACGCCGTGAGCGGGCCGGCGGACGGCTCTCCAACGGCGCGTTCGCACTGTTGCTGACCGCGCCGGGAATCGCCCTGTTCGCGACGATCATCATCTACCCGCTGCTGTCGGCCCTGGTCACAGGCTTCTTCAAGCAGGACCTGCGACTGCCGGGCCGGGAGTTCGTCGGGCTGGAGAACTTCTCCTACTGGCTGGACGGCGACTTCCTCACCATCCTGAAGCAGACGCTGGTCTTCACGGTCGGCGCGACCGTCGTCCCGTTCGTGATCGGCTTCGCGCTCGCCCTGGCACTGAACTCGGGCCTGAAGGCCAGCGGCTTCCTGCGCGGCCTGTTCCTCTTCCCCTGGGTGATCCCGGGCGTGGTGGTCTCCTTCCTCTGGATGTGGATCTTCAACGCGAACTACGGCGTGCTCAACGGTGTCCTCATGAAGGCCGGGATCATCGAGGAGTCGATCTCCTGGCTCGGCCAGCCCGGCACGGCGATGCTCGCGGTCATCATCACCAAGACCTGGGCCAGCTTCCCCTGGATGATGGTCATGCTCCTGGCCGGTCTGCAGACCGTGCCCAAGGAACTGCACGAGGCGGCCTCGATGGACGGCGCCGGCTCGATCCGGCGCTTCTTCGCCGTGACCTGGCCGCAGGTCCGCGGCGTCGCCTCCATCGTGCTGCTGCTGGAGTTCATCTGGAACTTCCAGCACTTCGACACCATCTACGTGCTCACCGGCGGCGGCCCGGCCGGTGCGACCGAGACCTTCGCCACCGCCGTGTACCAGACCGCCTTCAAGGGCTTCGACATCGGCCGGGCGACCGCGCTGGGCGGCCTGTGGATGCTGCTGCTGCTCGTCCTCGTAGTTGTGTACCTCAGGATCACCGAGCGGAAGAACGACGCCTGATGACTTCCACGACCACCACCCCGCTGTCCGGCACCGACCGGCTGAGCCCCGCCGCCACGTCCTCCGGGCGCACCGCGCGCCGCCGGATACGCAAGGACCTGCTGCGCTCGCGGATCGTGGCCTGGACCGCCGTCCTGGTCATCGGCGCCTTCGGCATGCTGCCGGTGTACTGGCTGCTGGTCACCGCGCTGAGCAGCCCCGAGCAGACCTTCCAGTTCCCGCCGAGGCTGATCCCCACCGAGATCACCTTCAGCAACTTCACGGCCCTCGCCGAGAACGACCAGCTGATCAAGTACCTGGTCAACTCGCTGATCGTCGCCTCGATCACCGCCGTGCTGAGCGTGGTCGTCGCCACGTACATGGGCTACTCGTTCTCCAAGTTCCGCTACCGCGGACGGCGCTCGCTGATGCACATGGTGCTGGCCTCCCAGATGTTCCCGCAGGCGCTCCTGCTGGTGACGCTGTACGCGGTCTTCTCCAGCTTCGGCCTGCTGAACACGTACACCGCCCTGGTGCTGTCCTTCACCACGTTCACGATGCCGCTGTGCGTGTGGATGCTGAAGGGGATCTTCGACACCATCCCCGACGCCCTGCTGGAGGCCGCGTCCATCGACGGCGCATCCCGCTGGCGGACGCTGCACTCCATCGTGGCCCCGCTGGCCGCGCCCGGTATGATCGCCGCCGGCCTGTTCGCCTTCGTCCGCGGCTGGAACGACTTCATCTTCGCGGTGACGCTGGCCGACAAGGAGAAGCAGACCCTGCCGCCCGGCCTCGTCTCGACGTACATCGGCGAGTTCCAGACCGCCTGGCCCGAGCTGATGGCCGCCTCCCTGGTGGTGTCCGTCCCGGTGGTCGTCGCCTTCATGTTCCTCCAGCGCTACCTCGTCGGCGGCATGACCGCCGGTTCGGTCAAGAGCTGAGCCCGCGGGACCACCCGCCCCCTCCCCCCACGCGTTCCCCTTCCGCCCAACCCTCAATGGAGAGACAACCATGACCACCTCCGGTCTCAGCCGGCGCGGCGCGCTTCGTATGTTCGGTCTCGGCGCGCTCGGCGTGGCCGGCGTCGGCGCCCTGAGCGCCTGCGCGCCGTCCGGTCCCAGCTCCTCCTCGAACGGAGGCGACACGAAGTCCAAGAACTTCGACTTCACCTCCTGGTCGCTCAACGAGGAGGCCGCCAAGCCCTCCATCGAGAAGATCATCAAGGCCTGGGAGAAGGCCGAGGGCTCCAAGATCCGCGCCGTCTCGTACCCGTACAACGAGTACCTGAGCCAGCTCACGCTCAAGCTCGGCGGCGGCGAGACCACCGGTGCGATCCACCTCGACATCGCCTGGCTCGCCGCGGTGGCGCAGATGGGCAAGCTCGTCGACCTCGGTTCGGTGGCCGGCAAGGGCGGCTACACCGACGTCGCGCTGAACAGCGGCAAGTACGACGGCAAGCAGTACGGTCTGCCGTGGAACACCGGCTCGATCGGCCTCATCGCCAACTCCAAGCTCCTGGCCAAGGCGGGCATCAAGAAGCACCCGACCACCATCGAGGAGTTCGAGGACGCGCTGCGGGAGCTGAAGGGCCTCGGCGGCGGTGTGGTGCCCTACGCCGCGGCCACCAAGGTCGCCCAGCTGAAGGACATCTTCCCGTGGATGCAGACCTTCGGCTGCACGCTGCTCGACGGTGACAAGGTCACCATCGGCGACGACGCCTCGATCGACGCGGTCACCTGGTACAAGAAGCTCCACGACCAGAAGCTGATCGCCGCCGACGTGGACCGCTTCGACGCCCGCGCCCTGTTCGGGCAGGGCAAGGCCGCCTTCTACGACGACGCCATCATCGGCAAGGGCGTGACCTCGGCCCAGTCCAAGGACAAGACGCTGGCCGACGCCATGCAGCCGATGCAGCGTCCCGTGCTGAAGGCGGGCGACACGCCCCAGGCGCTGCTGTGGGGCGGTGTCATCGCGATCGTCAAGGGCAAGGGCCAGGACGCGGCCACCGACTTCGCGCTGCACGCCACGACCGACCAGGCCACCGTCGCCCAGTACTTCGCCGAGCGCGCCCTGCCGCCGTCCACCACGGCGGGCCTGGCCGACCCGAAGGTCGCCAAGGACACGTTCTCCACCGAGTGGACCGAGAAGATCACCAAGACGGCGACCGGCAGCCCGTTCTGGCAGTTCGCGCAGAACGCCCAGATCGAGGAGGCCGTGGCCAAGCAGGTCCAGGCCGTCCTGGTCGGCAAGTCGAAGCCGAAGGACGCCATGAAGCGTGCCGCCGAGGAGGTCTCGGACCTCATCAAGCGCTGATCCGGGGCGCGGCGGCCGGAGGGCCCGGTACAGGCGGTTCGCCTGTACCGGGCCCTCCGGCGTCTCGCACTCGACTTCCTGAAGACGTATTTCAGTTTCGCATTGTGCACCCTCTATTCGTGATCTGGGATCAGTTGTAAGCTCCCGGCGCAGCGACGGAGCAGTCCTGCAAGTGGGATGCTCCGTTCGCCTCACCCCCGCATCCGCGAAGGAGCTCACCTTGCGACGTCCCACGGCACGCGTGTACGCGGCCTCGGCAGCGGCCCTGGCCGCCCTGCTCACGCTCGTCCCGGCCGCCCAGGCCGACGGCGGCACGGACGGCACGGCCGTCGCGGCCACCACGGCCGCCGCCACGGCGATCGAGAAGATCCCGTACGCGATGGACTCGTCGAACCAGGCCGCCTGGTGGTCCCCGGTCGCCACGTACAAGGGCCGCGGGCAGTACACGTACTTCGCGTTCAACGAGCCCGGCGCGACCGCGGCCACGCACCGTCCGGCCATCGCCCGGCGCGACCCGGACGGGGTCTGGAGCCGGCTTCCGCTGCTCGACAAGAACGGGCAGCAGGCCGAGTTCGCCGACGACAACGGCCACAACCAGCCGTCCGTCGCCCGCGACGGCAGCGGCCGGCTGCACGTCTTCACCTCGATGCACGCCGACCCCTGGCGCTACTTCCGCACCGAGGCCCCGGGCACCGACGTCACGGACCACGCGTCCGAACTGCCCGACCAGGGCGTGGGCATCACGTACCCGGTCGTCACCACCGCCCCCAACGGCGACCTGTACCTGGCCGCCCGGGTCGGCTCCGGCGCCGACAAGCGGCCCGGGAAGCTCTACCGCTGGGACAACGCCGCCTCGAAGTGGAGCGTGGTCGCCACCTTCGCCGACGCGCTGAACCGCTCGGTGTACCCGGACGACCTGATGGTGGACGCCACCGGGCGCGTGCACCTGCTCTTCGAGTGGGCGAAGGCCCCGGCGACCGGCTTCCGCCACCAGCTCACGTACATGAGCTACGACCCGGCGACCGGCACCTTCGCCGACAGCAGGGGCGCCGCGATCACCACACCGGTCACGCCCGCCACGTCCGACGTGATCCAGGACCTCACCGCGGGCGAGGAGTGGAGCATCGACAACGCCTACACCGGCCCGGCGGTGCAGAGCGCCAAGCTCACCCTGGACGGCTCCACCCCGAAGGTGGCCTACCGCTACCGCTCGGCCGAGAGCGGCGCCAACTTCCGCGTCTACTACGCCTACCCGAGCGGCAGCAGTTGGGTCAGCAAGACCGTGTACGCGGGCGGCCAGACGGCCGCCGCCATCGGGATCACCTGGGACGCCACGGACACCAAGCGGGTGTACTACGTGACCACCACCGGCACCGACCGGGTCTTCGCCGCGACGCAGAACGCGGACGGGGCCTGGGTCGCGCAGTCCGCCGCGCCGGGCGTGACCGCCGACCGGCTGGCGGTGCGCCAGGACTCGGACGGGTCCGACGTGCTGTACCTGCCGGTCACCGCGAGCAACTCGCTGTACTACGGGCGCCGCTGAGGCCCGCGCCGTGGGCCGCCGTCCGCACCGAACCGTGGTGCGGGCGGCGGCCCACGGCTCTCCCCCGGCTCCTCAGGCCAGGGCCAGCAGACTGACCGCGACGGCCGCCGCGCCGAGCCCCACCAGCTGGCCGCGGTGGATCCGCTCGGCGAGCACGCTGCGGGCGAGCAGCACCGTACCCGCCGGGTAGAGCGCGGTGATGACGGCGACGACGGCGAGGTCCCCGCCGCGGGCGGCCATCAGGAACAGCAGGTTGGCCACCGAGTCCAGGGCACCCGCGGCGGCCGACACCGCGTAGGCGGGCCGCTCGGTGCCCAGGCCGGAACGGATCACGAAGGCCACGCTCAGCGTGATCGCCGCGGAGACCGCCCGCCCCACGATCAGCGGGGCCACCCCGCTCCCGTCGGGCGCCTGGTTGAGGCAGATGAGCTGGACGGCGATGGCGGAACCGGCGCCGAGGGCCAGCAGCAGTGCCCGGCGCGAGGGCCGCGCCACCCCGGCCCCGTGCCCGGCACTCACCATCACCACCGCGGCCAGCGCCAGCGGCAGGCCCACCAGCCCGGCCGCCCCGAGGTGTTCGCCCTGCACCAGGCCCACCCCGACCGGAAGCATGGCGGAGATCACCGCCGTGACCGGCGAGAGCACGCTCATCGGGCCGATCGCCAGGGTGTGGTAGAGCAGCGCGAACGCACCCGCCGAGGCGACCCCCGACGCGACACCCCAGCCGAGCGCACCGGGGCTGAACGCGGCCCCGAGCACCGGCCACAGGGTCAGCTCCACCGCCAGCGAGGCCGGGGCCGCGATCACGACGGTGCGCAGCACATGGGCCTTGCGGGCGCCCAGCCCGCCCAGGAAGTCGGCGCAGCCGTAGACCAGGGAGCTGCCCAGGGCCAGCAGCAGAGCGATCACGGTCCGCCCCGCCTCCTCGGGCCCGTGCCGCCTCCGCGCCGTACCCTCAGGCTCGCCATGCCCCACCCCTCCCATTCGACCCGGGAGCCTACCGGGGGCAACTCCCTTCACGGCAAGGGCCTTTGGCGGAGATTTACGGGGGATGCGGAACGGCCGAGGTCAGCCTCCGGCGGCTCCACCGATCCGTTCCCGGACGAGGCCGGAATGGCCGTTGTGGCGCGCGTACTCCTCGCTCAGGTGGACCAGGGTCCGGCGCGGGGAGACGCCGCGGTCGACCCGGGCGTGGAGCCCGTGGAGGAAATCGTGGAAGAACGCGCCGGAAAAGGAGACAGGATCTGTCTGGTTTCCCGTGCACGGTGATGCCATGAACGAGGAAACGCACGTCCCGAACACCGCCCGAAACACCCCGCACACCCACCCGGACGCCCCGCTCACCGGCCGGATCGCACTCGTCGCCGGAGCCACCCGGGGCGCCGGCCGCGCCCTCGCCGTCGAACTGGGACGCTCCGGCGCCACCGTCTACGTGACCGGCCGCACCACCCGCGCCCGGGTCAGCGAGGTCGGCCGGAGCACGGAGACCATCGAGGAGACCGCCGAGCTGGTCACCGCGGCCGGCGGCACCGGCATCGCCGTCCCCACCGACCATCTGGACGAGGAGCGGGTACGCGCCCTGGTCGATCGGATCGACCGTGAACAGGGCCGGCTCGACATCCTGGTCAACGACCTCTGGGGCGGCGACCACCTGCTCATCCGCTCCGTCTTCGGCAAGAAGAGCTGGGAGACGCCGCTGGCGGACGGGCTGCGCATCCTGGAGCTGGGAGTGCGCTCGCACATGATCACCGCGGCGCTCGCCCTCCCCCTCCTGATCCGCTCCGACGCGCCCCTGCACGTGGAGGTCACCGACGGCACGGCGGCCTCCAACCGCCGGTACCGCGAGAACCTCTACTACGACCTCGCGAAGAACGCCCCCATCCGGATCGCCTACGGCCTGGGCGAGGAGCTGGCGGAGTACGGCGGCACCGCCGTCGCCGTCAGCCCGGGTTTCCTCCGCTCGGAGCAGATGCTCACCCACTTCGGGGTCACGGAGGAGAACTGGCGCGACGCCATCGCCCAGGAGCCGACCTTCGCGATCGCCGAGTCCCCGCTCTTCCTCGCCCGGGGCGTCGCGGCGCTCGCCGCCGACCCGGACCGGGCCGCCCGCTGGAACGGGAAGTCCACGTCCAGCGGCGAACTGGGCCGGGTCTACGACGTCCGGGACGCGGACGGCAGCCGGCCGGACGCCTGGGCGTTCATCGAGGACACGGTGTACGGCGGGAAGGAGGCCCCGGCGGAGGACTACCGCTGACCCGGGCGGGAGCGGGTGCCGCTCACGCGTCCGGCACCCAGCTCCCGTGGAAGCCGAGCGGCACCCGTCCCGGGAGGTGGACACGGGCCAGCGGGCGGCCGGTGAAGTCCTCCGCCGAGAGGATCACCAGATCGCTCGCGCCCCGGTCCGGATCGTGCACGTACGACAAGAGGTAGCCGTCGTCCTCGTGCCGTGCCCCGCGGCGCGGCACGAAGACCGGCTCCGAGGCCGCCGCGCCCCGGGGGAAGCGGTGCACCTGGCGGCTGCCGCGCAGCATGTCGTGCTTGACCAGGCAGTTGGTGAACGTCTCGTCCGGCGGCACCCCGTCGACCGTCCCGTAGGCGCGCCACATCTCCGCCGCGCACGCCGTGTAGGCGTACCGGTGCCGCCGGGACACCAGCGACTCGTCGATGCGGGGGAACTCCTGCGGCAGGTCGTCGATCCGGGTGGTGCGGACCCGCCCGGCGCGCAGGTCGATGGTCCAGCGGTCGAGGGCCGGGGTGCCGGTGCCGGAGGGGCCGCCCTCGGTGCCCGCGACGTGGAACGGCGCGGGCATGGTGGTGAGTTCCATGACGATGGTGTCGCCCTGGTCGTAGGCGTTGAGCGTGTGCGAGAAGAAGACCGGGTCGGTCTCGAACCAGCGGACGGCTCCCCCGGTCCGCTTCATCACCCCGACCCGCATCGGGTGCTTCGCGTTCCAGGAGTACGGGACGGCCGCGCCCGCCCGGGCGGCCGCCGGGTCGAAGGTGACCGGCAGGTCGACGATCACCACGTACTTCCCGGTGAGGGCGAAGTCGTGCATCATCGGCGCGTCCGCCACCGGGATCCGGCTGGTCCGGGCCACCCGCCCGGTGTGGTCGACCACGATGTGCCGCACATGGTCCCAGGTCGGGTAGTACGCCACCGCGTGCAGCTCGTCGGCCACCGCGTCGTACTTGGTGTGCGCGGTGAACGCCCCCTCCAGCGTGGCGCGGAAGTCGTGGGGCCGGACGGTGTTCAGCTCGCCGTCCAGTTCGTACGGCAGCGGTCCGCTCTCCTGGAGCGCCAGGATGCGCCCCTTGTACGGGATGACGTGGGTGTTGCACGCGAAGTCGTCCGGCGGGACCGTGCCCGGGTACGTCTCGCCCAGCTTGGCGGCCACCTGCGAGGAGCGGACCCACCGGTTGCGGTACCACTCGGCGCGGCCGTCGCGCAGCCGCACGCCGTGCACCATGCCGTCACCGATCATCCAGTGGTGGGCCCTCGGGTCCTCCAGGCCCAGCGGGTTGGGGCCGGTGCGCAGGTAGCGGCCGTCCAGATCGCGCGGCACCCGGCCGGTCACCGGGAGACCGAACGCGGTGAGCTCCTCGGTGACGGGGGCGAAGGCCCCCTCCAGGAACGGGAACGACACGCCGCCCCGGTCCGCGCCGTCCCGGGTGGCCGCCTGCGCCGCGGTGCCGTAGTGGCCGGGCCCGTAGCCCCCGACGACGCTGCCGACCGCCGCGAGTGCCGCTCCCCCGAGAACCCTTCGGCGGGTGTGACCGGTCATCGTTTCTCTCCGTCCGTGCGTCCGTGCCCCGGCGGGTTCCCGCCGGTTCCGGACCGAGTCTGCTGCGCGGCCGCCGGCCGGTCAGGAGGTCTGGGGCCCTGGCCGGGGTGGCACTGACGCCACCCCCGAGGGGTGTCACCGGGTCGCCGCAGAGGTCACCGCGATGCGTCAACTCACCGGGGAACGAGGTACGTTGTACGCGTCATCCACATCTCCCCCGGCCGGACGGCCGACAGGGGGGGCCGCCCCGCCGCGCGAGGCGGTCGCACGAACGTACTACCCAGTCATCGGAGTGGAGTTGGGCGCCCGTTACCCCCAGGTCCCGGGCAGCGGCTACGGTGCTGCTGTGGTAATCGACGGGGAGGACATGACATCCGGGACCGCGCTGCTGATCGCGGCAGCCCCGGCCGGCAAGGGCTGCCTCATCGACGCGACCGGCGCGCTGTCCCCGCTGGCCGCGGTGGCACCCGGCATCCTGACCCGCTCCGCCACGGCCACGGTCGTCGAGCTCGCCGATCCGGCCGACCCGCAGACGGTGCTCACCCGCATCCGCGCCGCGGCCACCGAGCCCGGCCCGCTCACCCTCTACCTCGCGGGCCAGCTCCACCTCGACCACCGCCAGCGGCTGATCCACCTCGCGCTCGCCCGGACCACGCCCGCCACCCTGCGCTACACCTCGCTGCCCTGGCACTGGCTGGCCGCCGAGCTCGCGACGCGGCGCCCTGGGACCACCACCGTCGTGGTCGACCTGGCCGCCGCCCCGGACGCCTGGCCGAAGCTCCACGCCGAGGGGCTCGGCCTCGGCCACGGGACCCGGCTGTACGGGCGGATCGTTCCGCCGTCGGCCCGCCGCCGTCCGGCGGAGCCGTCCTATCTGAAGGCACTCGCCGCCGTGTGGCGCAGCGGCCTCAATCCACCGCTCGCCCGGCTGCACGCGCAGACCGTCGCCCAGCTCGGCGCCGACAGCGCCCTGTTCATCGCCCCGGACACCGCGTCGCACCCCGCCCCGCCGCCTTCTCCCTCGGCCCCCAGCGGGCCGACCGTCTCCGCCCAGGGCTTCGCGGACCTCCCGCCCGCCGCCGGGAGCGATCCGCTCCCCGCGATCCTCGCGGCCGCCCATGCCGGGCGGCACGGCGAGGCCGCGTCGATGGCCGCCCTGTGGGAGGGGTGGGCGCTGCGCACCCACGGCGCCGCCTCCGCCGAGGCCGTCCACTGGCTGGAGGTGCGGGCCGACCTCGCCCGTCTGGCCGGTGACCCGGCCCGGAGCTGCGAGCTGTGGACGGCCGCCGCCGACGCCCGCCTCGCCCGCCGTCAGCCGCCGGACGACCCCGCCGTGGAGGGTGCCGTGGACCGGGCCCACCACCAGTGGCAGGAGATCGGCGATCCGCGGCGGGCCCTGGAGCTCGGTCCGGCACTGGTGGCCCTGCGCCAGCGGGTGCCCGGCCGGCGTCCCGGAGCGGTCGAAGCCCTGCGGCACCGGCTGAAGCAGCTGGACTCCGCGCACTCCCCCCGGACCGAACACCCCGTCAGCTGACGTACGGGGCGGCCGGCCGGTCACCCCGTACCGCCTGACCAGCGGGCTCGTGAACGCGCTCCGATAGCATGTTCGGGCTCATGACGAGCGCCCCCGACGCCTGCCCTTCCCTGGAAAACCATGCCAAACGGATTGAAAAGTGCCCTGTCCAGCCAGAACCGAACAAATCGGCCAAACACTTGATATCTATAGCATCGCGGTTTTTTTCGCGTAATAACTTCAGAGCTCTGATCACCGCATGGCGTCGGCCCCGGGCAATGCTGTGGACCGCAGCGGCCGTGGTGACCCTCGGATTCCTCGTCGCGCTGGAGATCGCCGCGCGGCACTACGGTCTGCCGGGCCCGATCGTCACCCAGGCGCAGGAGGTCGTGGTCGCCCCCAAGTCGGGCTTCCTGCTGTACGCCAGCATGGCACTGACGATGCTGGTCCTCACCTGGCGCCAGCGGCTCATCGCCCTCTGCGCCGCGGTCGGCATCGACCTCGTCTTCCTCCTGGTGCGGTGGGTGGCCGGCATCGGCCTGAACGGGGGCCACCCCTTCGGCAACGGCGCGCTGTGGGTGATCATCGGCTGTGTGGTCATCGCCTTCACCCGGCGCACGGGCGCGGAGCGGATGCTGCTGCTGAAGGGCGTCGGGCTGGGGCTGCTGCTGGTGGCGGGCCGGAAGACCGGAGACACCTGGCTGCTCATCACGTCGAAGACCCGCTACGAGGTGCTCGACCAGTACGTCGCCGTCGCGGACCACGCACTGGGCAATCCGTCGTGGCTGGTGGGCCGGCTCGTCACGGCCACGGGGCCGGTCGGCGCCCACTTCCTCGACGCCGTCTACACCCAGCTCCCGGTGGCTGCGGTCGCGGTCGCCGCGTACCAGTTGCGGCGCGTGGCGGTCGAGCGCCGCTTCCCGAGCCACCACCTGGTCCGCACCTTCCTGGTCATAGGACTGCTCGGGCCCGGCATCTACATGATCTTCCCGGTGGTCGGACCGATCTTCGCCTACGGCGCGGACGGCGGGCACTGGGCGCTGGCCGACCTCTGGCCGAACACCCCGCCGCCGCTCGACGCCCCGCAGCACATGCCGTTCGACGGGATCACCCCGCGCAACTGCATGCCCAGCCTGCACACCGCATGGGCCACCGCGATCTTCATCCACTCCCGCAGGGGCCCCCGGTTCCTGCGGTACGCGGGGACGTTCTGGCTGATCGCCACGCTCGGCGCCACGCTGGGCTTCGGCTACCACTACGGTGCCGACATCATCGCCGGAGTCGTGTTCACGCTCACCATCGAGGCGGGGCTCCGCTCGCTCGAACGCGGCTGGGACCGGTCGGGGACCCTGCTCGTCGGCTACGGCACGGCCGTCTTCGCCGCGCTGCTGGTGGCGTACCGCTACCTGCCCACGGTGATGGCCGGCACCCCCTGGCTGTTCGGGCCGCTGCTCGTCCTCGCCATGATCTCGGTCATCTACTGCTATGTGCGGACCACGAGGCGGTGGGATCCGAAGGACGTACCGGTCCGGTCGGCACAGCCGCAGCCCGAACTCGTCTGAGGGCGCTCGTCCTGACGGCGCCCCTTCCGCTCACCGCGAGCGGAAGGGGCGCCGTCCGCGTTCAGTCGCGCGGACGGGTGTGCGCTTCCAGGGCGTCGATGATCCGGGGCCAGAGCGGACGCGGCCGGTCGTGCCCCATGTCGGGGAGGAGCAGGAGCTCCGCTCCCGGCACCAGTTCGGCCGTACGCTCCCCGCCGCTGGGGTGGACCAGGGTGTCGTCCAGGCCGTGGATGACCAGCGTCGGCACCCGGAGTGCGCGCAGCGCGTCGGTGCGCGGGCCGCTGAGCGTCATGGCGGCGAGCTGCCGGGCCGTTCCCGCCGGGTAGTGGCCGCGGTCGTAGCTCCGGGCGGCCAGGTCGCGCAGGGCCTCCGGGTCGCCGTAGCGCTTGGAGGCCCACAGCAGGTCCCGCTCGGACGCCGCGACGTACCCCTCGCGGTCCGAGGGCTTCGGGGCGAGGAGCGCCGCCTGGGCCTCGGGGCTGGAGCGGCCGTACTCGGGCTCGCCCGTCGTGGACATCATCGACGTCAGTGTCAGGACGCGCTCCGGCCTGGCGACGGCCATCAGCTGGGCGAGCAGCCCGCCCATCGACGAGCCGACCACATGGGCCCGCTCGATGCCGAGGGCGGTGAGCAGGCCGAAGCCGTCGTCGGCCATCTCCTGGGCGGAGTAGGGCGCCATCGCGAGGGCCGCCGGGATGTCCCCGGCGCTCACCGTCCCGACGAACCGGGCCATGTCGACGGGGCGGTCGTCGAACCGGGTGGACAGTCCGCAGTCCCGGTTGTCGTAACGGATCACCCGGCGCCCGCGCTCCGCGAGCGCGCGGCAGAAGTCCTCGTGCCAGGTGATCATCTGTGCGCCGAGCCCCGCCACGAGCAGGACCGGCGGATCGGACGGATCACCGAACGTCTCATGGGCGAGGGAGATCCCGGGCGATATCTCAGTGAGGGGCATACGGGGATTCTCCCAGCTCTTCCGGTTCCGTGCGACGCTCAGTCCCGCAGGCCGCAGCGCCGTTCGACGGCCCTCAGCCGTTCCAGCTCGCGCTCCGCCGCCACCGGGTGGTTCAGGTCGAGGGCCATGGAGGCGCGGGCGGTGATGTAGCCGATGTCCTCGCGGACGGCGGGGTCGAGGCCGGGGAGGGCCAGGAGGCGGCGGGCGGCGACGCTCAGGAGGATCACGAGGGTGCCGAGACGTTCGCGCCGGTGCACGGACATGGTCCCGCGCAGCCGGTCCTTGGCGTAGTCACGCGCCTGCCCGTCCGCCTCGCGGGGCCTCGGCGCGGTGGGCGCCCAGCGGAGGCGGGCCTCCTCGGCCTCCTCGTACATGTCCGCCACCCTGGACCGGGCGAACGCGCGGTCGCCGTCCGCCGCCGCCGCACGGGCCGACTCCAGCGCGGAGCGCAGCCGTTCGCGGACGACGGGGTCCTCCCCGGTCTCCGCGCCCAGGTACCCGGACCACACGTCGAACGCCTTGGCCAGTTCGGCGTCCAGCATGATCCTGTACGTGTCCGGCACTCCGCCGCCTCTCTGTCGGGCCCGCCCGGGTACGGACGGCAGCGGTACACGATAGGCGGGGCCGCACGCCCGCTGCCTCCGGTTTTCCGTGGAGCCCCCGGCCTCGGCCACTCGTACCGGTGGTGGGGAAGCGGTTTCCCTCCCGCTCGGGCAGGGCGCTGGGTAGCGTACGTTCCGCCGGATCCGGTCGGTGCTCGCGCGTCCGGGACCGGTGAACCGGCCGTGTCCGGTGGGTGGATGGCGACGGCCGTCCATACTGCGGGCCTCCCGGTCGAGTCCTGCGGTGGACGCGGGGGTATGGAACTCGTATGAACCACACGTCGCCATGGGCCGGTTCAGCTCCGCGCGAGCAGGGGCGACCGGCGTGGTGCGTTCCTCCGGGTGGAGACGGTCGAGTCGATCGACGGCACCGCTCGTACACCTCGGGCTGAAAGGAAGACGAATGGCAACTCCTCTGTCCGCCGCTGCCGTCCTCAAGGCGCTGCGCGCCGAGGGCGTGCGCGTGGTCGAGGTCGGGAACTGGCGTACCCACAACCGCAATGCGAAGGGCCCGTGGGGGCCGGTCAACGGGTCGGTCGTCCATCACACGGTGACCAAGGGCACCGCGAACACGGTCCGGATCGTCCGCGACGGCTACCCGGACCTGCCCGGTCCGCTGTGCCACGGGATGATCGCGAAGAACGGCCAGGTGCACCTGGTCGGCTGGGGCCGCACCAACCACGCCGGCGGCGGCGACCCCAAGGTCCTGAACCAGGTGATAGCGGAGTCGTACGGCACCCGTCCCACCCCGCCCACGAAGGGCAACGCGAACGGGGTCGACGGCAACGCCCGGTTCTACGGCTGGGAATGCGAGAACCTCGGCGACGGCAAGGACCCCTGGCCCGCCGTCCAGTACGACGCGATCGTCCGCGTCCAGGCCGCCCTGTGCCGGGCGCACAAGTGGTCCGCCAAGTCCGTGATCGGACACCTGGAGTGGTCGAACGACAAGGTCGACCCCCGCGGTTTCACCATGGCCAAGCTCCGTGCCGACGTGGCGGAGCGGCTCAAGCACCCCGCGAGCTGGAACGGCTCCGACCCCGAGGAGGACCCCATGGCCGGAATCACCAAGCGCGACATCTTCGACGCCGTGTGGAAGACCGACGCGATCGGCGGGCCGGCCGACGCGGCGGACCACGCGACGAACCCGACGTGGCAGCCGCAGTCCATCCTGAAGGACATGCAGGCCCGCATCCGGTCCATGGACAAGCGGCTGGCCGCCCAGACGGCCGCGATCACCGCCCTCGCCGGTCAGCTCGGCACCGGCGCCGACTCGAAGACCGTGGTCGCCGCGGTCCAGGCCGCGATCGACCGGGCCGTCACCGAATCCGACTGAGGCCGCGGGCCGGCCCCCGTGCCCCGGTGGGGCGTGGGGACCGGCCCTCGCTCAGCCCGTGCCCTTCTCACCGGCCGGCCGGACGGCACGGCCGGCGTCCAGTTCAAGGTGCCCGCCGGAGAACCGGCCGCGCATCCGGCGGTCGTGAGTGACGACGACGACGGCGCCCGGGAACTCGGCCAGGGCCCCTTCCAACTCCTCGACCAGGGCCGGGGAGAGGTGGTTGGTCGGCTCGTCCAGGAGGAGCAGATCGGCCGGATCGCCGACCAGCCGCGCCAGTTCGAGCCGACGGCGCTGCCCGTACGACAGCTCGCCCACCCTCAGCCGCAGATCGGCCGGGGCGAACAGGCCGAGTGCCAGCAGCCGTTCGGTCTGCTCGTCCTGGTCGCCCGCGCGCCCCCGGGCGAACGCTTGGGGCACCGTCAGACCCAGTGGCCAGTTCGTCCCTTCCTGTCTCAGATGACCGACCCGGCCGCGTGTTTGCACCGTCCCCTCGTCGGGTGTCGTCTCGCCTGCCAGGACCCGCATCAGCGTGGTCTTGCCCGCGCCGTTGGGGCCGGTGACCAGCAGGCGGTCCGTGCCGCCGATCCGGAGCGACGGCAGGTGCAGCCGGTTCCCGACCCGGATGCCGTCGAGCTCCGCCACGGGCTGTTCCATCCCCTCGACGGCGGCGGTGGTCAACCGGCCGGTGAACACCAGGGGTTCGGGCGGTGGGGCGACGGGCCGCCCGGTCAGCCGCTCGACGCGTTCCTTCGCGTTGCGGATGCGGACCATGGCCCCGTGGCCGCGGCCCCGGGTCCGGAATCCGCCGTGGCCGAACACCGCGAGGGGCAGTTTGCGCGGGACCGCCGCCAGCCGTCCCGCGTTCGAGGCCGCCAGTTCCCGGTTGCGGTCCAGCTCCGCGCGCCAGTCGGCGTACGCCTGCAGGCGGCGGCGCCGTTCGGCGGCCTTGGCCGCGCGGTAGCCGTCGTAACCGTCGCCGTAGCGCGTCACCTTCCCTTCGTCGACCTCCAGGATCGTGGTGGCGACCCGTTCCAGGAACACCCGGTCGTGGGTGACCGCGACGACGGTGCCCCGGTGTGCCCGCAGTCGGTCCTCCAGGCGGCCCAGCGCCCGTTCGTCGAGGTCGTTGGTCGGTTCGTCCAGCAGCAGCAGCTCCGGCCGGGACGCGAGCGTGGTGGCCAGCGCGAGCCGGGACCTCTCCCCGCCGGAGAGGGTGCCGAGCGTCCTGTCCCGGGCCAGCCCGGGGAGACCGAGTTCGTGGAGCGCGACGTCCACCCGGGCGTCGGCTCCGTGGCCGCCGCGCGCCTCGTGGTGGGCGAGCAGCCGGGCGTAGTCGTCCAGTGCGGTGGTGAGCCGGGCCCCGGACAGTCCCTCCAGCCCGGTCTCGGCCTGCCGGATCCGCGCCTCCAGGTCGTGCAGATCGGCCAGGGCCGCGTCCACCACGTCCTGGACACGGGCCCCGGACGGCAGCTGCGGCGCCTGGGCGAGATAGGCCGAGCCGCCGGGCGCGGTCACGGTCAGCTCGCCGTTGTCGGGCCGGTCCCGTCCGGCGATGAGCCGGAGCAGGGTGGATTTTCCCGCTCCGTTCTCGCCGATGACGCCGACCTTCTCGCCGGGGCCGATGGTGAAGGACACCCGGTCCAGCACGATGTGGTCGTCGTAGCGGCGGGTGACGTCGTGGAGTGCGAGTTGTGCGACGGGCATGGGAAAGCCCCCCTGTTCTCGGCCGGGCCGATCGGCATGGTCGGTGGGACGCGTCCGCGCACGCCGAGGAAGCCCCGCGCGCCCTGCCGGGCAGGGCGCGGGGATCACGGAAGGAGAGGCGGCGCGGAGGAGAACGCGCGGCGGCGGAGTCGGACTCGACGCGGTCGCGCGGGGACTGTCACAGAGAACCCATGCGCAGCACCGTAGGCGCGGGAGCGGGGGCCCGCAAGGCGTTTTCCGAGCCCGGTGACCGGTGCCGGTGCCGGTGCCGGTCTCGGTCCGTAGGATCGATCGCGTTCGCGCGGCCGCCGGTACGTCGGGGCCGGTTCCCGGCGCGGGCGGTGAGGAGCCGTTCATGGACCGTCCCGGTGCGCCGCACTCCGTACGGCCGGCCGCTTTCGGGGCGGTGTCCGCCCGGTTGTCGCTGCTGAGCGACCGTCGGCTCCGTGACGTCGTGGCCTCGGCGACGACGCTCGGGTCCGGTGTCGGGGGCAGGACCGCCGGCTTCGAGGTCGACGGCACGCCGGTCTTCGTCAAGCGGATCCCGCTGACGGACATCGAGTCGATACCGGGGAACGTGCGGTCCACGGCGAACCTCTTCGGGCTGCCCGCGTTCTACCAGTACGGGGTGGGATCGTCGGGGTTCGGTGCCTGGCGCGAGTTGGCCGTGCACGCCCTGACCACCGGGTGGGTGCTCGACGGCGTCTGCGCGGACTTCCCGCTGATGTACCACTGGCGGGTGCTCCCGGACACGCCGCCGAGCGGGTTCGCCGACGAGTTCGGAGGCATCGACGGGGCGGTCGCGCACTGGGAGGGGTCGTCGGCCGTACGCGCCCGGCTGGAGGCCATCGGCCGGTCCACCGCCTCCGTCGTCGTCTTCCTGGAGCATCTGCCGCAGACGCTCGCCGCCTGGCTCGCCGATCACCGGGAGGGAAGGCCGGGCGACGGGTACGGGGCCCGGTACGCCTGGGCGGAGGAAGCCGTGATGCGTACGGCCGCCTTCATGCGCTCCCGGGGGCTCGTCCACTTCGACGCGCACTTCGACAACGTCCTGACCGACGGCCGTTCGGTCCGCTTCGCGGATTTCGGCCTCGCGCTGAGTGCGGAGTTCGAACTCTCCCCCGCCGAGTCCGCGTTCCTGGCCACGCACCGCGCGTACGACAGCGACTACCTGGCGAACCATCTGCTCCGTCACCATCTCCCCGCCGGGCTGCGCGGCGGGCTGGAGCACGAGGAGTTCCTGCGCCGCTGGCTCACGGGCGACCGGCCCGAGGGGGTGGCGCCGGAGGTCGCCTCGGTCATCGACCGGCATGCCCCGAGGGCCGTCGTCGTGGACGGGTTCCAGCGCCGGTTGGTCCATGGGACCCGGCGGACGCCGTACCCGGCTGCCGCGATCGAGCGGGCCGGGCGGTGAGCGGGCCGGGCGGTACGGTCACCGCCCGGGCGGCCGGAGTCCGGCGCGGCGGAGTACGGGAGTGGAGAGGGCGAGGACGGCGGCGAGCAGGCAGACCGCGCCGCAGCCGGTGAAGAACACGCCCGCACCCCACAGGTGGACCGTGATCCCGACGGCCGGAAAGAGCGCGGGGGCCAGTCCGAGCGTGCACAGCGTCGTGACCGAGGTGACCCGGCCGAGGTAGCGGGGATCGGTCTCCGTCTGGATGAGTGCGCCGGTCACCGTGGTGGTGAATCCGCTGCTCATGCCGATCAGGGCACCGAACGCGACGGCCGCGGGCAAGGAGGCGGCGCGTCCCAGGGCCACCGCCCCCGCGGCGGTGACGAGCAGGGCGCCCGCCATGGCGAGGCCGGCGCGGGGTATCCGGGGCGCCGCGGTGAGCAGCAGTGCGGCGGCCGCGGCTCCGACGCTGAACGCGCCGGCGATCCACCCCATGCCGGGCGCGCCCCAGCCGCGTTCGTCCGCCAGGAGCACCAGCCCGGTGGCGACCGGGCCGCTGAAGCACATCTCGCTCAGGCCGGTCACCACGACGAGTGGGGCGAGCAGCCGGTGGCGGCGCAGGTAGCGCAGTCCGTCGCCCAGTTCGCGCCGGGCGGATCCACGGGGCAGGGGTGCGGGGCGGGGCGGTTCGGAGGTCCGCACCGTGAGCAGGAGGACGAGCGAGACCGCGAACAGCGTCCCGGAGGCTGCGAACGCGCCGGCCGTGCCGCCGGACACCAGTAACGCCCCCGCGAGGAGCGGCCCGGTGGCGTTGCCGAGCCGGATCGACAGGCCGCGCATGCCCTGGACCCGGGCGAGTTGCGCGGGCGTGGTGATCCGGGGCGGGAGGGCGCCCACCGCCGGCATGAACACCGCGTCGACCGCGCCGAAGACCAGCGCGACGGCGATCAGCAGCCGCACCCCCGGTGCTGCCGCCACTACCGCCCCGGCGGTCACCAGGATCACCCCGCAGCGGACCGCGTCGCTGACGACGGCGACCCGGCGCGGCCCGAAGCGGTCGGCCACCACGCCCCCGCCGAGCATGAGCACCGCGCGTGGCAGCGCCCCCGCCGCGACCACCAGACCCACCTGCGAGGGCCCGGCGACCCGGGTGGCCGCCCAGGACAGGGCGAGGAAGTACACGACGTCGCCCGTGACCGAGGCCGTGTACGCGGTGAGCCAGCGCAGGACGTTGACATCCCGGTACGCGGGCCGCGGCGGGGCCGCCGGAGCGGGCAGGCTCACGCCCCGGCGTCCGGCGGCAGGGCCGTGCCGGGCGCCGGGAACGCCTGCACCTGGACGAAGACCGGCGAAGTGCCCTCGGGCACCCCGCCCGACCGGTCGCGGTACCGGGTGATCACCTCGAAGATCTCGTCCCGCATCCGGCTCGTGTCCTCGGGGGTCAGACGCAGCAGGAAGTCGCCGTAGGCGGTGGCCCGGAGCCAGTCCTCGGGGAGCAGCGGCACCTCCCGCGCGGCCCGGTGCAGGCGGTCGGCGGCGACCTCGGCCACGGCCTGTGTGTAGGCGCGGCCGGTGTCGCACTGTTCGGCGGTGGCCGTCGCCGGGTCGTGGACCGACTGGCGGTGGACGGACCTCCACCAGCGTTCCCGCCCGGTTCCCCGGTCGGGTTCCTCCTCGATGAGTCCGCCCGCCGCGAGTCGGCGCAGGTGGTAGCTGGCGGCGCCGGGGTTGATGCCCAGTTCGTCGGCGACGTGGGTGGCGGTGGCGGGGCCGCGCTCGCGCAGCAGGGCGAGCACGGTCAGCCGCAGGGGGTGGGCGAGCACGCGCAGGGCCGCGGTGCCGAGTTCGACATCGTGCCGGGGTGGGAGGTCGGAGGCGGTCATGCGCAGACGATAGCCCCACAACAGTTCTTTCGAAAGAGTTGTTGTGAAGTGGCGAACGCCCGGGGCATCCATCGGAGTCGCCCCTCGGCCGCCGACCGCCGGATCTTGTCCGACGACGCGCGTGCGGCGATCATGGGAGCTCGACGACCCGTTCTGCGAAAGGCCCCCGTGCGCAAGCTCGTGTACTTCATCGCGTCCACCCTCGACGGATTCATCGCGGGACCGGACGGCGCCGACCCCACCGGCCCGGACGGCTTCTGGCCGATCCCCGAGGAGTACGTCCGGCACCTCGTGGAGAAGTACCCGGAGACGCTGCCCGGCCCGGCCCGTGCCGCACTGTCCGTCACCGACCCGGGCACCTGTTTCGACACGGTCCTCGAAGGACGGCGCTCCTACGAACTCGGCCTCCGGGTCGGGGTGACCGACGCTTACCCGCACCTGCGCCACCTGGTGTTCTCACGGACGATCGGCGAGAGCCCGGACCCGGCGGTGGAGATCGTCGCGGACGATCCGGTGGAGACCGTGCGGGAGTTGAAGCGGCAGGACGGGAAGGACATCTGGCTGCTGGGCGGGGCCGAGCTGGCCGCTTCGCTGTACTCCGAGATCGACGGGATGATCGTGAAGCTGAGCCCGATGACCATCGGTTCCGGGATCCCGCTCTTCTCCGGCGGGGCACCCTTCGATCCCCGCACCTGGGACCTCACCGACCACACCGTGCTGAATTCCGGGGCGGTCTTCCTCACGTACGCCCGCGCCGCGGCAGCCGCCGAGTAGTACGGGGTCACGGGTGGTCCGGGGCGGAATCTCCGTGGCTGTGCGGCGTGCCGTCCGGGTATCGTCCGGCACCCGGACGGCCCGCCCCCAGGGCCCCGACCCGTGGAAGGACCCGTTTCATGACCGGCGTGCGAGCGACGACGACCCTGTGGCGCCCGACCGGCCCGGAGGAGCTGGAGCTGGTCCGGCAGTCGGGCTGGCGCGCCTGGCCGCCCCGCCTGCCCGAGCAGCCCCTCTTCTATCCGGTCCTCGACGAGGAGTACGCGATCACGATCGCGCGGGACTGGAACGTGAAGCACAGCGGAGCCGGGTTCGTGACGCGTTTCGAGGTCGATACGGAGTTCCTGCGGCGCTATCCGGTGCGCCAGGCCGGCGGGCGGACCATCCTCGAACTGTGGGTTCCGGCGGACGAGCTCGACGACTTCAACGCCCACATCGTCGGCGGGATCCAGGTGGTCCACACCTTCCGGTAGGCAAAGGGGCGTTGACTCACCCCCGTACGGATCCGGGCACCCGTGCGAGGATCGCGGCGTGAACGAACCGCGCCTCCGCCTCGCCGACGCGTCCGACGCCTCCGCCCTGGTCCAGCTCCGCGACGGGGCCGCCCGTTGGATGCTCGGCCGGGGCATCACCGGCCAGTGGCGCCCCGGCGAGCTCGGCGAGGACCATTTCCGCCGGGTCATGACGAGCGGCGAGGTCTGGGTCGCCGAGGACCGGGGCCGGCTGTTCGGGGCCTGGGAGCTGTGGTGGGCGGACGAGGACGCTTGGGGGCCGCAGCCGCCGGTGGCCGGATACGTGCACCGGCTGATGGTCGACCGCGGCAACGCCCCCGCGGGAGCGGGCCGGAGGCTGCTGCGGGCCGCCGAGCGGCGAGTGGCCGCGACGGGCCGGACACGCGTCCGCCTCGACTGCCTGGCCACCAACGCGCGCCTGACCGCCTACTACCTGGCCGAGGGGTACCGGGCCGTCGGCCACAAGGCGGGCAAGCCGCAGCCGGGCGGCGCGCCCAAGTCGTTCACCCTCCTGGAGAAGACCCTGCGGCCGGGAAGGCCGGCGGAGGCGGACCGCCGCGCCTGACCGCCCCGGTCACTCCTGGGGCGGCCGGCCTTCCGGGCGGCCCGTGCGGGACCAGGTGAGCCCTTCGAGCCGTTCGATGCTCTGGTTGAACTCGATGAGCAGGGTGACGAACTCCTCGGTCCGCTCCTGGGTCCACCCCGAGATCCCGATGAGGCGGTTCGCCCCCGCGCGGCTGACGGCGCGGTCCGCCGCCAGACGTTCCAGGCCGAGCGCGGTGGGACGGAACTTGCGGGCCAGGCCGCCGTCGGGGTCGGGGATGCGTTCCACCAGCCCGTTCCGGAGCATGGCGCTGACCTGCCGGTTGATGGTGGAGACATCGACCTGGAAGGTGAGCGCCAGCTCCTTGAGCGTGAGCGGTTCGCCGACTTCCAGCCGGGTGAGCAGCACATACGCCGAGCGCTCCAGGCTCTGGCCCGCACGGGGGCCCCGGGCGGCGATGAAGTGCCGGGAGAGCAGTGTCAGCTCCCGCTCCAGATCGCCCAGCCGGGACTCTTGCTCACTCATCGCTCGATCCTCTCCCACCATCGGTTCCCCGCCATCATCGCGCATGGCCGCACCGCTCCCGAGGCCACCACTCGATATGTTTGTGCACAGTGCACATGATGTGTACTGTGCACAATGCGGGTGGCGCGGCACTCCCCGCCGGGCACCGGCAGAACCACCGGCACGACGAAAGGATCAGGGCCATGGAACGCCTCAAGGACAAGGTCGCGGTCATCACCGGCGCGGGCAGCGGCATCGGACGGGCCGCCGCCGAGCTGATGGGCCGGGAGGGCGCCCGGGTCGTGGTCGCCGACCACCACGGGCAGAGCGCGGAGGAGACCGCCACCCTCGTCGAGGCCGCGGGCGGACGGGCCCTGCCGGTCACCGTGGACGTCACCGACGAGGGCTCGGTCGCGGACATGGTCGCCGCGGCCGTCGCCGAGTTCGGCGGGCTGCACGTCCTGTGCAACCACGTCGGCGGCACCAACCCGCGCAAGGACCTGGACCTGCTCCGCATGGACATGGACGAGTTCGACCGCGCCGTCACCCTCAACATGCGCAGCACCCTTCTCGGCTCCCGGCACGCGGCCCCCCACATGATCAGCGCCGGCGGCGGGTCGATCATCAACACCGCGTCCGTGGCCGCGCTCGTCGGCGACGTCCTGCAGACCTCGTACGGCGCCGTGAAGGCGGCGGTGGTCAGCATGACGAAGTCGATCGCCGTCCAGTACGGACCGCGGGGCATCCGCTGCAACGCGGTGGCCCCCGGCGCGGTGATGACCCCCGCCCTGGAGAACAACCTGCCCGAGGGCGTCATCGCGGCGCTGAAGGAGGGCAACGCGCTCCCCTACCTGGGCGCCCCCGAGGACATCGGGCACACCATGGTCTTCCTCGCCTCCGACGAGTCCCGCTACCTCACCGGCCAGCTCCTGGTGGTCGACGGCGGCATGACCATGCAGTCCTCCGCCGCCCCCGGACGACGGGCCATGCTTCCGGGATAAGGTCGGCGCCGGGCAGCCGGTTCCCGCGCGGGCGGTACGGGGTTCTCCCGTACCGCCCAAATAATTTTGCACACCACGCAAAAATGCATAGCATGCACGTCATGACCGCCGCCGACCCGTCTCTCGGGCTGCGTGAACGCAAGAAGCGTGCCACGCGCAGAGCCCTCGCCGACACGGCGCTGCGCATGGCCGCGGAACGCGGCATCGACGAGGTGACCGTGGAAGCGGTCACCGACGCGGTCGGCGTATCCGTCCGCACCTTCTTCAACTACTTCCCGTGCCTGGAGGAAGCGATCACCCGCCCCCTCCAGGAGGACGCCGAACGGGTCCGCCGGGCCGTGCTCAACGCACCGTCCGACTTCACCGTGCTCCAGGCCCTGCGCGAGGCCATCGCCCAGGAGCTCGCCCACATCGAAGAGGACCACGAACGCTGGGAGCTCCAGATGGCGGTGGTGTGCACCAGCCCGTCGCTGCTCCCCCGGTTCCTGGCCGCCCAGGGCGCGGACGAGCGGGCGCTGGTCGCCGTCGTCGCCGAACGGCTCGGCCAGGACCCCGAGTCCGACCTCCGCCCCCGGCTCGTCGCCCATGCGGCGATCGCCGCCGTGCGCGCCTCCGTCGAGCTCTGGGTGGCCTCGGGACGCACCCGTACGTTCCAGAGCATCTACCACGAGGCGTTCACCGCACTGGCCGCGGGCCTGAACGACTGACCCATGCACGGAGCCCCACCGGGGTTCCGCCACCGAGAACCACCTGAGAATCCAGAGAATGAGGAACGCCGGCCGATGAGCGCTGCCGCCACTCCCGAAGAACAGATAGCCGGTGCGCCCGAGGCGGCGCCATCGGCCATGTCACGCCGTCAGATACTCCAGGCCATGTCGGGCCTGATGGCCGGTATGTTCGTGGCCATCCTGGCCTCGACCGTGGTCTCCAACGCACTTCCGAGGATCATCGCCGACCTGAACGGCAGCCAGTCCTCGTACACCTGGGTGGTCACCGCCGAGCTGCTGGCGATGACGGCGACCGTCCCGATCTGGGGCAAGCTGTCCGACCTCTACGACAAGAAGCTGCTCATCCAGCTGTCGCTCTCGATGTTCGTCGTCGGCTCGCTGGTGGCCGGCTTCTCGCACAGCGTCGGCCTGCTGATCGTGAGCCGTGTGGTGCAGGGCATCGGCGCGGGTGGCCTCACGGCGCTCGCCCAGGTCGTGATGGCGGCGATCATCCCGCCCCGTGAACTCGGCCGCTACTCCGGCATCTTCGGTGCCGTGTTCGCCGTCGGCACCGTCGCGGGCCCGCTGATCGGCGGGGTCCTCGTGGACACCTCCTGGCTCGGCTGGCGCTGGTGCTTCTTCATCGGGGTGCCGTTCGCGCTGCTCGCGATCGTGCTGCTCCAGCTGACGCTGAAACTGCCCACGGTCCGCCGCGAGGTGAAGATCGACTATCTCGGTGCCGTGCTCATCATGAGCGGCGTCAGCGCGCTGCTGCTCTGGGTGACCCTCGCGGGCAACCGCTTCGACTGGGCCTCCTGGCAGACCGCCGCCCTGGTGGGCGCCGGCGTGGTCCTGCTGGCCGTCGCGGTGCTGGTCGAGTCCAAGGTCCAGGAACCGATCATTCCGCTGGACATCTTCCGCAACCGCACGGTGGCGCTGACGACCGTGGCGAGCATGCTCGTGGGTGTGGCCATGTTCGGCGGCACCGTCTTCCTCTCGCAGTACTTCCAGATCTCGCTGGGCAAGACGCCGACCACCGCCGGTCTGATGAGCCTGCCGATGATCCTCGGTCTGATGATCTCGACGACCGTCGCCGGTCAGATCATTTCCTCCCGGGGCAAGTGGAAGGGCTTCCTCATCGCGGGCGGCATCATCATGACCGCGGGCATGGGTCTGCTCTCCACGATCAGCGCGGACTCCTCCTTCGGACTGCTCAGCGTCTACATGGTGGTGCTCGGCGTGGGCGTCGGCATGCTGATGCAGAACCTGGTGCTGGCCGCGCAGAACGACGTGCCCGCCTCGGAGCTGGGCGCGGCGACCTCGGTCCTGTCGTTCTTCCGCAGCCTCGGTGGCGCGATCGGTACGAGCGCCCTCGGCGCCGTCCTCGGCAACCGGGTGGCGAGCGAGCTGGAGAAGGGCTTCGGCGGTGCGGCGGCCGGCGGCGGCTCCGGTCACTCCGTCCCCGACCTGAGCAAGCTGCCCGAACCGGCCCGGCACATCGTCGAGCAGGCGTACGGGGTCGCGACCGCCGAGGTCTTCCTGGTCGGCGCGCCGTTCGCCTTCCTCGCCCTGATCGCGGTGCTGTTCATCAAGGAGAAGCCGCTCAAGACGCAGAGCGGCATGCAGCGGCTCGCGGAGGAGAAGGCCGCGGCGGAGGCGGGCTGAGCCACCGGCTCCCGGTGGCAGGGGCCCGGCCGCGGTGACGGGGCGGGCTCTTCCGGACGCGTGCGACACGTCGTCCGGGAGAGCCCGTGCCGGACACGGCGGCCGGGCCTTCGCCGTACCCCCGGATCCGGGGCCCGCCGCGGCTGCCGGATCCGGGCCCTGTCGCACCTGTGCGGCTCCGGGGGCCGCCGTCCTTGCGCGGGTCCGGGTCAGTCGTCGTGCGGCACCGGCCACCCGGCCGGCCGGGTACCGCCGCCGGGCCGCTTGGCGGCCGCGCGGTTGCCGACCAGCGTCCTGCGGATCCGCGCGGCGGTCGCGCGCGCGTGCTCCGAGGTGGAGACCGCCTCGGCGGTGGCCGGGACGAAGCGGTGGGCGGGCTGCTGGCAGTACGGGCAGGGCGCACCGTCGGTGAGGAGGTACCCGTCCTCGCAGGTCCTGTTCCCGCACCGGCCGGGGCTCACCAGGGCCTCGGCGATCTCCTGCGGCGCCCAGCGGCGGCGGTTCTCCTCGTCGCGTTCGTGGATGGCGTGGGACCAGCGGTTGCTCCAGCGCCGCTCGACGCGGTCGAGGAGCTGGGCGGCCGTGCGATGCTCCAGCTCGCCGTACAGGATGTCGGGGAGGGTGCGCGGCACCCGGTGTCCGAGGGCCTGGAGCAGGGGTGCGGGGAAGCCCTGCAGGACGAAGCTGATCGGGTCGCCCCCCGGGCGCTGCTTCCACTGCCGGCACTCGCAGGCACCGATGTCGGGCAGGGGCTTGCGGCAGTTCGCGCAGAGGCCGCGGCAGTCGGAGCAGATCCCGTCGTGCAGCCCGTCCAGATACGGGGCCGGGGCCCTGCCGCACTCCCGGCAGCAGGCGGCGCACGGACCGCACAGCCGCTCGCTGCCCTGCTGCGTCGTCCAGCTCCGCTGCTGGCAGCGGCAGCACAGGACGGTGTTGCAGTGGTCGCTGTGCTCGCCGTTGTGCCGGCCGAGTGGGGCGAAGGACATGGCGCATCCTCTTCTCGGGTGGTACTCCCTCCACCCTAAGGGCTGTCCCGGGCCCTCCACGCATGCGGAAGCAGCGGGCGCCCCGTACGCCTGGTGCCGCTGGGGCGGGAGCACTCGGGCCTGCGCGTCGGCCACGACCACCCTTGCCGCACAGCTGCTTCCTGCCCCAGCGGCACGCCCAGCCTGCCGCACGGGCCGCCCCGGCAACCCGCGCCGAATCGCGCATCGGTACACGTATCTGTGCGGCCCTTCGCGCTCACCCCGTCGGCGTCGGCATACGTACCGGAGGCGCGCCCGGCTACGTACGGGGGTCAGGGCTCCAGCACCGCGGCGATCTCCGTGCGTGAGTCGATGGAGAGTTTGGTGAGGATCCGTTCCACGTGGGTGTCCGCGGTCCGCTTGGAGATCACCAGGTGCTCGGCCACCTCTCGGTTGGAGAGGCCCCGTGCGACGAGGACGGCGACCTCCCGTTCCCGGGGGGTGAGCAGATCGGCCGCCGCGGGCTCCGGCCGGGCGCGGGGCACGGTCCGCCGGGGCGAGGGCCGGTCGGTGTCCGAGCGCACCGCCGCCAGGATCTCGGTCCCCGACAGCCGCGCCCCGACGCCGTGCCAGCGCTCGTACTCCGCGTCCCCCAGCGCGTCCCGTACGGCGCTGCGGGTCGTCTCCTGCTGTTCCAGCACGGCCACCAGCATGGCCACCGGATCGCCGCTGAGCCGGCGCGCCCCCTCCGCGTACCCCAGCAGCCAGGCCGCCCGGACATGGCGCCCGGCCAGGGCCGCGTGCCAGGACAGGCCCAGACAGCAGAGCGCCGCGACCAGTACGTCGCCGATCTCGCTGATGGCCTCCAGGGACTCCCTCAGCACCTCGGCGGCCTCGTCGTGGCGTCCGGCGAGCCAGAGGATGAGCCCCTGGGCCATCAGCGTGGAGCCGTAGAACTGCCGGTCGCCCGTGCCCTCCAGATGGGCCAGCCCCCAGGCGCACAGCTCCAGGGCCCCGTCGGTGTGCCCGAGCGCGGCCCGCAGCAGCGCGCCCTCGTAGTGGACCATGCTGATGCCCAGCAGGTCGCCCACGGCGACGATCTGGCGGCGGCCCTGCTCCATGTCGGCGAGGCCTTCCTCGATCTCGCCGCACAGGGCCCGCATCGCGCCGTTGTACGCCTCGGTGAACAGGGCGACGCGCTGCTCGTCGCAGTTCAGCGCCGCCTCCCGGGCCCACCGGAAGAGGTCCGGCGCCTCGTCGAGGGCGGCGGTCCAGGTCGCGAACACACCGGTCATGAAGAGGCCCCAGGCCCGCTCCGAGCAGTCCTCCGGCACCAGGGCGAGGCCCTTGTCGATCCAGTACCGCCCCTCCGACAGGGTGCCGCTGGCCCGCCAGTGGGGAGCCAGCCAGACGGCGAGGACCAGCCCGTCCGCCGCGCCGCCCTCCGTCGAGAAGGCGTGCTTCATCGCGGCCCGGATGTCGGCGATCTGGCCGCGCACCGCCCGGTGCAGTTCGGCCTGGGCGGGAGTGATCAGCTCCTCCCACATCCGGCGGGCCGTCTCGCGGTGGTGCGCGAAGTGGCGCTCGCGTACGTCGGTCGCGGTGCGGTCCTCGTCGAGGCGCTCGGCCCCGTACTCACGGATGGTGTCCAGCAGCCGGTAGCGTGCCCCGTCCTCCCCGACGCGCTGCACCACCGACTTGTCGACCAGCCCGAAGAGCGCCTCCAGCACGGCGTCGGCCGGGAGCCGGTCGCCGCCGCCCACCCGCTCGGCGGCGGACAGCTCGAAGGGGCCGGCGAAGACCGACAGCCGCGCCCAGAGGAGGCGCTCCGCCGGGGTGCAGAGCTCGTAGGACCAGCCGATCGTGGTACGCAGGGTCTGGTGGCGGGCGCAGGCGGCGCGCTGACCGCCGGTGAAGACCTCGAACCGGCGGTCCAGCCGGGCCACCAGCTCCGCCAGCGGCGCGACCCGCAGGCGGACGGCGGCCAGTTCGAGGGCGAGCGGGATCCGGTCGAGCCGCTCCACGAGCGAGAGCACCTGGTCCCGGTTGGCGTCGGTGACGGCCCAGCCGGGCAGCACCCGGGCGGCCCGCTGGGTGAACAGCTCCACGGCGTCGTCCACGCCGAGCGGGGCGATCGCCATCGTCCGCTCGTCGACGACGTCGAGGGGCTGCCGGCTGGTGGCCAGGACGCAGACCTCGGCCGCCTCCCGCAGCAGGACGTCGCAGAGCACGGCACAGGCGTCGACCATGTGCTCGCAGGTGTCGAGCACGACGAGGAGCCGCTGTCCCCTGATGTGGGAGACCACCGCGTCCAGCGGTTCCATCCCGGCGTGCTCCGGCACCTCCAGCACGGTGGCCAGCGTCTCCGGCACCAGCTCCGGATCGGACAGGGCCGACAGCTCGACCAGCCACACCCCGTCCGGGAACCGGTCCCGCAGGCCCTCCGTCGCGCGCAGGGCGGTGCGGCTCTTCCCGACGCCGCCCGGCCCCACGAGCGTGACGAGCCGCGCCTCCTGGAACGCCTCGCGGATCAGCGCGACCTCCTCGGTCCGCCCGACGAAACTGGTCCGCTCGGCGGGGGGTTGCCCGCTGCGCCGCTGCCCGAAGCCGAATCCCATGGGGCCCCCGTGATGCTCAGGTGCCTCGCCCCTTCGCGAAGCATCAGCACAGTGTAGAGGCGCGACTGCGGAGCGTTGCCGGTGTGCGGGACGGCGTACCGGGGCGGGGCGGAGTTCCGGGTATCCTGCGCCCCGCCCCGCCCCGGCCGGCGGCCGGCGGCCGGTCAGAGCGCGAAGCTCTCGGTGTGTATGCGTTTCTGGGGCACCCCGGCCTGCACGAGTGCCGCGGTCGCCGCGACGGTCATGCCGTTCGGGCCGCAGAGGTAGACATCGCGCCGGGCCAGGTCGGGGACCAGGCTCCGCAGCGTCTGCGGTGCCAGCGGGTTGAACGAGGCGTCGGACCGGCCGAGCAGGTAGTGCAGCCGCGCCTGCCGGTGGGCGGCGATCGCCTCCAGTTCCTCGCGCAGCACCAACTGGTCCTCGCTGCCGGCCCGGTAGAGCAGGGTGATGTCGCCGGGGCCGCCGGGCAGGGTCTCGAAGAGGGCCCGTATCGGTGTGATGCCCACGCCGCCCGCGAGCAGGAGCACTCTTCGCCGCTTGCGCCGGTGGGCCGTCATGGCTCCGAAGGGGCCCGTGGCCAGCACCCGGGTGCCCGGCCTGAGTCTGCGGATGCGGCGGGTGTGGTTGCCGACCGCCTTGACCGTGATCCGCAGCCGGTCGTCCCGTACGGGCGCCGAGAGCGAGAAGGGCAGCGCCGAGTGCCAGATCCTCCGTTGCAGGAACCGCCACCGGAAGAACTGGCCCGCCTCCGCGGCGAGTTCGTCGAGCCCCTCGCCCCGCATCACGACCGAGAACACCTCGGGCCCCTCGGCCCGGACCTCCAGAACACGCAGGTCGTGCCGGAGCGCCTGCCGCACCGGGACGACGATCCGGTACCGGACCAGCAGCACCAGCACGGTGAGGTGCAGCAGCGCCCACATCCACCACGCGCAGACGTTGACCGCGACGTCCGGGCCGGTCATCTGGTGCGCGACGCCGAGCGCCGCGCCCAGGTAGGTGAGCAGATGCACCGCCCGCCAGGTCTCGTGCCGGATCCGGCCCCGTACCGCGTGGGCGGAGACCGCGCCGACCGCGCACAGCAGCACGAGTCCGACACCGGCGAGCGCCAGTTGCGTCCGGCCCAGCATCCGCAGCGCGGACGTCAGCAGGTCGTGCCCGTCACGGGCGGCGGAACCGCACACCGCGAGCAGGGTGTGCCCCAGGCACAGCAGCACCACCCAGCGCCCGCCCCACGCGTGCCACCGGGCCAGCCTGTCGGCACCCACCCCGTGCTCGACGGCGGGCACCCGCGCCATCAGGAAGAACATGACGAGCGCGCCGTACCCGGCGAGCAGTCCGGTCATATGGGCGAGGTCCGCGAGGAGTTCGTCGAGCCGGGCCGTCGGCCGGACGTTCACGGCCCACAGGGCCAGGACCCACCCGCCCCCCGTGACCACCCCCGCCAGCAGGGTCTTCGGGGACATCCGCCAGGGACCGGCCCACCGGTCACCGGCGGCGAGAGCCCGCTTCACCACCCTGGCCGGGCGCACGAGGTACGAGCGCACGGGCCGCTCACGGTGCCTGGTCCGCGGGGGCGGCGTCCGGGCCGGCCGGCCCACGGCGTGCCGCGGGCCGGGTACCACGTCGAGGGGAATCGGCGCGGTGCGTGAGGCGCGCCCCCGGCCCGTCGGGGCGCCTGCCGGCCGCCCGACGGAGGATTTCGCACTGGATTCGATACGGTCCCGGATTTCCACGGGACCGAACCTAGCTGCTCGAATTTCGGGAATAAGCTCCCCGTGACCTTTTCGGAGAATCCTTAAGGTTCTCTTGAGTCTCGCTTCCGGGGTGAATAAGAATCACCCCGGCCCATACGCCCCATGGGCCGCCATTCCTCCAAATCCACTGACGCCGAACGGACTTCGGCCACCCGAATCGGATATCGTCGGCATTCGGCGGCCGACGACCCGCCGGGCATCTCCCATTGTGTCGTCCACTTGTGCCGTCCACGATCCCCCACGCTCCCCCGGGCCCGCGGAAGAACGCCGCCCGGGAACCGGAGGCGGCGATCCGGCACATGACACCGGACCAGAGAACAAGGAAAGCCATGCACGACTCGATCGGGCCTCTTCCATCCGCGCGTCCACGCCGCGGGGCCCGGATGCCTCGCACCCCGAAGGCCGCGACATGACGGGGCCGCTGCCCGAGGGCGGGCGCGCCGCGCGCCGGAAGGCCGCGAAGCGGAGCGGCAGGCACACCGCCGCCCCGTCCCCGGAACGCGCCGCGCGCCGGCACGCCTCGCCCCGGTCCCGCGCCCCGCTCGCCTCCCCCGCCGCCCCACCGCCGCCCATGACGCGCGTCGAGGCCCGGCGCGCGGCCCGGGCGCGGAAGCCGGGCGCCGCCACGGTGGCGGGCCGGGTGGGCGGTGAGGTCCTCATCACCACGGGGGCGCTGATGCTCCTCTTCACCTCCTACCAGCTGTGGTGGTCGAACGTACGCGCCCACAGCATCACGGGCAGCGCCCGTCACGAGCTGGAGCGGTCCTGGGCGCACGGCGGTGGCGGACCGGACGCGTTCGAGCCCGGCCAGGGCTTCGCGATCCTGCACATCCCCAAGCTGGACGTGGTCGTGCCGATCGCGGAAGGGATCGACAAGACCCGGGTCCTGGACCGCGGCATGGTCGGCCACTACGACAAGGGCAGCATCCCCACCCCGATGCCGGGGGCGAGGACGGGTAACTTCGCGATCGCCGGGCACCGCAACACCCACGGTGAGCCGTTCCGCTACATCAACCGCCTGCGGCCGGGCGACCCGATCGTCGTCGAGACCCGGGACACGTACTACGTCTACAAGATGGCGAGCATCCTGCCCCGGACCACGCCGAAGAACATCTCCGTGCTCGATCCGGTGCCCGTCGGTTCGGGCTTCACCGCGCCGGGCCGGTACATCACGCTGACGACCTGCACGCCGGAGTTCACCAGCACGTACCGGATGATCGTCTGGGGCAGACTGGCCGAGGAACGGCCGCGCCCCGAGGGTGAACCGGCGGAGATCCAGGAGCGGTGAGGCACCGCGCGGCGTGCGCGGTACGGAACGCGTCGCGCGGCTGCCGGTTCTCCGGCAGCCACGCGGACCGTTCCCCGGGGCCCGGACCGGTCCGGGCGGGCGGTCAGGCCGTTGACTGGTGGGGGGCGGGCACCGTCACGAGCTGCGAGGGCTGTACGGAGACGGCCCCGGCGCCGATCAGGGCAGCGTGGGCGGCCCGCCCGCGCACCGCCGCCATCGGGGCCGCGAGCGCCGGGGGTTCCTCCGGCGAGGGGGTGCCGTGCGGGCCGGGGAGGACCGGACGGTCCTGGTTCGCCTCGTACCCGGCCGGCGTCTCCGCCGCGGGTTCGGGCCAGTACACCGGCGCCGGGACCAGTCCGGGAGCGCCCTCGACACCGGCGGGGGTCAGTTCGGACCGGCCCCAGGGCTCGGCCCCGACGGGCTCGCCCCACTCCTGGCCGGCCATCGAGGCATGCCGACCGCCCGGGAAGGGGCGTGCGGCCGGGACCACGGAGCCGTCCGGGCCGCCGGTGCGGGTGCCGGTCTGCGTGGCGGGGGCCGCCCCCCGGGCCCGTCGGGGGCGTGCGGCCTCGCCGTCGGGGCCGTTGCCCCGCGTGCTCTCCGCGGCGGTCGCGACGACGCCTTCGGCGGGGCGTCCCCGGCGGCGTCCGGTCGCTCCCGGGCCGGTGCGGACGGGCGTTCGCGCGCTGTCCGGGACGGGCTCCAGGGCCGCCCGGCGGGCGTGCCGGCGCCCGGTCCCGCCGATGACCGCGACCTCCGCGGCGGGCCGGACCGGCCCCGCGTCCTCCCGGTGGGCGGGCGACGGCGCCTCGGGGGCCGGCCCGGTGGGCAGGAACGGGATGTCCATGACGTGGACGCCCCCGCCCGTCTCCGGTACCCCACGGGTGCGGACCGTACCTCCGTGCGCACCGACGATGCCGTGGACGAGGGCCTGGTGGACCGGGTCGCCGCCGGTGTGCGGTCCGCGCACCTCGACGCGCACCGCGTCGCCGCGCGGGGCGGGCCCGACCGTGATCGCGACCAACGGGTCGTGGTGACCGGCGTCCGGGGCGCCGATGCCCGCGACGTCGGCGATGAGATGCGCGAGCGCGGTGGCGAGGCGTTCCGGGTCGACGTCCGCCTCCACCGGCGGGGTGTCCACCTGGAAGCGGAGGCGGCCGGGGCCGGCCAGTTCGACGGCACGGTCGATACCGGCGTCGACGACCCGGTCGAGCAGTACGCGGCTCCGGCGCGGTCCGTCCGCGCCCGCGTCGGACCGCTGGTGATCGAGGACGTCGTCGATCAGGGCGGCCGCCCGGGTGTATCCGGACACCAGGTGGTCCAGGAGCCGGTGGGCCTCCGGCCAGAGGTGGACGGCGTCGTCGGCCGCCAGGGTGCGGAGCTCCGCGGTCAGCTCCGCCAGGGTCCCGTGCAGGGCTCCGTCGAGCGCCGCCGCGAGCTGGGTGTTGCGGGCGGTCAGCGCGGCGAGCCGGTCCCGGTGCCGGTCCAGTTCGGCTCCGTGCCGCTCGGCCAGTCCGGCCAGTTCGGCCTCGTGCTCCTGTACGAGCCGCTCGTACGGGCGCTGGTCGGTGAAGGTGAGGACGGCCCCGACGAGCCGGCTGCCCTCACGGACCGGGGCGGTCGCGATGTCGACCGGGACGCGGGTGCCGTCCCGGGTCCAGAGGACCTGCTCGCGGACCCGGTGCGCTCGGCCGGACCTGAGCGTGTCGGCGAGGGGCGACTCCTCGTACGGGTAGGACTCGCCGTCCGTCCGCGAGTGCAGGATCAGCGAGTGGAGGTCCTGGCCGCCGAGTTGACCGGCGCGGTATCCCAGGAGCCGTGCCGCCGCCGGGTTGACCAGGACGACCCGGCCCTCGATGTCCGTCCCGACGACGCCTTCCGAGGCGGCCCGCAGGACCATCTCCAACTGCTCGTGCGAGCGGTTCAGTTCTCCCTCGGTGTCGAAGGTGCGGGTGAGGTCCCGCAGCACGAGCAGGAGCAGCCGTTCGCCGGCGTGTTCGTACGGGCCGCGGCTCCCGCCCCGGCCGTCCAGGTGGACGCCGGTGACCTCCGCGGCGAACTCGCTCCCGTCGGCGCGTCGCGCGGTCATCCGCTCCGGTGCGGTGCGGAACGGGCCGTCGGTGTCCTCGGGGAGCGGGGCCGGGCCGGGGAGGGACCGCGGGTCGAAGCCGGGCAGCAGATCGAACAGTCCGCGGCCCACCAGCACGGCACCGGGCATCTCGAACATGCCGAGCGCCATGGTGTTGGCGTTGACGATGGTGCCGTTGCCGTTCACGATCACGAGGCCATCGGGGAGGGCATCGACGATGGCCGCGAGGTGGTCGGCTCCTCGGGACGGTCGGTTGTTCACGACGGCGCTTCCTTCCTTGACTGTCCGACGCCGCCCGCCGGTTCCCCGGGGCATGTCGTCGAACCGCCGCCCGCCGGGCGGTTTCTGGCACGCCCCGGGCCCGACGGCTTCCGGCCGGCCGGAGTACGGGCGGATGGGGGCTGTTGACTACGGGCGGCCGGCCCGGGCGGCACCGGGCTGTTCGGACCGCCGCGGTGCCGCGCTGTTCCCCCCGGCACACAACCACCGGGGGGACGGGGACGGGAGAGGGGTCAGCGGCCGGCCGCGGTCGAGCGGCGTCGGCCGACGGCGAACACCGCGGTCGCGCCGGCGGCCAGGACCGCCGCCCCCGCGACGGCGATGTAGCGGGTGGAGTCGTCGCCACCGGTCTCGGCGAGCGTGGTGTGCGGCGACTCTTCGGCGGCGCTGTCGGCCCGGGGCTCGTTGGCACCGGCCGGGGTCTCGGCGGCGCCCTGCGCGGTCCCTGCCCCGGAGGATGCCGGGGCGGCCGCTCCGTGACCGCCGTGGCCCTGGTGCTGGACGGAGGACTTCGAGGCGCCCTCCTCGATCTCCTTCTCGGTCGGCGCGGAGGCGGTGGGTGCGGCGGCGCCGCCCTTGGCACCGCCGCCGAAGACGACGTCCGAGCAGGTGTAGAAGGCCTCCGGGGAGTCGGAGCGCTGCCAGATCGAGTAGATGAGATGGCGCCCGGACCTCGCGGGGACAGTGCCCTGGAACACGTAGTCGCCGTTCTCCATCCGGGGGTCGGCGACCTTCACGAAGGGCTGGGCCTCCAGGTCCGACCACTTCAGCGGCTTCGACGGGTCGTAGGAGTCCTTGGTGATGTACAGCTCGAAGGAACCCTTGTGCGGGGCGGTGCCCTTGTAGTGGAAGGTGTGGGCGCCCGCCGCCATCTTCGTGGACGGCCAGTCGGTACGCGGCAGATCCAGGCCCCGGTACTTGTCGTTGGCGGCGCTGCACAGCTTGCCGTCGGGGATGATCTGCTTCGACTTCCCGGCCGCGTTCGCGATGTTGACCGCGTTCCAGTCGTAGAACGCCTGCTTGCCACTGGCGGCGATCGCCGCCTTGCACGCCGCGGACGTCGGCGATTCCACGCCCTCCGCGTAGCAGGCGGAAACCCGGCTGACCGGGTCCGTCATCGAACCGTGGGCCGATGCGGGAACACTCGACAGCGCGGCCAGAACCAGTGAGGCGGCACCTGCGGCGGTGCACTCGGCGGCCTTGCGGCGAAGGGTCATGGGGAAGAACTCCTCAGGAATGACGACGTCCGGGAGCAGGCCGGCGGGGCGGCCTTTTCGGCTCGATGCCTCCGCGGCCCGGCGATCAGCAACCTAACCCCGAAAATCGCGTCGGCCGCCCTTCCCGAGCACCGGCGGGCCATTCTTATGGATGCCTTAAGGCATACCTCAGGTTGTGCTCACACAGACCCCGGATTGGTCTGGACCGATTTCCCCGGCACGGGTCCGCACACCGCCCGACGCACCTCTTCCGCCCGTGTTCTCCGCTGAGTTGGGAACCACCGGTAACGATTCCGGCTCGCTAGCCTTATCCCAGTCCTATGACCGGCATTCCACGGGAACGGAGTTCCTAGGATTCCCGTGTACCCGGGTGGCGCACCAGCCCCGCCCGCGTCCGTACGTATGCCGCAGGAATCCACCGCGCCCCTTCATCGACCAACGGCGCGGATCGGCCTGCTTTCGAGGGGAATTCAATGTTTTCTGTCTTCAGACGCGGCGCCGCCCGTCTGGCCGCCGTCTCCCTGGCCTCGGGGCTGCTCGCGACGGGGGCCATGGCCCTCGCCGGTCCCGCCGCGGCCGACGAGAGCCCCCTGGGCACGGGCGGTGCCACGGCGAAGCTCGGCGGCCTGACCGACTATGGTCCGGTCAGGATCGAGGAGAAGGACGGGAGCAAGTGGTCCGTCGGACGCGCGGGCCTGTTCGAGATGCGGACCGGGCAGGGGGGCACGCTCTCGACCTACTGCATCGATCTGCGCACCGGGGCCCGGCAGGACTTCCACTACAAGGAGGTCGGCTGGGACGAGTCCTCCCTGCACGACAACGGCGACGCCGGGAAGATCCTCTGGGTCCTGGAGAACTCCTACCCCAAGGTCGCGGTGGCCGACCTGGCCAAGAAGGTCGGCGCCGGCAACCTCGACGCGAACGACGCCGCAGCGGGGACCCAGGCCGCCATCTGGCACTTCTCGGACCGGGTGACGGCCACCCCCACGGACCCCGATGCCAAGCTGCTGACCGACTACCTGCTCGGCAGGGCGGAGAGCCTCCAGGAGCCGAAGGAGTCCCTGGCGCTCTCCCCCGCCTCCGTCGCGGGCAGGTCCGGTGACCGCGTGGGTCCGGTCACCGTCACCACGAACGCGTCGGCCGTCTCCCTCGCCCTCGCTCCCGGCGCCCCGGCCGGCGTGCGGATCGTCGACGCGGACGGCAAGCCCGTCGAGAACGCCGCGAACGGTGACCGGGTCTTCCTGGACGTTCCCGCCGGTACCCCCGACGGATCGGCCGGACTGACCGCCCGGGCCACCACCGGGGTTCCGCTCGGCCGCGCCTTCGTCAGCACGGACGGCCCCAGCCAGACCCTCGTCCTGGCCGGGTCCAGCGATGCCGCCGTCACCGCCGGGGCGTCCGCGTCCTGGGCGAAGAAGGGGGCCGTCCCCGCCGTCACCGCCGCCACCGACTGCGCGAAGGGCGGCGTCGACATCACCGCCGCCAACCAGGGCGACGAGCCGTGGACCTTCACCCTCAAGGGCGCGCGGTACACCGTCGCCCCCGGTGGCACGAAGACCGTGACGGTCCCGGTCGCCGAGGACGCCTCGTACGACCTCACCGTCACCGGCCCGAACGGCTTCGAGGAGACCTTCCGGGGCGTCCTCGACTGCAGGACGGCCGCTCCCGGCACCAAGCCGTCGACGGCCCCCTCCGCCGCGCCCGCCCACACGGCACCCGCCGGCCAGGTCACCGGTTCCACCACCGGCGGCGGCGACCTCGCCGAGACCGGCGGTTCCAGCGCCACCCCGGTGATCGCCGGCGTCGCCGCCCTGCTCGTCGTGGTCGGCGGCGGCGCGGTGTTCCTCCTCCGCAGGAAGAGCGCGGGCGGCCGGTGAACCACCGGCGCGGCTGACGGCCGTCGCCGATCGACGGCACGGAACGCGCAGGTCGCGGCCCCGGAGCGGATGGACGCTCCGGGGCCGCGACCGTTCCCGGAGGGGGCTTTCAGGCGTCGAACACGGTGAAGAGCGCGCCGTCGGGGTCGCGGATGACCAAGTCGTCCGTCGGGGGCCCGCCGTTCGACGGGGACACCGCCCCTCCCGCGGCGCCGGCGGCGGTCGCCGTCCGCGCGCCGTCCACGACGCGGAAGCCGACGACCCACCGGGGCCTGATCGCGGGGTCGGCGGCGCTCCCGACCCCGCCGCCGTGCAGGGTGGCGACGGTGTGCCCGTCGAGTCCGATGTGGACGTGGCCCTCCGCGTAGTCGACCGTGCAGCCGCCGGGGCGTTCGGCCCAGTCGAAGACCTCCGCGTAGAAGATGGCCGCCTCGAAGGCGTGGCGGGTCCGCAGGTCCAGGCGGGCGGGGGCGTCGCCCCGGCCCACCGACCAGGTCAGGGCGGTTCCCTCCCAGAATCCGAAGACGGCGCCGTCACGGTCGGCGGCGATCGCGGCCCGGCCCTCTCCGAGCTTCACCGGCCCGACGGCGAGGGTCGCGCCGCGCTCCCTGACCCGGTCCGCGGTCTCGTCCGCGTCGTCCACCGCGAAGTACGGGGTCCAGACCGCGGGCGGCCGGGCGGCGCGGGAACAGGATCCGAGCCCGGCCACGGGCCGCCCCTGGGCCATCGCCACGGAGAAGTTCTCGCCGAGCGCGCTGCCGACGAAGTCCCAGCCCATGACGGACCGGTAGAAGCCCTGGGCCGCACGCAGATCATGGACGATCAGGCTCACCCAGCAGGGCGCGCCGTTCACGGGCCTGATCCTTTCCAGGGCCTCCATGCGCTGCTCCTTCGGGCTTCCCCACCGCCACGGCCGGGTCGGGTTCGTGCTCCCACCGTGTACCCCGGGCGGCGTACCCGCACCCCGGCGCCCGCACCCCGGCGCCCGTTCCCGCGCCACGACCGGCCGAGGCGGCCCCCACCAGCGGTGATGCGCACCTGGGCACGTACCGGCCGGTGTCCTCGGTCAGGTCCCGGCCCGGTCCGGGCCGGTCAGATCCCGGCGGCTTCGGGACGGTGCACGGGAAGCCAGCTCTCGGCGTAGGCGACGGCGTCGGCGAGGCCGAACAGCCGCGCCTCGGCGCCGCCCACCGCGCCGCGCAGCACCGGGCGCTCCTTCTCGTACGCCGCGCCCAGCTCGTCGAACCGTTCCGAGGAGATCATGGTGTCGCGCACCGTGACCCAGCGGCGCCCCTGCGGTGTCACGGCCGCGAAGGAGTTGTCCGTCAGCGGGGCGGGGATCCGGTATTCGGCCAGGTGGAAGGCGGTGCAGGAGTCGTATCCGGCGCCCAGCAGGAGGATCCGCGCCCCGTTCTCCTCCAGCCGGGCGAGCGGGCTGCGCTCCCCGAGGCGGCAGTCCGGCGCATGCCCGTCCACGAGGGCGGCGGCGCGCGGGCCCACGGCGGCGAAGGAGGTCTGCGGATGGGAACTGCGGAGCGCGCCCGGCCAGGTACGTACGGTCTCCGGCACGACTCCGACGCCCAGGGTGCGGGTGGTCCGGGTGTCGAAGGCCGGGGTCGCGGCGCGGATCCCCTCCCACCATGCCTCGGGCACGGGCGGGTTCGACCAGAGCGCCGGATCGGAGTTGTCACCGGAGTGGGACGGCACGACCAGGGTGCCCTCCTCGCCGAGCACGTCGAGCAGCGCCATGACGACGGCCACGGGACCGCCGCAGACCCAGCCCAGCGAGCTCAGCGAGGAGTGCACCAGCACTGTTTCGCCGGGGCGCAGTCCGAGGGTACGGAGATCGGCCGCGAGCGACGCACGGGTGCACATCGGGCCGGAGACGGGATTGGCTGACATGGGCAGGCATTATCCGGCCATGAATCCGCCGGGTCCAAGGAGTTTCCGTGCCCGCCCGGCGCACGGTCGGGGGGTGCCCCGGGCGGCGGGCCGGCTCCACCGGCCAGGAGCGCGGTCCCGCTGCGCTCAGAATCCGTCCGAGGGGTGCGCCAGGGCGAACTCCTCCGCGAGGATGCCCATCAGGACGAGGTCCTGGTGGCGCCCGCCGACGTACACATGGTCGCGGAGCCGGCCCTCCTCGACGAATCCCAGCCGTCGGTGCATGGCCAGTGACGCCGTGTTGTACGCGAGGATCCGGGCCTGGCACCGGTGGAACCGCCGCTCGTCGAACATGTGGCGCAGCAGGAGCCGTACGGCCTCGGCCGCGTACCCGCTGCGCCGATGACCGGCGCCGATGACGACCCCGTACTCGAACCACCCGGCCCGTTGATCGGCCTGGAAGGAGCCGACGGCCCCGACCATCTCCCCCGTCTCCACCGATTCGACCGCCAGTTGGAAGCAGTCCGCGTCGAGGGCGGTGACGGACAGTTCCTTCGCGCGGGCGCGATGCTGCTCGGCCGAACGCGGCAGGCGGGGCAGGTCGCCCGTGCCCGCCTCCTCCTCGGCGAAGCGCATGAGGGCGGTCCAGTCGTCGGGTTCGATGCCGCGCAGCCGTATCCGCTTTCCCGTCCAGAACGATGTCATGGGCGTCATCGAACCACGGGGCCTGATCCGGCGTCCAGGTCGTTGCACCGCTCTGACCAGGTACTTCGTCGTTGTGGGCCGGTCCTGCGCCCCGTCCGCCCGGGACCGGCCCCAGAAGGTCACCCGGTGGCCAGCAGCGCCTCCAGTGCCTGTGCGGTGGCTGGATGACGGCCGAGCAGCACCGCCCCGGCGGGGCCGATGTCCGGCTCCTCCCAGCCGTCCTCGCAGCCGAGCAGGCCCGCGAGCGCGTCGCACGTCCCCGGGTGCGCGGCGAGCAGGGCACTTCCCGGGCCGCTCAGCGCGCCGCCCGGCGGCTGCGCGGCGGGCGGAGCGGACGGGGCCCGCCACGGCGGCACCCAGGCGTCCAACGCGGCCAGCCTGCCGGGGAAGGTCCGTCCGGCCTCCCGGATCAGCAGCGGGGCGAGCTCCGATCCGCTCGACCGCAGGGTGGTGATCAGCGTCGGCAGCCAGGGCAGGAGCACCTGGTCCGGCAGCCGCCCGAAGGCGTTCGACACGGCCTCCACGACGAAGTCGGTGAGCCCCGGAACGGGCTCCAGCGCGTGGACGAAGCCGCTGAGGCAGCGCGGATAGGCGGCTACCGTCAGCGGGTTGTCCAGCAGGGCGTCGCACCGCGCGCGGAGTTCCGCGCGGGTCAGACGGCCGAGCTGGACCTGCGCCGCCCACAGCAGTGCCGTCTTCGACGACTCCTCCGGGTGCGACTGGCCCACCGCCAGCTCCAGCTGGGTCCGGTCGCAGCCCAGGGAGAGCGCCAGGCTCTCCATGCTGAACAGGAAGCCCAGCATCGCCGCCACGTGACGGACCGTCGCGTCCTCGTCGGTGAACGCCGTCGGCAGCAGGGTGCAGTAGTGGGCGTAGCCGGTCTTGACGAACGACTCGATCCAGGGCGGCAGTACCGGCTCGGCGGTGCGGTAGTACGCCAGCAGCCGTCGCACCCGGCGCAGCACCTCCGGCGCGCCGTCGACTCCGCGCTCGGCGGACAGCACCTCCAGGGCATGGGTGCCCAGTTCGTCGGAGAGCCGCCGGCTGCGCAGATACAGCGTCGCGTCCTCCACGGCCGCCAGGACGGTCCCCGTGGTGGCCTGCCGGTCGTACGCGGTCCGGCGCAGCCGCTGCTCCAGCACCTGCTCGATGCTGACGCCCTCGTATCCGAGCTCGATGAGCGCGCGCTGGTGGGTGCCGAGGGCGAGGTCCCACGATTCCTGGATCGGCCGCTCCCCCAGTTTCCGCTCGCCCATGATCGGGCGGGCGGCGCCCTGTGGCATCAGGTACCGCAGCATCCACAGCGCGTCGGAGCAGCGCTCCAGCTCCGGCCGCGCGGCGATGTCCAGCAGGGCGCGCCGCACTCCGCGCCTTTGGAGCTCGAGTCCGAGGGGGGCCAGCCGGTCGTGCACGTCGCGGGCGAGGGGCGGCAGCGCGTCGTAGCCGACCTGGCCGACCCGGTCGCCGCCCATCATGATCTCCACCAGGCGCCGGACGTCGCGGCGGCCGGGCACGGAGTCCTTCTCGATGCAGGTGACCGCCGCGTCCTGGAAGTCGTACGGCGTGGGTCTGGCCCGGTCGCGCATCCCGGCGAGCAGGATCGACGTCTCGAACACCGCGATGGCGTCGGCGGTGGAGGCGAGGTAGCCGTTGCGCCGGGCGGCGCGCACGATCTCCACCGACCAGCCGAGCAGTTCGGCCTCGTCCAGCCGGTCCAGGACGGGCGGCTGCTGGAGGAAGCCGGTCAGCCGGTCCGACGGCGGCAGGTCCGGGACCGGGTCCGGCAGGGGCCCGGCCTTCCTGGCCCCTGTCTTCTCCTTGCCGGCCTGCCCCGCCAGGCGGAACGGTTTCACGCGGCTGCGCCTGACGTTCTTCGCCCAGACGGTGGCGGCGATCGACACCGATCCGGCGGCGAGGCCGAACTGCGCCTCGATCGCCGCGTGGCTGGACGGGATCAGGCCGTGCTGCCAGACCGTGGCCGTGGGCGGGGTGGTCTCGAAGGTGTCGGCGCCGTGGACGCCGAACTCCTCGACGCGGCTGACCGCGTGGAAGGCGCCGCAGACGTAGAGGCAGTCCGCGGGGTCGGCACCGCTCGCCACGAGGTGCCGGCGCATCCGGGTCCACATGTGGCGCTCGCGGTCCTCGTCCACCCGGACCCGGTGCGGGTCGCCGGGCGCCAGTCGCCGGAAGAGGCTGCCGATCAGGAGCATGACCTGGCGGTAGGTGTCGTGGTCGCTGTCGCCGAGCGGCAGCTCGACGTACTGGTGCCACCATTCCGACCAGTGCCGGACCTTGCCGTGGCGCAGCAGGTGCTCCTCCAGCTCGGCGAAGCGGGGGCGCAGGTCGCCGATCTCCACGCCCACGGCGTCGCCGTGCAGCGCGGCCTCCTCCTCGGCGGGCGGCGCGTCCGGGTCGGCGGGTGCCTCGGGGTGCGCGCCGCGCGCGTCCCACTGGAAGACGTGGTCGGAGGAGCGGTCGACGAGGACGAGCTCGACGCCCGGCGTGTCCAGCGCGTAGGCGATCGCCTGGTACTCGGCGGAGGCCTCGGTGATCGGGGCGACCACCGACAGCGGGGACCAGTCGGCGGGGAAGCCGTCGACCTCGGTCGCGAAGGACTGGACCGCCACCGGCAGCCTGCAGTTGCGCAGCTCGGTCAGGAGAGGGGCCATGTCCTCGCACAGCTCCAGGTACACGACCTTGGGCTGCTTCTCCCGCAGGCGGCGGGCCATGGCGATCGCGGAGGCCGGTGAGTGGTGGCAGACGGGGAAGATCTCCAGCGGTTCGCGGGCCGCGTGGTCGACGTCGTCGACGATGCCGAGGAGGATCCCCTCCAGGGCGTCCGGTCCGTCGGCGAAGGCCGCCGCGGCCTCCTGGAGCTGGGCGCGGAGCCCCTCGAAGGTGCCTTCGTGGGCGCCGGTCATGACAGGGTGGCGATCGCGTCGCGGCCGCCCTCCAGGAACTCCGGCCAGGAGCCGCCCTCTTCCTTGCTGCGCGGCTCGACGACTCCGTGCAGGTACTTGTTGAGGATGGCCAGGTCCTCGGGCTCGCGCCGGGCCAGCGAGCCGACGAGCGAGGACGCCAGCGTGCGGGCGGTCAGGGTGTGCCTGCCGAAGAAGTTGCTGTGCAGCACCGCGTCCTCCAGCACACCGATCTGCTCCGCGGTGGAGAGCGCGGACTCCAGCTTCTCGTCCTCGCTGCCGGCCGCCGCCGCCGAGGCCCGCAGGTCGGCGAAGCTCCGCAGCAGTACGTCCAGGAGCGTCGGCGGGACCTCCAGTTCGATCCGGTGGCGGCGCAGCAGTTCCTCGGTGCGGAAGCGGACGATCTCCGCCTCGCTCTTCTTGTTCGTCACCACCGGGATGCGGACGAAGTTGAACCGGCGCTTGAGGGCCGAGGACAGGTCGTTGACGCCCCGGTCGCGGCTGTTCGCGGTGGCGATGACGGAGAACCCGGGCTTGGCGAAGACGATGCTGTCGCTGTCCAGTTCGGGGACCGAGATGTACTTCTCGGACAGGATCGAGATCAGCGCGTCCTGTACGTCGCTGGTGGAGCGGGTCAGCTCCTCGAAGCGGCCGATGGCGCCGGCCTCCATCGCGGTCATGATCGGTGAGGGGATCATCGACTCCCGGGACTGGCCCTTGGCGATGACCATCGACACGTTCCAGGAGTACTTGATGTGGTCCTCGGTGGTGCCGGCCGTGCCCTGCACCACGAGCGTGGAGTTGCGGCAGATCGCGGCGGACAGCAGTTCGGCCAGCCAGCTCTTGCCCGTGCCCGGGTCACCTATCAGCAGCAGGCCCCGGTCCGAGGCGAGGGTGACGATGGAACGCTCGACGAAGCTGCGGTCTCCGTACCACTTCTGGGAGATCTCCCGGTCCAGGCCGTCGGAGCGCTCGGAGCCCAGGATGAACAGGCGCACCATCTTGGGCGAGAGCCGCCAGGAGAAGGGCTTGGGGTTGTCGTCGACGGACTCCAGCCACTCCAGTTCCTCGGCGTACTTGATCTCGGCGGGGGCGCGCAACAGGTCGGACATGAGGGGCCTTTCTAGGCGAGGAAGTTCTTGAGTTCGTGGACGAGCTTGCGGATGTGGCCGGAGAGGACCGGCGTCCCGAGGTCCTTGAAGCGTTCGCGGAACCACGGGTTGACGCTGCCCCGGCCGGCGCTGGTGACCGAGCCGACGGGGATGAACCGGGCCCCCGAGCGGTGGATGGCGGCCATGGCCTCGAAGAGCGGCTCGCTCCGCCACTCGTAGAAGTCGGAGATCCACACCACGACGGTGTTGCGGGGCTCGGAGATCTTCGGCTGGGCCAGCGTCATGGCTGCCGTGCCGTCGGTGCCGCCCCCGAGGTTGGTGCGCAGCAGGGTCTCGAAGGGGTCGTGCACCCAGGGGGTGAGGTCGAGCGCCTGGGTGTCGTAGGCGATCAGATGGACGTCCACCTTGGGCAGCCCGGCGAAGATCGACGCGAGGATGGTGCAGTTGACCATCGAGTCGACCATCGAGCCGGACTGGTCGACGACGACGATCAACCGCTGGGGTGTCGTCCTGCGGGTCGTGTGCCGGTAGTAGAGGCGGTCGACGTAGAGCCGCTCCTCCTCCGGGCTCCAGTTGGTGAGGTTCTTCCAGATCGTGCGGTCGAGGTCGAGGTTGCGGAAGACCCGCTTGGGCGGGACCGAGCGGTCCAGGGCGCCGACCGTGGCCTTCTCCACCTGGGTGCGCAGCACTTCGGCGACCTCGTCGACGAAGCGGCGGATCAGGCTCTTGGCGTTGGCCAGGGCCACGCCGGAGAGGTTGTTCTTGTCCCGCAGCAGCTGCTCGATCAGCGACATGCTCGGGGTGAGCCGGGCGGCGAGCGCGGGGTCGGCGAGCACTTCGCGCAGGTGCATCCGTTTGACGAGATCGGCCTCGATGTTTCCCAGCTCCGGCCCGATGGCCGGGATCAGCCTGCTGAGGTCGGGGGTCGTGCCGTTGCCGCCGGTGCCGGCCGGGCCGGGGCCCCGTCCCGCCGCGCGCCCACCGGTCCGGCCGCCGCGCAGATCGCCGGGACGGCAGCCGAGCGCGCGCTCCAGCCAGTCGGCGTCCGACTGCCAGCGCGCCAGCTGTCCGGCGGTGACCTGGCCCGAGCCGGAGGCGAAGACGTTGAGCAGCACCTTCGACACCAGGGCCGCCCGCCGTACCTCGGCGGCCCGGTCACGGTCCGTCCCGCCGTCGCCGCCTTCGCCGCCGTCTCCGGCTTCGGCGGCGGGGGCCATCAGGCCGTCGAACTCGTCGGCCAGCTCCGGGTGGCGCTGCACGATCGAATCGACGGACGCCTGGGGGTCCAGCAGCGCGGCCGGCAGTCCGATGTCCTCGACCACGGCGAGGCCGGCCGATTCCAGCGCGGCCTGTTCCTCCTGGTCGAAGAGGCGGGCGAGGAGCCGCCAGTAGAGGACCTGGCGCCGGTTCTCCTGCGGGTCCGCCCCGGGGGGCGTGGTTCCGGCGGACGGGTCCGTCATGTGCTCGGTCATTTCCGCAGCAGCCTTCCCGCCCGCTCCCGCAACACCGTGACGGCGTCGGTGGCGGCCTTCTCCGCCCTGGCACCTGCCTTGTCGGCCGTGCCCCCGGCCCATCCTCCGGCGTGCACCGCGACGGCCTTCTTCCGGACGGTCGTCTCGACGGCCAGGGGCTGGACGCGGTAGGCCCCGGCGTCCCAGCGGAGCAGTCCGATGCAGGCGCCGGACGCCGCGACCGCCTCGGGAGTGAGGGGCCCGGCGGCCGGGATGCGCCCGGTGTCGACGGCCAGGGCACAGCCGGGCAGGACGAAGGTCCGTGCGCCGTCGTCCTCGGCGGTGGTGTAGCCCTCCAGGAACACGGGGACGGCGATGCGTGCCGGGTGGCGGTCCAGGGGCGCGGTGGCCGCGTCCGTCGCGGTGGGCAGGGCGACCCGGGCGGTGGCGAAGGCGTCGGCGGGCTCGCCCCGGCGGGCGTGCTCGTCGCTCCAGAGCAGATCGCCCTCGGCGGTGACGGGCATGTCGGTGAGGTCCATGGCGCGGCCCTCGCCGAGGGCCGCGAGCAGCGAGAGACGCGGGCGGAGCAGCTGCCAGAGGCCCGCCCCGACGACCGTGTCGGGTTTCGGCACCGCCGCCCCGGCCCGGACCAGCCGCGGCGCCCCGCCGCCCGCGGGCTCGAACACCGCGTGGACCTGGGCCTGTACGGCGGTCGGGTGCTCCTGGAGATCGACGCCGAGGGGCAGCAGGCGGCCGGTGACCGTGCCGGTCACGGGCGTCTCGGCGGCGCCGGGCAGGGTGAGCAGCAGCGCCCTGGCCCACAGGTCGGCCCAGCGGCGCACCGGTATCCGCTCCAGGGTGGCTCCCGGACAGGAGGCGGCCAGCTCGGCGGCGAAGCCGTCGAGGAGCATCGCCGGGCGGCGCAGCGCGGGCTCCGGGAGCATGGCGGAGACGACGGGGGCCGCTCCGGCGGCCAGGTCGTGGTCGATGCCCTGCCATCCGGAACGCGCCAGGTCCGACAGCCAGGAGCGGGCGGCGGCGAGCAGGTTGGCCGGCTGCTGCCCGGCGGGCGGCGGTACGGGTTCCTCCCCACGGGTCCGTCCGGTCGCCTCGGCGGCCCGGGCGGTCAGCGCGTCGTGCGCGGAGCCGAGGAGCGCGGTGCGAGCGGCGGCGAGGGCGACGAAGTCGTCCTCGCTCGCGGCTCCGGCAGCCGCCTTCTCGGCCGCCCCGGCGACCCGCGCGGCGAGCGGGCTGCCGGCGACCGCGTGGGCGAGCGCGGTCAGCCCCTCGGTCTGGGCTGCCTGCGGCCGGAGCAGCCCGGCGACGAGGGCCCGGTCGAACGCGTCGACGGCGGCGAGGACTTCGTCGAGTCCGTCGATGGTCCCCGCGAGGAGGTCGGCGCGCATCAGGCCACCGCCCTGGTCGTCGGGAACCAGTGCATCTCCGGCACCGGGGTGGTGTCCGGGGTGAACTCCAGGTAGGCGAGATGGCGCAGGAACCGGCTGAACACCGGAGCGGCGGCCCCGGCGTCCGCCTGCGGGGGACGGGTGTTGCGCATCGCGGAGGTGATGGCGCCCGCGTCCGGTTCCCCTTCCCCGGGCTCGAGGCGCAGGTAGCGGGCGACGCGCCCGGCACCGTACTGAAGCACGGCCTCGCCGATCAGGGCGAGGATGTGGTTGCAGAACGAGCCGCGGGCGCCGCCGCACGGACGGTTGTTGTTGGTGCTGCACGCGAAGGCGTAGGTGCCGGCGGCGACCGACGACACGTAGACCCGCCCGATGTCCGACCCGCTGGACACCACACCCTGAAGACGTCCGTCGGCCAGTTCGACGAACGGGACCTTGGCCAGCTTGCGGGCCCGCGCCGGCGCGGTCACCCGTACCGTGCTGGACCTCTCCCAGTCTGACAACACACCACTCCTCTGCGTACCGGGGCGACTTCCGCGCCACAACGGCAGGACACCACCGAACGTATCCGCGACCACTGACAATCGGTCCGGACGCAGGTGTGCGGACGGCGCGGAAGGCCGCTCCGGGGCAGAGGTCAGAAGGAGCGCCCCACCCCCTCCGGCGTCGCCCGCCCCGCACCGGCGGGCAGCGGGAGGAACGGGAGTGCGATGAGGTCGTACTGGGGGCACGGCGCCTTGATGCACTGCTTCGGCGACGGCACGCAGATGTGCCCGGCGGGCGCCACGACGGAGGCGCACGGAATCAGCTGGGCCGTGAGGGGGTCGTCCGAGGCGAACGCCGGGCTCGCCATCGTCAGGGGCAGGGCGGTGAGGGCGACCGCGGTGGCGGTGCGCAGCAGGTTGTCGATCACAAGCAGCAGGAATAGCCGCGTGCTGGCAGGGCGTCGCATCGAGGACACCTTCCGCCACCCGTTCGAGTGACGACATTCACCACTCGAACGCACTTCACATTTCTGGAAGTCCGCAGCGCGGCGCAGGGCCTGCCGTACGGGCCGGGGACCGTACGGCAGGCCCTGCGGGCGGCGGGGCCGCGCGGTCCTACTCGGCCGGTGTCCCCTCCGCCGCTCCGTCGGCGGCGCCCCCGTCCCCGGCGGCCTCCTCGGCGGAGGTCTTCGGGCGGTCGACGGTGCAGACCAGCGCGTTGTCCCGCACGTCGGCGACGATGGTGTCGCCCGGATCGGCCTCGCCGCCCAGCAGCAGGGAGGCGATGCGGTTGTCGAGTTCGGTCTGGATCGTGCGGCGCAGCGGACGGGCACCGAACTCCGGCTGGTGGCCGTGCGCGACGAGGAGCTTCTTCGCCGCCTCGGTGACCTCCAGCTCCATGCCCTGGGCCCGGACCCGGCGTTTGCTGCCGTCCAGCATGAGGTCGACGATCTGTCCGAGGTCGCCCTTGTCGAGGCCGTGGAAGATGATCGTCTCGTCGACGCGGTTGAGGAACTCCGGCGGGAAGTGCCCCCGCAGGTCCCCCATGAGGTCCTCCCGGATCTCGGAGACGTCGCCCTTGTGGGCGAGGATGCGCTGGGCCCCGATGTTGGACGTCATGATGACGACGGTGTGCCGGAAGTCCACCGTGCGCCCCTGCGCATCGGTCAGCCGCCCGTCGTCGAGCACCTGGAGCAGGGTGTTGAAGACGTCGGGGTGCGCCTTCTCCACCTCGTCGAACAGCAGCACGCTGTAGGGCTGTCGGCGCACCTTCTCCGTCAGCTGGCCCGCCTCCTCGTGGCCGACGTATCCGGGCGGCGCCCCGACGAGCCGGGAGACGGTGTGCTTCTCCTGGAACTCGCTCATGTCGAAGCGGGCCATGCGGTTCTCGTCGCCGAACAGCAGCTCGGCCAGGGCCTTGGCGAGTTCGGTCTTTCCGACGCCGGTGGGCCCGAGGAAGAGGAAGGAGCCCACGGGCCGGTTGGGATCGCCCATTCCGGACCGGCTGCGGCGTACCGCCTGCGCGATCGCGGTGACCGCCTCGTCCTGGCCGACGACCCGGGAGTGCAGCGCGTCCTCCAGCTTGAGGAGCTTCTCCTTCTCGCTGGCGGTGAGCTGGGTGACCGGGATGCCGGTGCGGCGGGAGACGACATCGGCGATGTCGGCGGTGGTGACGTCCATGACGCCCTCGCGCCGTTCCTCGATCCCGGCGAGCTCGGCCTCGGTCTCCGCGATCCGGCCCTTCAGCTCGGACGCCTTCTCGAAGTCCTCGGAGGCGACGGCCTCGTCCTTCTCCCGCTTGAGCTTGGCGAGCCGGTCCTCGCGGGAGACGACCTCGGTGGACCGGCCGAGCGACCGCAGCCGCACCCGGGCGCCCGCCTGGTCCATGAGGTCGATGGCCTTGTCCGGCAGGAAGCGGTCGCTGATGTAGCGGTCGGACAGCTCGGCAGCCGCCACCAGGGCGTCGTCGGCGAAGCGGACCTGGTGGTGCGCCTCGTAGGAGTCGCGCAGGCCCTCCAGGATCTGGATGGTCTCCTCGACCGTCGGTTCGGGCACCATGACGGGCTGGAAGCGGCGTTCCAGCGCCGCGTCCTTCTCGATGTGCTTGCGGTACTCGTCGATGGTGGTCGCCCCGACCACGTGCAGTTCACCGCGGGCCAGCGCGGGCTTCAGCATGTTGCCCGCGTCCATCGCACCCTCGCCGGACGCTCCGGCGCCGACCACGGTGTGCAGTTCGTCGATGAACAGGATCGTCGATTCGGCGGCGGCGCTGACCTCCTCGATGACGTTCTTGAGCCGCTCCTCGAACTGGCCGCGGTACTGGGAGCCCGCCACCAGACCGGAGAGGTCCAGCGCGATCACCCGCTTGTCCTTGAGGGTGCGCGGGACGTCACCGGCCACGATGCGCTGGGCGATGCCCTCCACGATGGCGGTCTTGCCGACCCCGGGCTCACCGATCAGCACCGGGTTGTTCTTGGAGCGCCGGGAGAGGACCTCCACGGTCTGTTCGATCTCCTCGGCCCGGCCGACCACGGGATCGAGCTTCCCGGCCTTCGCCTCCTCGGTCAGGTCCCGCCCGTACTGGTCGAGCGTGGGGGTGTCGCTCGTACCGGCCGCAGGCGTCCCGTCGGCCCGTGCGGCGTTGTCGGCCTCGCGCCGCAGCCTGCCGGTGTCGGTGCCGTACGCGCCCAGCAGCTTGGCCGCACCGGACTCCTTGGCGTCCAGCAGCGCACCGAGGATGTGCTCCGGCCCGATGTACGAGACCCCGGCCGCCTGCGAACGCTCGTACGCCTGGAGCAGTACGCGCTTGGCGGCGGGCGTCAGGCTCGGCTCCGCCGACGGGGTGGCGCTCTCCCCCGGCAGGGCCTCGGCGATCCGCTTGCCCAGCTCGTCCGGGTCCGCCCCGGCCTGCTGGAGCAGGGTGCGGGACGGGTCCACCTGGGTGGCGGCCCACAGCAGGTGTTCGGTGTCCAGGTCCCGGCTGCCGTCGCCGGTCGCCCGGGTGGTCGCCCGGCCTATCAGCTCACGGGCCGACTCGGTCAGCAGCCGGCCGATCGGGACCCGCTGCACCTGCGGTGGCGAGGACGCCGGGGACATCCCGAAGAACCGGTTGAGCATTTCCGAGAACGGGTCCGGGCCGCCGAAGGAACCGAAGGAGGACATGGTCATGGTCACCGTCCAGTGAGTGCGGGTGCGGAGAGCGCGCGAAGGGTGGCCCGCCGGGATCCCCCCGTGTCGGGGCACCGGCTCCGGTGCCCACGGAGCGCCGAGCCCGTCCCGTGGCCCCCATGGGCAGGTGGTCCCACTAGAACAACGCCCACCTGGTCACGCAACGGCACGGACGCTCACCCCCGGCCCCGCGAGCGGCCCGCACCACGGTGCCGTGGATCCCCCGGCCCGGTCGCGGGTAGCCCGATCGGGTGATTTCCGGGCGGCGGCGCGACCGGGTCGGGCCGACCCCGTCGGCCCCGGTCCCCGGCGGCCTCGCCTCGCCGACCGTCCGGACCCCGCCAAGACTTGGCCCATGAGCAACAAGGAACGGTCGACGGACCTCAAGGGAGGCCCCGGCCACATCGTGCTGCTGGCGGTCGTCTTCGCCGTGCCCGTCCTCAAACTGGCCTGGACGCTGGGCGGCGGAGGCGCGGCGAGCGAGGCGTTCGTCGCCATGGAGCCGGCCAACTGGCCCGACGTCCTCATCGGGATGCTCCTCAACGACGCGCTGCTGGCCTCGGTGCTCGCCGTCGTGGTGTCGCGCACCTCGTACGCGTACTTCGCCGCCAGGGGCGGGGCCCGGATCCACGCGGACACCCCCACCGCCCACACGGTCGTGCAGGCCGCCGTCGTCCCGCTCACCTGCGCGCTGGTGGTGGGGGCCTTCCACGGCCTGTGGTGGGGCGTGGCGGTCGGTCTCGTCTCGTACGCGCTGCGGCTCGGCGTGATCGCCGAGTACCGCACCGGTCGGCGCGAGCGCGACAGCGGCAGACGCAGCCACACCTCCCCCTCCGGCTGGCTGGAACGCACCGCGGACGGCGCATCGGTGGCCGCCCTGCTGCTGGCCGCGGCGGCACTCCCGGTGATCGCCCTGGCCGAGGCCGTGGACGGCCGTTCCTGGACCAGCATCGTGGAGTGCGACGTCAACACCGGGCACGGGGACGAACGCGCCCGTCTCGTGGAACTCGCACGGAAGGGCAACGGTGTCGTCGGCTGGGACATCGCGCGGGACGAGGTCGTCAACGGTCTCCACTGCCAGGTCTCCGAGGACGACGGGGTACGCGCGCCGCTGTGGCGCGCCTGAGGGCGTACGCCGTCGGCCGCAGCGTTCCCGGGGACGGCGGCGAGGAACTCGGGTGACGCGCATTTTCGGACATGCGGCAGGTGGTCCGGAGCGCTTCCGCGCAGCACGGTGTTCGCGCGGCCCCGCCGGGGAACCGCCCGGTGGCCGTGGTGTGCGCGCCGTCGCAGCGCATCTCGAGTCCTGACGGACTGTCAATACCGCCTCGATCAGGACCGTCAGCCGCAGTACGTTCTATTTCCTGATTTCTACCTCCATGTCAGTTCCGTACGCCACGCTGGACACATACCGCCCAACACCGGCTTGGAGGCCAGTAGTGGACGCCCAGGATCTCGCGCAGCTCGGCGACAAAGAGTTCGAGCAGTTGCTCACGTCGAACATCCACCCTCCCACCCGTGACGCCAGAACATGGGCAGCGATCATCCACCCCGACAACCTGCCGCGGGCCCGGAAGATCCTCACCCATGTCCACGAGCGGACCGCGAGCGTGCTGCGGCGGCGCAAGACCGAGCGCGAGGAGTTCCGGGTCGAGTGCTTCGCCCGGGGAGATGCCGGCAAGCACGAGTGGTTCGCCACCCGGGCCGACTTCGAGTCGCTGCGCCGCCGCACCGCCAACTTCCATCAGCGGGTGCAGCGGGCCATCACCGAGCTGGGGCAGGAGCAGCGCAATGTGAACCGGACGCAGAGCCACACCGCCGGACAGCAGAGCCGCGAGACCCTCCGCGAGCTGGCCGTCGCCGTGCAGCGCCACCAGGACGTCCACGCCCGCGAGGGCGGCGGGGCCGATCAGACCGACCACGAGCTGTGGCAGCACCTCGACCGGCTGACGGTGCCCACCGGGCCCGGCCAGCACCCCACGACGCTCCGTACGATGCTCGGCGTCTACTGGACCGACCCCCAGCCGCTCGGCGACACCCCCGAGCATCCGGCACCCGCCGAGCGAGCCGTCCCGAGCGGCACGGCGGCCCGCCCCGGCGTACCGCAGGCCAGGCGCGCGGACGAGCGGGGCGACCCCGCGGCGCGGGCCCTGCCCCTGGATCCGTCCGGCTGACGCCCCGGACCGGCGGCGTTCCGGGGCGGGCGGTGCCGGGCGGAACGGTCGCCGTCCGGTCCGCCCGGCACCGGGGCTCAGCCGATGTTCACATCGATGCAGGCGTAGAAGGCGTTGGCGGTGTCCGCGATGTTCCACACCGCGAGGACCTTCTGACGCCCCGTCACGCTGCCGAAGTCGACCTGGTGGGTGACCGTGGCACCGGGCTGCGCGCCGTTGTCGTTGAATTCCGCGACCTTCCGGCCACCGGCGAAGTACTGCCAGGTGCTGGTGGCGTGCCGGGCGGTCAGCACCCACTGGAAGGACGTGTTGCGGCTGATCGAGGTGACCTTCCACCCCTTGGAGTCGTTGTCGAGCTCGGCGAACCGGCTGTTCCCGCCGCTGCAGCTGGTCAGCCCCTTGGGGCCTTCCACGCTCTGCGGCTCGTACTTGATGTCGCCACAGCTCACGGTTCCGGCGGCGCACTGGGCCTGACGGCTCGGCGGCGACGAGATGTACCCGTGGGCGCTGGCCGACCCGACCGGGAGGGTCAGGGCCAGCACGGGGGCGAGCAGGGCGCCGACGACCGCGGCCGTCTTCCTCTTCGTGTGCATGCTTCTCCTTCACAGGAGGCGTCGCCGCACCCGACGGGCTATGGGGGCCCGTGGTGCCGGACCGGCCTCTTTGGTGTGGGGCCAAGACGTGCGAAGGGCACGGCAGTCACCGCCGCCGTGTACACCCGGGAAACACCGGGCGCCCGGCAGGGCACTGCACTTGGCCTAGACCATACCGACCGGCGGATCCCCGTCAAGGTGCCCGGCACCACCCTCTTCCACCGTCGCGCGTACGCCGGGGGCGCACTCCCGCCCGTCACGCGCCCACCCCTCGTCCGCCCGCACCAGGGGCGCGCTCCGTGACGTCCCCCGGCGGGTCACACCGGTCCGGCGACGGCGCCGGGGCCGAAAATGCGGACGTGTCCACTGCCGTACGTCCCCCCGTCCCCCGCCCCGGTCCCGCGCCCGACCCCTGGGGGGAGTGGCCGCTGCTGCTCCTGTCGGCGGCCTCCGGCTCGGCCGACGCCTTCGCCTTCCTCTGCGTCGGCCAGGTCTTCGCCGGGGTGATGACCGGGAACCTGGTGCTGCTCGGCATCTCCGCCACCGGCGCCGGGGAACACGGGGTGGTGATCCGGGTGGTCACGGCGCTGCTCGCGTACGGCGCCGGGGTCGCCTGCGGCGCGTGGATGGAGGGCCGGCTGCGGTGGCCGCTTCCGGTGATACTGCTGGCGGAGGTGGCCCTGCTGACCGCGGGATCCGTGCTGTGGGCTTTGGATCCGGCCGCCTCCGCCGGGGGCCGGACGGGGCTGCTGGCGCTCACCGCCGTGGCCATGGGCATCCAGGGCCGGATCCGCTCCACCCCGACCAACTACTTCACCGGAACGCTCACGGGGCTCGTCGGCCGGGCGGCGCTGCGGTCCTGGGGGCGCGGGGATCTCTGGGTGGCCGGTCGGCTGGTGGCGGTGGCGGCGGGCGCTGCGGCCACCGCCGTCACGGGGCACCTGTGGCCGGGCGCGGCGGCCGCGGCCGCCGCACTGCTCGTCGAGAACCGGCACCGGGTGCGGCTGCGGCACCGTGCCGCCCCGGCCGGACCGGAGGAGCCTGGCCCGGACGCTCCGGAGCGCGGGCGCGGTGGCACCCCCGCATAGACGAAGGACGCACCGCACCCGGACCACGGCCTCCACACCGCACCCCACAGCACGGAGCCGGCGCTTCCGCGACCGAAGACCTCTGGCATATGCCCGAACCAGGCCGAACACGCAAGCCCGGACGCGGTACGCACCCTTGCCCCGCACCCCGCACACACCGGCTGACTTGCGCCAACGTCCGTAGAAGGCAAGGACGTTCGAAGGACGAGCTCCCCGCACAGCCTGTGGCATATTCCGCAGGCAACAACGCATCGAGTGTCGCCAAATCCCTTACGGCCTCCCCCCGGCTGTGCGACAGTCGTCTTCGGTCCATCTCTCGGACCTGGTCGTACCGCGCCTGTATCGGAGTACGAGATGCCCTCCCCCCTGTCCGCGGACCGCCCCGCCCCACAACCGCCCGAGCACGACACGGTCGACGCGCTGATCAGCCGGACCCGTCGGCTCCACGGCGACGTGGACGCGGTACGGCGGGGCACGGCGCTGGTCGACGAGGAGGACCCCCAGCTGCGCTGGCGGCGCGCGCTCTACGATCTCGCGGTCCACCACCTGGAGAATCTCGGGACCCACCTGGACCAGCTCAGGGAGGGCCCGCCGTCCGCCGCCCCCGAACGCCGCGCGGAGGTCCCGGCGCCGAGGACGGTGCCGGGCACGCCGGAGCGCGGCATGCCGAGGCCGGGCTCGCTGATCGGCCGGGTGGGCAGCGCCGAATGGGATCTGCTCACCGGCGACGTCAGCTGGTCGGAGGAGTTGTTCCAGATCTTCGGCAGGTCCCCCGGGGCCGAGCCGCTCCCGCTGGACGAGCTGCCGTCCGTGCTCCCCGCCGAGGACCAGCCGCTCCTCAGCTCACTGATGACGGACTGCCTGGTGGACGGCAGGCCGATAGACGGCGAATTCCGCATCCTGCGGCCCGATGGCGGGACGCGCACCCTCCATATGACGGGCGAGCCCGTCCTCGATCCGGACGGCCGCACCGTCGCCATGTGGGCCGTCCTGCGCGATGTCAGCGAACTCCGGCGCAGCGAGCAGACGCTGCGCCGGAGCCATGACTCGCTGCGCCGCCGGGAGTACCGTGCGCGGGCCGAGCACCGCATGGCCGTCGAGCTCCAGGAGGCCGTGCTGCCCCCGTGGCGGGGCACGCTGCGTCTCCCCTCCCGGGAGCCGGACACGCTGGACGTCGCCGCCCACTACCTCCCTTCCGGATCGAGCGCGCACCTCGGCGGTGACTGGTACGACGCGCTGGCGGTGCCGGACGGCAGGACCTTCCTGGCCGTCGGCGATCTGACCGGTCACGGCGTCCGCGCGGCCTCGTCGACGGCGATGCTGCTGGGCGCGCTGCGCGGGATGGCCCTGGCCGGCATCGGTCCGGGTGCACTGATGGGGCATCTCAACCAGTTACTGGAGTCCTCCGTCCAATCCGCTCTGGGCAGCGCGCTGTGCTGCCGGTTCGATCCTGCGACCGGCACCCTCTCCTGGGCACAGGCCGGGCACCCCGCACCGCTGTTGTTCCGCGACGGAACGGGCCGTCCGCTGCCCGCGCCGGACGGTGTCCTGCTCGGTGCCGCCTCCGGGGTCGTCTACGAACAGGACGAAGCACGGCTACTGCCCGGCGATGTGCTGGTCCTGCACACCGACACACTGAACCGCCGGGGCGACCGGGCCACCGGCCCCGATGCCCTGCTGGCACTGGCCCCCCGATTCGCTCGGGCCAGGACCGCGCAGGAATGCCTGCGGGCCGTCGTCGCGGAGTCCGGTGACGACATGCCCCTGCACGACGCCTGTGTACTGGTCGCCCGTGTCGGGGCACAACAGCACGACAAAACGTCCACAGCCACGCACATGGCCTCGCCCACCCGGAACCGCATGACGCCGGACGGCACGGCACACTGACGCACGTGGGCATGCCCGCCCACGACCACGGATCCCGTACGACCGGGCCGTCCCTCAGATCTGTGAGGTACGCCTCGGCTTGACGACCGAGGTCTGCGGCAGGGAGAGCTTGATCTCCTCGCGCAGGTCCGCGATCTTCGTGTATCCCGCGAACTGGCCGGTGAGCCGGTACATTTCGCGCAGCCGGTCCCAGGTGCGGTGCGAGGAGGTCTCGCCCATCGACATCAGGGCGAGCCGGGCGTACCGGTCCGCCTGCTCGGGGTCGTCGGCGATGAAGCATGCCGAGGCGAGCGAGATGTAGTCGAAGATCTTGGACCTCTGACGGCCGTTGACCCTCAGCTCCAGCGCCTGCTTGGCGTGGCGCTGGGCGACGATCGCCGCGGAGGGCTCGTGATCGGCGAGCGTACGGAACGCCAGCGCCTGCATGCCGTGCAGATCCGCCTCGTCGAACATCTGCATCCAACTCGGCGGTGGGACATCGCTCTTGTCGGAGACGAAGAGCTCCTCCGCCTTGCCGAGGGTACGCCGCATCGCCTGGCCGCGCCCCATCGAGGCCTGCGCCCAGGCCTCGATGGTGTACAGCATCGCCTGGGTACGCGGCAGGACCATGTCCCCGGAGCCGGACTTGGCGAGCTTCATCAGGTCCAGGGCGTCGTCGGGGCGGCCGAGATGGACCATCTGGCGGGCCGCCCTGGACAGCGCCTCGCCCGCCCGGGGCCGGTCGCCGCCCTCGCGCGCCGCGTGTGCCGCGATGACGAAGTACTTCTGGGCGGTGGGTTCGAGGCCGATGTCGTGGGACATCCAGCCCGCGAGCACCGCGAGGTTGGCCGCGACGCCCCAGAGGCGGCGCTGCAGATGGTCGGGGTGACGGTAGGCGAGCATGCCGCCCACCTCGTTGAGCTGGCCCACCACGGCCTTGCGCTGGAGTCCGCCCCCGCGTGAGGCGTCCCAGGCACGGAACACCTCCACGGACCGTTCGAGCGCCTCGATCTCGTCCGACCCGATGGGGGCGGCCTCGTACCGGTCGAAACCGGCCGGGTCCGCGGACAGCGGGTCGTTGATCCTTGGCGCGTCGGCAGCCAGTACGGGGTCGGAGTGCAGCCAGTCGTGCATGGGGCCGGTGATGGTCGATCCTGCGGCGAGCGCGGCGCCCGCGCTCACCAAGCCGCGTCGGTTGAGCATGAGGTCCATTCCCGTGACTTCGGTGAGGACCGCTGCCGTCCGGTCGGGCGCCCACGGAAGTCCGTCGGGATTCTCCTGCGTCCCGGCCTCCCGCCGTTTCCCCACACGCCCGCGCCGGTCGAACCCGAGGTCCTCGATGGTCACGACACGGCCGAGCCGCTCGGTGAACAGGGCCGCCAGCACCTTGGGCACGGGATCGCGGGGGCACTCCCCCATGTCGATCCACCGCCTCACCCGCGAGGTGTCGGTGGCCAGTTGGGAGTGGCCCATGGCCGCCGCCTTCCTGTTCACCATTCTCGCGAGTTCGCCCTTGGACCAGCCGGCGAGGCCGAACAGGTCGGACAGGCGGGTGTTGGGTTCTCCGGTCACGTCAAGCCCCCAGGTTCTCGGCTGTTTCGACAGTAACGCCCTGTCAGAGGCCCTGCGCCAATTCGCCACCGTTCGCCAGGGTGCGCCACATGGTCTGCCACCCGGCGCCCGGTGTCAGGTAGGAAAGCGCCACCCCGCCCGGCAGCCCTCGGTACTCCCCAGGGTGCCGACCGGCCGCCGGCGGGGCGGTGTACGCAACTTGTCGGCGCGCGAAGGGATCTGTCTCCCCCATGTACACAGCATCGTCCTCCGTGACCGCCCCGCCCCGGCCGCTCCGCCCTCTGGGGGCGGGCGGCGGGCCGTACCTCGCTCCGCATCCGTCCGCGCCCGGCACGGTCCGGCCGCGGCGGCCTGCGGGTCCCCCGCTCAGCGGCCGGCTGGACCTGTCCGGCCCGCAGGGGGCCCAGTTGAGGATGGCGATCGCCTCGGTGCGACGGATCTGTCCCGAGTTCAACCCGGTCCAGGTGATGCGGCGCAGCGGCCGTTCGGTGCTGCTGGTCGGCTCCACCGGCCGGGCCACCGCGGTCGCCAAGTGTTTACTGGACCACTCGCCCGCCTGGTCGGAGCGGTTCCGCCACGAGATAGCCGCATACCGTGCGTTCGTCCGGCACCGCCCGCCGGTGCGCGTGCCGCGTCTCATCGCGGCCGATCCGGAGAACTGCACCCTGGTGATCGAGCGGCTGCCCGGCCGGGTCGCGGCGCTGAGCAGGCATCCGTCGGAGGCGCCGCCCCGGGCCGACATCCGGTCCGCGCTCGGTGCGATCAGCCGGGTCAACGCCTGGCGGCCGGCCCCCGGTCTCTTCGGGGCCCCGCTCGACTACGCCGCCCGGGTCTCCCGCTACCACGAGCTGGGGCTCTTCACCGACCGGGATCTGGGCGACCTGCAGAAGCTGCTGCACGGGCTGGCGCACGCGAGCAGCCGTCAGGACATGTGGCAGTTCTGCCACGGTGACGCGCTGCTCTCCAACATCCTGCTGTCGCCCGCCGGTCCGGTGCTGGTGGACTGGGAGCACGCCGGCTGGTACCTGCGCGGCTACGACCTGGCGACGCTCTGGACGGTGCTGGGCGACGCCCCGGTGGCGCGGCGGCAGATCAGCCAGCTGGCGCAGGCCGCGGGCCCCGCCGCGCGGGACGCCTTCCTGGTGAACCTGATGCTGGTGCTGACCGGGGAGATCCGTACGTACGAGACGGCCGTGCAGCGTGCCATGCGCGACTCGACCGCCTCGGGTCCCGGGCAGGAACGTCCGGGTGCGCTGTCGTCGAGCGAGGAGCAGCGGCTGCTGCTCCGCCGGCTGCACGACGACTGCGCGATGGCCCGCAGGGCCGTGCGTGCCGCGGTCGGTACGCGCTGACCCTGCTCCGGGGGGATGCGTGCCGCGGGGCCGGTGCCGACACACCGGCCCCGTGGCACGCCGGGGTCCGGGTGCCCCGCCGCACACCCGTCAGGTGGCGGGGCACCCGGGCCGTTGGGCCGTCACGCGGGAATCATCAGGTCCCAGCGGGCCTCGAACAGGACACAGCGGTAGTTCGTCCAGCTTCCGGCGGCGACGCCGGCGTCCCCGGCCGCGGCGCACTCCTGCTGGGTGTCGAAGGCGCCGGCGGTCTCCCAGCCCTGCGCGCCGGTCCCGGCCGCCGCGGCGGCCGGTGCGGTCGCCACGGTGACGACGGCCGCACCGGCTCCGGTCAGCGCGAGCGCCATGACGGCTCCCGCCGCCGCGGTGACGGCGGTCCTGGTCAGCTTCTGCATGAGCCTCTCCTTCTGTTCGGACGGATACCCGGGTGCGGCGCGGACTCAGCGGGTGCGGACGATATCCACGTCGGACGCCTTCACGAAGGCGATGCGGTGGCCGATCTGCACCGTCACGTACTTCTCCTTGCCGCTGAAGTACGCGTGGTCGAAGGGGTACGAGGAGTCGATCGTCGGCGAGTAGAAGAAGCCGGTGGGCGCCTTGCCGCCGCCGGGGTAGGACTGCCCGGCCTTGATCGTGTACTGGAGCGGCGCGCCCACCCGCTGGTCGCCGAAGCCCGCCGGGTACTCGGACTTCTCGGGGTAGGCGACGCCGTAGACCGGTACGTCGGTGCGGCCGGCCTTCGGCCTGACGACGTATCCGGCGGTGGGCACGGTGACCCGGTCCTTGGCCGGGGTGCGGAACCAGGCCTTCTGGCCGTACCACCAGATCGCCGTCCAGCCGGGGGCCCGGTCCGCGACGACGGCCTGCTGGGTGGCGCTGATCTTGCTGCCCCAGTCGGCGGCGCAGTTGGTGCCGGGCGAGCCGTCGGTGTGCAGGCCGGGGTCGGAGAAGAGCGGGGCGTCCTCGGAGGGGCCGGTGTGCAGCGGGACGGCGCTGGAGCCCTGGACCGGCAGGTCGACGCCCTTCTCGCAGTCACGGAAGGCCTGCTTGTTCTGCTTGAAGTCCGGCCCGACGGTGATCAGTTCGCTCTTCTTGGAGGCGCTGGGCACGGTGGGCCTGCCGAGCAGCTTCATGAAGCGGTTCCAGTCCCAGTAGGTGCCCGGGTCCCAGTGCATGTTCTTGGTGCCGGACGCGCTGGTGGGCGGGACCCCGTCGTGGCCGATGATGTGCTGGCGGTCGAGCGGGATGTCGTACTTGGCGGCCAGGTAGCGCACCAGCCGGGCGGTGGAGCGGTACATCTCGGGGGTGTACCACTTGGCGCCCTCGACGGCGACGCCCTCCTGCTCGATGCCGATGGAGTGGCTGTTGACGTACCAGTTGCCCGCCTGCCAGGCGACGTCCTTGTTCTTCACCATCTGGGTGACATGGCCGTCGGAGGAGCGGACCACGTAGTGGGCGGAGGTCTGCTTCAGCGGGTTCTGGAAGATCTTCAGCGTGGTGTCGAAGTCCTCCTCGGTGTCGTGCAGAACGATGAACTTGATCTTGTTGGTGTTCGGCCGGTCCGCGGTGTCGTAGTTCCCGTACGTCTCCTTGTCGGCCGGGTCGCCGGTCTGCTGGTACGCCGCCGGAACCCAGTCGCAGTCGAGGGTGCGCGGACACTCCGGCCGCACCCCGTCCGCACCGGCCTGTGCCGCGGGACTGAGCAGCGCCATGCTCAGCGCGCCGACACCTGTCAGCGCGAGCGCGATTCCGGTCCTCTTCTTCGACGTCATGACAACCCTTCTTGGAGCCGTGCGTACGAGCCGTGCGTGATCCGATCTCACCGTTCCGCCGTGCGCGCACACTCTCCGACCTGAGATGACAGCACGTCAAGAGATCTGTGGCGGACAGCGGACGAGCCAGTGGAACAGACCATTGGCAGGGCGTCTGACCTGCGAGAGGAAGATCAACTGGCGAGGATCGGCAGTTCGTTGCCGGGGTGTCGCGACGACTCCGCGGGGTGTTCGCCACCATCCGCTCGACGCCTCATATCACTTGTCTTATATGACTAATTCCGGATGTGTGTACCTCGAACAGTCGAAGGGTAGTGCTCGCGCCGACACGATCACTCCCGTGCGGTGTTTCGCGCGGCGGTCCAGGAAAGGCACCGGACGCACATGGCTCAGCCCTTCACCCTGCCGGACTTCTACGTTCCGTATCCGGCCCGGCTCAACGCCCATGTCGAGGAGGCCCGAACCCACACCAAGCGGTGGGCACGCGGCATGGGGATGGTGGAGGGTTCGGGTGTCTGGGAGGAGCGGGACATCGACTCCCACGACTACGCGCTGCTGTGCGCGTACACCCATCCCGACTGCTCGGCCGAGGCGTTGTCCCTGGTCACCGACTGGTACGTGTGGGTCTTCTTCTTCGACGACCACTTCCTGGAGCTGTTCAAGCGCACGCCGGACCGGGCGGGCGCCAAGCGGTACCTGGAGCGGCTGCCCGCCTTCATGCCGATGGAGCGGGGCGCCGCGATGCCGGAGCCGGAGAACCCGGTCGAGGCGGGGCTGGCCGACCTGTGGAGACGTACCGTTCCGAGCATGTCCGACGCCTGGCGGGCCAGGTTCGCCGAGGCGACGGAGAACCTCCTCAACGAGTCGCTGTGGGAGCTGTCCAACATCGACGAGGGGCGCGTCGCCAACCCCGTCGAGTACATCGAGATGCGCCGCAAGGTGGGCGGGGCCCCCTGGTCGGCGGGGCTCGTGGAGTACGCGGCGGGTGCCGAGGTCCCCGAGGAGGTGGCGGACGAGCGGGCGCTGCGGGTGCTGCGGGACGCCTTCTCCGACGCCGTCCATCTGCGCAACGACCTCTTCTCGTACCAGCGGGAGGTCGAGGAGGAGGGAGAGAACAGCAACGGGGTGCTGGTCCTGGAGCGTTTCCTCGGCTGCTCCACCCAGGAGGCCGCCGAGGCGGTGAACGACCTGCTGACCTCCCGGCTCCAGCAGTTCGAGAACACCGCGCTCACCGAACTCGGCCCGCTCTGCGCGGAGAAGGGGCTCGACCCGGTCCGTGCCGCCTCGCTGGTGGCGTACGTCAAGGGGCTCCAGGACTGGCAGTCCGGTGGCCACGAATGGCACATGCGCTCCAGCCGGTACATGAACGACGGCGCGGTCGAGGCGGGCACCACCGCCTTCGGGATGGCCGCGGCGTCGATCCGCCTTCCGGTGCGCGCGGAGGCGGCCCGGCTCCGCAGCCACGGCCACCTGCCCCACCGGCGCGTCGGCCCGTCGCTGCTGCCCGAGCTCCGCCTGCCCTTCGGCACGACGCTCAGCCCGCACCTGGAGGGTGCCCGGTGGCGGATCGTCGACTGGGCGGAGCGGACGGGCATCCTGTCACCGCAGCCGGGCGTGCCCGGTTCGCACATCTGGGACCGGCAACGGCTCCTCGCCAACGATCTCCCGCTGTGCGCGGCGGGCATCCACCCGGACGCGACGCCCGACCAGCTGGATCTCGTCTCGCAGTGGCTGACGTGGGGGACGTACGGCGACGACTGGTTCCCGGTGGTGCACGGGCGGACCCGCGACCTGCACGGGGCCCGGATCGCCAACGAACGCCTGTCGCTCTTCATGCCCCTGGACGGGACCGGGACGCCGGAACCGGTCAACGCCCTGGAGCGCGGGCTCGCCGACCTCTGGGCGAGGACCTCGGCCCCGATGGACGCAGAAGGCCGCCGGACGTTCCGCGCGGCCGTGGAGGCGATGACCGCCAGCTGGATCTGGGAGCTGGCGAACCAGGCGCAGAACCGCATCCCCGACCCGGTGGACTACATCGAGATGCGGCGGGCGACCTTCGGCTCCGATCTCACCATGGGCCTGTGCCGGCTCGGGCACGGCCGGAAGGTTCCGCCGGAGGTCTACCGCAGCGGTCCGATGCGCTCACTGGAGAACGCGGCGGCCGACTACGCCTGCCTGCTCAACGACCTCTTCTCGTACCAGAAGGAGATCGAGTACGAGGGCGAGATCCACAACGGGGTCCTGGTCGTGCAGAACTTCTTCGAGGTGGACTATCCGACCGGGGTGGCGGTCGTCCATGACCTGATGGAGTCGCGGCTGAGGCAGTTCCTCCACGTGGCCGAGCACGAACTGCCCGCCCTGTACGACGACTTCGGGCTGGACGGCGAGGCGCGCGAGGCGCTCGCCGGGTACGTGCGCGAGCTGCGGAACTGGCTCGCGGGCATCCTGATCTGGCACCGGGGCTGCCGCCGCTACCGCGAGGAGGACCTGCGGCGCGGGAACGCGGCTCCGTGGCACGCCGACGGCCCCACGGGGCTCGGTGTCTCGGCGGCGCGGGTGACGACGCTCTTCGCCCGGTTCTCCGCAGCCGGTGTGTAGGGCCTGTCCTCCGGGTCGGGCCCCAGGAACACGGCGTCGGCCGTCCGGGGGCGGACGGCCGACGAGCAGGACCGTTTCGGCCGGGTCGGGGGCTCGGCTCAGCCCTGCTGGAACAGCTCGGCGGGCAGCGGCTTCAGCAGGGTGTACAGATCGTCGGTGATCGGCCGGTCCCAGCTGGCGATGGTGACGAGCACGCCGTCGCTGCGGTCGAACTGGACGCAGGAGATACGGCTCTCGGAGAGCTTGATCCGGCGGACGATCAGCAGGTTGTCGCCCTGCATCACGGGGATGTCCTCCGTGCCCGTGACCTCGACCGGCTCGTCGTTCTCCAGGGCGAGGAGCAGCTGGGCGACCTCGAAGGGCGCCTGGCCCTCCTCGGTCTCGCGGGCGGGCGAGCCCTCCGGGAGGTTGCCGATGATCATCGCGGGGCCGCGGCCGCCGAAGAGGTCGTAGCGCAGGAAGACGCCCTGGCAGCTTCCGTCGGGCGCGGGCAGCAGACCGGCGCCCAGGTTTCCGGGCCAGTCACCCGGGTCCATGGCCAGGACGTCGAAGTCGGGGCCCGCGGGTGTGGCTGCGCTACGGCGGCGGAGGAAGGACATGCGGCCATGTTACGTGTCCGGGCCCACCTCGCGGCGCCGGGCCCGCGCGGGGACGGGGCCGGACGGCACCGCCGCCCCGCGCCGGGCCCGCCCCGCGGGCGTCCACCGCGCGGGCCCGGTCTCAGCCGGTGGGGGGCTCGGCCCCGACCAGCCACATGGAGAAGAACTGCGCCCCGCCGCCGTACGCGTGACCGAGCGCCTTGCGGGCCCCGGGCACCTGGTGCTCGCCCGCCCGTCCCCGTACCTGGAGCGCGGCCTCGGCGAAGCGGATCATGCCGGAGGCGCCGATGGGGTTGGTGGAGAGCACCCCGCCGGAGGGGTTGACCGGCAGATCGCCGTCGAGCTCGGTGACCCCGGACTCGGTGAGCTTCCAGCCCTCGCCCTCGTCGGCGAAGCCGAGGTTCTCCAGCCACATCGGCTCGTACCAGGAGAACGGTACGTACATCTCCACGGCGTCGATCTCCCGACGCGGGTCGGTGATGCCGGCCTGGCGGTAGACGTCGGCGGCGCAGTCCCGGCCGGCCTGCGGCGAGACGAAGTCCTTCCCCGCGAAGAGCGTCGGCTCGCTGCGCATGGCGCCGCCGTGCACCCAGGCCGGCGGGTGCGGCGAGCGGGCGGCTCCCGTCCGGTCGGTGAGGATCATGGCGCAGGCCCCGTCGGAGGACGGGCAGGTCTCCGAGTAGCGGATCGGGTCCCAGAGCATCGGGGCCGACCGGACCTTCTCCAGGGTGATGTCCGGGTCGTGGATATGTGCGTACGGGTTCTTCAGCGCGTTGCGGCGGTCCTTGTACGCGACCAGGGAGCCGACCGTGTCGGGGGCGCCGGTGCGGCGCATGTACGCCCGTACGTGCGGGGCGAAGAAGCCGCCCGCCCCGGCCAGCAGCGGCTGCTGGAACGGGATGGGCAGGGAGAGCCCCCACATGGCGTTGGACTCGGACTGCTTCTCGAAGGCGAGGGTGAGGACGGTGCGGTGGACGCGGGCGGCGACCAGGTTGGCGGCGACCAGGGCGGTGGAGCCGCCGACGGAGCCCGCGGTGTGGACGCGGAGCATCGGTTTGCCGACCGCGCCGAGGGCGTCGGCGAGGTAGAGCTCCGGCATCATCAGGCCCTCGAAGAAGTCGGGGGCCTTGCCGATCACGACGGCGTCGATGTCCGCCCAGGCCAGTGCGGCGTCCTCCAGGGCGCGGACGGCGGCCTCGCGGACCAGTCCGGCGATCGAGACATCCCGGCGGGCGGAGACGTGCTTGGTCTGGCCGATGCCGACGACGGCCACGGGCTCCTCAGGCATGGGTGTTCTCCCCTTCGAGGACGGCGACCAGGTTCTGCTGGAGGCAGGGCCCGGAGGTGGCGTGGGCGAGCGCCCGGTCGGACTCGCCGCGGTGGATGCGGGCGGCGGCCTCGCCGAGGCGGATGAGCCCGGCGGCCATGACGGGGTTGGCGGCCAGGGCGCCGCCGGACGGGTTGACCCGCACCTTCCCGTCGAGGCCGAGCGCCTTGCGCAGCACCACCTCCTGGGAGGTGAAGGGGGCGTGCAGCTCGGCGGTGTCCACGGGGCGCTCGAAGGCCCCGGCGCGGGTGGCGGCGAGCCGGGTGGACGGTGAGTCGGTGAGTTCCCGGACGCCGAGGCCGTGCGGCTCGATGCGGTGGTCGATGCCGCGGATCCAGGCGGGCCGGGGGCACAGGGCCCGTGCGGTGTCACCGGCGGCGAGGATCACGGCGGCGGCGCCGTCGCCGACCGGCGGGCAGTCGCCGGTGCGCAGGGGCCGTACCACGTACTCCCCGGCCGGGGCGGCCGTCCTGAGCTGGGCGTGCGGGTTGTCGGCCGCGTCGGCGCGGCTGCGGTGGCCGATCTCCGCGAGGGCGGTCTCGTCGGTGTCGCCCGCGTCGATCAGCGCCTGGGCCTGGAGGGCGGCGAGCGCGACGGAGTCGGGCCAGAGCGGGGCGGTGTAGTAGGGGTCCAGCTGGCGGGTGAGGACGTCCCGCACCCGGCCGGGCGAGGACTTCCCGTAGGAGTAGACGAGCGCGGTGTCGGCCTGTCCCGTCCGGATCTTCACCCAGGCCTCGTACAGGGCCCAGGCGCCGTCCATCTCGACATGGGACTCGGAGATCGGCGGGCAGGCGCCGACGCCGTCGAGCGCCATGGTGAAGGAGAAGGCGCGGCCCGCGAGGTAGTCGCTGGAGCCGGAGCAGGTGAAGCCGATGTCGCTGGTCCTGAGGCCGGTCGCGTCGAGGACCCGGTGGAGCACCGGCATCACCATCTCGACCTCGGAGAGTTCGTCGGTGCGGCGCAGATGGTCCGTCTGCGCGAAGGCGACGATCGCCACGTCTCGCATCTAGAGCAGCTCCTTGTACGCGTCGTAGTCGGCGTCGGGCTCGCCGGTCGGCCGGTAGTGGTCGGGGTGGCGCCCGTCCTCGGTCCAGACGGGCTCGACGCGCAGGCCCATGCGCACCTGGTCGTAGGGGATGCCGCCGATCCGGGCGTGCAGGGCGAGGTCCGCGCCGTCCAGCGCGACGTGCGCGTAGACGTACGGCACGTCGATGTCCAGGTTCTTCGCCTTGATGTTGACGATGCAGAACGTGGTGACGGTGCCGCGCGGGCCGACCTCCACCTGTTCGGTGGTGGCGACCCCGCAGGTGGGGCAGGCGCCGCGGGGCGGGACGTAGACCTTGTGGCAGGAGGGGCAGCGTTCGCCTACGATGCGCCGGTCCGCGAGGGCGCCGAGGTAGGCGCTCTGGGCGCGGCCCGGGGTGTAGCGGTAGTCGAGCCGGGCGGGGGTGACGATGCCGGTGACGGGGTCGGCGAAGACGCCGTCGTGGGGGGTGGCGGTGTGTCCGGTGTCCTCGCCGTCGTACGGCTCGAAGCAGGCGATGTCGGTGATGGCCCCGGTCCGCTCGGCGGCCCAGCGGACGCGTACCCGCATGCCCGTGTGTACGGCGTCGGGGCCGGGGGCGTCGAGGGCGTGCAGCAGGGCGGTGTCGGCGCCGTCGAGCCGGACCAGGACCCAGGCGAAGGGGGTGGAGAGGGGCTGGGCGCGGCGCGGGGCGGGGTTCCAGGCCCAGGTGGTGACGGTGCCGGTGGCGGCGACCTCGGTCAGCTCGCGGAGCTCCTCGGCGGTGACGGGGTCGTACTCGACGGGCGGGACCAGGATCTTCCCCCCGGTGGTGCGGACGCCGAGGACGGTGCGTTCGCGCAGTCCGGTGAGGAAGGCGCTCTGGACGGGTCCGAGGGAGCGGGTGAAGGGGAACTCGACCACCAGCGGTGCGCTGAGGGCTTCGGGCACGGTGATCTCCTCGGCTCAGGCGCGCCGGTAGACGGGCGGGCGCTGCTCGGCGAAGGCGCGGGCGCCTTCCTTGGCGTCGTCGGTGGCGAAGACCGGCCAGCCGCGTTTCAGCTCGGCGGCCAGTCCCTCGGTCTCGGTCAGGTCGGCGCTCTCGTAGACGGACGCCTTGACGGCCTCGACGGCGAGCGGGCCGCAGGCGTTGATCCGCTCGGCGGTTTCGAGAGCGTGTTCCAGTGCGGTGCCGTCGGGGACGACCCGGCCGATCAGGCCGATGGCGGCGGCTTCCGTCGCGCTGTACGGGCGTCCGGTGAGGAGCATTTCGAGGGCGTGCGTCCGGGCGATCTGGCGCGGCAGCCGCACCGTCGACCCGCCGATGGGGAAGAGGCCGCGCCTCACCTCGAAGAGCCCGAAGGTGGCACCCTCGCCGGCGATGCGGATGTCGGTGCCCTGGAGGATCTCGGTGCCGCCGGCGACGCAGTGGCCCTCCACGGCGGCGATCACCGGTTTGCGGGGGCGGTGGTGGCGTAGCATCGCCTTCCAGTGAAGATCGGGATCGGCGGTCATCCGGTCCCGGTACTGCTCACCCGCCATGCCCTTGCCGGCCAGGGCCTTGAGGTCCATCCCGGCGCAGAAGCAGCCGCCCGCGCCGGTCAGCACGACGGAGCGGACGGTGTCGTCGGCGTCCGCCTCCAGCCAGCCGTCGTACAGCCCGACCAGCATCGGCAGCGACAGGGCGTTCTTCGCCTCGGGCCTGTTCAGGGTGAGCACCAGCGTGGCGCCCTCGCGCCGTACGCCGAGGTGTTCCGTACCAGTCATTGTCGGCCTCCCGTCTAGACCTGGAACAGGTTGCAGTAGGCGGGGTGCCAGTTCAATAGTTTTCTGACAGACAGTCAGATTTCTTCGGCGGGACCTCTTCACAGTTGCGTCCACCGGCGCTCTAATGACCGCCGAGCCAGTCAGCTTCCGGGGTCAGGAGGAGTGGGTGGAGTACAACCTTGCCGACCTGTTCGAGTCGGTCGTCGACGCGGTCCCGGAACGGGAGGCGCTCGTCTACCTCGACCACCCGGGTACGGGCGCGGAGCGCAGACTGACCTACGCGGAGCTGGACGCGGCGGCCAACCGCGTCGCCCATCACCTGATCGAGGCGGGCATCGCGCCGGGCGAGCACCTGGGGCTGCACCTCTACAACGGGGTGGAGTACCTCCAGACCGTGCTGGCCTGCCTGAAGGCCCGGATCGTCCCGGTCAACGTGAACTACCGCTACGTGGAGGAGGAGCTGACCTACCTCTACCGTGACGCGGACCTGACCGCGCTGGTCTTCGACGCCGAGTTCGACGAGCGGGTGGCGGCCACCGCGCCCAAGGCCCCGGCCTTACGCCATCTGGTGCGGGTGGGCACCCCGACGGCGGGGGCACCTGGGCCGGAGGCGGTCGCGTTCACCGACGCGGAGGCGTCCGGGAGCCCGGAGCGCGGCTTCCCGCCGCGCTCGGCCGACGACCAGTTCATCATCTACACCGGCGGCACCACCGGCATGCCGAAGGGCGTGATGTGGCGCCAGGAGGACCTCTTCTTCTCCGGCCTCGGCGGGGGCGCGCCGACCGGGGAGCCGGTGAAGTCCCCGCAGGAGCTGGCCGAGCGGGTCGCCGCGGGCGGCGAGGGGATCACCTTCTTCCCCACTCCCCCGCTGATGCACGGCACCTCCACGCTCACCGCCTTCATCGGCTTCAACTTCGGGCAGCGGGTCGTGGTGCACCGCAGGTTCGCGCCGGAGGAGGTGCTCCGCACCATCGAGAAGGAGAAGGTGACCAGTGTGTCGCTGGTCGGCGACGCGATGCTGCGGCCGCTGATCGACGCGCTGCGGGGTCCGCTGAAGGGGACGGACTGCTCGTCGCTGTTCTCCGTGTCCAGCTCCGGCGCGATCATGTCGGACTCGGTGCGCGCGGAGTTCCAGGAGCTCGTGCCGACGGTGATGCTGCTGAACAACTTCGGCTCGTCGGAGTCCGGCTTCAACGGCACCGCGACGGCCGACTCGGGGCCGGAGAAGGGGTTCCGGCTCCAGGTCAACTCCCGTACGGCGGTGGTCGACCCGGCGACGTACGAGCCGGTGGCCCCGGGCGAGCCGGGGCGGCTGGCCCAGCGCGGACACGTACCGCTCGGCTACTACAACGACCCGGACAAGACGGCGGAGACCTTCTTCCGCCGGGGCGAGGAGCGCTGGGTACTGCTCGGGGACATGGCGACGGTCGACGGGAACGGGATCGTCACGGTGCTGGGCCGGGGTTCGCAGTGCATCAACACCGGGGGCGAGAAGGTGTACCCGGAGGAGGTCGAGCAGGCCATCAAGGCCCATCCGGACGTGTACGACGTGCTGGTCGCCGGGGTGCCCGACGAGCGGTGGGGCAACCGGGTCGCGGCGGTGGTGCAGCTGCGCGAGGGAGCGGCCGAGCCCACGCTGGACGACCTCCAGGCGCACTGCCGCACCCGGCTCGCCGGCTACAAGATCCCCCGCCGGCTGGTGATCGCCCGTACCATCCAGCGCTCGCCGAGCGGCAAGGCCGACTACCGGTGGGCCCGCTCGGTCGTCGCGCCCCCGCGGGAGCCCGGGGCGTGAGCCCGTCCGGACGCCGGTCCGGGGCGCCCGCGTAAGACCGACCGGCACATGGGGGGTGGGAGAAGGAGCGGGTCCGGGCGCGTGCGGCTGCAAGGCGGAGGACTGAGGCATGGCGAAGCCATGGTGATGGACGACAACGCCGCAGATGCGCATGCCCGGACCCGCGACGCCGCCCCCCATGTGCCGGTCGGTCTAAGCCATTCGGGCACGCCCCGAACCCAACCGCTCACCCTGTGTGGCAACCGGGTCGGATCGCCCATAGCTTCGGTCCATGAGGAAACGAACCATCACCATCCTGGTCCCGGTCGCGGCGCTCTCCGCCGCGGCCGTGGGCATGGCCTCGCCCGCCGCCTCCGCCCCCGTCGCGCGGGTGGTGCACCCGGGCGAATCGATCCAGCGGGCGGTGGACGCCGCCCGGCCCGGCGACACCGTCGTCGTCCTGCCCGGCACGTACCGGGAGAGCGTACGGATCGCCACCTCCGGGCTCACCCTGCGCGGCTCCGGCGGCCGTACCGTCATCCGTCCGGCCGAACCGGGCACCCGGGCCGCCGACGACGCCTGTGCCAAGGCCGGGAACGGCGTCTGCGTCCTGGGCGCGGAGGGCGGCACCACGGACGGCGTCCGGATCGAATCGCTCACCGTCTCGGGCTTCCCGAAGAACGGGGTCTGGTCCTCCCGCACCGACCGGCTGACCGTCCGCCGCGTGACCGCCGAGCACAACGGTGTCTGGGGCATCGCCCAGGAGCGCTCCACCCGCGCCCTGTTCACGGAGAACGCCGCCCGCTCCAACGGCGACGCGGGCATCTTCGTCGCCAACACCGTCGACGAGGAGGGCGGCGCCACCGACACCGGGGGCACCGAGGTCAGCCACAACGCCCTGTCGGACAACCGGATCGGCTTCACCGCCCGCCGGGTGCGCAACCTCTCCGTCCACCACAACGGTGTCACCGCCAACTGCACCGGAATGTTCGTCGTGGGCGACGAGGGACGGCCACAGGCCGGGGCCATGACCATCGAGTCCAACACGGTCACCGGCAACAACAAGTTCTGCGCCGCGACCGAGCGGCTGTCGGCCCTCCAGGGCTCCGGCATCGTGCTCACCGGCGCCGCGGACACCCGGGTCCGCGCGAACACCGTCCGCGACAACTCCGGGACCTCCCCGATGTCCGGCGGCGTCGTCCTGTTCAAGAGCTTCGTGGGCACCAAGAACACCGGCAACACCATCAGCGACAACGTCGTCCTCGACAACAAGCCGGCCGACCTCACCAACGGGGACACCGGAAAGGGCAACACCTTCACCGCCAACACCTGCGCCACGTCCGCACCGGCCGGGATGTGCTGACCGGTGCACCCCCGCACGAGGAGAAGCGAGACAGCATGACCACCGTGAGCCCCAACCCCGCCCCCACCCCCGCACACACCGCCCTCCCGCACCCCGTCGCGCCTCCGCAGCCGGCGATGCAGCTGCGGGAGCTGGTCTTCGGCGCGGCCAGAGCCGCGGCCGTGCGCGCCGCCGCCCGGCTGCGCGTCGCCGACGCGCTGGGCGAGACCCCGGCCACGGCGCGGGAACTCGCGGACCTGGTGCAGGTCGAGCCGGGCCCGCTGCGGCGGCTGCTGCGCGCCCTGGCCTGCTACGGGATCTTCACCGAGGCGCCGGACGGCCGCTTCGCCCACACCGAGATGTCCCGGCTGCTGCGCGAGGACGACCCGCACAGCCTGCGCGACATCTCGCTGTGGTGCACCGAGCCCTGGACCTGGGACGTGTGGCCGCGCCTGGACGACGCGGTGCGCACCGGCCGGAGCGTCTTCGAGGACGTGCACGGCAAGGGGTTCTTCGACCATCTGCACCAGGACGCCCACGAGTCCGCGCAGGTCTTCAACCGCGCGATGACCACCTCCAGCGTGCAGTCCGCGCTGGACGTCGCCGAACTCCTCGACCTCACCGGGGTGGAGTCGGTCGCCGACATCGGCGGCGGCCAGGGCCATGTCGTGGCGAGCCTGCTGGAGAAGCACCCCGGCCTGCACGGCACCCTGATGGACCTGCCGGGCGTGGTGGCCAGGGCGGACGCGCGGCTGCGGGACCAGGGGCCGCTGGTGGACCGGACCCGGATCGTCGCCGGGGACTGCCGGGAGGCGATCCCGGTCCGGGCCGACCTGTACATCATCAAGAACATCCTGGAGTGGGACGACGACAGCACCCGTCGCACGCTGCGCAACGTCGTCGCCGCGGCCCGTCCGGGGGCCCGGGTCGTGATCATCGAGAACCTGGTCGACGACACCCCCTCGATGCGGTTCACCACCGCGATGGACCTGTTGCTGCTCCTCAACGTCGGCGGGGCGAAGCACACCCGGGAGAGCCTGGTGACCCGGATCTCCGACGCCGGTCTGCTGATCGGGGACGTCGTCCCGGTCAATCCCTACCTCCACGCGTTCGAGTGCGTGGTCCCGGACTGACCGGAACACCGCGCATGCCCCGGGCCCGGCCGTTCGGCCGGGCCCGGGGCATGTACGGCGGGTCTCACGCGGAGGCGCGCTCCCACCGGTAGAACTCGTGGGCCATGGCGTCCTTGGGGCCGCGCCAGGTCTCCGGGTCGTACGCGCTGACGTACGCGCTGAGCCTGTCACTGATGGCCTTGAACTCCGGGTGCCCGGTCACCTTCGCGATCTCGGGGCCCGGCGGGTTCTCGGACTCGATCAGGTGCAGGTACACGTCGCCGAACTGGAAGAGCTTGCGCCGGGTGACGCCGACCAGGTGCGGCAGTTCGGTGCTGTCCGAGGCGGCGAACAGCTCGGCGATGTCCGGCGCCGAGCCCGGTGCCATCCGGGCGACGATCAGGGCGTGGTGCATCGGGAGATGCCTTTCTGGGATCGGGTCCGCCGCCCGGCCGGACGGCGGGGCGGCGGACCACGGGCGGGTGACGGGTCAGTTGGCCCCGACCGGGGCGCTGCGGCGTTCCCGGTCGCGCTGCTCGATCTTGTCCCGGATCAGCTCCATCTGGACCTTGGAGTTCCGGTTGATGTTGTCGGTCATCCAGGCGTCGTCTACGGGCGCGTCGGGGCGCATCGCGAAGTCCTGGGTCCAGTGCATCCTGGTGCCGCCGGGCACCTCCGTGTACGCCCAGCGGATGTCCATGTGCTGGAACGGGCCGGGCTCGACGCGACGGGCGCGTACGGTGCGCGTGGCGCGGTCCACGGTCCGCTCGGAGACCCAGCTCCACACCTTGTCGTTCTCGTCGGGGTGCATCGTCAGCCGGAAGGTGGTGCTGTCCCCGTCCCGCTCGATGATCTCGACCGAGGCGTACTCGCTGAACAGTCTCGGCCAGTTCTCCAGATCGTTGGTCACGTCCCAGACCAGGTCGAGCGGGGCGGCGATGGTGATCTCGTTCTCGGTGTGTCCGGGCACGTCAGGCTCCTGTCATGAGGCTGTTGTTGACGAGGTCGAGGAACTCCTGCGGGGTCTTGCAGCGGTCGGCGTCGGCCGGCAGCGCCCGGCCGTGCCGGTTCTCCAGCACGCCGACGATGCCGAGCAGGCCCAGCGAGTCCAGGCCGTACTCGTCGAAGGCCGAGCCGGGGCGCTGCTCCATGTCGCGGGGGTCGACGGTGACCCCGGCGCCCTTCTTCATCAGCGCGGCGAGTTCCGTGTAGGTCAGTCGGTCGGTCATCGGGACTTCTCCTTGTCACGTTCGGGGGTCGGTGACGCGCCGCAGCACCATCGCCGAGTTCGAGCCCATGAGCCCCCGGCTGAGCACCAGCGCCGTGCGCAGTTCGGCGGGGCGGGCGCTGCCGGTCACCACGTCGATGTCGTGGCACACCTCGAAGACGTTCGGCGTGGGCGGTATGAGCGCGTTCTCCATCGAGAGCACCGCGGCGGCCACGTCCAGTACGGGCGCCCCGCAGTAGGCGCGTCCGATCCCGGTCTTGGGCGCCGTCACCGGCACCCGGCTGCCGTGTGCGCCGAGGGCGTCGGCGAGCGCCAGCACCTCGGCCCGGTCGGCGGCCGGCACTCCGAGGGCGTCCGCGAAGACGACGTCGATCTCCTCGGGCGCGCAGTCGGCCTCCCGCAGGGCGCCGATGATCGCCTGGGCGAGGCCCTCGCGGGACTCCTCCCAGCGGCCCGCCCCGGTGAACGTGGCGGCGTGCCCGGCGAGTTCGGCCCGGACCTTGGCGCCGCGCCGGAGCGCCGACCTCTCCTCCTCGACCACCAGCATGGCTCCGCCCTCGGCCGGGACGAAGCCCCGGGCGTCCGAGGTGAACGGCCGGTAGGCGCGGCCCGGGTCCTCCTCGGTGCTGAGGTCGTCGTAGCCGAGCTGGCAGACGACCGAGTACGGCGCCAACGGGGCCTCGGCCGCGCCGACCACCACCGCCGCGGTGCCGCCGCGGATCGAGCGGGCGGCGTGCGCCAGCGCGTCCAGGCCGCCGGCCTCGTCGCTGGCCACCACCGCGCACGGCCCCTTGAAGCCGCCGCGGATGGAGATCTGGCCGGTGCTGGCCGCGTAGAACCAGGCGATGGACTGGTACGGGCCCACATAGGTGGAGCCCTGGCCCCAGAGCCGCTGGAGCTCGCGCTGGCCGAACTCGCCGCCGCCCGATCCGGCCGCGGTCACCACGCCCACGTCGAAGGGCGACGCCTCGTAGTCGGCGCGGCCGAGCCGGGCGTCCTCCAGCGCGATGTCGGCGGCGGCCATCGCGAAGTGGGTGAACTTGTCGGTCTGGACGAGGTAGCGCTCCTCGATCAGTCCGGCCGGTTCGAATCCCCGTACCTCGCCGGCGACCCGCAGGGGCAGGTGCTCGCAGCCCTCGCGGGTGACCCGGTCCAGGACGCTCATGCCCTCGTGGGTCCGCTTCCAGAAGGCCTCGGTGTTGGTGCCGTTGGGGGCGACCACACCGATGCCGGTGACGACGGTGCGCCGGGCCTTGCGGGTGTTCATGGGGTCCTCCCACCTGTCCGGGTCAGGGCCACCGCGGACTGGAATCCGCCGAATCCGCTGCCCACCGAGAGGACGCTGCGCAGCTTCAGGGGCCGTGCGGTACGCGGCACGTAGTCGAGGTCGCATTCGGGGTCGGGGGTCTCGTAGTTCGCCGTCGGCGGCACCGTCTGGTGCACCAGGGCGAGTACGCAGGCCGCGATTTCTATCGCTCCGATCGCTCCCAGGGAGTGGCCGACCATGGATTTGATCGAGCTCATCGGGATGTCGAAGGCGTGGGCGCCCAGGGCCCGCTTCACGGCGGCCGTCTCGTGCCGGTCGTTCTGCTTGGTGCCCGAGCCGTGGGCGTTGACGTAGTCGATCCGCGAGCCGTCCATCCGGGCGTGGGCCAGGGCCCGGTTGATCGCCTCGGCCATCTCCAGGCCCTCGGGGGTGAGCCCGGTCATGTGGTACGCGTTGCCGAAGGTGGCGTAGCCGGAGATCTCGCAGTAGACCGTGGCGCCGCGGGCGCGGGCGTGCTCCAGCTCCTCCAGGACCAGGACGGCGCCGCCCTCGCCCATCACGAAGCCGTCCCGGCGCGCGTCGAACGGCCGGGAGGCGTGCTCGGCGTCGTCGTTGTTGGCCGAGGTGGCCTTGATCGCGTCGAAGCACGCCACGGTGATCGGGGTGATCGGTGAGTCGGACGCCCCGGCGACGCAGATGTCGACGCGGCCCTCCTCGACGGACTGGAAGGCGTAGCCGATCGCGTCGAGGCCGGAGGTGCAGCCTGTGGAGACGGTCTGCACCGGGCCGTGCGCGCCGACCTGCTCGGCCACCGCCGAGGCCAGGGTGCTGGGCGAGAAGGCCCGTTCCAGATGGCGGTCGGCCTTCTGGTGGTCGACGTCCCAGCGGGCGCCGTGCTCGCTGACGGCGACGTAGTCGTGCTCCAGCCGGGTGGTGCCGCCGACCGCGGTGCCCAGCGACACCCCCATCCGCCAGGGGTCAACCTTCTCCGGGTCCAGGCCCGCGTCGGCGAGGGCCTCCCGGGCCGCCACCATCGCGAACTGGACGTAGCGGTCCTGCCGCGCGACGGTGTCGGCGTCCAGTCCGTGGGCCGCCGGGTCGAAGTCGCACTCGGCGGCGATCCGGGACCGGAAGCCGGCCGGGTCGAAGAGCGTGATGCCCCTGGTCGCGGTCCGTCCGTTGGCGAGGAGGTCCCAGAAGGCGGGGGCGCCGATGCCGCCGGGGGCGACGACGCCGACGCCGGTGACCGCCACGCGGCGGGTCATGAGGCGGCCTCCGTTCGTTCCGGCGGGGCTACGCGGTCGGCGGACCCGGTGTGTTCGGTGTCGACATGGCCGAGCTCCGGGCGCGGGGCGAGCGGGCCGAGATGGAAGACCATCCGCGCCTCGATGTCGCCCACGTTGCGGAACCGGTGGCGCATGTAGGGCGGGATGAGCAGGCCCTGGTCGGGGCTCATCCGGTACGGCTCGCCGTCCAGGTCCACCTCCAGCAGGCCGTCCACCACGTACACGAACTCCTCGGAGTACGGGTGGTAGTGCTCGCCGATGCGTTCGCCGGGCTGGACGATCGCCAGCCCCATGAAGCCGCTGGTGGCCCCGACCGCGGTGGGCGTGAGCATGGCACGGAGATCGCCGCCGCGCCTGCGGTTGGGCTGCGTCTCACTGAGGTCCACGATGCGTGGCCGGTGCGTGGTCATGTCTGTTCTCCTCCTGGCGCATTGCGTGTTGTGTCGACGGGTCGAGCGAGAACCCCCCAGGGGGCGTTTATGCGCGGTTCAGGACTCCATGGCCTGCCGGTCCGTGATCAGGGTCATCTCGGACTCCTTGAGGAAGCGGGCGAGCCCCGGCCCGTCCGTGGGCACGGCGTCGCCGTCGAGGAGCCGTCCGAACCTGGCTTCCTTGCCGGTGCCGTCGACGCCCACGACCTGGGCGGCCTGGTCCTCGATCGGGCCGACCGCTTCGAGGAGGCGGACGACGACGTCGTCGCGCTGGAAGATGGTGCTGCTCTCGACGATGCTCGCCGGGTTCTCGGCGGCCTCCTCGTCCTGTTCGGCGAGGAGCCGGGCGAGGGCCATGCCGCAGCCCTCCTTGGCCTGGTAGAAGAGGGCGTGGCGGCGCACGTCCTGCGCCGGGTGCCGGCCGGTGGTCACGTGGTGGACGGTGGGGAGCGCCGCCCGGGTGAAGAACATCCGGGCGGAGTCCGGGTCGCTGAGGTCCCGGTCCTGCTCCAGGTACGGGTTGATCGCCTCCTCGACGGCCCTGACCTCGGGCTGCCGGGCGACGTGGCGGAGCGCGGCGAGCAGGTCGCCCTCGACCTCGACGGCGCGCACGACGCGGTTGCCGTGCATGAAGAGCGAGGTGCGGCGCAGCCGGGTCTCCGCGTCGACCCGGGCGTCCGGGGACTCGTAGTCGGCCAGGATCTTCGCCACGACGTCCTCGGTGCCGGGGCGGACGGTGAAGGTGAGGGCGTGCCGCACCACTCCGTCGCCCAGGCGCGGGGCCGCCTGGAGGCGGCCCTTGGCCGCGTCGGGCGCCATCTCGAAGGCCTTCCCGGTCTCCCGCAGGACGCTGAACCGCAGCGACCGGGTGTCGCGCACGCAGTTGTGCAGCGGCTGGACGGTGGCGACGTGCTCCTCGCTGTTCACCCAGGCGAGGAAGGGGGGCGCGCTGTCCCACTCGCTGGTGATCAGCCACTGCGAGGGGTTCTCGATGGACTGGCAGAGCTGGTCGCTGAGGTGCCCGGGGACGGAGGCCACCTGGTTGCGCATGTGCTCGTAGGCCTCCAGGAACTCCTTCTGGGCCCCGTCGTAGAGGTCCAGAAGGAGTACGACGCGGAGTCGGGAGCCGTCGAAGGCCGACTGGGAGATCCGTTCCGAGAGGGTGGTGGTCATCTTTGCGAACTCCTTCGAGACGGTCCGGCGGGCGGGGTGGCCTGCCGCCGGCCGTCGGGTGGCGAGTGGTTTTCCGGAGCGGGGTCTCTCCCGGCGAACGTGCGTGATCCGCGTCAGGGCCGCGGGCATCGTCTCCGTGACCGATCGTGAAACGCTGGTCCGGGTGGCGCGAGATTTATGAACCGTTCAGGTGAGCAGCCGTCCGAACCGCTCTCACCAGGGCATTGAACAATGCATCCGAACGGCGTTGGAGCAGGAGCAGCTGATGAACGAGAACGTCGACATTCGCGTACCGGTCCTCATCGTGGGCGGCTCCCTGGTGGGCCTGTCCACATCACTCTTTCTCGGCCGGCTCGGGATCGAACACCTGCTGGTCGAAAAGCACCGGGCCACCTCGACACACCCGCGCGGCCGCGGCAACAACGTCCGCACGATGGAGGTGTTCCGCACGGCGGGTGCCGAGGAGGGCATCCGCCGGGCGGCCACCGTCCTCGCCGGCAACCACGGCATCCTGCAAGCCGGTTCACTGACCGGGGACGACCAGGAGTGGCTGTTCAAGGAGATCGACCCGGGCGGCGGGATCGCCCGCTTCAGCCCGACCGGCTGGTGCCTGTGCAGCCAGAACGACCTGGAGCCGGTGCTGCTGGAGCAGGCCCGGAAGCAGGGCGGTGATCTCCGGTTCTCGACCGAGATGCAGAGCTTCGACCAGGACCCCTCCGGGGTGCACGCGGCGCTGAAGAACCGGGAGACCGGCGAGCACATCAGTGTCCGCGCGGACTACCTCGTCGCGGCCGACGGGCCGCGCAGCCCCATCCGCGACCAGCTGCGCATCGGCCGGACCGGTCCCGGGGACCTCTTCCACAACGTCAGCATCACCTTCCGCTCACTGCGTCTGGCCGATGTGCTGGGCGACCGGCGCTTCATCGTCTGCTACCTGACCAACCCCGACGCGGACGGCGCCCTGTTGCCGGTCGACAACAAGCGCGACTGGGTCTTCCACGCGCCGTGGAAGCCCGAACTCGGGGAAACCCTGGAGGACTTCACCGACGAGCGGTGCGCCCGGCACATCCGCACGGCGGTGGGCGCGCCGCATCTGGACATCGAGATCACCGGAAAGGCGCCGTGGCACGCGGCCGAGCGGGTCGCCGAGCGGTACTCCTCCGGACGGGTCTTCCTCGCCGGCGACTCGGCGCACGAGATGTCCCCCACCGGGGCGTTCGGCTCCAACACCGGCATCCAGGACGCGCACAACCTGGCCTGGAAGCTGGCGGCCGTGCTGAAGGGCGAGGCGGGTCCCGGGCTCCTGGACAGCTACGAGGCGGAGCGGCTGCCGGTGGCGCGGGCGACGAGCGCGCGGGCGTCGGCGCGCTCCGGCGAGCACAGCCACCCGGGGTACGAGGCGGCGCCCGGGGCGGGCGGCGGGCGCCAGGGCGGCATGCTGAGCGTGGCGCTGGGCTACCGCTACGCCCGGGGCGCGGTGCTGGGGGTCGACCCCGAGCAGCCGGTGGTCCCCCAGGGTGTGCGGTTGAACGGTGAACCAGGCAGTCGCGCTCCGCATCTGTGGGTCCGTCAGGGCGAAGAGCGCAAGTCCACGCTCGATCTGTACGAGCAGACACTGGTGCTGCTCACGGACGGTGAGGACACGGTGTGGCGCCGGGCGGCGGAACGGGTCGCGGCCCGGCTCACGGTGCGGCTGCCCGCGTACGGCATCGGCCCGGGTTCCGATCTGGAGCCGGAGGGCGGCGCGGACTGGGCCGAGGCGCACGGGACGACGCGCGGGGGTGCGGTGCTGGTGCGCCCCGACGCCTTCGTGGCCTGGCGGTCGGCGGGCCCGGTGGCCGATGCCGAGCAGACCCTGTACGAGGTCCTCACCTCGCTGCTCGACCGCGCCTGACCCGCCACCGCCGCCCTCCGCCGGCTCAGGACAGGCCGAACTCCTTCAGCGCCGCGAGATAGGCCCCGGGGCGTTCGGTGTGGACGAGATGACCGGCGTCGATGCTCCGGAACCGGCCGTCCGGTATCCGCCCCGCCAGCCAGACCAGCCGTTCCTGGTCGACATGGCTGGTGGGGCCGCCGCCGATGACGAGGGTCGGGGCGGTGATCCCCCCGAGCCGGTCCCGCACGCCGGGGTCCGGTGCGTTCAGCTGGGCGTCGGTCGACGGCACCACGGGCCAGTCGTACGCCAGCTCCCCCTCGGGCCGTACGGCGGGGGCGCGTGGCGGGTCGAGCGGGAACGGCGGCGGCGCCTCCTCCAGGACGAGCCGCCCGATCAGCCCCGGCTCCCGCTGCGCGAGCAGAAGGGCGGCCGCACCGCCCATGGAGTGCCCGACGACGGTGGCCCCGGCCAGATTGCGGACCTCCAGGAAGGCGTGCAGATCGTCCCGGAACAGCTCGAAGGAGTAGCGCCCCGGCCAGTCGCTGAGCCCGTGCCCCCGGAAGTCGAAGGCGTACACCCGGTGCTCGGCCGCGAGGTCCTCGGCGATCCGGGCCCAGGTGCGGCTGTCGTCGCACCGGCCGTGGACGAGCACGACGGGCGGCGCCGACGGCTCCCCCCACACCCGGTAGGCGAGCCGGGTCCCTCCGGCGTGCACACTGCGTACGTCGGGATCGAGGAAGGCCTCCACCGTGCGGACGAAGGCGCCCGGGTCGTCCAGCCAGGGAAAGTGCGCCGCGCCGCGCTGGACGACGAACTCCGCGTCGGGGAAGAGGGCGGCCAGCTCGGCGGCGCGGTCCGGGGTGGGGCCCGCGTCGTACTCCCCCGCGAGGACCAGTACGGGTGCGGTGACCTCGCCCAGAGCGGCCCGGGTGGCGGGCGGGTCGAAGGCGTCGTCCGCGTAGAAGTGCGCGGCCGCGGCGGAGTTGGTCAGCCCGGGCCCGGCGGCGGCGTGGGCGCGGGCGGCCTCGTCCCACCGCCCGTAGGCGAACGGGGCGACGGCGGCCCGGACCTCGTCGGGCGCGCCGCCCGCCAGGAAACCGTCCAGGGCGGCCCGCGCCCGCGGGTACCAGGGCTCGTCGCGCCGCAGTTCGCTCGCCTCGTACCAGTCCTGTTCGGTGACCTCGATGCCCACCGCCACGGTGCCGGGGGTGACGAGCGTCAGGGTGCGCAGCCGCCCCGGGTGGCGGGCCGCGTACAGGGCGGCGAGGTTGCCGGCGGCGGAGTGGGCCAGCAGGTCGACGCGCTCCTCGCCGAGGTGTTCGCGCAGCGCCTCGACGTCGTCGACCAGCCGGTCGCAGCGGTACGTCGACGGATCGTCCGGCACCGCGGAGTCCCCGGAGCCGCGCAGGTCCGGCACCACGAGCCGGCGGCGGGCTGCGAGCCCACCGAGGTCTCCCAGGTACGCGCCCGCCCGCATCGGCCCGCCCGGCAGGCAGATCAGCGCCGCGCCCTCGCCCAGGAGGCGGTAGGAGAGTTCGGTCCCGTCATATGCGTGGAAGATCGGCATGCCCGCCATCCAAACAGGGCCGGCCGGTCCGTGCGGCCCTGTTCGGTATGAGCGAAGTACCGGCCCCGATCAGTGCCGACGCGCCTCTTGCCATCCGGCGGACCGAACTGAATTACTGCTATCGAAAGATCGACCGAATGATCGGTCGTTGCTCGGAAGAGGGAGATCCCGATGGCGCCCCTGCTGGACGAGGCGGAACGACTGGGCCGGGACGAGCTGGAAGCGCTCCAGCTGGAGCGGCTGCGGGCCACGCTGCGCCACGCGTACGAGAACGTCGGGCACTACCGCGCCGCCTTCGACCGCGCCGGGCTGCGCCCGGAGGACTGCCGCACCCTCGCCGACCTCGCCCGTTTCCCCTTCACCACCAAGGCCGACCTGCGGGACAACTACCCCTTCGGGATGTTCGCCGTCCCCGAGGAGCGGGTCCGGCGCATCCATGCCTCCAGCGGGACCACGGGCCGCCCGACCGTCGTCGGCTACACCGACCGCGACCTGGACATCTGGGCCGATGTGGTCGCCCGCTCCATCCGGGCCGCCGGCGGGCGCCCCGGGATGAAGGTCCATGTGGCCTACGGGTACGGGCTGTTCACCGGCGGGCTCGGCGCGCACTACGGGGCGGAGCGGCTCGGCTGCACGGTCGTCCCGGCCTCCGGGGGGATGACCGCCCGCCAGGTCCAGCTGATCCAGGACTTCCGCCCCGAGATCATCATGGTGACCCCGTCGTACATGCTGACGCTGCTCGACGAGTTCGAGCGGCAGGGCGTCGATCCCCGGTCGACCTCGCTGCGGGTCGGGATCTTCGGTGCCGAGCCGTGGACGCAGGAGATGCGGCGCGAGATCGAGGAGCGGTTCGCGATCGACGCGGTCGACATCTACGGCCTCTCCGAGGTGATGGGCCCCGGGGTGGCGCAGGAGTGCGTCGAGACCAAGGACGGGCTGCACATCTGGGAGGACCACTTCTATCCCGAGGTGGTCGATCCGTTCACCGGCGAGGTGCTGCCCGAGGGTGAGGAGGGCGAGCTGGTCTTCACCTCGCTCACCAAGGAGGCGATGCCGGTGATCCGCTACCGCACCCGGGACCTGACCCGGCTGCTGCCGGGCACCGCCCGGGTGTTCCGGCGGATGGAGCAGGTGACCGGGCGCAGCGACGACCTGGTGATCCTGCGCGGGGTGAACCTCTATCCGACGCAGATCGAGGAGATCGTGCTGCGTACGCCGGGAGTGTCGCCCCACTTCCAGCTGCGGCTGACCCGTGAGGGCCGCCTCGACGTGCTGACCGTCCGGGCGGAGGCGCGGGCCGGGGCCGCTCCGGAGCGGCGGACGGCCGCCGCGGCGTCGATCGCGGCGGCCGTCAAGGACGGGATCGGGGTGTCGGTCGGGGTCGAGATCGTCGATCCGGAGACGCTGGAGCGGTCGGTCGGCAAGTTCCGCCGGATCGTGGACGAGCGCGGGGAGCGGTAGGCGCGTCCGCTTCACCGGGCAGGCGGTTCACCGGGGGGAGAAGGTCACCTCCTTGCCGTCCGCCGCGTAGTCGAAGGTGCCGGTGAAGCCCCAGTTCTTCCAGCCGCCGTCCCCCTTGTTGGTGATGGTGCCGCTGTCGAGGGCGAACACGTCGAATCCGTCCACCACCGCGAGGTGTTCGAGGCCGGACACCCCGGTGAAGGAGAGGTCGTCGAACGATTTCGCCACGATGATGTTCTTGCCGGGGAAGCCGCGTCCGTACTCGTCGATCAGCGAATGGGTGAGCTCGGCCCGGTCGCCGGGCACCTTGCCGGAGTAGTCGGTGCCGGGATAGGGGCCGCCGCCCGTGTACTTCGGCGAGCCGTCGTCGAAGTCGACGGTGCCCGATCCGGTGGCGGTGGAGTCGGCGTTCAGGTCGGCGGGCTGCGGCTTGTCGAAGGCGACCTTCGAGCCGTCCCGGGTGAAGTCGCCGTAGAAGGCCCAGTTGGTGTAGCCGCCGTCGCCGTCGTTGCTGAACGTGCCCTTGTCGAAGACGTAGAGGTCGAACACGGCCCGGCCGGAGGCGATGTCGTCGCCGCTCTCGGTGTCGTGGTACTCGTTGGAGTTGAGCCGGTACCTGCCGTGGTGCACGAACGAGTCCGGTTTCTCGACCCAGTGCGACGCCTGTTCGGAGTGCATCGCGACCACGTTGTAGTCGGGGTAGCAGCGGCGCATGTCGTTGACCAGCATCCGTACCGCCTGCGTCGACCCCTCGTTGTCCAGCGGGGAGTACGTGTTGTAGTACCGGCTCCGGTCCGGCGGTTCCTGTCCCTCGACCTGGCAGCCCTCGTCGCCGGGTTTCCAGCCCTCCTTGCGCTTGGGGCGGGGCGGTTCCCGGAACGTGACGGTACGGCGGTCGTCGCTGACGTCGAAGTACCCCTGGAAGGCGCGGTTCTTCCAGCCGAGATCGGCACCGTCCGCCCAGGTGAACGTGCCCGTCTTGAAGGCGTACACCCGGTACGTGGTGCCACTGATCTCCACCGTCTCGATCAGTGCGGTGCCGTCCATCTGCTGCAGATTGCCCTCGTGCGGCTGCGCGATGACGATGTTGTAGTCCGGGAGGCAGTAGGCGAGGTCGGCGAGTGCCAGCTTGACCCGCTTCTCCTTGTTCTTCTCGTTGTCGATCTTGTCGATGACGAAGTTGACCAGCCAGGAGTACCCCCAGGCGGCGGTCTTGCCGAGAACGCCGCTGCCCGGGACGGAGACCGAGGACTGCGATTCCCGGGGCTCGAAGCAGAGGTCGGGGAGCGCGTTCACCGTCTTGCCGGGGTCCTTTCCGGCGGACTTCCTGACGAACGGGGCGCCGAGGTCGCCGGCCCCGGTGCGCAGGGTGCCGGGTTCGACGGGATCCCCGGCCTCCGGCGGCCCGACCACACGCTTGACATCGTTGTCGTCGAGGCAGTCACCGCCCCCTCCGCCCACGGCCGCGGTGATGCGGCAGATCTGGGCGTGCGTGACGCGGGAGACATCGCTCCCGATGGCCGCGGCGGTCACGGCTCCGATCACGGCGACGACGGTCCCCAGCAGGGCCAGGTACTCGATCGCCGTCTGCCCCGCGCTCGCGCGCATGTCCAGGCGTGTGCGGTCACTGCGTTTCACGCGTCACCTCATCATGGATTACTCGCGTCACCGGGGCCGTATGCCTACCGGGACCAGAACGGTAGCGGCGGCACCGGGGCCCACGGGTAGGGTCCGGAGGCCCGCCCATGGACCCAGACCGCCGGGCCGACCGGGCCCGCGGTCGCACCGGGGCCCGGCCCCGCACGCGGGCGGCCGCCGCGACGCACCGGCCCGGGGCGGCGGCGCTCCGCGATTGGTCAGGCGGGGTCGCCCTCGTACGCCGCCAGCGCGGCCTGCCGCAGTCCGAACAGGCGGCGCAGCCCCTCCTCGTCGAGCCGTCCGTCCGCCAACACGACGACGGCCTCGCCCTCCAGGGCGGCCCACGCCGTCCGCGCCCGCTTGTGGGCCACCCGCCGGTCGTCGCTCCGCAGGAATCCGGCCCCTGCCGACAGCCCCGCGGACACCAGGGCCAGCAGCGCCGCGGGAACACGCGCGTCCGCCGTGGCCAGACCCGCCGCACCGGATACGGCGGCGAGCAGGGCGGCGGGAAAGCCCAGGACGACATCGATGACCGCCCAGAGCCGGGCCCGCCGGTCGGCGAGCCGGATTCCCTTCCGCGCCTCGTCACACAGCCGCTCGGCCTCGGCGGACAACCGGCCCCCGGGGTCCGACTCCCCCGGGGCCCCTTCCCCCGCACCTTCCCCACGATCGCTCATGCCCCTGATTCCAGCACAAGTCGCGTTCCCTCCTTACCAGTTGGCACACTTCGAGCCCGCCGGCCCGCCCTGCTCCCCATCCTCGGGGAATCCCGGTTGCCCGGGTTCGGACCGCGCGGCCACAATTCCCGGTGTGTCCGACACGACGTCAACGGGTCCCGCCCTGCGGCCCTATCCGAAGATCTCCGCCAAGCAGCGGCTCGGCCTGTCCGGGGTCCGCGAGTGGATCGCGGTGGAGAAGGTCCACGGGGCGCATTTCGCGGTGGTCTGCGACGGCGCCGGGGCCCGCCCGGCGAAGCGGCGCGAGTCCCTGGGCGACGACGCCCTGGACGGCTTCTTCGGCGTCAGCAGGATCTGGCCGGAACTGTCGGTGGCCGCGGCCCGCTTCGCCTCGGCGACGCGCGCCGCGTGGGGCGGGGACGCGGTGGTGACGGTCTACGGGGAGCTCGCCGGCGGCCGCTACCCGCACCCGGACGTCCCCGCCGTCGCGGGGGTCGAACCGGTGCAGACCGGGGTCTGGTACGCGCCGGCGCTGCGGTGGCTGCCGTTCGACGCCTCGGTCGAGACGGGCGGGGGCCGGTGGTGGCTCTCCGACCGGGAGCTGCGGCGGACGGCGGCCGACACCGGGCTCGTCTGCGTACCCGTGGTCGGCCGGGGCCCGCTGAACGGGCTCCAGGAGCTGCCCTGCGCCTTCCCCACCCGCGTCCCGGCCCTGTTCGGCCTTCCCGGGCTGACGGAGAACCTGGCCGAGGGGTACGTCCTCAAGCCCGCGGCCGAGTGGCGGGAGGCGGGCCCGGACGGTGCCGGGGTCCGCCCGGTGGTGAAGGTGAAGCAGAAGGCGTTCGCCGAGGACGAGCGCTTCGACGGCTCCCGGCCCTATCTGGTGCCGCCGCAGGGCGCGGCGGGGGTTCCCGCCTGGCTCCTGGTCCAGGCGTCGGCGCTGCTCACCCCCGCCCGCGCGGCCGCCGCGGTGAGCAAGCTCGGCCCCCGGACCTCCGTGGACGCGGTGGCGGAGGAGATCGCGCGGGACGTGTCCGAGGAACTCTCCGAAGCCCTGGGCGGGGTGGAGGAGTCGCTTCTGCGCGCCCTGGGACGGGCCCTGGGACCGGGGGTCCGCGCCCTGGCCGCGTTCGACGCCGAGGACCGGTCCGCCGCCGGCCCCGGCCAGGAGTGACCGGCGCATCCCGTCCCGGCGCGTGGCGACCGGATCAGCGGCCCTCGCGACTCCGGAAACCGGGGCGCACACGGCCTCGGCGGGGCCCCGACCGCCTTCGCGGCGCCGAAGTGCGTACGCGCGTCGAGCGCTCCGGCGGCCCCCACGCTGGTACGCCCCTGTTACGCGCCCGGCCCGCCGCCCTGCGCACCGTCCCTCACCCGACGGCCGCCCTCCGGGACGGGCCCGTGACGGGCCGGTCCTCGAACCTGACCGGTCGCTCGTCGGCCGCTCTCACCGCACCTCCCCGGCGAACCGGTCGCGCAGTTCCCGCTTGAGGATCTTCCCGCTGGCGTTGCGCGGCAGCTCGTCCACGAAGCGGATCCGTTTCGGTGCCTTGAAGTGGGCGAGCCGCTCGCGGGCGTGGCCGATGAGTTCGTCGGCCGTCGCCTCGCCACGCAGCACGACGACGGCGGTGACCGCCTCGATCCAGCGTTCGTCGGGCAGGCCGACGACAGCGGCCTCGGCGACGGCGGGGTGGGTGTAGAGGGCGTCCTCGACCTCCCGGGAGGCGACCAGGACACCGCCGGAGTTGATGACGTCCTTCACCCGGTCGACGACGGTGAAGTAGCCGTCCGCGTCGCGCACCGCGAGGTCGCCGGAGTGGAACCAGCCGTTCCGGAAGGCTGCCGCGGTCTCCTCGGGCTTGTCCCAGTAGCCCTCGCACAGCTGGGGCGAGCGGTAGACCACCTCGCCGGGTGTGCCGTCGGGCACCTCCTGGCCGTCCTCGCCGACGACCCGGGCCTCGACGAAGAGGACGGGGCGACCGCAGGAGCCCATCCGGCCCTCGTGCTCGTCCGGGCCGAGGACGGTGGCGAGCGGGCCGATCTCGCTCTGTCCGAAGCAGTTGTAGAAGGCGAGCGCGGGCAGCCGTTCGCGGAGCCGCTCCAGGACCGGTACGGGCATGATCGACGCGCCGTAGTACGCCTTGCGCAGCCCGCCGAGGTCACGGGTGGTGAAGCCGGGGTGGCGGGAGATGCCGATCCAGACGGTCGGCGGGGCGAAGACGCTGTCCGCCCGCCCGGTCTCGACGAGTTCGAGGATCCGGTCCGCGTCGGGCGCGTCGAGGACGATGCTCTCCGCCCCGACCGCGAGGTACGGCATCAGGAACACGTGCATCTGCGCGGAGTGGTAGAGCGGCAGGGCGTGCACGGGCCGGTCGGTGGCCTTGAGGTCGAGTGCGGTGATCGCGCTGACGTACTCGTGGACGAGGGCGCCGTGCGTCATCATCGCGCCCTTGGGCAGCGCGGTGGTGCCGGAGGTGTAGAGCAGCTGCACGAGGTCGCCCGCGGCCGGTCCGCGCTCCGGGGCGAAGGGGCGCGGTACGGCGGTGGCCGCCAGGAGGGAGTCCGGGGCGTCGCGCAGCGGGCGGACCGGGAAGGTGCCGGGGACCCGGCCGGTGAGGTCCGGGTCGGTGAGGACCAGTGTGCTGCCGGACTGTTCGAGGAGGTACGCGAGGTCTCCGCCGGTGAGGTTCTGGTTGACCGGTACGTGGACGAGGCCGGCGCGGGCGCAGCCGAGGAAGCCGATCAGATAGGCGTCGGAGTTGTGCGCGTAGCAGGCGACCCGGTCGCCCGGGCGCAGTCCGTGCTCCTGGGTGAGGACGGCGGCCGCCGTGCTGACGGCCGCGTCGAGTTCGGCGTAGCTCCACGACCGGTCGGCGTACCGCAGTGCGGTGCGTTCCGGGGTGCGCCGGGCGCTGCGCGCCAGGACTCCGTCGACTGTGCTGCTCCGTACACCTGTCATGGCGTGATCCTGTGCGGCCGGAACCCGCTGGTCAAGGGTTCGGGACGGTCAGGGGCTGATCGCGAGGAAGACGAAGGCGGCGAAGATCGACAGATGGACGCCGCCCTGGAGCAGGGTGGCCCGTCCCGGAACGACGGTCAGCGCGCCGACCACCACGGTGAGGGCGAGCAGCACCATGTGGGTGGCGCCGAGGCCGAGGTGGAGCGGGCCGTGGAGCCAGATCGAGGCGAGGGCGATGGCCGGGATGGTCAGGCCGATGCTGGCCATCGCCGAGCCGAGGGCGAGGTTGAGGCTGGTCTGGACGCGCTCGCGGCGGGCCGCCCGTACCGCCGCGAGGGTCTCCGGCAGCAGGACCAGCAGGGCGATGACGACACCGACCACCGCCTGCGGCATGCCGGCCGCCTCCACCCCGGACTCGATGGTCGGGGAGACGGACTTGGCGTCGCCGACGACCGCGACGAGCGCGACCAGCAGCATCACCACGCTGAGGACGGTGGCGCCCCGGCCGGGCAGGGGGGCGTGGTGCTCGTCCGGTTTCAGCGCGCCCTCCGGGGTGAGGGGCAGGAAGTACTCGCGGTGCCGGACGGTCTGGACGGCGACGAAGAGCCCGTACAGGAAGAGCGAGGCGACGGCGGCGAAGGTCAGTTGGGCGCTGGAGAACTCGGGGCCGGGTTTGCCGATGGTGAAGGTCGGCAGGACCAGGCTCAGCGTGGCCAGGGTGGCGACGGTGGCGAGGGCGGCCCCGGACCCCTCGGCGTTGAAGACGGCGACGCGGGAGCGGACCGCCCCGACCAGCAGGGACAGTCCGACGATCCCGTTGCAGGTGATCATCACGGCGGCGAAGACGGTGTCGCGGGCCAGTGCGGTCGTCTTGGGGCCGCCGTCGGCCATCAGGGTGACGATGAGGGCCACTTCGATCACGGTGACGGCGACGGCCAGCACGAGCGAGCCGAACGGCTCCCCGACCCGGTGGGCGATGACCTCGGCGTGGTGCACGGCGGCGAGGACGGCGCCGGCCAGGCAGAGCGCGACCACCACGACCGCGAACGTGGGCAGTTCCCGGCCCCAGCTGAACACCAGCGCGAGGGCGGCGAGGACCGGAACGGCCACCGTCCACTGGGTCGACAGTGCCCGGACCGTGGTGCGCGCGTTCATGGGCCTCACCCTGCCAGAGCCCCGGTACGGCCGCCGCCGGGCGGCGGCCGTCCGGCTCACACGGCCCGGGAGTGCCCTTCCCAGTAGGGGTCGCGCAGCCGCCGTTTGTAGAGCTTGCCGTTGGGGTCGCGGGGCAGGGTGTCGATGAAGTCGACGGTGCGGGGGCGTTTGTATCCGGCGAGCCGCTGTTCGCAGTGGAGCAGGATCGCCTCGGCGAGCTCCGGGCCGGGCCGGTGGCCCTCGGCCGGTTCGACGACGGCCTTGACCTCCTCGCCCCAGTCGGGGTGCGGGATGCCGAAGACCGCGACGTCGGCGACGGCCGGGTGGCCGAGGAGGACGCCCTCGATCTCGGCGGGGTAGATGTTGACGCCGCCGGAGATGATCATGTCGATCTTGCGGTCGCGGAGGAAGAGGTAGCCGTCCTCGTCGAGGAGGCCGAGGTCGCCGACGGTGAAGAAGTCGCCGATGCGGTTCTTCCGGGTCTTGGTCTCGTCCTTGTGGTAGCTGAAGCCGCCGGTGTTCATCTTCAGGTAGACGGTGCCGAGCTCGCCGGGCGGCAGCCGGTTGCCGTCGTCGTCGAAGACGGCGAGTTCGCTGATCGGCCAGGCCCGGCCGACCGTGCCCGGCTTCCTCAGCCAGTCGTCGGCGGTGGCGAAGGCGCCGCCGCCCTCGCTGGCCGCGTAGTACTCCTCGACGCACTTCCCCCACCAGTCGATCATGGCGCGTTTGACGTGGTCGGGGCAGGGCGCGGCGCCGTGGATGGCGTGCCGCATGGCGGTGACGTCGTAGCGCTGTTTGACGTCGTCCGGCAGGGCGAGCAGGCGGTGGAACTGGGTGGGGACCATGTGGGTGTGGGTGCAGCGGTGGGTGTCGATCAGCCGCAGCATCTCCTCGGGGGCCCAGCGGTCCATCAGCACCAGGGGGTGGCCGATGTGCAGGGAGGCGCCGGCGAACTGGAGCACGGCCGTGTGGTAGAGCGGCGAGCAGACCAGGTGGACGTTGCCGTCGAAGGGTTTGATGCCGAAGATGCCGAGGAAGCCGCCGAGGTGGCTCTCCTCGGGGAGGCGGCCGGAGAGCGGGCGGCGGATGCCGCGCGGGCGGCCGGTGGTGCCCGAGGTGTAGTTCATGACCCAGCCCAGGGTGCGGTCGTCCGGGGCGTCCCCGGGCTGCCCTTCGAGCAGTTCGGCGTACGGGCGGAAGCCGTCGACGGTGCCCACGGCGTAGCGGTGGCTCGCGGGGAGTTTCGCCTCGTCGGCGGCGTCGGCCGCGGCCCGTGCGAACCGTTCGTGGGCGATGAGGACCTTGGCGCCGGAGTCGGCGACGATCCAGGCGATCTCGGGGCCGACGAAGTGGTGGTTGACGGGGACGAGGTAGAAGCCGGCCTGGGAGGCGGCGAGGTAGGCGGTGAAGAACTCGACGCCGTTCGGCAGGACGACCGCGAACGCGTCGCCGCGTTCCAGTCCGGCCGCGCGCAGCCCGTGGACCATGCGGTTGGCGGCGGCGTGCAGCCGGCCGGCCGTCCATGGCTCGCCGTCGGGGGCGATCAGTACGGTGCGGCCGGGATCGGCGGTGGCCTGGGCCCAGAAGCCGTTGGGGGGCGGTGTCATGAGGCGCTCCGTCCGGCGATGCGGTCGATCCGGTCCACGGCGCGTTCGAAGCCGCGGGTCAGGTCGTCGAAGACGGCCCGCACACTGCGTTCGCTGTTCATCCGGCCGACGATCTGGCCGACCGGGGTGCCGAGCAGGGCCCCGGTCTCGTACTTCTGGATCCGGGAGACGGCCTCGGCCACCAGCAGCCCCTGGAGCGGCATGGGCAGCGGTCCGGGGCCCGCCGGATCGTCCCAGGCGTCGGTCCATTCGGTACGGAGCTGGCGCGCGGGTTTGCCGGTCAGCGCGCGGGAGCGGACGGTGTCGCCCGAGCCCGCGTCGAGGAGTTTGCGGGTCAGGGCGCGGGAGTGGAGGTCGGCCTCCTCGGTGGTCAGCCAGAGGGAGCCGAGCCAGACGCCCTGGGCGCCGAGGGCGAGCCCGGCGGCGATCTGCTCCCCGCTGCCTATCCCTCCGGCGGCGAGGACGGGGAGCGGTCCGACGGCGTCGACGACTTCCGGGACCAGGACCATCGAGGCGATCTCGCCGGTGTGGCCGCCCGCCTCGTACCCCTGGGCGACGACGATGTCGATGCCCGCCTCGGCGTGGCGGCGGGCGTGCTTGGCGCTTCCGGCGAGGGCGGCGACGAGGACGCCCCGGTCGTGGGCGCGCTGTACGACGTCGGCGGGCGGCGATCCGAGGGCGTTGGCGAGGAGCCTGATGGGGTAGTCGAAGGCGACGTCGAGCTGGTTGCGGGCGACCTCCTCCATCCAGCCGGTGATCCGCCAGCCGGACGCCTCGCCCTCGGGGAGTTCCGGTACGCCGTGCTTGGCGAGGGTGTCCTGGACGAACCGGCGGTGCCCTTCCGGGATCATCGCCTCGACGTCGGCCTCGGTGACCCCTTCGACCTTCTTCGCGGGCATGACGACGTCGAGCCCGTACGGCTTGCCGTCGGTGTGCTCCTGCATCCAGTCGAGATCGCGCGCCAGCTCGTCGGGGGCGGTGTAGCGGACCGCGCCGAGGACGCCGAAGCCACCGGCCCGGGTGATGGCCGCGGCCACCGCCGGGAACGGCGTGAAGCCGAAGATGGCGTGCTCGACTCCCAGTTTCTTGCTCAGCTCCGTCTCCATGGGCGGCAGGATGCCGCAGCCGGGCGGCCGAGGGAAGAGATTTTCTGATGCCCAGTCAGATTCTTTCCGGCGCACGGGACCCCCGTGACGGCAGGGGTGACAGTAACCTCTGCGTCGGCAAGAAGTTTCAGTGGCGGACGAGATTACGAAAGTTATTTTCGTGCAGCGGAAGGGGCTCCGGATGACCGAGGACGCGGCGGGCAGAGGCATCAGCCGGCGGAGGCTGGGCGGTGGGATGCTGGCCCTGGGCGGGGCGATCGCCCTGGCGCCGATCCCGTTCGCGGGGCAGGCGTCGGCCATGGAAGCGGAGACGGGATCGTCGGCTGTGCGCACAACGGAATCCGGGGGCGCCGCGCCCGGGCAGGACCGCCCGACGCTGCGGCGCGGGCCCGCCGCCCGCGCCGGGCTGCTCCAGGAGCCCCTGGACCAACTGGTGGCCGACGCCGAGAAGTTCCTCGCCGACTCCCCCAAGCATCCCTGGTACGCGGGGGCGGTGCTGCTCGCCGGGCGCGGCGGAACGGTCGCCCTGCACCGGCCGATCGGCATGGCCGTGCGCTACGCGGCGTACGACGAGACCACCGACACCGGGGTGGAGTTCCCGCCTGACCAGCAGATCGCGATGGCCGAGGACACCGTCTTCGACCTGGCCTCGGTCTCCAAGCTGTTCACCTCGATCCTGGCCGTGCAGCAGATCGAGCGCGGAAAGCTGGAGCTGGAGGCGAAGGTCGCCTCGTACCTCCCCGATTTCGCGGGCGGCGGCAAGCAGGACATCACCATCCGTCATCTGCTCACCCACACCTCGGGGTTCCGCTCCTGGATCCCGCTCTACAAGGAGCCGACCCGCGAGGGGAAGCTGCGCCTGCTGTGGGACGAGGTCCCGGCCAATCCGCCCGGAACGGTCTACCTCTACTCCGACCTCAATCTGATCTCGCTCCAGCTGGTCCTGGAGAAGATCACCGGCCGCGCCCAGGACGTCCTGCTCCGCGAGGAGATCACCGCCCCGCTCGGGATGCACCGCACCCGCTACAACCCGCCGGCCGCCTGGAAGCCGAAGATCGCCGCGACCGAGGACGCCCGCCAGCCCTGGTCCGGGCTGGACCGCGGACTGGTCTGGGGCGAGGTGCACGACGAGAACGCCTACAGCCTGGACGGGGTGGCGGGCCACGCCGGGGTCTTCTCCTGCGCCTGGGACCTGGCGGTCCTCGCCCGTACGCTGCTCAACGGCGGGGTGTACGGGCGCTCCCGCATCCTCTCGGACGCCTCGGTGGACCTGCTCTTCACCGACTTCAACACCGCGTTCCCGGGCGATGCGCACGGCCTCGGCTTCGAGCTCTACCAGCACTGGTACATGGGAGCGATGGCCACTCCGCGCACTGCGGGCCACACCGGCTTCACCGGCACCAGTCTCGTGCTGGACCCGACGACCGACTCCTTCCTGATCGTCCTCGGCAACTCGGTGCACCCGGTGCGCAACTGGCGTTCCGGCAGCGCCCCGCGCGTCGCCACCGCCAACCGGATGGCCCGCGCCGTCGCGGTCCGCCCCGCGCACGGGCGCACGGCGTGGTTCTCCGGCATGGCGAGCGCCACCACCGCGACGCTCACCCTGCCCGCGCTGCGGCCCGCCTCCGCGCGGGCCAGGCTGCGCTCGGCCCTGTGGTGGGACACCGAGCCCGGCTCCGACTTCCTCTTCCTGGAGGCGTCGGCGGACGCCGGGGCGACCTGGCAGCCCGTGCCGTTCACCACCGTCCCGGCCCCGGGGCGGCCCCGTCCGGAGTCGGAGGCCCATCCCGCCGGTTCGGTCTCGGGCTGGTCCGGCCGGGTGTGGCACGACCTGGAGGCGGACCTCACCGCCTGGCGCGGCACGGAGCTGCGCCTGCGCTGGCGGTACGCGACCGACCAGCTCTACGTCGGCCGCGGGGTGTACGTGGACGCGGTGCGCGTCGAGGACGACGGCCGCACGCTCTTCGACGACAGCCGCTCCCGCGACGCGTCCCGGGTGGAGGCCCGGGGCTGGACGGCCTCCACCGACTGACGGCCGGGGCCGGGGATCCGCCGTCGGCGGGCGGCGGATCCCCGGGCTCACGGCCCCGCGCGGGTTCCGGCCGTCATCGTCGTGAGGACCCGCCGGTGCACCCGTCGCAGTGGGACGACGAGGGCGACGAGAAGGACGTCGAGGATCAGCACCGAGGCCAGCGGCGGGATCCGGACGGCGGCGACACCGGCGACGGCGAAGGCCAGGCAGGCCAGGAGCCGGGCACCCCACGCCTGCCCGGTGGAGGTGAAGTACCACCACGCCTGGGTGATCACGTAGAGGATGGGCCCGCCGAAGAGGAGGAGGCCGAGCGTGATGCCGCCGGGGCCCAGGGGGTGGCCGATGGCGAGCTCGGCGCCGACGGCGAGCGCCACCAGACCGGCCAGGGTGGGGTACTGGCCGCTGACGGCGCGGCGGACCGGCAGCAGTTTGTCGGCCGTGTCCGCGACATGCCGGGCGAGAATGTCCTCGCCGCCCTGGAAGTAGCTGGAGCACAGGCACACCAGCGCGACGAACACACCGAGCCCGGCCGCCACGGTGGCCGCTTCGACGGGGGCGTCGGAGATCGCCGCACCGATGGTCAGGACCGTCTCGCCGAGCTGGATGATGATGAACAGACGGATCCGCTCCACCATGTGCTCGGCGTCGAAGGCGAGGTTCCGGGAGGAGAGCCGGTCGCGGGGCAGCGGGTGGGCCAGCCAGACACCCGCCATGTCGACGGCGGCGGCCACCGCCCACCAGACCACCCGGGGCCCGGGCTCCGCGGCGGCACCGATCAGCCAGAACGGCACCGAGAAGGCGGCCCACGCGGACACCCGGCGGTAGTGATGGCGCAGGACCGGGGTCGGGGCGGCCAGGGCTGCGGTGAGGTCGACCAGGAGCAGAATGGCGACCAGGGGAAGGGCGAAGGCCCACGGCCGCCCGGCGAAGGCGTGCGGGATCTGGGCGTTCATGAACAGGCCCAGTCCCATCACGACCAGGACCAGCCACCGGGTCCGGGGCCGTTCGACGTCCAGGAAGGTGGCGTCGAAGCTGGTCAGCGCCCAGAGGCTGAGCACCGCCACCAGCATGACCGCGGTCTCGGCCGCGCCGCGCCAGGAGAGCTCGCCGTGCAGGTGCTCCGCGAGCCGGCCGATCGCGAAGACGAAGACCAGGTCGAAGAAGAGTTCCAGCGGCGCCACGCTCCGCCGCGGCGGCACCGACGGCGCGCCGTTCACACGCCCGCGCCGTTCACGGTCCCGTCGTCGATCCTCATGGATTCACGATCCGACGGCCGGACGCGGTGCGCAACGCGTGCCGCGACGCCACGGACCGGGCACGTACGGGGTGCCTCCGGCCCGCGGTGGGGCGTCGGCGTCAGGCCGCGAGGGTCTTGCCGAGGGCGTCGAGACCGTCGGCGTAGATGCCGGTGAAGAGCGCGACGGCTTCGTCGTCGGTGACGCCGTCCGGGGCGAAGCGCCCGGACCACTGCACCTCGGCGACGTCGTCCCGGCCCGGGACGGGGTGGACCCGGATGGTGGAGACGTAGCCGCTGACGGGGAAGGGCGCCCGGACGATGGCGTAGCTGTAGTGGCGCTCGGCCTCGTTGAAGCCGACGAGGCGCTCGACGATGGTCTCTCCCCCGGCATTGCTCAGCCGGCGGACCCGGCCGCCCTCCGACGGGGTGCTCTCGGGGATGTAGGGGAGCCAGTCGGGCAGGGCGTCGAAGCCGCCGATGAGGCTCCACACCCTCTCGGGCGAGGCGGCGACGGTACGGGAGACGGAGGTGGAAGCCATGATCGCTTCTCCTGTTGCTGCGTAAGGTGTGTGGGGGGATTCCGTGCCGGGCACGGGGGTCAGGCGCCGTTCGGGAGCGGGGCGGCCGGGCTGACCAGCCCGGCGGCACGCAGCTCCGTCCAGAACGCGGCCGGGATGTCCTCGGCGAGGGCGGCGACGTCCTCGGCGATGCGGCTGGGCCGCGTGGCGCCGGGAACCGCGGCGGCGGACGCCGGGTGGGCGAGGGAGAACTGCAGTGCGGCAGCCTTGATGCCCACCCCGTGCTTCTCGGCCAGCGCCTTGATCCTGCCGACGCGCTCGACGATCTCCGGCGGGGCCTGCTGGTACTCGAAGTGGGTGCCTCCGGCGAGGACTCCGGAGCTGTAGGGGCCGCCGACGACCATGTCGACCCCCTGCTCCTGGGCCATGGGCAGCAGCCGCTCTAGGTGTTCTGTCCCGGGAGGTTGTGGACGGGTGAGCGAGGTCTCGGCTGAGGGATCTTGAAGCAGGTGAGGGCCTTCCGGTTCGGTGTGGATT
>NZ_JBIVPT010000009.1:163786-284715 GCF_044754785.1 Streptomyces sp. NPDC092952 | reverse complement strand
CATGCACAGCCCTGTCCGCACCCATCGACAACGCCTTGCGCAACGCGTCCCGCGCATCCTCCGGACCCACCGTCAGCACCGTCACCTCCGCATCGTCCGCCGACTCCGCGATCCGCAACGCCTGCTCCACCGCGTACTCGTCCAGCTCCGACAACAGACCGTCCACATCCTCACGGTCCACCGTCAGATCATCAGCGAAACGCCGGTCACCCGTCGCATCCGGCACATACTTCACACAGACAACGATCCTCAAGCTCACGCCGGCTCTCCTACCTGGTGCGGTTTGTACGGACGACATTATGGCACTCAGTACCCTCTGTAAAGGAACCTGGTGCCAGAATGGGTCTTCCGGTGTTACGTTCCCGGCATGACTGAAGCGCGCAGACCTGCCAAGAAGGCCCCGATGCGGGAAGTGCTCGCCGAAGCGGCCTTCCAGCTCTTCCTGGAGCGCGGCTTCGAGCGGACCACGGTGGACGACATCGTGGCACGGGCGGGGGTAGGCCGCCGGTCGTTCTTCCGGTACTTCCCCTCCAAGGAGGACGCGGTCTTCCCGGACCACGAGCGGTGCCTGGCCGACATGACCGAGTTCCTGGCCGACGCCGGGGGCGCCGACCCGGTGGACGCGGTGAGCGACGCGGCCCGGCTGGTGCTGCGCATGTACGCGGCCAACCCCGAGTTCTCCGTGCAGCGTTACCGCCTCACCCGGGAGGTGCCGGGGCTGCGGACCTACGAACTGTCCGTGGTGCGGCGGTACGAGCAGACGCTCGCCGGCTATCTGCGCGACCGGTACGGCGAGGCGGAGGACGGGGCGCTGCGCGCCGAGGTCGTCGCCGCCTCCGTGGTGGCCGCGCACAACAACGGGCTGCGGACCTGGCTGCGTTCGGGTGGCGAGGGGGACGCGGAGGCCGCCGTCGACCACGCCCTGGGGATGGTGCGCCGGGTGTGGGGGAGCGGGGCGGACGCGGGTGTGTCGGCCGGGGGCGCCGCGCGGCCGCCGGGTGACGGCGAAGTGGTGGTGATGGTCGCCGCGAAGGGGGCCCCGATGTGGCGCGTGGTGCAGCAGATCGAGGCGGCCATCGGGTAGGGGTGAGCCCCCGGGAGCGATGATCTGGCACTGAGTGTCTTTACGTTTCGGCACTCAGTGCCCTATGGTGCGGACGCATCGACGCGCAAGTGCGGCGCGTCCGAGCCGAGCGCAGGGGGTCGACCGTGTCCCAGTCGTCGAATGGCACCGTGGAGGGCACCGCAGGGACGGTGCGGGAGGAAGCCGGCCTGAGCTACCACCGGTGCCGATGGTGCGGCACGGCCTCCTTCCGGAAGCTGCTCTGCCCGGTGTGCGCGTCGAGCGACCTGAAGCCCGAACACAGCGACGGACAGGGCGTCGTCGTACGGTCCGGCGTCGTCCACCGCTACACGGAGGCCGCCCGCAACGAGTCCCTCGTCCGGCTGCCGGAGGGCTTCGTCTTCCGCTGCCGCGTCGTGGGCGCGGCCCCGCACCGGGTGGCGGTCGGCGCCCGGGTGCGCCCCGTCGCCGTCGAGGGACCGGACACCGGCGAAGTGGTCTTCGAACTCTGCGACCCGCCCCGCGAGGACTGGCTCTGACGGAGCACCCCGTCCGACCCGGCACCCCGCGGTGAACTCCCCGGAGGACGGGGCCCGGAAGGGTCGTACGTACGATCCGTTCCACCGCTTCCGTCTCCGCCCCGCACACCGCAGCAAGGAGCCGCCTCCGTGTTCACCACCCGGCCCACCCTCCAGGGCACCTTCGGCATGGTGTCCTCCACCCACTGGCTCGCCTCGCAGTCCGCGATGGCGGTTCTGGAGGACGGCGGCAACGCCTACGACGCGGCCGTCGCCGCCGGATTCGTCCTGCACGTCGTCGAACCCCACCTCAACGGCCCGGCCGGCGAGGCACCGATGATCATCGCGCCGCGCGACGGCGAGGTGCGTGTGGTGTGCGGCCAGGGCCCCGCCCCGGCCGGTGCGACCATCGCCCACTACCGTTCCCTCGGCCTCGACCTGGTCCCCGGCACCGGACCGCTCGCCTCCGCCGTACCGGGCTCCTTCGACGCCTGGATGCTGCTCCTGCGCGACCACGGCACCAAGGGCCTCGCCGAGGTGCTCCGGTACGCGATCGGCTACGCCGAGGACGGCCACGCCCCCGTCGAGCGGGTCGGCCGGACCGTGGAGACCGTCCGCCAACTCTTCGAGACCGAATGGCACTCCTCCGCCGAGGTGTACCTGCCCGGCGGCCACCCGCCCCGGCCCGGCGAGCTGTTCCGCAACCCCCGGCTCGCCGCGACCTGGCGCCGCCTGATCGCCGAGGCGGAGGAGGACGGCGGCTCGGAGCGGACCGCGCAGATCGAGGCCGCCCGCCGGATCTGGCGCGAGGGCTTCGTCGCCGAGGCTCTCGTCCGCCAGGCCGCCCGCCCCACCATGGATACCACCGGCTCCCGCCACACCGGCACCCTCACCGCCGCCGACCTCGCCGGCTGGTCCGCCTCCTACGAGGCGCCCGCCACCTACGACTGGAACGGCTGGACGCTCGCCAAGGCGCCCGGCTGGAGCCAGGGCCCCGCCTTCCTCCAGCAACTCGCCCTGCTCCCCGCCGAACTGCCCCGCTACGGCAGCGCCGACTACGTCCACCTCCTCATCGAGGGCTGCAAGCTCGCGATGGCCGACCGGGAGGCCTGGTACGGCGACGCCGCCGACGTCCCGCTCGACGCGCTGCTCTCCGAGCCGTACAACGCCGAACGCCGCGCCCTGATCACCGGCACGGCCTCGCACGCGCTGCGCCCCGGCCGCCCGGACGGACGCGAACCGGTGCTCGGCGCGCACGTCGGGGCCCTGGTCTCGGGTGCCGCCGGGCCCGCCGCCGACACCGCTCCGGTCCCCGGGGCCGGCGAGCCGACCGTGGCGAAGGACGGGACGACCCGGGGGGACACCTGCCACCTCGACGTGGTGGACCGCTGGGGCAACATGATCTCCACCACCCCCAGCGGCGGCTGGCTCCAGTCCAACCCCGTCGTGCCGGAGCTCGGCTTCCCGCTCGGCACCCGGCTCCAGATGACCTGGCTCGAAGAGGGGCTGCCGAACTCCCTCACCCCCGGCCGCCGCCCCCGTACCACCCTCTCCCCGTCGCTCGCGCTGCGCGACGGGGTCCCCGTACTGGCGTTCGGCACGCCCGGTGGCGACCAGCAGGACCAGTGGCAGGTGCACTTCTTCCTGGCGGTGGCCCTGCGCGCCCAGGTCCGCGGAGGGCTCGACCTCCAGGGCGCCATCGACGCCCCGAACTGGCACAACGACAGCTTCCCAGCCTCCTTCTTCCCGCGCGGGATGCGCCCCGGCAGCGTCACCGTCGAGGGGCACACCGACCCGGAGATCGTCGCGGAGCTGCGCCGCCGGGGCCATGACGTCACCGTCGGCGAGCCCTGGTCGGAGGGGCGGCTGTGCGCCGTGGCCCGGGACCCGGAGACCGGGGTGCTGTCCGCCGCGGCCAACCCGCGCGGCATGCAGGGTTACGCCGTCGGACGCTGAGCGGCCATGCTCCCGCCATGACCGGGTCGTCGGCGCTCCGGCGGGACGTGATTGGCTGGGGGCATGTACGACGCACTCCTCACCGACGGTTCGACCGAGGTCGAGGCGGCGGTCCGCGCAGCGGCCGCCGCCGAGATCATGCCCCGCTTCCGGCAGCTCGCCGAGGACGAGATCATCGAGAAGAACGGCCCGCACGATCTCGTCACCACCGCCGACCGCCTCGCCGAGGAACACCTCACCGCCGCCCTGACCCGGCTGCTGCCCGGCTCGGTCGTCGTCGGTGAGGAGGCGGTGCACGCCGACCCGAAGGTGTACGACGCCCTCGGCGGTGACGCGCCCGTGTGGATCGTCGACCCGATCGACGGCACCCGCCAGTTCGTCCACGGCGAGCCGGGCTTCTGCACCCTGGTCGCCCTCGCCCACCGCGGCGAACTCCTCGCCTCCTGGACGTACGCCGCGGCCCAGGACCGGATGGCCGTCGCCGTACGCGGCGGCGGCGCCACGCTCGACGGCGAGGCGATACGCTCCGGCTCACCCGTCTCCGGCGAGCCGCTGCACGTGGCGTCGTCGCACCCGGACTACACCACCGACGAGCAGAAGCGCGCCCTGCTGGGGCTGCGCACCGACGGGATCGCCGCCCGACCCTGCGGCTCGGCCGGCCTCGAATACCTCGACATTGCCCGGGGGGCGCTGGACGCGGTCGCCTTCACCTGGGAGTACGCCTGGGACCACGCGGCGGGGCTGCTGCTGGTCGCCGAGGCGGGCGGCACGCACACCACGCTCTCCGGCACGCCGTTCCGCATCGCCGGCGGCAACACCCTGCCGTTCACGGCGGCCCGTGACGAGGCGACTGCCGCCCGCGTCCTGGCGGCCCTGCGCACCGGGGCCTGACCGGGGCGCCTCACCCGCCGCAGGCCGCGCGTACCTCCCCGACCAGCTCCGCCGCCAGCTCCACCGCCGCCGGATCCAGCCCCCGCAGCGCCTCGCCGACCCGCTCCGCGTAGCGCGCCGGGGCGTCCGGCAGGGCGGCCGCGGCGGCCGTGGCCCCCTTCTCGTTCAGGCACCACACCCGGTGGTGGGCGTGGAGGGACTGCGCGAGGATCCCGAACGCCCGGGACAGGCACAGGGAGACGTGCAGCGCGTCCCCGCCGGGGGCCGACTTGCGGGCGGCGGCCACCGAGAAGTCCGCCTCCCAGGCCGCCGCGACGAGCGCCGTGCGCAACGGCTCCGGATAGCGCAGGGTCTCCTCCCGGAGCGGTGTCAGCTCCCCGTGCGGATCGGCCAGTACCCGCCCCAGTGCCACCTCGCCCGGATACGCGGGGGACCAGAAGCCGAGCGGATGGCCGGGCTGTACGCCCACCTCGTACCGGCCCTCGCGGCAGTCCGCCCAGACCGCCTCCACCCGGTCCAGATCGCGCAGGATCCAGTCGACCTGGACGCCGTCCACCCGCAGCCAGGCCCCGCCGTCCACCCAGGGCCCCCAGCCGCCCGGCCCGGCGACCTCGACGGGGGAGCCCTGGAAACCGGAGGCCAGCGCGGCGAGCGCGGCCGTGTCGGGGGCGCCGCGGTAGTACACCCCGAGGTCCCAGTCGGAGTCGGGGCGGTGGGCGCCGCGGGCCCGGCTGCCGCCGAGGGCGACGGCCCGGACACCGGGCACGGCGGCGAGTCCGGACGCCATCGCGGCGATGCGGGCGGGCGGGACGGGGGCGGGGGCCGGAGCGGACACGGCGCGGGGATCCGAGGTGTTCATCGGGCGGTGACCCTACCCGCGGCGGGACTGTCGGTGGCGCGGAATATCCTGGCTCTCCTGGCCGTTGGCTGACGAAGGAGTCCGAAGGTGACGTCGATGCTCGATGCCGTCGTCGTGGGGGCGGGGCCCAATGGACTGACCGCCGCGGCCGAACTGGCCCGCAGGGGCTTCTCCGTGGAGGTCTTCGAGGCGGAGGAGACCGTCGGGGGCGGGGCCCGCACCGAGGAGCTGACCCTCCCCGGCTTCCGCCACGACCCCTGTTCCGCCGTCCATCCGCTGGGCATCGGTTCGCCCGCGTTCGACACGATGCCGCTCGCCCGGCACGGCCTGGAGTGGATCCAGCCCGAGCTGGCGCTCGCCCACCCCTTCCCGGACGGCACGGCCGCCGTGCTCACCGGCTCGGTGGGGGAGAGCGCCATGTCCCTGGGCCCGCGTGACGCGGGCGCCTACCGCAGGCTCGTCGCCCCCTACCTCGGCCACTGGGAGACCCTCGCCCAGGACTTCCTGCGCACCCCCTGGGACGGGCTGCCCCGCGACCCCTACCGCTGGGTGCGGTTCGGGCTCGACGCCATCCAGCCCGCCTCGCTCTTCTCCCGCCGCTTCCGCGACGCGAAGGCGCGCGGCCTGTTCGCCGGGCTCGCCGCCCACGCCATCGCCCCCACCAGCGGCATGGCCACCGCCGGGATCGCCCTCCTCTTCGCGCTGGCGGCGCACGAGCGGGGCTGGCCCGTGCCGCGCGGCGGATCGCAGGCCATCTCCGACGCCCTGGCCGGCTACGTAAGGGAACAGGGCGGCACGATCCGCACCGGCACCGAGGTCCGGCGGCTCGACGAGCTGCCGCCCGCCCGCGCCTACGTCTTCGACACCTCGCCGACGGCCCTGGCCCGCATCGCCGGTCTCGGCCACGCCTACCGGGGCTTCCAGTACGGTGCCTCCTGCTTCAAGATCGACTACGCGCTGTCGGGCCCCGTCCCCTGGACCGCCGAGGAGGCCCGCCGGGCCGGAACGGTCCACATCGGGCCCACGGCCGGGGAGATCGATTCCGCGCTGACCGCAGCGGTGCGGGGGCAGGACCCGAGCGTGCCGTTCCTGATCACCGCCCAGCCCAGTCTGGTCGACCCGTCCCGCGCTCCGGAGGGCAAACACGTCTTCTGGGCCTACGGACACGTCCCCTCGGGCTGGGAGGGCGACGCCACCGAGGTCATCGAACGCCAACTGGAGCGCTTCGCCCCCGGCTTCCGCGACCTGGTGCTCGCCCGCGCCGTCGCCGGCCCGCCCGAACTCGCCGCGCGCAACGCCAACTACGTCGGCGGCGACATCGCGTGCGGCGCGTTCGCCGGACTCCAGACCGTGATCCGCCCCAAGCTCGCCCGGGTCCCGTACGCGACGGCCCACCCAGCGGTTTTCCTGTGCTCCTCGGCGACCCCTCCCGGCCCCGGAGTGCACGGCATGTGCGGCCACCATGCGGCGAAGGCGGTCTGGCGCCGTCTGCGGGCGACGTGAGCCCGGGGCACGGCATGATGTCCGTCATGCGCACTTCCCACGGCGTCACCGTCAGGCTGGTCCGCGGCGACCTCACCCGGCAGACCGCCGACGTCATCGTCAACGCGGCCAACTCCTCCCTCCTCGGCGGTGGCGGGGTCGACGGTGCGATCCACCGGCGCGGCGGCCCGGAGATCCTCGCCGCCTGCCGGGAGCTGCGCGCCTCGCACTACGGAAAGGGCCTGCGCACCGGCCAGGCGGTCGCCACCACGGCCGGAGCGCTCGACGCGCGCTGGGTGGTCCACACCGTGGGGCCGGTCTGGAGCAGTGTCGAGGACCGCTCCGCCCTGCTCGCCTCCTGCTACCGCGAGTCCCTGCGGGTGGCGGCGGAGCTGGGGGCGCGCACCGTCGCCTTCCCCGCCATCTCGACCGGCATCTACGGCTGGCCCCTGGACGACGGGGCGCGGATCGCCGTCCGCACGGTGATCGAGGAGGCCGTGCCGCCCGTCGAAGAGGTGCGGTTCGTCCTCTTCGACGACCACGCGTACGTGGAGTTCGAGTCGGCCCTGGCTGCGCAGCGCTGAACGCCCACCGGACCCGGGCCGTGAGCGTACGTCCGGGCCGCTTAGGGTCCACCGGGCATCGGAGAAGTCCTGGCAGCCGGAGGTTGATGTCGGATTCTCGCCAGCCTCCGGGGCCCCGGACGACGGATGCTTGACCCATGTACACCGACACCGAGCGCTGTGTGCGGGCCGTCCGGTCCAAGGACGCCCGCTTCGACGGCTGGTTCTTCACGGCGGTCCTGACCACCCGGATCTACTGCCGTCCCAGCTGTCCGGTCGTGCCGCCCAAGGCCGAGAACATGACCTTCTACCCCAGCGCGGCCGCCTGCCAGCAGGCAGGGTTCCGGGCCTGCAAGCGGTGCCGTCCCGACACCAGCCCCGGGTCCCCCCAGTGGGACGCCCGGGCCGATCTGGTCGCCCGCGCGATGCGGCTGATCCAGGACGGCGTCGTCGACCGGGAGGGCGTCGCCGGACTCGCGGACCGGCTCGGCTACTCCGCCCGCCAGATCGAGCGCCAGCTCCACGCCGAACTGGGCGCCGGACCGCTCGCCCTGGCCCGCGCCCAGCGCGCCCAGACCGCCCGGGTGCTCATCGAGACGACCGGGCTGCCCATGGCGGACGTCGCGTTCGCCGCCGGTTTCTCCTCGGTCCGCACCTTCAACGAGACCGTCCGCGAGGTCTTCGCCCTCACCCCGGGCGAGCTGCGCGACCGCGCCGCCCGGGAGACGAGGCCGCCGGCCGCCCCGGGCGCGATCACGCTGCGCCTGCCGTACCGGGCCCCGCTCAACCCCAGCAACCTCTTCGGCCACCTCGCCGCCACCGCCGTCCCCGGCGTCGAGGAGTGGCGCGACGGCGCCTACCGCCGCACCCTCGGGCTGCGCCACGGGCACGGCACCGTCGCCCTCGCCCCGGGCCCCGGCCACATCGTCTGCCGGCTCCACCTCACCGACCCGCGCGACCTCACCCTCGCGATCAGCCGTTGCCGCCGGCTGCTCGACCTGGACGCCGACCCGGTCGCCGTCGACGAGCAGCTCTCCGCCGACCCGATCCTCGCCCCACTGGTCGGGGCGGCTCCGGGGCGACGGGTGCCGCGTACCGTCGACGGCGCCGAGTTCGCCGTACGCGCCGTCCTCGGCCAGCAGGTGTCGACCGCCGCCGCCCGCACCCACGCGGCCCGCCTGGTCACCGCGCACGGCCACCCCGTCGACGACCCGGAGGGCGGCGGCCTCACCCACCTCTTCCCCGGCCCCGAACAGCTCGCCGGACTCGACCCCGACCAGCTCGCCCTGCCGCGCAGCCGCCGCACCACGCTCACCACCCTGGTGACCGCGCTCGCCGACGGATCACTGCGGCTCGACACCGGAACCGACCGCGAACGGGCCCGCGCCCAGCTGGCCGCCCTGCCCGGCTTCGGCCCCTGGACCGTCGACGTGATCGCCATGCGGGCCCTCGGCGACCCGGACGCCTTCCTCCCCACCGACCTCGGCATCCGGCGCGCGGCCGCGCACCTCGGTCTCCCCGCCACCCCCGCGGCGCTCACCGCCCGTGCCGCCGCCTGGCGCCCGTGGCGGGCGTACGCGGTGCAGTACCTGTGGACCGTCGACGACCACCCCATCAACCACCTGCCCACCTGACCAAGACCGGGAAGCCCAGCCATGACCACGACATCTCCGGACCCGGCGACCCGACGGCACACCGTCGTCGACAGCCCGTACGGCCCGCTCACCCTCGTCGCCGCCGACGGCGTCCTCTGCGGCCTCTACATGACCGCGCAGCGCCACCGCCCGGCCGAGGAGACCTTCGGCGCGCCGGACCCGCGCCCGTTCACCGAGGCGGTCCGCCAGCTCGACGCCTACTTCGCCGGGGAACTGCGCGACTTCGACCTGCCGCTGCGACTGGACGGCACGCCCTTCCAGCGCGAGGTCTGGGCGCTGCTCCAGCACATCCCCTACGGCGAGACCCGCTCGTACGGCGAACTGGCCGAGGAGCTCGGCAAGCCGGGCGCCTCCCGCGCCGTGGGGCTGGCCAACGGCAAGAACCCGGTGGGCATCATCGTCCCCTGCCACCGGGTGGTCGGCGCCTCCGGAAGCCTCACCGGCTACGGCGGCGGGCTCGACCGCAAGCAGCGGCTGCTGGCCTTCGAGAGCGGCGCGGCCGACGACACCCCGGCCCTGTTCTGACACGCGGACGGGCCCGGACCACCCCGTAGGCAGGGGTGGTCCGGGCCCGTCCGTACGGCGTCAGCCGACGAAGATCTCCACCAGGGTCCAGATCGCCAGCCCCAGCATGCAGAGCCCGCCGATCCGCTGGACCGTCTTCAGCGGCACCCGCTTGGCGATGAAGCGCCCGGCGAGCAGCGCCAGCGCCGACACCGACATCAGGGCGGCGGCCGAACCGATCGCGGTGGACCAGGTGCCGTTGCTCGCGGCCAGGTTGGCCGTGGTGATCTGGGTGAGGTCGCCCCACTCGCTGATGAAGACGGCCATGAACGCGGTCGAGTACACCGGCCAGAAGCCGGTCACCGTCTTCGCGCCACCGTCCTCCTCGTCGTCGTCGCCACCACCGGAACGCAGCAGCATGAACGCCCCGAACCCGAAGAGGGCGGCGGAGACGAGCTTGACGGTCCAGTCCGGCAGCAGCCCGATCAGGCTGCCCGCCCCCACCGCGATGGCGACATGGACGATGAACGCGGACGACGTGCCGAACCAGACGTACAGCGGCCGCATGCGGGTGCCCATCGCGAGCGACGCGAACATCGTCTTGTCGGGGAGTTCCGCGAGGAAGATGAGCCCGAAGGCGGTGACGATCGCCAGGGGGTCGAGATGCATTCCGGGTGGCTTTCTCTAGGAGCCGGGCCCCGGGCCTTCGCGAAGCGCCACGGTGGGCATCCGGAGGACCACTCGGCCCGGCATGACGTCGGCGCCCACGGATGCGGGCGTGTCATACCTGACCGAAGGTCTCGCCCGCCCGCGACGATCCACGGGCCCGGCCACCGGGAACCCGGGGGTTCCAGTGTGTCGACGACCGGTTTGCGGGGCTACTCCCCTTCGCAGCCGCCCACTCTACCCCAGCCCCGCCGGTCCGTGGGCGATCGAGTGTTCGAACGACTGCCGGGTAGAGTCCCCGGGTGATCGTCCGCGCCCGCACCGGAGGCCGCCCCGCATGAGCCGCCGCACCCGAGGAACCGTCCCCGACCAGGGGGCTCCCCGGCCCACCGTCAGCGTCTGCCGGGGCTGCTGCTGCGGCACTCCCAAGGTCCCCGGCGTGGACCACGCCGGGCAGCTCGCGGGGTTGCGGCGGTCGCTGGAGGGCGCGGCCCGGGTCCGCGCCGTGGAGTGCCTGGACGCCTGCGAGCAGGCCAACGTGATCGTCGTGCAGCCGTCGGCCGAGGGCCGCCGCGCGGGCGGCCGCCCGGTCTGGCTCGGCCTGGTCAACGACCCGGAAGCGGCCGACGACATCGTCGCCTGGGTCGCCGCCGGTGGCCCGGGAGTGGCCGAACCACCGGAGATCCTCGACCTCTACACGTTCCGCCCCTCGCGCCGCGTGCAGCAGGAGCTCGACCGGAGCTGAGCGCGGCCCCTCACGCTCCGGCCGCGCCGCCCCGAGGGGCCAGCCGCCGCAGCAGCGCGGGCAGCGCCGTACCGATCGGCTCCCGCACGACCTCCTCGGCGAGCGCGTCGTACGGCGTCGGCTCCGCGTTCACCACCACGAGCCGCGCCCCGTGCTCCACCGCGATCCCGGCCAGCGAGGCGGCGGGCTGCACCTGGAGTGTCGTCCCCACCGCGATGAACAGCTCGCAGCCCTTGGCGATCGCCATCGCGTCGCCCAGCACCACCGGATCGAGCCGCTCGCCGAACATGACCGTGGCCGACTTCAGGATGGAGCCGCAGGCCGTGCACGGCGGATCGGCCTCGCCGGCCTCCACCCGGGCCAGCGCCTCCTCCATCGACGACCGGGCGTGGCAGCCGGTGCACACCACCTCGCGCGCCGTCCCGTGCAGTTCCAGGACCTTGCGGGCGGGCAGCCCGGCCAGCTGGTGCAGACCGTCTACGTTCTGGGTGATCACCCGGACCGGGGTGCCGGACCGCTCCAGCTCCACCACCGCGCGGTGCGCCGCGTTCGGCCGGGCGGCCCAGGTCGCGCTGGTCCGGCGCATCTGCCAGGAGCGGCGGCGGATCTCCGGGTCGGCCATGTAGAAGTCGTACGTGACGAGCTTCTCCGCCTCCGGGTCCTTGCGCCAGAGCCCCTGGGGGCCGCGGTAGTCGGGAATGCCGGAGTCCGTGGAGATCCCGGCGCCGCTGAGGATCGCGACAAGCGTCATGCCGCGAGCGTACGCAGCGCCGGGCGGGCTCCGCGAGACGATTTCCCCCGGTGCGGGGGGCGGACGTCAGGGGACGGGGGTGAACGGCGACGGGGTGAGCCCCGTCCAGGTGTTCAGCATGGCGTGGGCGGTCTGCCGGGTGACCCCGCCGTCCTGGACCGTGCCGCTGCGCGCCACGTAGAACCGCCCGTCGTCGAGCGAGACCAGCCCGTACTGCCCGTACTGGCCCGGCGCGGGCCAGCCGTGCGTACCGGTCGCGGGATCGTGCGCGCCCGCGGGCAGCAGCGGCAGCAGCAGGCCGCGCTCCGGTCGCTGCTGTCCGCGCACCGGCCCGCGCACCGGCTTGCGGGCCCCGTCCACGGCGAAGACCGAGTAGTTGGGGAAACCGGGCTTGGTGCCCTTGTAGACCGCCATCAGCCAGTTGCCGCTGTGGCCGTCGTACTCCAGGTTCTGCACGCCGTACGTGGTGTTCCCGGTGTACACGAAGAACTTGCCGCCGACCCGGGCGGGGCCGCTGGTGTGCGGGGCCGACTCGGTCAGCGGGCGCTCGTACTTCCTCCACCGGGAGACGTCGTACTGGAGCAGCACCTGGTGGTCGTTGTCGGTGCGGCCGGTGTTGGCGTACACGCCGTACGCCACGGTCAGCCGCGTCCCGGCGCGCTTGCCGCGCCGGTCGCCGAAGGCCGGGCCGAACGCGACGCCGTCGATGCCGCTGCAGCCGTATCGGTGGTCGGGGGTGGCGCCGGTGTCGCCGTCGAAGACGCCGTCGCCGTTCATGTCGGCGGTGAAGTCCTTCACGACCTCCTTGAGGTAGACGGTCGAGACGACCCCGGTGGACTGGGCGTCCATGTTCATCCGGGTGATGCGGTCGACGTCGAGGATCGCGATGTAGAAGGACTTCGCCTCCTTGTACTCCAGCGAGCCGTAGACCCGGCCGTCCTTCTCGTTGAAGTCCAGGTCGCCGAGGTGCCCGGTGAAGCCGGTGACCGAGCCGACCGGCCGGCCGGCGAGATCCGTCTTGACCAGCAGGTTGGTCATCGAGAAGTACATGAAGCCCTTGCGGCGGTCGATGGCCATGCCCTGGAGATGGCCGGACTGCCAGGCACCGCCGTCGACCGACGACGGCAGGGTGGAGCGGGCGGCGGCCGCGGTGGCCGGTGCCGGTCCGGCCAGCGCCGTCGGCGCGGTGGCGACGACCGCCGCGCAGGCCAGTGCGGCGACGGCCACCGCGGCCGGCCGCCCACCGAGGAGTCCCGAGTGCGTACGCATGATCCCTCCGCTGTCCGTGGAGTTCCGGATGATGCCGGTCGGGCGTGCACGGCGGGCCAAGAGCACATGAACGCACGATTCCGGCAGCCGTCGACCGGACTACCAGGTGACGCCCCGTCAGTACAACGGGGCACAACGGGAATTCGACTCGTATGCGACTATGGAGTGATCCGGGTGCCGTACTCCTCCCCGGGCCGTACCTCCACCGGACGCCCGTCCTCCAGCTCCACCGGCCCCCCGCCGTGACCGAGCACCCCCAGCGCCGCCCGTACCCGCGAGGCGAGCGCACCGAGCAGATAGCGGTCGGTCTCCGCGGGCTCCACCAGCCGCCAGGACAGCAGTTCCTCCTCCTGGAGCCGGATCGCCGCCAGCCGCGCCGCGTCCAGCACCCCGCCGTCGTAGACGTACGCGGCGATCGGCGGACGGTGCGGGCCGCGCGTCCAGTCCACGGCGAGCAGCCGCCCCGGCGGCAGGTCCAGCCCGATCTCCTCCGCCGTCTCGCGCCGCGCGGCCTGCCGGGGGGTCTCGCCCTCGTCGGACTCGATGGTCCCGCCGGGCAGCGCCCAGCCCTTCCGGTAGTTCGGTTCGACGAGCAGCACCCGCCCCCGCTCGTCCCGGAACAGCGTGGCCGCGGCGGCCAGCACCCGGGGGAGTCCGGCGATGTACGCGGCGTAGTCAGAAGTGGTCACGCGGGCAGCGTAACGGCCGGGCGGAACCGGGCGACCATGGCTCTGGGCAGGGGGTATCCCCTGCGGATAGGGTCGGGGCGGCGCGACTGCCTGTTCGAGAGCAAGGGATGCAAGGTGGCGGACGGAGCAGTGATGGAGACCGCACGCGTGCTCGTCGCGGCGGACAAGTTCAAGGGCTCGCTCACGGCCGTGCAGGTCGCGGAGCGGGTGACGGCCGGGCTGCGGCGCGCCGTCCCCGGGGTGCGGGTGGAGACCCTGCCCGTGGCGGACGGCGGCGACGGCACGGTCGCGGCGGCGGTGGCCGCCGGATTCGAGCGCCGCGAGGCGCGGGTGACCGGGCCGCTGGGGGAGCCGGTGACTGCGGCGTACGCGCTGCGCGGGACCACGGCGGTCGTGGAGATGGCCGAGGCCTCGGGCCTCCAGCACCTGCCCGCGGGGGTCTTCGCCCCGCTCACGGCCACCACGTACGGCTCCGGCGAACTGCTCGCCGCCGCGCTCGACGCGGGGGCCCGCACCCTCGTGTTCGGTGTCGGCGGCAGCGCGACCACGGACGGCGGCGCGGGCATGCTCACCGCACTCGGGGCCCGCTTCCTGGACGGTGGCGGCGAGCCGGTCGGCCCCGGCGGCGGCGGGCTGGCCGCCCTGGCGAAGGCGGACCTGTCCGGCCTCGACCCCCGGCTGGCCGAGGTGGACCTGATCCTCGCCAGCGACGTCGACAACCCGCTGACCGGGCCGAAGGGCGCCCCCGAGGTCTACGGCCGGCAGAAGGGCGCGAGCGAGGACGACATCGCGGTCCTCGACGCCGCGCTCGCCCACTACGCCTCCGTTCTCGGCCCGGAACAGGCGCGGCTGCCCGGCGCCGGAGCGGCCGGCGGCATCGGCTACGGGGCGCTGGTCGCCCTCGGCGCCCGCTTCCGCCCCGGCATCGAGGTCATGCTCGACGTCCTCGGCTTCGCCCCGGCGCTGGCCCGGGCCACCCTGGTGATCACCGGGGAGGGCTCGCTCGACGAGCAGACCCTGCACGGCAAGGCACCGGCCGGGGTGGCGGCCGCCGCCCGCGCGGCCGGGGTCACGACCGTGGCGGTCTGCGGCCGGCTCGCCCTGACCCCGGAGGCCCTGACGGCGGCGGGCATCCGGCGGGCGTACGCCCTCGCGGACCTGGAGCCGGACCCGGCCGTCTCCATGGCCCAGGCGGGCCCCCTGCTGGAACGCGCCGCCGAGGCGCTCGCACGCGACTTCCTGCTGCCCTGAGCGGGGATCGCGCGGGGGCCGGGGGGACAGCCCCGGCCCCCGCGCGTCAGCCCTTGGACGGGGACGGATCCCGGTCCTCCCGTTCCTCGTCCGGCCGCCCGCCGCCCAGCAGCTCGGCCAGGCAGTGGAGCTCCGAGGGCAGGTCCCGGCGCCAGGCCATCGTCACGAACGGCGTCAGAATGATCATGCCGCCGTCCAGATGGGGCCGGACCGAGACCGTGACCGTCGTCCCCTCCCCGCCGGGACTCAGCCGGAACTCCAGCTCGGCGTAGTGGCGGCCCAGCGGCGTCCACATGCCCGTACCGCGGAAGGCCAGGTACTCGCCCGGGGTGCTCGCGGTGCACCGCAGCCGGTGCATCCGCCGTCTGCCGGGGAACTTGCAGGTGTACTCGTCGCCCGGTTCGGCGGCGACCGGACCCTCGACCACCCGGTCTATGGTCGAGGACCATTCCGCCAGGTTCCGCGGATCCCGCAGGAACGAGAAGATCTCGTCGGCGGGGCGGGACACATGGACATGCGCAGAAACATGGGGCATGGCTCCACCTCTTACGGCGACCGTACGCCCGTTCAGCGGCCGTCCGGTTGCCCTTGTCGCGGTGCCGTCATCCGTCAGCCTGCTGCGCGTCACCGCTTCGCGCACCCGACACGGGGCCGATGGAGTGAGCTCAGGGCTCCTGCCGGCTCACCTTCCCGGAGAGCTGGTCGCAGAGGCGCTTGATCTCCCGGTACGTGGCGCTCCGCTCCGTGACCACCGCGGCCACCAGCAGCGAGGTGAGCGCGGCGGTGCCGATGAACGCCTGGAGCGTGATCATGTTGGCGAGCAGGCTGTGGTGGGCGAAGGGCCCGGTGCCCCGTCCGGCACCGAGCGCCGCGAGCACCGACACTCCCAGCGCGCAGCACGCGGCACCGCCGCGCTCGAAGCGGAAGGCCGCCCAGACCAGGAACGGGAAGACGAGGAAGAGCAGTGGCGCCCCGACCACCCCGGTGACCAGGACGGTGACGGCCCCGGTCGCCACCGCCAGCACGGCGGCCTCCGCCCACCGGGCCGGTCCGGCATCGAGCGGCAGCCGTACCCTGCGCAGCGCGAGCAGGAACGGCGTCACGACCATGACCCCGATGGCGTCGCCCGTCCACCAGACCGACCAGGTCGGCCAGAACTCCGCGGTGGAGAGCGTCCCCGAGGCGACCAGGGCGCCGACCCCCGTCACGGAGCTGATCAGCATGCCCGCCAGCGCGCCCAGGAAGACGAGCGCCAGCGCGTCCCGCAGCCGGTCCAGCTCGTCGCGGAACCCCGCGCGGCGCAGCAGCAGGACGGAGCAGAGCGGGGCGAGCGTGTTCCCGGCGGCGATCACCAGCACGTACGAGAGCGACGGCCCGATGGTGATGTTCACACAGAGGGCGCCGAGCGCGATCCCGGGCCAGACCCGCAGCCCGAACAGGAGCAGCGCCGCCACCGCGATCCCGGTCGACGGCCAGAGCGCGGTGACCTGCCCGTGCACCAGTTGCTGGAGCAGCCCCAGCCGGGCCGTCGCGTAGTAGCAGGCGGCCACCGCGAGGACCGTCAGGACCGTCACCGTAGGCTGCCGCAACCGCGTCCTGTCCACCCTCCCAGCATCGGGCACCGCGCCGCCGCCCGCCGCCTCAGGCAGCCCCTGGGCCCTGTCGCCGAACTGCCGTCCGCCGTGCGCCGCCCCGGCCCTTCCCCGAGCTCTCGGCTCCGCCCGGGCGAGGGAGGCCCCATTGCCCGCCGCGTTGTCGGAGTCGTCCCCGTAGGCCCAGTGCGGGGACGATCCTCCGTTGTGCGACCGCACGCACCGGACACCGTACGGCCCGGCCTCCGGCCGGACGACGGCACTGTGAGGACAGGGCCTAGGGCGTGTTTCGAAAGTCCCGTCTGCCCGGGGGCCCCCGGCACGCACACTCGCCGCGTTGTCGGGATCACCCCGATACATCCAGTATCGGGGCGACCCTCCGCCTTGCGATCGCACGCACCGGGCACCCCCGGGCCTGCCCTCCGGGCAGACGACGCCACTTTCGAAACACGCCCTAGCGGCCCACCCGCGGCGCCCCGTCGTACCGCACCACGAGCACGGCGGCGTCGTCCTCGTGGCCGGTCAGGTCCGCCACCTCGATCACCTGCCCGGCCAGCGTCTCGGGATCGGCCCCGCGCGCCGCACCGACCAGCTCCGCGACCGCGGCGAGCCCCCGGTCGACCGGGTACGCGGGCCCCTCCACGACCCCGTCGGTCAGCAGCACCAGGTACCCCGGTCCGGGCAGCCGCCGGCGGGTCACCGGATACCGCTGGTCGTCCAGGATGCCCAGCGGCACCCCGCCCGGGTCCAGGAGGACCCCGGACCCGCCGTCGTCGCCGCCCCACACCACCGGCACGTGTCCGGCCCGCGCCACCGAGAACCGGCCGCTGCCCGGGGCGATGCTCAGCAGGCAGCAGGTCGTGAACAGCTCGCCGCCCAGCGAGATCAGCAGGTCGTTGACGCGGGCCAGCACACTGCCGGGGTCGGTGGTGACACTGGCGAGCGCCCGGAGACTGGCCCGTACCTCGCCCATGAGCGCGGCGGCCTCCACCCCGTGCCCCTGCACGTCCCCGATGGCGATCCCCACCGCCCCGTCCCGCAGGGCGAACGCGTCGTAGAAGTCGCCGCCGACGGCCAGACCGTTCTGCGAGGGCGAGTACCGGGCCCCGATCCGCAGCCCCGGGAAGTCCGGCAGCCCGGCGGGGAGCATGTGCCGCTGGAGCTCCAGCCCCAGCTCGGCGCGGGCGCGCTGGTGCCTGATGTCCTCCAGGGCCTGGTCGACGAGGCGCCCGAGGTCCACGAGGAGCTCCTGGGCGGTCTCCGATTCCCTGCGGTGTCGGTGCATGGCGTCCCCGGGCGGTCCGATACGCCCCTTCTGAAACCTTAGGCCCATCCGCCGCCGCCCGTACGGTCGCTACTGGATGAACCGGGGCAGCCACCGGGCCCGGTACCCGGGGTGGGCGGCGTGCTCCGCGGCCAGCTGCCGCACGGCGAACCCCAGCCCCACCGCCCGGCCGGACCGGAACTCCGCCTCGGGCCGGTCGGTGTCCAGGTCCGCCACCTCGGCGTACTCGTTCAGAAGGACCCGGCTCGTCTCGATCCGGCGCAGGGTGCGCGCCGGGTCCTGGAGCGCGATGTGCTGGTCGAAGCCGAGCGTGCGCAGGGTGAACGCGATCGACCCCGAGCGGTCGTGGATCTCGCCGGGCACCCCGGCCGGGCACCGCCAGCTGTCGCCGCCCGCCTCCAGCGCGAGGCGCTCCTCCTCGGCGAGGCGCGCCCGGACGAACTCGATCATGTCGGCGTTCTCTGTCATCGGGGTCCGCGTCCTTCGTGATCATGGCCTGGCTTCCAGGAACCGCGCCCCATGGCTCCGCTCCGCGGATGCCCGTGGCCCGTGTCCGCCGGACACGGCCCGGAAGCCCCCGTTCCCCAGGGGCCAACATACTGTGCCCGCGCCGTCGCGCGGGGGCGCCCGCGCGGGACCGCAGCACAAGAGAAGGACCCGGGTGCTGGGGAGCACCCGGGTCCTTCTCGTCACGTTCCGTGCAGCGTTACGGCAGCTGCGCCGTGCGCGCCTCGCGGCGGTTGTCGCGGAAGGTGTTCACCCGCCGGGCCGTCGCGAAGAGCGGGATGACCGCGCCCAGGACCACCTGGAGCGCGCAGCCGGTCTGCAGGAGCAGCTGCCCGCCGGGGGCGTCCAGCGCCCATGCGGCCAGCAGCCCCATCGCGGAGACGATCCAGCTGAGCATCGCCACCGCGAGCACACCCCGCGGCTTCGGGTACTCGACCCTGCTGACCATCAGCCACGCCACCCCGATGATCGCGAGGAGCGTCGGCACGAAGGGCAGCTCCAGGAGCACGATCGAGACGACCGTGAGCGCTCCGAAGGGGCTCGGCATGCCCTGGAACATGCCGTCCTTCATGGTCACGCAGGAGAATCTGGCAAGTCTGAGCACCACCGCCAGCAGCACCACGACCGCCGCGAGCGCCGACACCCGCTGGTGTGCGTCGTCCGCGACCATGCCGTAGACCAGGACGAAGTACGCCGGGGCGAGCCCGAAGCTGATCAGGTCCGAGAGGTTGTCCAGCTCGGCCCCCATCGGCGAGGAGCGGAGCTTGCGCGCCACGAGCCCGTCGAAGAGGTCGAAGACCGCGGCCAGGAGCATGAGGATCACGGCGGTGGCCGCAGAGTGCCGCGCCATGCCGCTCTCGTCGCTGCCCGTCAGGTGCGGGATGAGGATTCCGGTGGTGGTGAAGTACACCGCCATGAATCCGCAGGTCGCGTTGCCGAGCGTCAGGGTGTCCGCTATCGACAGCCGCAGAGAGAGCGGCATGTCCTCGCCGGCGTCCTCCTCGGACTCCGACTCCGGCACCCAGCCGGCCTTTGTATCAGGATCAATCACGGTCAATTCGAGTCACCCCCGCGGTGGTGGCCTGGCCGACCTCGACCGCGACCTCGACACCTTCCGGAAGGTAGATGTCGACCCGCGAGCCGAAGCGGATCAGGCCGATGCGCTCGCCCTGCTCCACCTTCGTGCCCTGCGGGATGTACGGGACGATGCGACGGGCGACCGCACCGGCGATCTGCACCATCTCGATGTCGCCGAGCTCGGTGTCGAAGTGCCAGACGACGCGCTCGTTGTTCTCGCTCTCCTTGTTGAACGCCGGAACGAAACCGCCGGGGACGTGCTCGACGGACGTCACCGTGCCGGCCAGCGGCGCACGGTTGACGTGGACGTTCAGCGGGCTCATGAAGATCGCGACACGGGTGCGTCCGTCCTTCCACGGCATGATGCTCTGCACCACGCCGTCGGCCGGGGAGATGACCCGGCCCTGGGCGATCTCGCGCTCGGGGTCGCGGAAGAACCACAGCATGCCCGCCGCGAGCGCGGTGGTGGGCACGGCCACCGCGGCCCAGCGTCCGGACTTGCGCGCCCGGGAGAGGCTGAGCGCCGCGGTGGCGACGGTCGGGAGGAGCCACGGCGAAGCTCCGCGCGCAAGGCGGACCCCGCCGCGTGGTGCAGAGGTTTGGCTGTCGGGCATGGATGACCTTCGTAGCGGATGAGGCCGCGCTGGCAACGGGGGACGGCGGCTTTTCCGGCGATGTTATCGGTTGCGAGCAACAACTGGGCAAGCCAGCAGCCGAGTCGGACGGGGGGCAGGCACCGGCCGAGGGTGACAGGGTGTGATCTTCTTCGCGGTCAAATCGCCCGCAAGGGGACAATCACCCCTGGAACCGGTACTCCTCAAGGAGTCGGCGCCCAATGATCATTTTCTGGATCTCGGCGGTACCTTCGCCGATGAGCAGCATCGGTGCCTCCCGGTAGAGGCGCTCGATCTCGTACTCCTTGGAGAAGCCGTAGCCGCCGTGGATACGGAAGGCGTCCTCGACGACTTCCTTGCAGTATTCGGAGGCGAGGTACTTCGCCATCCCTGCCTCCAGGTCGTTTCGTTCGCCGGAGTCCTTTTTGCGGGCTGCATTTACCATCATCGCATGGGCGGCTTCCACCTTGGTGGCCATTTCGGCCAGCTTGAACTGGATGGCCTGGTGCTGCGCGATCGGCTTTCCGAAGGTCTGGCGCTGCTGCGCGTATGAAACGCCCAGCTCGAACGCACGCTGCGCGACTCCGCAGCCACGGGCGGCCACATTTACCCGGCCGACCTCGACGCCGTCCATCATCTGGTAAAAACCCCGACCGGTGGTGCCCCCCAGCACTCGATTGGCTGGAATTCGTAGTCCATCCATGATGAGCTCGGTCGTGTCGACGCCCTTGTAGCCCATTTTGTCGATCTTGCCGGGAATGGTGAGTCCGGGCCGGACCTCTCCGAAGCCGGGTTCCTTCTCGACCAGGAACGTGGTCATCGACTTGTGCGGGGCGGTGCCCTCGGGGTGGCCTTCGTCACTCCGGCACAACACGGCCACCAGCGAGGAGGTGCCGCCGTTGGTCAGCCACATCTTCTGGCCGTTCAGCACGTACGCGTCGCCGTCCCGGACCGCCCGGGAGCTGATCGCCGAGACGTCCGAGCCCAGCGCCGGCTCGGACATCGAGAACGCGCCCCGGACCTCGCCCAGCGCCATCCGGGGCAGGAAGGTGTCCTTCTGCTCCTGGGTGCCGTGCTGCTTGAGCATGTACGCCACGATGAAGTGCGTGTTGATGATCCCCGACACGCTCATCCAGCCGCGGGCGATCTCCTCCACGCACAGCGCGTATGTGAGGAGCGACTCACCCAGCCCTCCGTACTCCTCGGGGATCATCAGCCCGAACAGGCCGAGCTCCTTGAGTCCCTCGACGATCTCGGTCGGATACTCGTCGCGGTGCTCCAGCCCGGTCGCGACCGGAATGATCTCCTTGTCGACGAAATCCCGGACCGTGGCGAGGATTTCCCGCTGGACATCGGTGAGGCCGGCGGTCTGGGCGAGTCGCGTCATGGCTACTTCTCCACGTTCTTCTGCGAAGGCTGCTTCAGCTCGGGGCGGCCGGGCTGCTCCCCGCCGCGCTCCTTGATGTACGTCTCGGTGGGGACCATCACCTTGCGGCGGAACACGCAGACCAGGGTCCCGTCCTGCTTGTATCCGCGGGTCTCGACGTGGACGATTCCGCGGTCGCTCCTGGATTTTGACGGAATCTTGTCGAGCACGGTGGTTTCGCCGTAGATCGTGTCCCCGTGGAAGGTCGGTGCGACGTGCTTCAGCGACTCGACCTCCAGATTCGCGATCGCCTTTCCGGAGACGTCCGGTACGGACATGCCGAGCAGCAGCGAGTAGACGTAGTTGCCGACGACGACGTTCTTTCCGAAATCGGTCGTCCGTTCCGCATAGTTGCTGTCCATGTGCAGCGGGTGATGATTCATGGTCAGCAGGCAGAAAAGGTGGTCGTCGTACTCGGTGACCGTTTTTCCGGGCCAGTGCTTGTAGAGGGCACCGACCTCGAACTCCTCGTATGTGCGGCCGAACTGCATGGTCAGGCCTCCGGGGCTTCGAACTTGGAGGTGCGCTGCATACCGGCGGCGCGTCCCTTGCCCGCGACGACCAGGGCCATCTTGCGGCTGGCCTCGTCGATCATCTCGTCGCCGAGCATCGCCGAGCCCTTCTTGCCGCCCTCCTCGGAGGTGCACCACTCGTACGCGTCGAGGATCAGCTCGGCGTGGTCGTAGTCCTCCTGCGAGGGCGAGAACACCTCGTTGGCCGCCTCGACCTGGCCGGGGTGCAGCACCCACTTGCCGTCGAAGCCGAGGGCCGCCGCGCGCCCGGCGACCTCGCGGTACGCGTCCACGTCCCGGATCTGGAGGAAGGGGCCGTCGATCGCCTGGAGGTCGTGCGTGCGGGCCGCCATCAGAATGCGCATCAGGATGTAGTGGTACGCGTCGGCGCCGTAGCCGGGCGGCTGCTGACCGACGACCAGGGTCTTCATGTTGATCGAGGCCATGAAGTCGGCCGGGCCGAAGATCAGCGTCTCCAGCCGGGGCGAGGCGGCCGCGATGTCGTCGATGTTCACCAGGCCCTTGGCGTTCTCGATCTGCGCCTCGATGCCGATCCGCCCGACCTCGAAGCCCATCGTCTTCTCGATCTGGGTCAGCAGCAGGTCGAGGGCGACCACCTGCTGGGCGTCCTGGACCTTCGGCAGCATGATGCAGTCGAGGTTCTGGCCGGCGCCCTCGACGACGGTGATGACGTCGCGGTACGTCCAGTGCGTGGTCCAGTCGTTGACGCGGACGACCCGGGTCTTGCCCGTCCAGTCGCCGTTGTTCAGCGCGTCCACGATGGTGTGCCGGGCGCCCTCCTTGGCGAGCGGGGCGCAGGCGTCCTCCAGGTCGAGGAAGACCTGGTCGGCGGGGAGGCCCTGGGCCTTCTCCAGGAACCGCGGGTTCGAGCCGGGCACGGCCAGGCACGAGCGGCGCGGACGCAGGCGGTTGACGGCAGTCATGCGGGGACCTCCAGAGGGTCGAGCTTGTTCGCTTTCCGGATCTCGTCGACGATACGGCCGATGATCTCCGTGATACCGAAGTCCTTCGGGGTGAATACGGCGGCGACACCGGCCCCGACCAGGGCCGCGGCGTCGGCGGGCGGAATGATCCCGCCCGCGATGACCGGGATCTCGGCGGCACCGGCCACCCGCAGCCGGCCGAGCACGTCCGGTACGAGTTCGGCGTGCGAGCCGGAGAGGATCGACAGCCCGACGCAGTGCACGTCCTCGGCGAGGGCGGCCGAGACGATCTGCTCGGGGGTCAGCCTGATCCCCTGGTAGACGACCTCGAACCCGGCGTCGCGGGCCCGTACGGCGATCTGTTCGGCGCCATTGGAGTGCCCGTCCAGGCCCGGCTTGCCGACCAGCAGCCGCAGCCGTCCCACGCCGAGGTCGGCCGCGGTGCGGGCGGCCCTCTCGCGGACCAGCGCCAGCGGGGAGCCCGCCTCGGCGGTCACCGCGACCGGGGCGGACGAGACGCCCGTCGGGGCCCGGAACTCGCCGAAGACGTCGCGCAGCGCCCAGGACCACTCGCCGGTGGTGACACCCGCGCGGGCGCACTCCACGGTCGCTTCCATCATGTTCTCGGTGCCCGCGGCGGCCTTCTTCAGCGCGGCGAGCGCCTCGGTGGCACGGGCCTCGTCACGGTCGTCGCGCCACGCGTGCAGGGCGGCGACCACCGTGGCCTCGTTGGCCGGGTCGACCGTCATGATCGCCCCGTCGAGGTCCGCGGTGAGCGGGTTCGGCTCGGTCGTCTCGTAGATGTTGACGCCGACGATCCGCTCCTCGCCCGCCTCGATCCGGGCCCGCCGGGCGGCGTGCGAGGCGACCAGCTCGGACTTCAGGTAGCCCGACTCGACGGCGGCCATGGCGCCGCCCATCTCCTGGATCCGGTCGATCTCGGCGAGCGAGAGGGTGACCAGCTTGTCCACCGCGGCCTCGATCACGTGCGAGCCCGCGAAGATGTCCTCGTACTCCAGCAGGTCGCTCTCGTGCGCGAGCACCTGCTGGATGCGGAGCGACCACTGCTGGTCCCAGGGGCGGGGCAGGCCCAGCGCCTCGTTCCAGGCGGGCAGCTGGACGGCGCGGGCGCGGGCGTCCTTGGAGAGGGTGACGGCCAGCATCTCCAGGACGATCCGCTGGACGTTGTTCTCCGGCTGGGCTTCGGTCAGCCCGAGCGAGTTGACCTGGACGCCGTAGCGGAAGCGGCGCTGCTTGGCGTCGGTGATGCCGTACCGCTCGTGGGTGATCCGGTCCCAGATGCGGCCGAAGGCGCGCATCTTGCACATCTCCTCGATGAAGCGGACGCCCGCGTTGACGAAGAACGAGATCCGCGCGACCACGTCGCCGAACCGCTCCGCGGGCACCTGGCCGGAGTCGCGCACGGCGTCCAGCACCGCGATCGCGGTCGACATGGCGTACGCGATCTCCTGGACCGGGGTGGCCCCCGCCTCCTGGAGGTGGTAGCTGCAGATGTTGATCGGGTTCCACTTCGGGATGCGGCCGACCGTGTAGGCGATCATGTCGGTGGTCAGCCGCAGCGAGGGGCCGGGCGGGAAGACGTGCGTCCCGCGCGAGAGGTACTCCTTGACGATGTCGTTCTGGGTGGTGCCCTGGAGCTTCGTGGGGTCGGCACCCTGCTCCTCGGCGACCACCTGGTAGAGCGCCAGCAGCCACATCGCGGTGGCGTTGATGGTCATCGAGGTGTTCATCCGTTCCAGGGGGATGTCCTGGAACAGCTTCCGCATGTCGCCGAGGTGGGAGACCGGCACACCGACCCGGCCGACCTCGCCGCGGGCGAGGACGTGGTCGGGGTCGTAGCCGGTCTGCGTCGGCAGGTCGAAGGCGACGGACAGGCCCGTCTGGCCCTTGGCGAGGTTGTGCCGGTAGAGCTCGTTGGACGCCTCGGCGGTCGAGTGGCCGGCGTACGTCCGCATGAGCCACGGGCGGTCCTTCTGACGCCCGCCCATGTCAGACGCCCCGGCCGTGCTCGCCGGTCCGCGCCGTCGGGGCGTCGCGGAACAGGTTGATGGCGTCGAGGTGCTTCGCGCGCATCTCCTGGTCCCGGACGCCGAGTCCCTCGCGGGGCGCCAGGGCCAGTACGCCGACCTTGCCCTGGTGGAGGTTGCGGTGGACGTCGTGGGCGGCCTGGCCGGTCTCCTCCAGGGAGTAGACCTTCGAGAGGGTGGGGTGGATCTTCCCCTTGGCGATCAGGCGGTTGGCCTCCCACGCCTCGCGGTAGTTGGCGAAGTGCGAGCCCACGATCCGCTTGAGCGACATCCACAGGTAGCGGTTGTCGTACTCGTGCTGGTAGCCGGAGGTGGAGGCGCAGGTGACGATGGTTCCGCCCTTGCGGGTGACGTAGACGGAGGCGCCGAAGGTCTCGCGGCCGGGGTGCTCGAAGACGATGTCCACGTCCTCGCCGCCGGTCAGTTCGCGGATGCGCTTGCCGAACCGCTTCCACTCGCGCGGGTCCTGCTCGTGCTCGTCCTTCCAGAACCGGTAGCCCTCGGCGTTGCGGTCGATGACGGCCTCGGCGCCCATGGCCCGGCAGATGGCGGCCTTCTCCGGGGAGGAGACGACGCAGATCGGGTTGGCGCCTCCGGCCAGTGCGAACTGGGTGGCGTACGAGCCGAGTCCGCCGCTGGCGCCCCAGATGAGGACGTTGTCGCCCTGCTTCATGCCGGCGCCGTTGCGGGAGACCAGCTGGCGGTAGGCGGTGGAGTTGACCAGGCCGGGCGCGGCGGCCTCCTCCCAGCTGAGGTGGCCGGGCTTCGGCATCAGCTGGTTGGACTTGACCAGGGCGATCTCGGCCAGTCCGCCGAAGTTGGTCTCGAAGCCCCAGATGCGCTGCTCGGGGTCGAGCATCGTGTCGTTGTGGCCGTCGCTGGACTCCATCTCCACGCTCAGGCAGTGCGCGACGACCTCGTCGCCGGGCTTCCAGGCGTTGACGCCGGGGCCGGTGCGCAGGACGACGCCCGCGAGGTCGGAGCCGATGACGTGGTACGGCAGGTCGTGGCGCTTGGTGAGCTCGGAGAGCCGCCCGTACCGCTCCAGGAAGCCGAAGGTGGACATCGGCTCGAAGATCGAGGTCCAGACGGAGTTGTAGTTCACCGAACTCGCCATGACGGCCACCAGGGCCTCGCCCGGGCCGAGTTCGGGCACCGGGACCTCGTCCAGGTGCAGCGACTCGCGGGGGTCCTTGTCGCGTGTGGCGAGCCCGTGGAACATCTCGGTCTCGTCCTTGTGCACGGTCACCGCGCGGTACGACTCGGGCATGGGCAGGGCGGCGAAGTCGGCGGCGGTGCTGTCCGGCGACTGGATCGCGTCCAGGATTTCCTTCACGGGGTGCCTCCGGCGGGTGGGGGCGCTGAGGGAACGCTTGAGAGTCCCTGCGGGCAGAGGGGTGCGGTGGAGTGGAGAAACGGGTGCCGTCGGTCCGGCGGTGGAGAACTTCGGCTTGCTCTGTGGAGCGGAAGGGCTGCCTGTGACGCAGGCGTCCGGGCACGCGGGTGTTCCGCCCGCTGGGACAGCCGCCGTTCGCGAGTTCTCGCTCCGGCGGCCGCCCGGACCACTTCAACGTATGGCACTCCGTGACACGTGGCAAGGCACTCCGTGCCAACAATTTCTCTCACTTGTCGGCACCCTGGCACCGATGAGCGAAAAGTGGGGTGTTCTGAGGGGAAATGCCCGATGGATGATCGATCAGTGGGAGCGGTGGATGAAGGGGGTCGTGCTGGTCAGGGCGAGGAATCCGAGCCGCTGGAGGATCGGGCGGCTCGTGTCCATGGCGTCCACCTGGAGGTAGCGGTAGCCGCGCTCCGCCGCGATCCGGGCCCGGAAGGCCACCATCGCCCGGTAGACGCCCTTCCCGCGCCACTCCTCGACCGTGCCGCCGCCCCAGAGCCCCGCGAAGCCCGTGCCCGCGTACAGCTCCATCCGGGCCGAGCTGACCGGCTCCTCGCCCGCCATCGCGAGGACGCCGACGAAGTCGTCCGGGTCCTCGGCCAGCCGGGTCAGCACCTGGTGCCGCAGATGGGGATGGGGCGCGCCGAACGCCCGCTCGCCGGCACGGACCATCAGCTCCACGTCCGCCGCGTCCCGCACGGTGCGCAGCCGTACGCCCTCGGGGAGCGCCACCTCCGTCGAGACCTCCCCGACCGGGGCGACCATCAGGGTCTCCCGCTCCTCGGCCTCGAAGCCCGCCGCCAGCAGCCGGTCCGCCAGACCGGCCGGCCGGTCGTGCCCGTACAGCTTCCACTCGAACTCGTCGTGCCCGAGCGCCGCGTAGTGCGCCACCTGGGCCGCGATCACCGCGTCCGCCCGCGCGGGATCCAGGCCGGGGTCCGACCAGACGACGCCGTTCCAGTCGTCGGCGGTGCCGGACTGGCGTACGACGTCGCCGGTGTGCTCGACCCGGACGCCCGGGCCGTCCGGGCGGGGGTGCTCACGCCTCTCGCGGTCGAAGAGGGACAGCAGTGCTTCAGGGGCGGGTGTAGTCATCCGGCCACCCCAGCACCGGGGTGCGGGGGCGGCAACCGGATTTTCGTCCGGGGTACCCGCAGGTCAGCGGTCCCGGAGCGCCTGCTGGATCGTGCGCATGACCTCGTCGAGCGGCGCGTCCGTCCGCGCCACGGTGACCAGCACCTCGCCCTGGGACGACACCGACGCGGCCGGCTGCGGCGCGGGCTCGGCACCGGTGGTCCGGCCGGCTCCGATGCCGGTGCCGAAGGTGTCCCGGACGATCGCGAAGGCGTGGTCGAGCTGCGCCTCCACGTCGCCCTCGCCGCCCGCCCGCAGCCAGCGGCGCAGCACATGGTTGTGCGCGGTGACGACGGCGGACGCCGCGACCTCCGCCAGCAGCGGGTCGTCGTTGCCGACATGGTGGTCGCGCTCGTCGAAATGGCCCAGCAGATAGCGGGTGAACAGCCGCTCGTAGCGGGCCACCGAGGCGATCTCCGCCTCCCGCAGGGTGGGCACCTCTCGGGTCAGCTTGTAACGGGCCACGGAGACCGCGGGCTTCGCCGCGTACATCTTCATGACTTCCTTGATGCCGCGGCAGACGGTGTCGAGGGGGTGCTCGTGCGCCGGTGCGGCGTTCAGGACGGCCTCCGCCCGGACGAGAGTGTCGTCGTGGTCCGGGAAGATCGCCTCTTCCTTGGAGCGGAAGTGCCGGAAGAAGGTCCGCCGGGCGACCCCGGCGGCGCCCGCGATCTCGTCGACGGTCGTCGCCTCGTAGCCCTTCGTGGCGAAGAGCTCCATGGCCGCGGCGGCCAGCTCACGGCGCATTTTGAGCCGTTGGGCGGCGGCGCGCGTGCCTGCGGCACTTTCCGGGGCGTCGGGCGCGGCGGTGGCACGGGAGGACCTGGCGGGCTGGGACATGGTGTGAACGTACTGCATCGGGTCCGGGGAGTGCGCCCGTGGGGGAGGGCCGCCCGACGGATCGAGCAGCCCTCCCCACCCGGCCCCGCGGTCAGCGACGGGCATACTCGCGGAAGCCGCGCCCGGTCTTGCGGCCGAGACAGCCGGCGGCCACCAGGTGTTCGAGCAGCGGCGCCGGCGCCAGGCCCGGGTCGCGGAACTCGTTGTGCAGCACCTTCTCGATGGCCAGCGAGACATCCAGCCCGACCACGTCGAGCAGCTCGAACGGGCCCATCGGGTAGCCGCCGCCCAGCTTCATCGCCGCGTCGATGTCGTCGAGGCTGGCGTAGTGCTGCTCGACCATCTTGATCGCGTTGTTCAGGTACGGGAAGAGCAGCGCGTTCACGATGAACCCGGCGCGGTCCCCGCAGTCCACCGGGTGCTTGCGGACGGCGCCGCACACCTCGCGGACGGTGGCGTGGACATCGTCGGCGGTGAGTACGGTACGGACCACCTCGACCAGCTTCATCGCCGGTGCCGGGTTGAAGAAGTGCATCCCGATCACGTCCTCGGGACGGGAGGTCGCCCGCGCGATGGCCACCACCGGCAGCGAGGACGTGGTGGTGGCCAGGACCGCGCCCGGCCTGCAGACCTTGTCCAGCGTCCCGAACAGCTGCTGCTTGACCGCCAGGTCCTCCGCCACGGCCTCCACCGCGAGGTCGACCCCGGCGAAGGCGTCCAGCGAACCGGCCGGGGTGATCCGGTCCAGCGCCACGTCCCGCGCCTCGGCCGTCAGCCGCCCCTTGGCGACGGAACGCTCCAGGGACTTGGCGATCCGGCCCTTGGCGGTGTCCGCCTTCTCCTGGCCGCGCGCGGCCAGCACCACGTCGTACCCGGCCTTCGCGAAGACCTCGGCGATCCCCGAGGCCATCGTCCCGGAACCGGCCACCCCCACCGAGCGCACCGGCCGCCCGGCCACCGCCGAGCCGCCGTCCTTCGGGGTCAGCGCGTCCGGCACCACCTCCTGGCTCCCGGCCTCCGCGTACGTGTAGAAGCCGCGCCCCGCCTTGCGGCCGGTCAGCCCGGCGTCGCTCAGCTGGCGCAGTACGGGGGCGGGGGCGTGCAGCCGGTCGTGGGACTCGGCGTACATCGCCTCCAGGACGGTGCGGGCGGTGTCGACGCCGATCAGGTCGAGCAGCGCGAGCGGGCCCATCGGCAGACCGCAGCCGAGCCGCATCGCCGCGTCGATGTCCTCCCGGGAGGCGTAGTTGGCCTCGTACATCGCGGCGGCCTGGTTGAGATAGCCGAAGAGCAGACCGTCGGCGACGAAGCCGGGACGGTCGCCGACCGCGACCGGCTCCTTGCCCAGGCTGCGGGCGAGCGCGGTGACCGCCTCGACGGCCGGCGGCGCGGTCAGCACCGAGGAGACCACCTCGACCAGCTTCATCGCCGGTGCCGGGTTGAAGAAGTGCAGCCCGAGCACCCGCTCGGGGCGCAGCGACTCGGCGGCCAGCCGGGTCACCGACAGGGCGTTGGTGCCGGTCGCCAGGATCGTGGTCGGGGAGACGATCGCGTCGAGCTCCCGGAAGACCCGCTGCTTGATCTCGTACGACTCGGGCACGACCTCGATCACCAACTCCGCCCCGGCGGCGGCCGCGAGCTCGGTGGAGGTACGGAAACGGGCGATGGCCTCGCCCCGCTCCCGCTCGGTGATCCGCTCGCGCCGCACGGCACGGGCGGTCGCGGATTCCAGCGCGGCGACGGCCCGGCGGGCGGCCGTGTCGCTGATGTCGATGCCGATGACCTGGTGACCGGCGCGGGCCAGGACCTCGGCGATGCCGGTGCCCATGGTGCCGAGACCGACGACGGCGATGGTGCCGATGGGGGTGTCCATCACGGGACTCCAGAGAAAGAGTGACGGCTGTGAGAGGGCGCGGCGCGCGCCGGAAGGGCGAACAGGCGCCGCACACGCGGGCGTTGCGTGTCGTGGAGAACGGGTCCGGAGCGATGGACGCACCGGGAACCGGAGAAGGGTGACGGGCTCTGTCCCGGAGCCACGTCTGGCAGAACTGCCGAACCGACAAGCACTCCGGGCGGCTGCGTCACCAGGCCGTCGGAGCAGAGCGGGGAGGATGTCCCGCTCACATGAGACTAACTGCCGGGTAACGAGCGCGCCAGACCTCGGCCGTTGTGTGCCGTGCCACATCCCGGCGCCCCCTCGATACGCTGCGTCCCCGCCGATACGCTGACGGTCATGGACGAGGAGTTCCGGTCGCTGGCCGACCGGCTTGCCGACGAGGCGGAGGCGGCCGGGCAGTCGGCGGCCTTCCGCGCCCTGCTCGCCACCGAGGACCCGGAGAAGCTGGCCGGTGTCCTGGTGGAGCGTGAACGCCCGCTCTGGGCACGGGAGATGGCCGCCTTCCGGCTCGGCTGCGACGGCGACCGGCGGGCCTTCGAGGCGCTGGTCCTGCTGCTCAACCACCGTGATCCCGAGCGCTGTGTCTCCGCCGCCGTCGCCCTGGCGCGCCTCGGCGACCCCCGTACCCCCCGGGCCGCCGCCGCCCTGGCGACCAACGCCCTGCGCACCGCCTACGCCCTGCACCCGGTACGGCTGCTCACCGCGCTGCGCGCCCCGGAATCCGTGCCCGCGCTGATGAGCACCCTGGAGCGGCTGCTGGCACCGGGCGAGCCGTACTGGCGGGTGGCGCTCGCCTGCGTGGAGGGGCTGGGGCAGTTGGGCGACGAGCGGGCCCGTCCCCTGCTGGCGGCGGCGGTGCCGCATCCGCGACTGGGCGGCGCGGCCCGGGAGGCACTCGCCCGGCTGGGCACCGGCTGACCGGACGCGGGGCCGCGACGGGGCTGAGAGCCTGTCGGGTGACCTCTGACCGGGCGGACGCGGCCTAGGGGGTGTCTGACAAATGCCTGCGGCGTCGCGGGGTCCGGCACGCACGCTCGCGGCGTTGCCGAACCGCCCACGTGGCTCCGCCACGCGGACGCCCCGGCGCCTTGCGATCGCACGCACCGGCCCCCGCTCCTTCACCCGCACTCATTTATCAGACACCCCCTAGCACGCGCGCTTCCGGCGTTGCCGGAATGGCCGAGCGCCTCCGCTGCAAGGACATCCCGGCGCCTCGGAATCGCACGCACCGGGCCGCGTCCGCCCATCGATCGAAGGTCACCCGACAGGCTCCCCGGCCGCCGCGCGTACGTACCGCACCTCGGGGACGAGTACGCCGTCCGCCTCGAAGGACTCCTCGGTGCCGTCCGCCGCGAAGCCCGCGCGTTCGTAGAAGCGGCGGGCCCGGGTGTTCTCCTTCAGTACCCACAGCTCCAGGCCGGTGAGCCCCCGCGCCGCCGCGCGGGCCAGGACCTCGGCCGTCAGGGCCCGACCCGTCCCGGTCCCGATCCGCTCGGGCGCCACGTAGAGCGCGTACAACTCGCCCCGCCCGGGCGGGGCGGCGGGGTCCTGGACCGGCCCGTAGCAGGCCCAGCCGATCACCCCCGGGCCGTCCGCCTCGGCCACCAGGTTCACCAGCGGGCCGCCCCGGGAGAGGGCGGCCCGCCGACGCTCCGTGTCCTCGGCGATGTCGCGTTCCATGGCGTCGAGGTACGTCCCCGGCACCAGGCCCGTGTACGCCGCCCGCCAGCCGCGCGCCCGGAGCCGGGTGACCGCCGCGCAGTCGTCGGCGGTCATGTTCCGTATGCGCACGTCCGGTCGTGCCGTGTGGTCCATCGGGCCATCCTGGCGCAGCCGCCGGGACGGCCCGCGGGCGGGCGGGTCCGGCGGGTCAGGCGCGGGGGCCGAGCATGCGGTGCAGGACGGCGCCCCGGCTCCCGGAGTCCGTCGGGCGCACGGACTTGGCGGCGGGCCCGTCGGCCGGCGGCTCCGGCTCGGGGGTACGGGGGCAGACCGCGTCCGCGACGTCCCGGCCGTGCCGGGCGCGGGGGACGGTGCCCTTGGCGAGGTAGTCCGCCAGGTAGCCGTCCAGGCAGTCGTTGCCGCCGAGGGTGATGCCGTGGTTGCCGCCGCCCTGCTCCACGACCAGGCTGGAACCGTGCAGCCGGCGGTGCAGGGTGACCCCGCCCGGGTAGGGGGTGGCCGCGTCGTCGGTGGCCTGGAAGAGCAGGGCCGGCGGGAGCGACCGGTTGGAGACGCGCACCGGGTTCAGCGGCGCGACCGGCCAGTCGGCGCACGGCGCGTTGTACCAGTTGTTGTTCCAGGTGAAGAAGGGTGCCTTGGTGTGCGTCCGGCGGCTGTCGCCGAGCCAGGTGTTCCAGAACCGGGGCCACCGGGCGTCGCGGCACTGCACGGCCACGTAGACCGCGTACCCGTTGTCGCCCTCGGCGTCGACCGCGCCGAACCTCTCGTACGCGTCCACCAGCGCGTCCTCGTCGCCGTCGTGCGCGTACGCGGCGAACGCCTCGGCCAGTTCCGGCCAGTAGCCGTCGTAGTAGCCGCCCGGCAGGAAGGTGTCCTCCAGCTCGCTCGGGCCGACCTTCCCGCCCGCGGGGTGGAGCCCGACCGCCGCGCGCATCGCGTACCAGGCGCGCTCCACCCGGGCCGGGTCGGTGCCGAGGCGGTAGGTGGCGTCGTGCTTCGCGATCCAGGCGGTGAACGCCTTGTGGCGGGCGTCGAAGGCGTGGTCCTGGGCGATGTTGGCGTCGTACCAGACGTCGTCCGGGTCGACGTTGGAGTCCAGGACCAGGCGCCGCACCCGCTCCGGGAAGAGCTTGGCGTACACCGCGCCGAGGTAGGTGCCGTAGGAGTACCCGAAGTAGTTGAGCTGCCGGGCGCCGGTGGCCCGGCGGATCACGTCGAGGTCCTTCGCCGCGCTGACCGTGTCCAAGAACGGCAGCAGGTCCGGGTACTTGCGCCCGCACGCCTCGGCGAACGCCCTGGTCCGGTTCCGGTTGGCCCGTTCCGCGCCGGGCGAGTCCGGCACCGAGTCGGGGCGCACCGGGTCGAAGTAGCGCGGCACGCAGTCCAGCGCCGGTCTGCTCCGGCCGACCCCGCGCGGGTCGAAGCCGATCACGTCGTAGCCCGCGGCGACCGCCTTCGGCAGCGCGGACGCCACGAATCCGGCCATCGTCAGGCCGCTGCCGCCGGGACCGCCCGGGTTGACGAGCAGGGGGCCCTGGAAGTTCTTCGAGGTGTGCGGGACGCGGGACAGGGCGAGCGTGATCCGCCGGCCCGACGGATTGTCATGGTCGAGCGGGGTGGTGACCTTCGCGCACTGGAGCCGCGGATACGCCTTGGTGCCGCAGTCGGTCCAGCGGAGCTGCGCGGCGGCGGGCCGGGCGCCCCCGTCGGCGGTCGCCGGGGGCGGTGCGGCGGTCACCAGACCGGCGACCGTCGCACCGATGGTGAGAAGAATTCCCGGACGTTTCGTCATATGGCCTCCCGAGGTGGGGGAAAGACGGCTGCGCGGGGGCACGGCCCCCGCCGCATGCTCCCCGCATTCGCGCCGGGTAGGACCTGTTGTGTGGAGAGTTGACCCGTTTGCCCGTCCGGCTTGCGTCCGGCCGCCCGAGCGGCGGGGTGCCGGGTCAGAGCAGGGACAGCTGGGTGGGGCCGGGGCCGTCTGGCGTGGCGGGCCGCTCCTCGCGGGCGGGGAGCTTCCGGGCGGCCCCGCGGCGGGCGGGGCCGATGCCGTACTCGGCCGCCAGCTCGTGGACGTACCGGGTGATGCGGCGCTGGTACCAGGTGGGTGCGTAGGCGCCCTGGGCGTACAGCCGTTCGTAGCGCCGGACCAGGTGGGGGTGGTGCTTTTCCAGCCACTGCGTGTACCACTCGCGGGCGCCGGGGCGCAGATGGAGGACGAGCGGGGTCACCGAGGTGGCCCCGGCCGCGGCGATGGCGCGGACCGTGGCGCGCAGCTGGTCGGGGTGGTCGCCGAGGAACGGGACGACCGGGGCCATCAGGACGCCGCAGTCGATGCCGTGCTCGCTCAGCCTGCGGACGGCGTCGAGCCTGCGGGCCGGGGAGGGGGTGCCGGGCTCGACGGTCCGCCACAGCGTCTCGTCGACGAAGCCCACCGACATGGAGACGCCGACCTCGGTCACCTCGGCCGCCTGCCGGAGCAGCTCCAGGTCGCGCAGGATCAGGGTGCCCTTGGTCAGGATCGAGAAGGGGTTGGCGTGGTCGCGCAGGGCCGCGAGGATGCCGGGCATCAGGCCGTACCGGCCCTCGGCGCGCTGGTAGCAGTCGACGTTGGTGCCCATCGCGATGTGCGCGCCGTGCCAGCGGCTGGAGGCGAGCTGGGCGCGCAGCAGCTCCGGGGCGTTGACCTTGACGACGATCTGGGTGTCGAAGCCGAGGCCGGTGTCGAGATCCAGGTAGCTGTGCGTCTTGCGGGCGAAGCAGTAGACGCAGGCGTGCGAGCAGCCCCGGTACGGATTGACGGTCCACTCGAACGGCATCCGGGACGCGCCCGGCACCCGGTTCACGATCGAACGGGCCCGGATCTCGTGGAAGGTGATCCCCCGGAACTCCGGGGTGTCGACGGTGCGCGTGGTCACCGCGTCCGCGGCGAAGAGCCCGCCGTCCCCGGCCGTCGCGGGGTTCCCGGTCAGATGGTCCCAGCGCATGGACGCCTCCTCGGTAGCACTGGCCCGAGAATAGAACACTTGTTCCCTTGATCGTTTTCTCCCCTTCGTCCCGGGCCGGACGGAAGCGGGCGGCGGCGGGCGTCCGGGCCGGATTTTGAGCGCGGTGCCGGAGATGGAAGGCTCGGAGTCCCCCGAACAACCGAGTGCTGGAGGAAGAGCCATGGCGCAGGTCGAGGCCACCACGGAGCGAGTCATCGCGGCGGACGCGGAGACGGTGTTCGACGCCCTGGCCGACTACCAGGAGGTCCGGGGCGAGGTGCTGCCCGGACACTTCAGCGAGTACGAGGTGCGCGAGGGCGGCGACGGCGAGGGCACCCTCGTCCACTGGAAGCTCCAGGCCACCAGCAAGCGGGTCCGCGACTGCCTGCTGGAGGTCACCGAGCCCACCGACGGGCAGCTCGTCGAGAAGGACCGCAACTCCTCGATGGTCACCACCTGGACCGTCACCCCGGCCGGCGAGGGCAGGTCGAAGGCGGTCGTCTCGACCGTCTGGAACGGCGCCGGCGGCATCGGCGGGTTCTTCGAGCGGACCTTCGCGCCCAAGGGCCTCGCCCGGATCTACGACGAGCTGCTGCAGAACCTCGCCACCCGCGTGGAGAAGTAGCCCCGGCGCCTCTCCCGGGCCCGGTCCGAACGCCAGACCAGGCCCGGGACGGCCATGATCCGCCTCACCGGTTCGGGTGGTTTTCCCGGTGCGCCGGTCCACCCGCCGCAGCGGCTCCCACCGGGCCTTAAACCGTTTCGCGCCCGCCGTCGGCGCCCCCCGCCGCGTTTGCCTCGCTCCCCGCGCAGTGCGACAAAAGGGCGGCGCAGACGCGACGAGGGGAGCGGACACGTGGTGGGCGGGAAGACTCTGCTGGAGGAAGAACCGGGTGGCGAGGAGACGGCCCGTACGGTCGTCGTACCGCCCCCGCGGTCCGTCGGGCCGTTACCGGAGCAACGCTCCGGGTCGTCCGCGCCACCGGGCGAGGCCGGTGGGAAGGCGGGCGCAGGGGGCGTCGGTGAGGGCGGGCCGGAGACCGACCCCCGCCGCATCCGGCTGATCTTCATCGGGCTGATGCTCACCCTGCTCCTCGCGGCGCTCGACCAGATGATCGTGGCCACCGCGCTGCCGAAGATCGTCGGTGAGCTGCACGGCCTGGAGAAGATGTCCTGGGCCGTCACGGCCTATCTGCTCGCCTCCACGATCGGCCTGCCGATCTACGGAAAGCTCGGCGACCTCTTCGGCCGCAAGGGCGTCTTCCAGTTCGCCATCGTCGTCTTCGTGATCGGCTCCGCGCTGGCCGGCTGGTCCCGCACCATGGACGAGCTGATCGCCTTCCGGGCCGTCCAGGGCATCGGCGGCGGCGGGCTCATGATCGGCGTCCAGGCGATCATCGCGGACGTCGTGCCGCCCCGCGAACGCGGCCGGTTCATGGGACTCATCGGTGCCGCCTTCGGCCTCGCCTCGGTGGCGGGCCCGCTGCTCGGCGGATTCTTCACCGACCACGCCTCCTGGCGCTGGTGCTTCTACATCAACGTCCCGTTCGGCCTGGTCACCTTCGCGGTCATCACCGTCGTACTGAAACTGCCCAGGCCCGCCGTGCGGCCCCGGCTCGACGTCCTCGGCGCGCTGCTGCTCGCCGCCGCGTCCACCTGTCTGGTGCTGCTGACCAGTTGGGGCGGCACCGAGTACGCCTGGGGCTCGCCCATGATCCTGGGGCTGGGCGCCGGAGCACTCGCGACGGCCCTGCTGTTCCTGGCCGTCGAGCGCCGGGCGGCCGAACCCGTCATCCCGCTGCGGCTGTTCCGCGACTCGATCTTCAACGTCACCGCGCTCGTCGGGGCGGTCATCGGGGTGGGCCTGTTCGGCGCCGCCAGCTATCTGCCGACCTTCCTCCAGATGGTCGACGGCGCCAGCGCCACCGAGTCCGGACTGCTGATGCTCCCGATGATGGGCGGCATCGTCGTCGCGTCCGTCGTCTCCGGCCAGCTGATCTCCCGCACCGGCCGCTACCGGCTGTACCCGATCATCGGCAGCGGGACCTCGGTGGTCGGGATGTGGCTGCTCTCCTTCCTCGACGTCGACACCCCGCGCATCGAGTACAGCATCGCGCAGGCCGTACTCGGCATCGGGATCGGACTGGTCATGCCGGTGCTGGTGCTCGCCGTGCAGAACTCGGTCGTCCCCGCCGACATCGGCTCCGCCACCAGCGCCAACAACTACTTCCGGCAGATCGGCGGCAGCGTCGGCGCCGCCGTCTTCGGGACGCTCTTCGCCGGCCGGCTCGCCGACGCGCTCGCCGTCCGGCTCCCGTCCGGCGCCGACCTCCCGGACCCCGAGTCCATCACCCCGCAGCTCGTCCACGCGATGGAGCCCGCGCTGCGCGACAGCTACATCCAGGCGTACGCCGACGCGATGCCGCGGATCTTCCTCTACCTCGTGCCGGTGCTCGCGCTCGGCCTGTTCTTCGCCTTCTTCCTCAAGGAGAAACCGCTGGTGTCCCACCACAGCCCCGACAGCACCACCGAGTCCGTCACCACCGAGTCCCCCGCCGTCCCGGTCGCCCGCACCGTCCCGGCGCTCCCGGCCGCACCGGCCACCGGGGCCGTCCCGCCCGCCTCCCCGCGCTCCGGCGTCGCGGTCTCCGGCCATGTCCAGCACCCCGACGGCACCAAGGTCGCCCGTGCCGCGCTCACCCTCATCGACGTCCAGGGACGGCAGGTCGGCCGGGGCGCCAGCGCGGCCGACGGGCGGTACGCGCTGAGCGCGCCCGGTTCGGGGTCGTACGTCCTGATCGCCGCGGCGGGCGGACACCAGCCGCAGGCCGTCAGCGTCACCGTCGGCGAACGGCCGGTCGAACTCGACGTGGTGCTCGGCGGGGCCGGGCGCCTCGCCGGGGTCGTCACCACCGCCGACGGCACCCCGGTGCGCGACGCCTCCGTCACCCTCACCGACGTCCGCGGCGAGGTCGTCGCCTCCGCCCGCAGCGGCCGCGAGGGTGGCTACGTGATCACGGAACTGGTGGCGGGCGAGTACACCCTCGCGGCCAGCGCCCCCGCCTTCCGGCCCGCCGCGCTGCCGGTGAGCGTGCAGGCGGCCCGGGAGACCCGGCAGGACATCGAGCTGGCGGGCGGCGCGGTGCTGCGCGGCGTCGTACGGGCCAACGGCGGCAGGCCCGTCGAGGACGCCCGGGTCACCCTGCTGGACGCGGCGGGCAACGTGGTCGACACCCTCACCACGGGCGCCGACGGCACGTTCCGCTTCGTGGACCTGTCCACCGGCGAGTACACGGTGATCGCGGCCGGCTACCCGCCGGTGGCCACCGTCCTCCAGGTCGCGGGCGGCGGACGGACCGAACGCGATCTCCAACTCGGCCACGAGGACTGAGTATTCATCGGTGAGGGACCGGGGAACCGCTCCCGGCGACGATCGGCCCGACGACCGGCGCACACCGGTCGCCGGGCCGTACCGTGGAATCACGCACCGCGGAACGTCGCGGTGGGGAAGGAGCCTTCCACCCATGGACCGCGAGGTGCCGGGCCAACGGTCGCCCGTGCTGTACGACGCCGCGACGGGCCGGGTCCCGCTCGCCGTCGCGGTGGTCGACCAGGACGGGCGGATCTCCCACTGGTCGAGCGGCGCGGGACGGCTCTTCGGTGTCGGCAGGCAAGCGGCGATCGGCAGTCCCGCCGCCGAACTCCTGCCGGTGTACGGGGCGTTGAACCGGTCGGAGGAGACGGGGGAGGGCGACGGATCCGACCCGGGGCCCGGCCCCGGACCGGGCGGGGCCCTCGACCACCCGATGTCCGGCCGGGCCCGTCTCGACGAACCCGTACGGGGCCGGATCGACGTCCTGTGGTGGGCGTATCCACTGATCGGCCCCGGGCCCGAGCGGCTCCTGGTGCTCGCCGCGGACGGCGGGAGGCTGGGCGGCGACGGGCGGGAGGCCGGGACGGCCGCCCCCGCCTTCGCCCTCCACACCGACTTCCCCGGCTCCCGCGAACTGGCGGGCCGCCTTCCCGAGATCCTGCCCAGCATGAGCGTCGGCGAGGCCACCCGGATCGTCGACCAGGTACTCGAACTCGGCTACCCCGTCCTGGAGTTCAGCCACCGCAGCCAGGCTCCGGTCACCCCCGACTGGGGCGTGCCCCGCCGCCTGGCACGCCGCCCCGCCCCGCACGGCGACCACGGCCGGACGCCCGTCCCCGGCACCGCGCCCCGCCGGGAGGCGGACCTCGAACACGCGGCGGCCCGCGAACGGCTGGAGTTCCTCAACGAGGTCAGCGACCGCATCGGCACCTCCCTCGACCTGGCCCGCACCATCCGCGAGGTCACCAGCGCCGCCGTACCCCGTTTCACCGACTTCGCCGGAACCCACCTGCGCGCCGCCGTGCTGGCCGGGGAGGGGTTCCCGGACGGGCCGCCCGACGTCACCACCGTCTGGCACCGGGTCTGGGTCGAGCACAACGACGAGCCGGGCCGCTGGGACGACACCGTCCCCGTCGGCGAGTCCATCGCCTTCCCCGAGCACACCCCGTTCTTCCGCTGCATGGTCACCGGTGAGCCCGTGCTCGTCCCGTACGTCGACGAGGAGCTCAGCAACCGGATCTCCGGCGAGTTCGAGAAGCGCGACCTGCGCCCGCTGATCACCCACCGCTCGCTGCTCATCGTGCCGCTCAAGGCGCGCGGCGTGGTCCTCGGCTTCATGGTCCTGATGCGCCGCCCCGACCGCGAGCCCTTCGACGACATGGACCGCACCACCGGCGCCGAACTCGCCGCCCGCGCCGGTCTCGTGCTCGACAACGCCCGGATGTACACCTACCAGGAGAACGTCGCGGAGACCCTCCAGGACAGCATGCTGCCCCGGATCGCGCCCCGGATGGCCGGCTGCGACATCGCCACCCGGTACCTGCCCGGCGCCCGGCTCGGCCGGGTCGGCGGCGACTGGTTCGACTCGGTGAAACTGCCCGGCTCCCGGACCGCGCTCGTCGTCGGCGACGTCATGGGCCACGGGCTCAACTCGGCGGCGATGATGGGCCAGTTGCGCACCGCTGTGCTGACCATGGCGACGATGGAGATGGCCCCCGCCCAGCTGCTGCGCCATCTCGACGACCTCGCCCAGCGCCTCGGCGAGCAGTATCTGGCGACCTGCCTCTACGCCGTCTACGACCCGATCGGCTCCGAGGTGCAGCTGGTCAACGCGGGCCACATCCCGCCCGTGCTGGTCCATGCCGAGGACGGCCGGGCGGAGCTGCTCGACCTGCCCACCGGCGCCCCGATCGGTGTCGGCGGCGTCGCCTTCCGGTCCGCCACCGTACGGGTCCGCCCCGGCGACCGGCTGATCCTCTGCACCGACGGGCTGGTCGAGGTGCGCGGCCAGGACATCGGCGCCGGACTGGCCGCGCTCTGCGCCTCTGCCGCCCACCCCGCCGCCTCCATGGACGACGCCTGCGACGCGATCATCCGCGCCCTGAACCCGGCCGGCGGGCGCAAGGACGACGTCGCCCTGCTGATGGCCCGGCTCAACGGAATCCCGGAGGACCACGTCGCCTCCTGGCACCTCGCCCCCGACCCGCGCGAGGTGGCCCGGGCCCGGCGCCTGGTGCGCGGCCGGCTGCGCGACTGGGGGCTGCCGGACGCGGTGGAGACGGCCGAACTGATGGTCAGCGAGCTCGTCACCAACGCCGTACGGCACGCCCGCGGCGGCCGCCCCGTCGAGCTGCGGCTGGTCCGCACCGACGCCCTGCTCTGCGAGGTCCGTGACGACGAGCCCGCGCCGGCCACCCTGCTCGACGCCGCCCACGACGACGAGTCGGGGCGCGGCCTGCGGGTGGTGAGCAGCCTCGCCCGGACCTGGGGCACCAGCAGCACCGGGCACGGCAAGACCGTCTGGTTCGAGCAGGCGATCGACCCGGCGCCGCGCCCCGCCCGGTGACCGGCGCACGGACCGGCCGCGGAAGGTTCACCGCACGCCCCCTTGCCCCGGCCGTGCCGGGACGGTAGGCCGGTCCCGGACGCGGGGGACCACCCGGGACGGACAGCAGGGAGTGCGCATGGACGTGTCACAGCGGTACCGCGAGGCGTGGGAGGGCTACTGGGCCGCCACCTCGGACACTCCGGGCGACGCGATCTGGGACGCCGACCCGTCCGTCACCGCCGCCCCCGACATCGAACGGCTGCTGCCGTACGCCGACCCCGCGCTGCCCGTCCTCGACCTCGGCTGTGGCAACGGAACCCAGACCCGCTACCTCGCCACCCGCTTCGTCCGCGCGATAGGAGTGGACCTCTCCCACGCGGCCGTCGCGCACGCCCGCCGCGCCGACCCCGGGGGCGCCGCCGAGTTCGCCCAGCTCGACCTGGTCGACGCGGCGGCCGTGGCCGCGCTGCACGAACGGATCGGCGACGCCCACGTCTACCTGCGCGCGGTGATCCACCAGAGCGAGCCCGGGGCCCGGCCCGCCGTCGCCGCGGCGGTCGCCACGCTGGTCGGGAAACGGGGGAGGGCCTTCGTGACCGAACCGACCCCCGCCTCCAAGGACGTGCTCCGGCAGGTGGCCCAGGGCCCGGACGGCCCGCCGGAGAAGCTGCGCCGGGTCCTGGAGCACGGGCTCCGGCCCGCCGAGGCCACGGAGGAGGAGGTGCGCCGACTGCTCGGGGAGACCGGCCTCACCCTGCTGGCGGACGGTGCGGGCGCCCTGGTGCAGACCGTGCACCTGCCCGACGGGGCCCGCGTCGAACTGCCCGCCCGCTGGTTCGTCCTGGGCCGCACCTGAGCAACGGCCGCACCCGGTGCGCCCGTCGGAAACCACGGGCGCACCGGGAACCGGGCTTGGCATGATGACGCGATGACCGACGATGCGAGAAGCAGGCCCCCGCAGGTGGGCGACGAGCGTGCGTCACTGAGCGGCTTCCTCCAGTACCAGCGGGAGACCCTGGCCATGAAGTGCGCCGGGCTCACCGCCGCGCAGCTGCGGACGGCAGCCGTGCCGCCCTCGGACCTGACCCTGCTCGGGCTCGTGCGCCATCTCGCCGAGGTCGAACGCTCGTGGTTCCGGCGGGTGCTGAAGGAGGAGGTGGCACCGCCGCACTGGCCGGGGCCGAACCCCGGAGAGTTCGCCGAGTTCGACGTGGCGGACGCCGATCCCGCCGAGGCGTTCCGTATCTGGGAGGAGGAGTGCGCCCGCTCCCGGGCCACCGTCGAGGCCGCCGACTCCCTCGACATCACCGGGAGTCACGGCGAGGAGGTGTTCTCGCTCCGGTACGTCCTCACCCATCTGATCGAGGAGTACGCCCGCCACAACGGCCAGGCCGACCTGCTCCGCGAGCGCCTCGACGGCGCCACCGGGGAGTGACCCGCAATGGACGGGAGGACGTGGACGGCGCCCCGGGTCGACCGTACGACCCCGGGCGGCGACCAGCTGAACGTGGCGAGCGCCGCCGACGAGCGCGTGCTGCTCGACGGCTGGCTGCGCTGGCACCGGGAGACGCTGCTCACCAAGTGCGCCGGGCTCGACCCGGCCCGGCTCGCGCGGACCGCCGCCGAACCGTCCGGCCTCAGCCTCCTCGGCCTGGTCCGGCACATGGCGGAGATCGAACGCTGGTGGTTCCGCCGCAGTTTCGCCGGTGAGCCGCTCGGCGACGTCTTCACCGGACCGGACGACGGCGACGAGGGGCTGGAGGGCGTCGACGCCGCGCACGCGGAGCGCGACTTCGCCCGCTACCGCGACGAGGTCGCGGCGTGCGAGGCCGTGGTGGCGGGGCGCGGGCTCGACGAGACGTTCGTCTCGGCCACCCGTGGCCGGACCGTCAGCCTGCGCTGGGTGTACCTGGTGATGATCCAGGAGTACGCCCGTCACAACGGCCACGCGGACCTGCTGCGCGAACGGACCGACGGCGCCACCGGCGACTACCCGGCGGCGCGGTGAACGAAGGCCGCTCCGGTCCCCTGCCGGGGGCCGGAGCGGCCGTACGTACCGGAGCGCGTGGTCAGCCGGTGTCCGCCCCGGGCGGGTACACGGCCGCGTACGCCGAGCGGAAGAGGGCGTCCACCTCCTGGCCGCTGAGTCCCTGCCCCTTCGCCTCGGTCAGCCACTCGGTGAGCGAGGCGCGCAGCGGGGAGTCGGTGCCCGCCTGGGGCGGGACGAGGGTGCGGGTGATGAAGGTGCCCGCCCCCTGCCGCACCTCGGCGAGACCCGCCCGCTCCAGCTCCCGGTACGCCTTGAGCGTGGTGTTCGGGTTGACCTTGGTGTCGGCCGCCACCTGCGCGGCCGTGGGCAGCCGGTCACCCTCCTCCAGGGCACCCATCCGCAGTGCCTGCTCGACCTGGCGCACGATCTGGAGGTACGTCGCCACTCCGCTGCGCCGGTCGATCCGGAACACGACCACTGCCTTCACCTTCCCATCTGCCAGGCTCTAGAGCGGGCGACGGGACACCCGCCACAGGACGAACGCGGTGAGCACCGCGGTGCCCGCGAGCAGCAGGGCCGCCCCGAGCCACTGCATGCCGCCCATCTGGTCGTACTCCAGGTACTCGTAGACATTGTTCACGATGCCGTGCTTCTCGATGCACGCGTTCGACGCCTTCTCGGTGGTCTTGGAGCACAGGCCCCAGCCGTAGAGGTGTCCGTCGGCGGAGCCGATCCACCGGTCCACCTCCAGCGACTCGTTCAGCCGGGCGGGCATGTCGTCGTCGAGCGGGTAGACGAGCGTGCGGGTCGAGGCGAGGTTGACGATCATCCGGTCCCAGAACACCCCGAAGGCCCAGGAGAAGAAGAGTCCGGCCGCCATCGCCGGGAGGGTCCGGCGCACCAGTACGCCGATGGTGACGCCCGCGGCGGTCAGGAAGAGGCAGAACGCGGGGAGCACCGGTCCGGTGGTGTCGAAGATCGACCCGCTCGCCCAGTCGTACGGGAACACCGAGCGGTAGGGCTTCCACCACCAGGTGAAGACCGCCGACAGCACCACGCCGGTCACCAGCACCGCGCCGTAGGTCCAGGCGAGCTTCGCCACCGCCCAGCGTCCGCGCGTCACGGACTGGGTGGTGACCAGCTGCGCGGTGCCGTTCTCCTTGTCGCCCGCGATCAGCGGGGCGCCGACGAAGACGGCGAGCAGCAGCGGCAGCGCCCCGAGCGCGCTGACGACGAGGTTCACGCCGTCGGAGTCGAAGTTCAGCGACATGACGTCCTTCGCCGGCCAGCCCGCGGCCTCCAGGACGTCCTTCATGCCGCTGCGCTCGTACACGATCCAGAGCGAGCCGAGTACGGTCGCGCCGAGCAGGGTGAGCAGGGCGCCCCGGTGCTGGCGTACGACGAGCCAGCTCAGCCCGCGCAGCAGCCGCGGCTTGGTGGTGTCGTTGGACCGGGGGGCTTCGGTGAGGGTGGTGCTCATGCGGTGTGGCTCCCTTCGGCCTCGGTACGGGCACCGGGTGTGAACAAGGGGGGCGCCTGCGGCGAGCGCAGATGGGCCAGGAGGACTTCCTCCAGGCTGGGTTCGGCGACCACCCAGTCGCCGGACAGCGGGCCCTGGGGCCGGACCAGCGCGTGGAACTGCCGGCCCTGGACGCGGTACTCGATGACCGTGTGGGGGGCGAGCAGGGCGGCGGGATCGCCGTCCGCGGCGAGTCCGGTCACCAGTGCGTGGGCCGGGACGAGCGCGTCCGCGTCCCCCGCCATCCGGAGCCGGCCGCCCGCGAGCACCAGCAGGTAGTCGCACATGTCCTCCAGCTCGGAGAGCATGTGGGAGGACATGACGACGGTGGTGCCGTGCTCGACCGCCTCGGACATCAGCAGTGTGCTCATGTCGTGGCGGGCCAGCGGGTCGAGGTCCGACATCGGCTCGTCGAGCAGCAGCAGGTCGGGCCGCTTGCCGAAGGCGAGGGCGAACGCGACGCGGGTCCGCTGGCCGCCGGAGAGCGTGCCGACCCTGGCGTCCATCGGCACCTGGCCCGCCCGGACGATCCGCTCCGCCGAGGCGGCGTCCCAGTTGGGGTTGAGCTCGCTGCCCATGCGCAGGGTCTCGGCCACGGTGAACCGCTTGAACAGCGGCTTGTCCTGGCCGAGGAACGCGAATCTCGGCATCGCCCGGGGGTCGTCCACCGGCACGCCGAAGATGCTCAGGCTGCCTTCCGTGGGCTGCACCTGACGGGTCGCGATGCCGAGCAGGGTGCTCTTCCCGGCTCCGTTGGGGCCGACCAGGCCGCAGATCCGGCCGGCCGGCAGCCGGAAGGAGACATCCTCCAGCGCCCGGCCGCGACGGTAGCGCTTACCCAGGCCACGGGCCTCCAGGGCCCAGGCACCGGACGAGCCGGCCGGAGTCAATGCGTCTGCCATGCACTTCGCCTCAATTCCATTAGTCAATTAATGGAATCATGGTCTGGGGTAGTGGAATGTGTCAAGGCGGCCCCGGCGCCCCGGCGCCGCTCCCGCGGGGGTCGGTGTCCGTGATGCGCCCGTTCGCGGTGTGCGTCGCACACCCTTCGGAGGACTGGACCATTGAACGTGCCCGTGGCTCTGGCCTGGCGGTTCTCGGGCGCGTACCGTGGCCCGGCATGAAGATCCTGATCAGCGCGGACATGGAAGGCGCCACCGGCGTCACCTGGCCCGCCGACGTGCTGCCGGGCACGCCCCAGTGGGAGCGGTGCCGCGCCATGTTCACCTCCGACGTGAACGCGGCGGTGCTCGGTTTCCACGACGGCGGCGCGGACGAGGTACTCGTCAACGAGGCCCACTGGTCCATGCGCAACCTCCTGCTGGAGCGGCTCGACGACCGGGTCGAGATGCTCACCGGGCGGCACAAGTCCCTCTCCATGGTCGAGGGCATCCAGCACGGTGACGTCGACGCCATCGCCTTCATCGGCTACCACACCGGCGCCGGCGCGGAAGGGGTCCTCGCCCACACCTACCTCGCCAACTCCATCACCGGGGTCTGGCTCAACGGCGCCCGCGCCAGCGAGGGCCTGCTCAACGCCCATGTCGTCGCCGAGTACGGGGTCCCCGTCGTCCTGGTCACCGGCGACAACCTGACCTGCGTGGACGCGGAGGGGTACGCCCCGGCGGCGCGCAAGGTCGCGGTCAAGGACTACGTGTCCCGGTACGCGGCGGTCTGCCGCACCCCGGCCCGTACCGCGGCCGACATCAGGGCCGCCGCCAAGGAGGCCACCGCGCTCGCCGGACGGTACGAACCCGTCGCGGGCGGCCCCTTCACCGTGGAGCTGGAGTTCGACGCCGAGCACCTGGCCCAGGCGGCCACCGTCGTCCCCGGCGTGGCGCCCAGCGGTGAACGGCGCGTCGCCTACACCAGCGCGACGATGTACGAAGGAATCCGCACGTTCAAGGCCGTGACGACGATCGTGTCGTCCGCCGTGGAGGAACAGTATGGCTGAGGCGACCGGTACCCAGGACGGCGTCGACCGGCAGGCGCTCGACGAATCGGTGGCCTTCACCTCCGAGCTGATCAGGATCGACACCACCAACCGGGGCGACGGCGAGTGCCGGGAACGGCCGGCCGCCGAGTACGTCGCCGAGCGGCTGGCCGCCGCCGGGATCGAGCCGACCCTGCTGGAGCGGACCCCCGGACGCACCAACGTGGTCGCCCGCATCCCCGGCACCGACCCCTCGGCCGACGCCCTCCTCGTCCACGGCCACCTCGACGTGGTCCCGGCCGAGGCCGCCGACTGGACCGTGCACCCCTTCTCCGGCGAGGTCCGCGACGGCGTCGTCTGGGGACGCGGCGCCATCGACATGAAGAACATGGACGCGATGGTCCTGGCCGTCGTACGCGGCTGGGCGCGGGCCGGGATCCGGCCCCGCCGCGACATCGTCATCGCGTACACCGCCGACGAGGAGGCCAGCGCCGACGACGGCTCGGGCTTCCTCGCCGACCGGCACGCCGATCTCTTCGAGGGCTGCACCGAGGGCATCAGCGAGTCCGGCGCCTTCACCTTCCACGCCGGACCCGACATGCCGCTCTACCCGATCGCCGCCGGGGAACGCGGCACCGCCTGGCTGAAACTCACCGCGCACGGCAAGGCCGGACACGGCTCCAAGGTCAACCGGAACAACGCGGTCAGCGCGCTCGCCGCCGCCGTCGCCCGGATCGGCGCCCACGAATGGCCCGTCCGGCTCACCCCCACGGTCCGCGCCGCGCTCACCGAGATCGCCGCCCTCCACGGCATCCGCGCCGACCTCGACGCCCCCGGCTTCGACGTGGACGAACTGCTCGGCAAGCTCGGCCCCGCCGCCGACCTGGTCGCGCCCACCGTCCGCAACAGCTCCAACCCGACGATGCTGGACGCCGGGTACAAGGTCAACGTCATCCCGGGCCACGCCACCGCGTTCGTCGACGGCCGGATGGTGCCCGGCGGCGAGGACGAGTTCCACACCACCCTGGACCGGCTGACCGGCCCCGACGTCGACTGGGAGTTCCACCACCGGGAGATCCCGCTCCAGGCCCCCGTCGACTCGCCCACCTTCGCGAAACTGCGCGCCGCGATCGAGCGCTTCGACCCGGACGGCCACGTCGTGCCGTACTGCATGTCGGGCGGCACCGACGCCAAGCAGTTCTCCCGGCTCGGCATCACCGGCTACGGCTTCTCGCCGCTGAGGCTGCCCATCGGCTTCGACTACCAGGCGCTCTTCCACGGAGTCGACGAACGCGTCCCGGTCGACGCCCTGCACTTCGGCGTCCGCGTCCTCGACCACTACCTGCGTACTGCCTGACGGCAGAGGGGGAATCGACACATGCAGCACACCGGGCCCCACGGAACCTGGCCCTCGCCGATCGACGCCGCGCTCGCCGCCTCCCAGGACGGCCGCCCGGAGTACGTCGGCACCGTCGGCGACGAGGTGTGGTGGACGGAACCGCGCCCCGCCGAGTCCGGCCGCCGCGCCCTGGTCCGCCGCCGGGCCGACGGCACGACCGGGTCCGTCCTGCCCGCCCCGTGGAACGTACGGAGCCGGGTCATCGAATACGGCGGAGTGCCCTGGGCCGGAACCGCCCGCGCCGAGGGCGGCCCGCTGATCGTCTTCGTCCACTTCGCCGACCAGCGGCTCTACGCCTACGCCCCCGACGGGCCGGACGCGCCCCGCCCGCTCACCCCGCTCTCGGCCACCGGCGGTGGACTGCGCTGGGCCGACCCGCAGCTCCATGTCGGGCGGGGCGAGGTCTGGTGCGTCCTGGAGGAGTTCACCGGCGAGGGCCCCACCGAACTGCGCCGGGTGATCGCCGCCGTGCCGCTCGACGGCTCGGCCGCCGACGACCGCGGGGCCGTCCGCGAACTCGGTGACGACAGCCACCGCTTCGTCACCGGCCCCAAGCTCTCGCCGGACGGCACACAGGTGGCGTGGATCGCCTGGGACCACCCCCGGATGCCGTGGGACGGCACCGAGGTGATGCTCGCGGACGTGGCCGAGGACGGCACCTTCCACCGCACCCGGTCCCACCTCGGCGGACCCGAGGAGTCGGTGCCGCAGATCGAGTGGGACGCCGACGGGCGGCTGCTGTTCGCCAGCGACCGCGGCGGCTGGTGGAACCTCTACCGCGACGACCCGGACCGGGGCGCGATCGCCCTCTGCCCCCGCGAGCAGGAGTTCGCCGGCCCCCTCTGGAAGATCGGCCTCGCCTGGTTCCGGCCGCTGGACAACGGGCTGATCGCCACCATCCACGGCAAGGGCACCACCACGCTCGGCATCCTCGACCCCCGGACCGGCGAACTCGTCGACGTCGCCGGGCCCCGGACCGAATGGGCCGAGACCCTCGCCGTGCACGGCAGCCGCGTCGTCGGCGTGGCGGCGAGCCCGTACAGCGGGTACGAAGTGGTCGAACTGGACACCGCGACCGGCCGCACCCGGGTCATCGGCGCGCCGCACCGGGACGTCGTCGACCCCGTGTACTACCCGATGCCCGAACAGCGCACCTTCACCGGCCCCGGCGGACGCGAGATCCACGCCCACCTCTACCCGCCGCGCAACCCCGGCCACACCGGCCCCGCCGGAGAGCTGCCGCCCTACGTGGTCTGGGCGCACGGCGGCCCCACCGGCCACGCCGCCCTCGTGCTCGACCTGGAGATCGCCTACTTCACCTCGCGCGGCATCGGCGTCGCCGAGGTCAACTACGGCGGCTCCACCGGCTACGGCCGGGAGTACCGCAACCGGCTGCGCGACCAGTGGGGCGTCGTCGACGTCGAGGACTGCGCCGCCGTCGCCGAGGCACTGGCGAAGGAGGGCACCGCCGACCGGCGCCGGCTCGCCATCCGCGGCGGCAGCGCCGGCGGCTGGACCACCGCCGCCTCGCTGACCGGAACCGACGTCTACGCCTGCGGGACGATCATCTACCCGATCCTCGACCTGACCGGCTGGGGGACCGGCGAGACCCACGACTTCGAGTCCCAGTACCTGGAGTCCCTGGTCGGCCCGCTCGCCGAGGTCCCGGACCGCTACCGCGACCGCTCCCCGATCGCCCGCGTCGACCGGCTCACCACCCCCTTCCTGCTGCTCCAGGGGCTGGACGACCCGATCTGCCCGCCCGTCCAGTGCGAACGCTTCCTCGCCGCGCTCGACGGACGCGGCATCCCGCACGCCTACCTCACCTTCGAGGGCGAGGGCCACGGCTTCCGCCGCGCCGACACCATGGTCCGCGCGCTGGAGGCCGAACTCTCCCTGTACGGGCAGGCCTTCGGCGCCGAGCACGCCGACGTACCCCGACTGGAGCTGAAGCGGTGACCCTCGAACCGCTGACCCGCCCCGCGAGGCTGCGCCCCGGGGCCCGGGTCGCCGTCGTGTCGCCGAGCGGCCCGGTCCCGGCCGACCGGATGGAGGCGGGGCTGGACATCCTGCGCGGCTGGGGCCTGGAGGTCGTCGAGGCCCCGCACGCGCGGGCGGTCCACCCCCGGCTCGACTACCTCGCGGGCACCGACGAGGCACGGGCCGCCGACCTCCAGTCCGCCTGGTGCGACCCGTCCGTGGACGCGGTGATCTGCGCCCGCGGCGGGTACGGCGCCCACCGGATGGCCGACCTCGTCGACTGGGCGGCGATGCGCGCGGCCGGGCCGAAGGTGTTCGTCGGCTACAGCGACGTCACCGTGCTCCACGAGGCGTTCGCCCGCCAGGCGGGGATCGTCACCCTGCACGGCCCGATGGCCGGGACGGAGACCTTCCTCAAGGACCCGGACACCCAGGAGTCGCTGCGGGCCACCCTGTTCGCGCCCGAGTCGGTGCGGACGCTCGGCCTGCCCACCGCGCGTGCGCTGGTGCCCGGCCGGGCCCGCGGCATCGTCTACGGCGGCTGCGTCAGCCTGCTCGCCGCCGACCTCGGCACACCGTCCGCCCGGTCCTCGGCGCGCGGCGGGCTGCTGGCGATCGAGGACACCGGAGAGGACCCGTACAGCCTCGACCGCATCCTCACCCAGCTGCTGCGGGCCGGGGCGCTGGACGGGATCGCCGGAGTGGTCTGCGGGTCGTGGGCGGGCTGCGGGCCGTACGAGCGGGTACGGGCCGTGCTCGCCGACCGGCTGGGCCCGCTGGGCGTGCCGGTCGTCGAGGAGCTGGGCTTCGGCCACGGGCCGACCTCGCTCACCGTTCCGCTCGGGGTGTCCGCGGTGCTGGACGCCCCGGCGGACGGCGGTCCCGCCACCCTCACCGTCGAGGAGCCGGCGCTGCGCTGAACCACGGCGATTCGTAAAGAAGTTGAGCAGTGTTCAGGAATCGCCGTCCGGGACGTTGACAGCCCCGCGACACCGTCACAGCATGAGCGCGTTCCGTCACTTACCGTTCGGTAAGGCGCTCTCGGTGTGGAGGTCCTCGTGTCGCGTGCTGTGTCCCGCCCCCGGTCCGGGTACCGGACGTCCTCCCGCAGGTCGATCGCCTGGGTGGCCGGGGCCGCCCTCGCCGCACCGCTGGTCCTCACCGGTGCGGCGCGGGCGACCGCCGACGGGGCGGGCGGGTACACCGTCACCCCGCTGAAGTTCACCGTCCGGGCCGGTGACCGCTCCTGCACCGTCGACGCGGACCTGTACCGCCCCGCCGGGGCCGACGCCGGCCACCCGGCCCCCGCCGTCCTCGCCACCAACGGCTTCGGCGGCAGCAAGTCGGACGGCACGACCGACGCCATCGGCAAGGCGTTCGCCTCGCGCGGCTACGTCGGCCTGGTCTACTCAGGCCTCGGCTTCGGGAAGTCGGGCTGCCTCATCACCCTCGACGACCCGGCCGTCGACGGCCGGGCGGCCGCCGGTCTCATCGACTTCCTCGCCGGGACCCGCGCCGCCGACGACGGAACCCGGGCCGACTACGTCGTCCAGGACGGCGCGGGCGACCCCCGGGTCGGCATGATCGGCGGCTCGTACGGCGGCGCCGTACAACTGGCCACCGCCTCCGTCGACCACCGGGTCGACGCCCTCGTCCCGCTGATCACCTGGAACGACCTCGCGTACGCGCTCGCCCCGAACAGCGCGGACGCCCGCACCGGGGTCTCCTCCGACACCGCCGGGGTCTTCAAGTGGCAGTGGACCAACGGCTTCTACCTGATGGGGGAGGGGCAGACCCTCCTCAACGCGAGCCTGGACCCGTCCCGCTTCAACAACCTCGCCTGCCTGCACTTCGCGACCCGCGCCTGCGACACCGTCCGGCTGCTCAACTCCGGAAGCTTCCCGGCCGACCGCACCACCGCGATGCTCGACTACGCGCGCAGCGTCTCCCCCGTCGACCACCTCGGCAAGGTCAAGGCGCCCACCCTGATCGTCCAGGGCCAGACCGACAGCCTGTTCAACCTGAACGAGGCCACCGCCACCTACGAGAAGCTCAGGGCTCAGGGAACCACCACCAGGATGATCTGGCAGTCCTGGGGCCACAGCGGCGGCCAGAAGCCCGGCGAGCTCGACCTGGGCCAGGGCAATCTGGAGGGCAGCTACGTCGGCCGGCGCGTCCTCGCCTGGTTCGACCGCTACCTCCGGGGCGACCGGAGCGCCGACACCGGCCCCGCCTTCGCCTACTACCGCGACTGGCGGAGCGGGTACGGCACGGCGTCCTCCGTACCGGCCCTGTCGCGGACGATGTACCTCTCCGGCGACGGCAAGCTCGTCGGGGACCGGTCCGAGGTCGTCCGGGGCAGCCGTCAGTACGCCAACTGGCTTGTTCCGACCAGTCATTCGGAGAGTTCGCTCGCCGGGGTCATCGGGCTGCCCGACCCGAAGCCCTACGACATCAAGGGCACGTACCTCGGCTGGACGAGTGCCCCGCTGACGTCCCCCGTCGACGTCGTCGGCGCGCCGAAGGCCACCTTGAAGGTCGTCTCGCCGGCGACGGAGCGGGTCCAGAACAGCGGCGACGCCGCCGACCGGCTCGTCCTGTTCGCCAAGGTCTACGACGTCGCCCCGGACGGCACCAGGAACCTGGTCAACCGGCTGGTCGCACCGGTACGGGTGCCCGATGTCACCCGCCCGTTCACGGTACGGCTCCCGGGCATCGTCCACCGCTACGAGACGGGCCACCGGCTCGAATTCGCGATCGCGGCGAGCGACACCGCGTACTCCGGCAACCGGGGGATCAAGCCGGTCACGGTCGTCAGCGCCCCGCAGGACACCGGCGTGCTGGAGCTCCCGGTGGTCGGCGGCGGGCTGGACTGAACGGCCCTTAGGGTGGCCGGATGACCGAACGCGACTATCTGGCCGAGGGGCGGCGGGTGGGCATCCGCCCCTTCACCCCGGGCGACGCCGAGGAGTTCACCGCCCGCGCACGGGAGAGCCGGGAGCTGCACCGGCCCTGGCTGTTCCCGCCCGAGGACACCGCCGCGTACACCGCGTACGCGGACCGGCTGACCGGCGACCCGGCCAGGGCGGGCTTCCTCGTCTGCGAGCGCGGCGGCACGGGCGGCCGGGCGGGCGCGATCGCCGGGTTCATCAACATCAACAACATCGTCACCGGCGCGTTCCGGTGCGGCGCCCTCGGCTACGGGGCCTTCGCCCACGCGGCCGGGCGCGGCCTGCTCGGCGAGGGGATGCGGCTGGTCCTGGACCACGCCTTCGGCCCGCTCGGACTGCACCGCCTGGAAGCCAACATCCAGCCCGAGAACGCCGGTTCGATCGGGCTGGTCCGGCGGGCCGGCTTCCGCCTCGAAGGCTTCTCGCCGGACTTCCTCCTCATCGACGGCGCCTGGCGCGACCACGAACGGTGGGCCATCACGGCGGAGATGACCGGCCGATAGGGCCGCGGCGGGGCGGGCCCGTGCACGACTCTTGACTCCTTCTTACAGAAGGCACAATCATCCAACGCGAGAGAGCGCTCTCTCGGCCAAGCTCGTTCAAGTCATGAACGCAGGATCGTGCCACTCCTCCCACGCGCGCCCTCCCGGGCGTACGTGCCCCGAGCCGCCCCCCACGTGAGAAGAGGCCCATGTCAGCGCAGCTTCCCCCCACGCCCGAGTCCGCCGTGAAGACGTCCATGGCCCGCCGTACCGCGCTCGCCGCCGCACTGGCGGTTCCGGTCGGCGGTCTGCTCGCCCACCCGGCGGTCGCGGCCGCCACCCCTCCGCAGGCCCGGCCCGCCCACCGCGCCGAGGCCACGGATGCCGCGGACCCGGACTTCGGGCCGCATGTCATTGTCTTCGACCCTTCAACGCCGGGCATCCAGGCCAGACTGGACGAGGTCTTCCGGCAGCAGGAGTCCGCGCAGTTCGGCACGGGCCGCTGGGCCCTGCTCCTCAAGCCCGGCACCTACAGCGGCCTCAACGCCCAGCTCGGCTTCTACACCTCGATCATGGGCCTCGGCCTGTCGCCCGACGACACCCATATCAACGGTGACGTCACCGTCGACGCGGGCTGGTTCGGGGGCAACGCCACCCAGAACTTCTGGCGTTCGGCGGAGAACCTCTCGCTCGCCCCGGTCAGCGGAACCAACCGGTGGGCGGTCTCGCAGGCGGCCCCGTTCCGGCGCATGCACGTGCGCGGCGACCTCAACCTCTCGCCGGACGGCTACGGATGGGCGAGCGGCGGCTACATCGCCGACAGCCGGATCGACGGCACCGTGCGGCCGTACTCGCAGCAGCAGTGGTACACCCGCGACAGCGCCGTCGGCGGCTGGCTCAACGGGGTCTGGAACATGGTGCAGTCCGGCGTCGAGGGCGCCCCCGCGGACGCCTTCCCCGACCCGCCGTACACCACGCTGGAGACCACCCCGGTCTCCCGGGAGAAGCCCTTCCTCCACTTCGACGGCGGCGAGTACCGGGTCTTCGTGCCCGCGCTGCGCACCGAGGCGCGCGGCACCAGCTGGGGCAGGGGCACCCCGCAGGGCGAGTCGCTCTCCCTGTCCGCGTTCCACATCGCCAAGGAGGGCGACTCGGCGGAGAGCATCAACGCCGCCCTCGCCCAGGGGCTGAACCTCCTGCTCACGCCGGGCGTCTACCACCTCGACAGGCCGATCGAGGTCGGGCGGGCGAACACGGTGGTACTCGGCATCGGATACCCCACGCTCGTCCCCGGCGGCGGGGCGGCCGCGCTGCGAACGGCCGACGTGGACGGGATACGGCTGGCCGGGATCCTCGTCGACGCCGGGCCGGTGAACTCCCCGGTCCTGGTGGAGATCGGCCCCGAGGGCGCGGGCGCCGCGCACGCCGCCAACCCGACCACCGTCCAGGACCTGTTCGTCCGGATCGGCGGGGCGGGCGCCGGCCGGGCCACCACCAGCATCGTCGTCAACAGCGACCACACGATCGTCGACCACACCTGGGTGTGGCGCGCCGACCACGGAGACGGCGTCGGATGGGAGACCAACCGCGCCGACTACGGCGTCGTCGTCAACGGGGACGACGTCCTCGCGACCGGCCTGTTCGTGGAGCACTTCAACAAGTACGACGTGCAGTGGAACGGCGAACGGGGCCGCACGGTCTTCTACCAGAACGAGAAGGCGTACGACGCCCCCGACCAGGCCGCCATCCAGAACGGCTCCACCAGGGGATACGCCGCGTACAAGGTCGCCGACCACGTCACCGCGCACGAGGGCTGGGGCCTGGGCAGCTACTGCTACTACAACGTCGCCCCGTCCATCGTGCAGGAGCACGGCTTCGCCGCGCCCACCGTGCCGGGTGTGCGGTTCCACCACCTCCTGGTCGTCTCGCTCGGCGGCCAGGGCCAGTACGCGCACGTCGTCAACGGCACCGGCGCCCCGACCTCCGGCACCGCCACCGTGCCGTCGACGGTGGTCTCCTACCCCTGACCCGCGCCTTTCCGGCCGCTGCCGCCCCCGCTCCCCGGTCGCATACTGGGGAGCGGGGGCGGCTCCGGCGCGAGGCCGCGCGGGGGAGCCGCCGACCTGGTTGGGCAAGAATTTGCCCGTGGCCGAATACCGCCCGCCCGCCGGGCGCGAAAGCCGTGCTCGGAAGGGTCGCGGAGGTCCGGCGGCCGTATACGAACGCTTTACGAAGCGGGAAACCGCGGCCGAAAGCAGCCGACGCCACCCCGTGGACCGGTGGCACTCGTGTTGACCGCAGGCGGACACAGGCAGACGCTCGTCATATAGCTGCTGAATACAACTGGTTCTGCCGGCCACCGTCGTCCGGCCCGCCCACGAGAGGGGCGGCGCCGTGCGTGCGGGCGGTCCGGGACGGACCGGATCAGGAGGACGCGCATGTGCGGCATAGTCGGCTGGGTCTCCTTCGACCGCGATCTACGGGCGGCCGAGCAGGTCACGGCAGTGGAAGCGATGACGGAGACGATGTCCTGCCGGGGCCCGGACGACCAGGGCGTCTGGAACGCCCCGCACGCCTCGCTCGGCCACCGGCGGCTCGCGATCATCGACCTGCCCGGCGGGCGCCAGCCCATGAGCGCCGGCACCCCCGAGGGCGCGGTCGCGCTCGTCTACTCCGGCGAGGCGTACAACTACACCGAGCTCCGCGAGGAGCTGATCGCACGGGGACACCGGTTCACCACCGACTCGGACACCGAGGTGGTGCTCCGCGGCTACCTGGAGTGGGGGGAGCACCTCGCCGAGCGGCTGAACGGCATGTACGCCTTCGCGATCTGGGACGGCCGCCACGACCGGCTCGTCATGATCCGCGACCGGATGGGCGTCAAGCCCTTCTACTACTGGCCGACGCCCGACGGGGTCCTGTTCGGCTCGGAGCCCAAGGCGATCCTCGCCAACCCGCTGGCCCGCCCCCGGGTGACCCTCGACGGGCTGCGCGAACTCTTCACCATGGTCAAGACCCCCGGCCACGCCGTCTGGGACGGCATGTACGAGGTGGAGCCCGGCACGGTCGTCACCGTGGACCGCTCCGGACTGCGCACCCGCGTCTACTGGAAGCTGGAGACCCGCCCGCACACCGACGACCGGGACACCACGGTCGCCACCGTCCGCGCGCTCCTCGACGACATCGTCCGCCGCCAGCTGGTCTCCGACGTACCCCGGTGCGTCCTGCTCTCCGGCGGGCTCGACTCCTCGACGGTCACCGCGCTCGCCGCCCGGCAGCTCGCCGAGACCGGCGAGAAGGTCCGCACCTTCGCCGTCGACTTCGTCGGACGCACCGAGAACTTCGTCGCCGACGAACTGCGCACCACCCCCGACACCCCGTTCGTCCACGACGTGGCCCGGCAGTCCGGCACCCTCCACCAGGACATCGTGCTCGACCCCGACACCCTCGCCGACCCCGAGGTACGGGCCAGGATGATCCGGGCCCGCGACCTGCCGATGGGCCTCGGCGACATGGACTCCTCGCTCTACCTGCTCTTCCGGGCCATCCGCGAGCACTCCACCGTCGCCCTGTCCGGCGAGTCCGCCGACGAGGTCTTCGGCGGCTACCTCCAGTTCTTCGACGAGAAGGCCCGCACCGCCGACACCTTCCCCTGGCTGGTGCGGATGGCCGAACACTTCGGCGACGACGCCAACGTTCTCCGCCCCGACCTCGGCGAGGCCCTGGACCTCGGCGGATACATCCAGGACAGCTACCGCACCGCCGTCGCCGACATCGAACGGCTCGACGGCGAGAGCGACTTCGAGTACCGGATGCGCCGGATCTGCCACCTCCACCTCACCCGCTTCGTCCGCGTCCTGCTCGACCGCAAGGACCGCGCGAGCATGGCGGTCGGCCTGGAGGTCCGGGTGCCGTTCTGCGACCACCGGCTCGTCGAGTACGTCTACAACGCGCCCTGGGCCCTCAAGTCCTTCGACGGCCGGGAGAAGAGCCTGCTGCGCGAGGCCGCCGCCGACGTACTGCCCCGCTCGGTGTACGACCGGGTCAAGAGCCCCTACCCCTCCACCCAGGACCCCAAGTACGCCGTCGCCCTCCAGGAACACGCCCGCGCGCTCCTCGCCGACCCCGACCACCGCGTCTTCGAACTCGTCGACCGGGACCGGCTCCGTAAAGCCGCCGAGCGCCACGCACCGCAGATCACCGCCGCCTCCCGGCGCGGCCTGGAACGCGCCCTGGACCTGGCCGCCTGGATGGAGCTCTACGACCCCGAACTGGTCCTGGACGAACCGGCCGGCCCGTCCCCGGCCGGTGACGGCAGGCCGGAGTCCTCGGGCACCTCCTCGTAGGCGAGCCACTGGGCGAAGGCGTGCAGCCCGCGCGCCCGCCCGGTGGCGGGAGCCCAGCCCGCCGGGAGCGGAGCCGCCACCGGGCGCCGCCACCCGGGCCGGGCGCCGGGCTCCGGCCGCACCGGCACGGGCCGCACGGCGTCGTGCACCGCCTGCGCCAACTCCGAGGCCGTGCACGGCTTCTCGGGCACGACCGCGAACCCGCGCTCCCGGGGCCGGGTGCGCAGCACCACCGCGATCGCGTCGGCGAGGTCGGTCACGTACACCGGCCACACCTCCGCGTCCGGGTCGCCCTCGGCCACCACCGGCCGACTGCGCAGCGCGTCCCACACCATCCGGCCGATGGGGGAGCGGCGCGAACAGCCGGGACCGTACACCTCGCCCACGTGCAGCGTGTACGGGACCGGCTCGTCCGGCGGGCGGACCGTGACCCGGGGCTCGGGGGAGTCGAGCGCGGTCAGGTCGATCACCGCGGCGGACCGCTCCGACAGATCGGCCAGCCTGCGCACGAGATGCTCCCCGAGCGGGTTCGCCGCCCCGTGCCAGACGGGACCGCCCGGCCGCCGCCCGGGTGAGCGCCGGCCGTCGGCGGCCTCCCGCCCGGCTTCGAGCGCCCGGTGCGCCACCTCGGCCAGGGGCGCGCGACGGTGCGCGAGGTGCTCCTCGGTGCTGCTGTTGCTGATGCCGCCGGTGCCGATCGTCGCCACCGACTCCGCGTACGCCGCCGACGAGCCGGGCGGGGCGCCGAGCCCGGTGCGGGCGGCCTCGAACCCCATGGCCAGGGCGGTCAGCCAGGTCCCCCGCACGTCCGGTCCGGGCTGTCCGGCACCGGGCGGGCGCAGCAGTGTGTCCGGCAGCCCGGCCCCGCGCAGGTACTGCTCGGTGTCCAGATGCAGCCACCGCTCGGGGCCGGGCCCCGCGACCCGTACCGCGCACTGCGCCACCGAGTGCTTGAAGAACGGCACCACCGACAGGCCGGTCAGTGTCCGGCCCTCCTCGCCGGGCAGGTCGCCGGGGACGAAGCAGACCGAGCGGCGCGGGCCCCGGAAGGCGTTCCCGGAGATCGAGCCGCGGTCCTCGTGCTCGGCGAGATTGGGCACCGCGACATAGCGCGGCACGCCCCGGGCGGTGAGGTAGCGGTGCATCAGGATGTCGTCCGGCCAGCCGCCGAGCCGCTGCCGCCCGTACGCGACGAATCCCTCGGCGACCCGGCGGGGCAGCACGATCGCCACGCACGGGAAGTACTCGTTGACCGCGCCGACCCAGCGGGCGCCCGCCATCGCCCCCATCCGGACCGCCGCCCCGTTGCGCGAGTCCCAGAGCGCGAACAGGGCCAGCGCCGCGTCCGGCAGTTCCTCGACGGCGGACCGCACCCGGTCCAGGAAGGTTTCGGACAACACCATGTCGTCCTGGACCACCAACTGATGGGTGGCCCCCTCCTCGATCGAGGACCAGGCGGCGAGCGCGGTGCGCAGCACCGACGGGGTGCCGGTGGGGTCGGGGTCCATGACGACCCGGAAGAGGCCGCCGTCCACGCTCAGGGCCAGTTCCTCGGCCGCCGCCCGGCGTCTGGGGTGGGTCATGACCACCGCGCTGAGCCGTGGGCGTGCCATAGGTCCTCCCTGGGTCCGAACCGGCCCGGCCCGCACCGGACACCCCGCGGGGCCCGGATCCGCCAGCCGGATTCGGACAGTACGGGCGGCGCGGACGGCCCGCAAGAGTGCCGAAACGGCCCTCTGGCAGACGGACGGCGGGCCCGGGAATGCTGGGGCCGGTATGCGCCGGAGCCCGGGGCCCGAGCGCCGCGTACCCCACTCTCCCCGACGCAGAAAGAGGCTTGCCATGCCCGCGTTACCCCTTTCGCAGCGGACCGGCGGCGACGAGTCCGTCCACTCCCGCCTCGGCAAACTCCGTGACGCCCGGATCGTCGTGACCGGTGGCGGCGGACTCGTCGGCAGCAGGCTGGTCCGCCTGCTGCACGGCGCCGGGGCCGTCGTCACCGCCCTGGACCGGATGGACGCCTACCCCGGCACCGGCCACGAGACCTTCGGCACCGCGCGCAGCGGCGCCCGGCTCGTCGTCGGGGACGTCCGGGACGCCGACACCGTCGGAGCCCTGCTGAAGGACGCCGACTTCGTGGTCCACGCGGCCGCCTACGCCGACGTCGCGGCCTGCACCCGCCGCCCCGACATCGCCTTCCGCGCCAACGTCGAGGGAACCCAGGTCGTCCTGGAGCAGGCCGCCCGCTTCCCCGTCCGGCGCCTGGTCCTCGTCTCCTCCGCGTCGGTGTACGGCAACGGCGACCCGGACGTCGAGGGGCCGCAGGTCTTCCACGAGGACATGCCGCTCAGCCCGGTCTCCGTCTACGCCAACGGCAAGCTCTGGGCGGAGCACCAGACCCGGCTGATGCTCGGTGCCCAGGCCGGCACCGAGTACGCGGTGGTGCGCTACTTCTCCGTCTACGGCGAGCCCCAGATACCCAAGCCGGGCAGCCACTCCTGGATGGTGCCCTGGCTCTCGCTCCAGGCCCGCCTCGGCCGCCCCATGCGGCTCAACGGCGGCGGGAACCAGGTCCGCGACCTGGTCCACGTCGACGACATCGCCGAGGCCACCGCGCTCGCCCTGATCGAGGAGCAGATGGCCGAACGGACCGTGAACGTCGGCACCGGCCGCCCCACCGCGGTCCGCGAGGTCGCCGACCTGATCGCCCCGTACTTCCCCGGCGCCCGGCGGATCGTCACCCCGCGCCCCGAGGGCGACCCGCTCGGCGGCTACGCCGACACCGCGCGCTCCCGCGAACTCCTGCGCTGGCAGGCCCGGATCGGCGTCGAGGAGGGCGTGGACCGGTACGTGCGCTGGCTGCTGGCTACCCCGGAGGCCACGCCACGCTGGCTGGCCGAGGAGTACGAGGAGGCGGACCGGGCGTGACACGCTGCGCACCGACGGCCCCCACGGGGCGCACCGGCGGCGACGGAGGCGACACGCACACCATGGGCTACACCGGTTCCCACATCTGGTCACTGCGTCAGCGGGTCGGCTCCCGCAAGCTGCTGGTGCCCGGCGCACAGGTGCTGCTGGTCGACGGGGCGGGCCGCGGGCTGTTCCAGCAGCGCGCGGACACCGGGGTCTGGGAGCTGCCGGCCGGTGCCTGCGAGGAGGACGGCGACTTCGCCGACGCCGCCGTCCGTGAACTCGCCGAGGAGACCGGTCTGCGGGTGGCGCGGGAGGACCTGGAGGCGTTCGGGACGCTCTCCGACCCCCGGGTGCACACCCTCACCTACCCCAACGGGGACGTGACGCACTGCTTCGCGCTCTGCTTCACCGCCCGGCGCTGGTCGGGGGAGTTGGCCCCCGGTGCCGACGAGGTGCGCCGGGCCGCCTTCCGGCCGCTCGACGCCCCGCCCCGCCCCCTGCACCCGCCCACGGAGGTGGTGCTGTCCATGTACGAGACCTACCGTGCGGAAGGAAGGTTCCAGGCCCGGTGAACGCCACGGATCCGATACGTGCCGAGGTGCCCTGCCGGGCCTGCCTGTCCGGGGAGGACCTGGACTGGCTCGGCGGGGGCCGCTCGGTGAGCCTCGCCCTCTCCCTGACGACGACCGTGGAGGTGCGGCCCGGCCCCGCGCCCGACGACGGGCCCGCGGACGGCTGGCAGCGGGAGGTGTGGGCGTTCCTGCGCGGGCGGCTGGCCGGGCTCGCCCCGCGCCCGCCCGCGGTGACCGTGCGCAGCCAGGCGCCCGCGGCGAGCGGACTGTCCTCGTCCACGGCGCGGATCGTGGCCCTGTTCCGGGCGTACGCGGACCACGCCGTGCCCGGCGAGCGGGTCCCGGACGCCACGGTCACCCGGTGGGCGTACGAGTTCGAGTTCGCCGTCTTCAACGGGGGCGGCATGGACCACCTCGCGGTCGTCGAGGGCGGCGCGCTCCTCATCGACGGCCGGGAGGAGGGGCTCCCCGCCGTACGGGACCGCCTCGACCTCCCCGAGGAGTGGCGGGTGCTCGTCGTGGACTCCGGCACCCGCAAGGACACCCGCCACCACATCCGGGACGTCCGGGCGCAGCTCGCCGCGGGCGATCCGGTGCTGGCCGCCTACCGGGCCGCCGCCGACGCGGCGTCGGGCCGGGTGTGGGAGGCGCTGCGGGGCCGGGACCTGGCGGCGCTCGGGGCCGCGATGTCCGACGCCCACGCGGCCATGCGCGACCACCAGCGGATGTCGACACCGCTCCTGGAGGAGCTGCGGGCCCTCGCGCTCCGCTCCGCCGGCCTGCCGCTGAAGCTCAGCGGGGCCGGCGGGGGCGGTGCGCTGGTCGGCGTCTGCCGGGCGGACGCGCTGGAGGAGACGGCGGCCCGGCTCGCGGCGGCGCTGCGCACCGCGCACCCGGGGGCCCGGGTGGTGCCCGCCGCGGCGGCTCCGGGTATTCGGCGGGACCCGGAGCCGGTCGCGGTGGGAGGTCAGATGAAGGGGTCGTAGTCCTCCGTGAGCGGGGGCTCGCCGGTTCCGTCGGCGATGCGGTCCAGCTCCAGGTTGGAGCGGTGCCGCGCGCAGTGGAACCGGCAGTCCCGGCTCGGGTCGACGATGCCCCGGCGGTCCGCGTCCCGCCAGATGTCGGCGAGGTCGTCGGTGACCGCGTCCCCGATCCTCGCGAGCGGGTTGCCCCGGTGGTAGGAGCACACGTACACCCCGGACGGCGTGATCAGCGTGCGGAGTTCGGCGACCCGGCAGCGGTCGTACGCCTTGGGCTGTACGGCGCCGACGTGGCCGCGCAGCGAGGTGAGGGTGGAGGAGTTGACGAGCTGGAAGCGGTCGCTCTCCAGCCGGGCGGCCTCGGCGAGCTGGCGGTCCACGGACTCCAGCATCTCGCCGGGGACCTGCACGATGTGGTGGTCGTCGTCGAACATGGCCTTGGTCTCGAAGTAGTCGCAGCCGATGTCGTGGGCGAGTTCGGCCGCCCGCCCCACCTCGTGGTGGTTGGTCACGGTCGGCCCGCCCGGTTCCTGACGCGACATCACCAGGAAGGAGTAGCCGAGGGCGCCCTTCTTCTCGGCGGCCAGCAGCCGCATGTTGCCGATCACCTTGTCGAAGACGCTGCGGCCCTTGCGGTCGGGCCGGAACAGCCCGTACGTCTCGGCGGTGCCCGCGTCGACGGAGACCCGGACCCAGCTGGCGTACCGGGCGAGCTCGGCGAGGTTCTGCTGGATCATCGTGCCGTTGGTGACGACCCCGATGGCCAGGCCCGCCTCGCCGAGGATGCGTAACACCTTGCGGGTGCCGCGGTGGGCGAGCGGTTCCCCGCCGCCTATGAGGACCACCGCCCGCACGGACAGGCCGACCAGCTCCTCGGCGAGCGAGGCGAGCCGCTCCGGGGTGAACCGGCCCTGGTTGAGGAGCTTTCCGCTGATGCACTCGGGGCAGGCCAGGTCGCAGAACGTGGTCGGGTCGAGGTCCACGACGAGCGGTGCGGCCGACGGCTCGCCCGAGGCGGCTTGGACGACCCGGGGCCAGTCGGTGGGCTGGTACAGCTTGGAGACGAGATCGAGGCGGTCGTGCGTCACAGGGTTCTCCTCTGCGGGGTGTACGGGTGTCGTCGCGGGGCGCACCGGTCCCGGCAGGGCATGGGGGTGTCCGGCGGATGGCTGCGACGTCCGCACCCATCCGCCGGCCCCCTCGCTCAGCCCTTGACCGCTCCGGTGGCCAGCCCCGCGGCGATCTTGCGCTGGACGGCGAGGAAGAAGACCACGACGGGCAGCGCGGTGAGCGTGGCGCCCGCCATCAGCCCTCCGTAGTCGGTGCCGAAACTGGTCTGGAAGGAGACCAGCCAGATACTGACGGTCTGTTTCTCCGGGGTGGACAGCAGCACGTAGACGAGGACGTACTCGTTCCACGCCTGCACCATCGCGAAGACGGAGGTGGCGACGAGTCCCGGGGCGAGCAGCGGCAGGACGACCCGGACGAACGCCCCGAGCCGGCCGCAGCCGTCGACCATCGCCGCCTCCTCCAGCTCCACCGGGATCGCGACGATGAAGCCGTGCAGCATCCACACGGTGAACGGCAGGGTGAAGACGAGGTAGACGAGGATCACCCCGCCCAGGCTGTCGGTGAGACCGGCGTCGTTGAGCAGCAGGTAGACGGGGATGATCAGGGCGGCGAGCGGAATCATCTGGACGGTGAGGATCACCAGGACGAACGCCTTGCGCCCGGCGAACCGGAACCGGGCCAGGGCGAACGCGGCGAGGGTGCCGACCAGCAGCGAGACCAGGACGGTGCCCAGGCCGATGACGGCGCTGGAGCGGACGTTGGCCCAGAAGTCCGCCGTGCCCATGGCGCGGGTGAAGTTGTCGAGCGTGGGGTGGCTCGGCCAGAACTCGGGCGGCACACCGAGGATCTCGCTCGCGGGCCGGAACGCGGTGAGCACCATCCAGTAGACGGGGAAGCCGAGGACGGCGGCGGTGAGCAGGCCGAGCAGGTCGTGGCGGAGGCGGTGGCGCCGTACCCCGGCCGTCCGCCGCCCGGTGCGTGCCCGGCTCATTCGACCTCCCCCAGCCGCAGCATCTGCCGCAGGTACACGACCGCGCCCGCGAGCAGCAGCAGCACGGTGACCAGGGCGATGGCGGCTCCGGCGCTGTAGCGGTTGACGGCGAAGGACTCGATGAAGGAGTAGACGCCGAGGAGGTAGTACTCCCGCTCCGGCTGCCCGCCGCGCATCAGCCAGATCTGGTTGAAGACCCCGAAGTCCCAGATCGCCATCAGGGTGGTGACCATCACGAACAGGGGCTTGATCGACGGGAAGGTGACGAACCGGAAGAGCTGGCCGGGCCGGGCGCCGTCGATCAGCGCGGCCTCCTCCAGCTCCGCGGGGATCCGGGTGAGCGCCGCGTGCAGGCTGACCGCGGCGAACGGCAGCGCCCCCCAGACGACCACCGCGACGATCACGGCGAAGCCCTGCCACGGGTCGGTGAACCAGTTGTGCCGGGAGAGGTCGACGCCGGGCAGCGTCGACAGCAGCCAGTTGACCACCCCGTAGTCCGTGTCGAAGAGCCAGCGGAAGACGGCCGCGGCCACCATCACCGGCATCGCCCACACGGCGACCAGCACCCCGGCCAGGACCGCCCGCACCCAGGCCGACGTACGCCGCATCAGCAGCGCGACGAACAGGCCGAGCAGCATCGTGAGGGTGACGCAGACGACGGTGAACAGGGCGGTGCGGGCCACCACCGTCCAGAAGAACCCGTCGCCGAGGATCGTCCGGAACTGGCCGAGACCGGCCCACGGCGGCGCCTGCCCGCTGAACAGCTCCTTGCGGGTCATGTCCTGGAAGGCCAGGGCCACCATGTCCGCGAGCGGATAGGCCAGCACCACCAGCAGGGACAGGAACGCGGGAGCGATCAGCAGATAGGGCAGGGGGCGGCGCCGCCCGCGGCCGGGCGGATCAGCGCTCATTGATCACCGCGTCGATCCTGCGGTCCGCCTCGCGCGTCGCGTCCTGGACGGACGCCTTCCCGGTGGCGATGCGCTCCAGCGTCTCGGGCAGGATGTTGGACTTCTCCACCGCGGTCCAGCCCGGAGCGAGCGGGGTGACCCAGCCGCGGGTGGCCGCCTGGGCGGCCGGGCCGTTGACGCCCCCGGCGGCCACGTCGGCGAGTTGCACGGTGTTGTTCGGGAGCGTGTTGGCGGCGATCAGCTTCCGCTGCGACTCGCCGTCGGTGAAGAGCCGGATCCATTCGGCGGCCAGCTCCTGGTTCTTCGACTTCGCGGGGACGGCCAGCGTGGAGCCCCCGAGGAACGGCGGGAGCAGCTTCCCGGACGGGCCGGGGAAGGCGAAGGTGGCGAACTTGCCCTTGAGGGCCGGATCGCCCCCGGAGCGGGCGTCGGCGGCGGCCTCGGCCTCCCAGGTGTTCCCGTAGAAGACCCCGACCTTGCCCTGCCCGACCACGGCCGGCTCGTCGCCGTTGTCCTTCGCCCGGTCGCCGACGTAGTAGTCGTCCATCAGCTTCTTCCAGGTGGTGAGCCCGGCGACCGACTTGGGCGAGGAGAGCGCCCCCTGCCAGCGGCCGTCCTTCTCCACCGCCATCTCGCCGCCCGCGTCCTTCACGAAGGCCATCGCCGCCGACCAGTACCGGCCGGGCAGGTAGAGCGCCGAGAAACGCGGGTCGTCGGCCCCGTACTTCGCCTTCAGCCGGTCCAGGTCGGAGATCAGCTCCGGGTAGGTGCGCGGGGCGCGGGTGATCCCGCTCGCCTTGAAGTAGTCGGTGCGGTAGACCCCGACGCGCGCCCCCGCGTAGTAAGGCACGCAGTACGTCTTCCCGTCGAGGCGACAGGCGTCGGCCAGCGCGGGCAGCCACTGCCCGGACCGCTCGAACGACTTCGGGTCCAGCGACGCGAACGCCCCGTTGACCAGGTAGTTGGTGGTCTCGCTGTTGCCCATCTCCACCACGTCCGGAACGTTTCGCCCGGCGAGGACGGCGTCGAGCTTCTGGTTCTTCGTCGTCCACTGCTGGTACTGGACGGCGACCTTCACGCCCGGGTGCTTCGCCGTGAACCGCCGGTTGGCGTCGGCGACCATCTCCGGCCAGCTCTCCTTGGCGTCCACGGTCAGCCACACCGTCAGACCACCACCGCCCCCTGACCCTCCCGAGGAGTCGCCCCCGCCCGAGGAACAGCCCGTCAGCGCCAACAGCAACAATGCACCCAGAATCCCGGATCGGCGGGGCAGACGCGATGTCATGAGTTCCTCCGTGCGGGATTCGTGGGGGACGTACGGGACTGCTGCGACGGTCTTCATCACTACCCCGGCGACCGGGACACCCCGCCACGGCGCGGAGTTTCGGCCGGAAGACAACGGTGCGCCCCGAGCGGAGGACCGCGCGCTCCCCGGCTGTGCTGCGCCGATGCCGAATCCCGCCCCGGCGGCGACAGCCGTACTCCGGCCACGTTGACGCGAATGGCACGTTCGGTAGCCGGACGGCTCTTGACGGTGACGGCGCGATGCCCGCAGTTTGGCCCCTGCGGCACCCCACGACCCCGATCGAAGGGCTTGTACGTGACCGAGCAGAGCACCACCGCGTCCACCGACCCCGCCTCCTCCGGGGCCACCGCTCCCGCCGGCTCCGAACGCCCCGTACGGGTCAACGCCTGGAACGGGTGGGACCCCCTGCGCCATGTGATCGTCGGCCGCGCGGAGGGCACCGTGGTGCAGGCCCCCGAGCACGCGGTGCGCCGCGACTACCCCGACGACGGCTTCCCGCTCGGCACCCACGGCCCCATGCCGGCGGACATGGTGGCCGAGGCCGACCAGCAGCTCGACGACTTCTCCGAGATGCTGCGACGGCGCGGCATCCGCGTGGACCGCCCCACCCCGGTCGACTTCACCCAGCGGGTCTCCACGCCGGAGTGGGAGCACGACTCCATGTTCGGCTGCATGCCGCCCAGGGACCTCCTGCTCACCGTCGGCAACGAGGTCCTCGAAGCGACCATGTCGTACCGCAGCCGCTGGTTCGAGTACCTCTGCTACCGGCCGCTGCTCCAGGAACTGTTCGACGCCGACGACCGGATGCGCTGGGAGGCGGCGCCCAAACCCCGGCTCACGGACGCCTCGTACAGGACCGGGTTCTGGGACACGTACAACGAGCTGCCCACCGAGGTGCAGCTGGCCCGGGTCCGCGACTACGACCTGGTGCTCACCGAGGCGGAGCCGCTCTTCGACGCCGCGGACGTGGCCCGGTTCGGCAAGGACCTCTTCGTCCAGCTGTCGTTCGTCACCAACCGCAGCGGCTACGACTGGCTGCGCCGCCACTTCCCCGACCACCGGGTGCACGCGGTGACCTCGACCAACACCCATCCGCTGCACATCGACGCGACCTGGGTGCCGCTGCGGCCCGGTCTGGTGCTGCACTGCGGGGAGCGGCTGGCCGACGCCGAGCTGATGGAGTTCTTCAAGCTGAACGACTGGGAGATCGTGGAGGCGGTGCAGCCCGCCAGCTGGGACCACCCGCCGAAGCTGTCGTTCTGCAGCCCCTGGCTCGCCGGGAACATGCTGAACCTCGACGAGAACACCCTGTGCGTGGAGGAGAAGGAGGTGCGCCTCGCCGAGCAGCTCTCCTCCTACGGCTTCGAGATCGTGCCGGTGCCGTTCCGGGCGGTCGGCCCGTTCGGCGGCGGGCTGCACTGCGCGACCGTCGACATCGAACGGGACGGCTCCCTCCAGGACTACTTCCCGCGCCGGTACGGCCGGTTCTAGGGATGGCGGCGGCGGGCGGGGGCGGGACCGGGGCGGTCGTCCTCGACTTCTACGGGACGCTGGTGCGGATGGTCGAGCCCCTCCCGCCGGACCACCGCGCGATCTTCGCCCGCCGGGGCCTGTCCGAACAGGGCGAACTCTGGGGCGACCAGTGGTCGGTGGGCCCCGCCGAGGGCGAGGAGCATCTGGCGCACTCGGCCGACGAGACCGCGTACGTCACCTGGGAGCGGGACCGGCTGCGGCGGCGGGCCCGGGGCTGCGGAGTGCCGGAGGGGGAGCTGGACGGCCTGGTCGCCGAGCTGGACGCGGCGATGAAGGCGGTCCGGCTCGCGCTCTACCCGGACGTGCCCGGCGTTCTCGCCCGGCTGCGGGAGCGCGGGCTGCTGGTCGGGGTCTGCTCCAACTGGTTCTGGAACCTGGAGGAGTGCCTCGCCGAGACCGGCATCGACGGTCTGGTGGACGTGGTGGTGGGCTCCGCGCGGACGGGCGCCCGCAAACCGCACCCGCTGATCTACCGCACCGTGGCCGAGCGGTGCGGGCTGCCGCCCGGACGGGTGCTGTTCGTCGGCGACATGTGGACGCCCGATGTGCTCGGCCCGCTGGCGGCGGGGATGCGCGCGGTCCATCTGCACCGGCCCGACCGGGCGGTACGGGAGGCCGCGCCGCCCCTGCCCGAAGGGGCGGCGCGGATCACGTCGCTGCCCGGCCTCATTCCACTGCTGGACCCCGGTGGCGCAGCCGGTCCAGGAGGTTGCGGGTGACGCGCACGACGGCCGGGTCCTGCTCGTGCCCGCAGACCACGGGCCAGTCCGTGGTGCCCGCGGTGAAGACGGTGCCGCCCGCGGTGTAGAGGCCCATGGTGGCGGCGCGCGGGCTGCGGACGGACGGCTCGCGCACCGGAACGTTCCAGTGCCCCGGCTTGCCGTCGTGGAAATTCCCGTGCACCGGATCGAGGACGTATATCCCGAGAATGAGAAAGGATTCGGGAGTTCCGTCCTCGCCGGTGGCGCGGGCTATTCCGTCCGCGTCGCGGAAGTACGCCGCTCCGTCGCATTCGTATCCGATGAGCGGTGTTCCGGCCCCCAGCCGGTCCGGTGTTCCGCCGCCGGACGCGTCGCGCAGGCCGGTGCCTTCGTAGAGCCAGTGACCGGCGTGCTGCACGGTGTATCCGACGCGCGGCCGGTCGCCCGGCCATTCGGTGGCGGGCCACATTCCGCCGTTGCGGAAACTCACCCCGGTCAGGGTGTTCTCCGGGCGGCCGACCCCGTCCGGAGCGGGCACCCACCACTGGTCGGTGGCCGGCAGGTGCGGATATTCCTCGCCGACATGGTGATCGGTGTCGGAGACGAAAGCGGTGTTCCCGTCCGTCGGACGCACCCGCCACCAACAGGTGTTGGCGCTGAGAAAGGCGATGTTCCCGCCGCCCCGGACGAACCGCTCGGCGTGCTCGCGCATCTCCGCGCTCCAGTACTCGTCGTGGCCCACGCTGAGCAGGAGGTCGTAGGAGTCGAGCAGGGCGGGGTCCTCGTGCAGGTCGAGGTCGGTGCAGTACTCGACCGGGTAGCCGTTCCGCTCCAGCCAGCCGATGAACGGCGCGTCCCAGTAGGCGAGGTCGATCACACCCCCCGGGCGGTGGAAGCCGACCTTGTGGCCTCGGGGTTCGCCGCCGCCACCGGCCCGGTGCACCGGATGGTCGTAGAGGCTGGCGCCCCGGTCCGCCCCCGGCAGGTCGGCGCGGTTGTAGGCGTGCCGGGTGAAGGTCGACTTCTTGTAGAGGATGCGGGAGCGGCCGGCGGGGGCCCGGGGGCGTACGACGAAGAACTCCCGGGCGGGCCCCTCCAGCCCGGCGAGGTCGAGAAGCGGCGGACTCTCCGGGCGGCCCGGCCCGCATGCGACGAATTCGACCAGGTGGATTCCCGGCTCCCAGTCCCCGGGCACGGGAAGGGTGAGCGGCGGCCATCCCCAGTCGTCGGCGGGCGAGGCGAGCCCGGGTAATCCGTCGGGATGGGCGGGCGGCTCGTGCCGGGAGCCGGGAAACTCCCCGGATTCCCCGACAAGGACGAGTTCGCTGCCGAGCCGGTAGAAACGGAGGCGGAATCGGGGGGCGTCGGTGGAGAGATGGAACGTCATTTCATCGCCGACGGTGACACTTTCACGGCCGAGATATCCCTCAATCATGCCGGCCATGCTAGGCAGCCGCCCCGAGACCGACAACGCCACCGCCAACAGGCCACCCGATCCACTGTTTTCGGTCACGCGTGGCGGGGCGGGACTTTCCGTCCGCTCTTCTGGGTAGGGCGGAATCCGGAAATGACACGGCCGTCCGTCGACCGCTGAGGGGCTCGCATGGGTGAAGAATTCCGCGGTGAATTCCGTGTACGGGAACTGGTGCTGGGTATCGAGGGGCTGGCGCTGCTGCGCAACGCCGTGGACGGTGACGAGGCCTTCCTGCGCGAACGGGTCGCCGACATGCGCCGCTTCGCCGCCGACGGGGAGAAGCTTCCGGACGGCGGCGCCCGGGTCAGCGAGCTGGACGCGGCCGCCGGGTACGCGTCGTGGTCGGCGGTCTACGACTCGCTGCCCAGCTCGTACATCGAGGTGGAGGAGCCGGTCGTCGCCGCGATCCTCGACGGCCTCGCACCGGGTACGGCGCTCGACGCCGCCTGCGGCACCGGCCGCCAGACCCGGACCCTGGCCGCGCGCGGCCACCGCGTCATCGGCGTCGACCAGTCGCCGCACATGATCGCCAAGGCCCGCGAGCACACCCCGGACGCCGAGTACCGGGTGGGCCGCCTGGAGCGGCTGCCGGTCGACGACGACTCCGTCGACCTCGCCGTCTGCTCGCTGGCGATGACCCACCTCCCCGACATCGCCCCCGCCGTGGCCGAACTGGCCCGGGTGGTCCGGCCGGGCGGCCGGATCGTCGTCACGGACCTGCACCCCTTCGTGATCGCGCTCCAGGGCCAGTGCCTCTTCGTGCACGGCTCCGAGGAACTGGCCTTCGTCCGCAACCACGTCCACCTGCCGAGCCACTACCTGGACGCCTTCGGCCGGGCCGGGCTGCGGGTGCGCGGCTGCCGCGAGCCCCTGTTCAACGGAAGCCTGGCGCCCGGCGGTTACGAGGAGTTCATCGCGGACGCGGCCCGCGCCGCCTGGGACGGCCTCCCGATCGTCGTCGTCTGGGACGTCGAGGTCCCGGCCAGCTGAGGAGGACCCATGCCCCTGGACCTGGTACGCCACTCGCAGCGGCCCGAACTGTGGGACCGCATCCCCGAGCGGTTCGCCGGAGTGGTGCCCGAGTACAACCTGCACGGTGACATCAACGGCGACTACTGGAACCGGCTGTTCGAGGACTTCCCGGAGTTCCAGTTCCTCCTGTACGACGACGAGCACGAGGCGATCGCCGGCGTCGGCCGCTCGCTGCCCCGCACCTGGGACGGCACCGAGGCGGACCTCGGCCCCGGCCTGGACGACTCGATCGCCCGCGCCTTCGCCGACCGCGACGCCGGCCGCGCCCCGGACGCGCTCGTCGCACTCGGCATCGAGGTCGCCGAGGACCACCAGGGACGCGGCCTGTCCAAGGTGTTGCTCGACGCGATGACGGAGACCGCGCGGCGGGCCGGGCTCGGGACCGTCCTGGTGCCGGTGCGCCCCACCTGGAAGGACCGCTACCCCCTGGTGCCGATCGAACGGTACGCGTCATGGACCCGGGACGACGGATCCCCGTTCGACCCCTGGATCCGGACCCAGATCGGCGCGGGCGGCACCCTCGCGGGAGCCTCCGCACACTCCTCCCGGATCACCGGCACGGTCGCCGAATGGGAGAGCTGGACGGGCCTGCCGCTCCCGGAGACCGGCGAGTACACCTTCCCCGGCGGCCTCGCCCCCCTCCACGTCGACCGGGACCGGGACATCGCCGCGTACTGGGAGCCGGGGGTGTGGATCGCCCACACCGTCCGGTAGGCGGGGCCGGGGGCGGTCCCGCGAGGTCGCGGCAACCAGGCGGTGCTGCGATGCGACGTCGGCGGTTCGCGGACCACCCCCGCACGCGCAGGAACGCAAGGCATCCGAGCTAAAGCTGGCGTATGTCTGGGGACCACCCCCGCACGCGCGGGGAACACGCGGCCGAGGCCGGCGGGGACCTGGCCGCCTGGGGACCACCCCCGCACGCGCGGGGAACACTCCACGGTGGAGCGGGCCGTCAACGGCCGGTGGGGACCACCCCCGCACGCGCGGGGAACACATCAACCCTCTGCTCTAAGGACGACGATATGAAGGGACCACCCCCGCACGCGCGGGGAACACTCTTCGTGACCTGCGAGTTTATCGAGCGAGGATGCTGTTCTGGTCCAACTTCGTTGAATCCGTCATACGAGAAATAAGCGTCGTAATCTCTCCCTCTCGAATGGCAGGAAAGTTCTGGTACGCCCCCGAGGGCTGTGTGCAGCTTCTGCGTTGGCTGACCAGTGGTCGTCCAACCTCGTTGCCCTGCTCAGGGTTTCATGGGAAGCGTCCCGCGTCCCTGACCTGCGGGCGAACCCTCGACGGCGGAATCGGGGTTTCGCGGGCTCCCGCAGTCCGTGACGTATCCCGTTTCCGCCTCATGGAGCAGTCCGCCTAAGGTGCGGGCCATGGGGTGGGTGGAGTGGGACGAGGTGGAGTATCTCGACTGCCTGCGGTCCGAGCGGCGCGGCTATGCGTGGGTGATGCGGCGTCATGGTGGTCTGACACGGGAGCAGGCCGAGGTGGCGGCTCTGGACCGGTACCCGTACGAGGCCCCCGGCGCTCCGTACCGCGGGCTCGTTTTCCATGACGAGGCGTGGCATTGGGCGATGCTCGCGATCCATGGTGACCGGTACGCGGCCGAGCGCCCCGACCTGGGCAGCCCGTCGTCCGAGTACCTGGCACTTGAGTGAGCGTCACGCCAGGGCGTGTTCCGCCGGACCGGAAGGGCGGGAGGGGGCTGGACGGTGCGATCCGGGCAGCACAACACCTCTGTCGGTCCGAAGGCGTCCGGTCGAGTCGGCTCCCGGACGGGCCGGGGCCGGTCCGCCGTCGAGGTTCATGCCACGCCGTGCTCTCCGTAGCGGTGGGCCCAGGGCAGGGCCTCCTCCAGTGAGGCCGATACGCCGAGCAGAAGGTCCTCGCGCCCCCAGTCGGCCGTCAGTGAGACGCCGAGCGGCAGGCCCTGCGAACTCCAGCCCAGCGGAAGGCTGATGGCCGGGAAGCCGGTGGCGTTCGCCAGGACGGTGTTGCCCGTGAACGCGGTCATCGCGGCCAGCTCCGCCGCCGGGTCCGCGTCGTCGCGGAGTTGGCCGATGAGCGTCGGCGGGTTCGTCACCGTCGGAGTGATCACGACGTCCGCGTCGGCGTGGGCGAGCGCCCAGGCGCGGGCGCGGGCCTGGACGGTGCCGATCGAGGCGGCCAGCTCGCCCGAGGTGAACTCCTGCGAGCGGGAACGGAGGTGGCGGACGATCGGCCGCAGGGACGATGCGTCGAGCGCCATGGTCCTCGATCCGACCAGTGCCGTGAACATCATCTGGAAGGCCTCGGTCAGCTCGGGGTCCGGTGCCTGGTCCCGGGCGGAGACGTCGTGTCCGAGCCCGGCCAGTGTGCGGGCGGTGAGTTCCGCGGCCGCGGCGACCTCGGGGTCCACGGGACCGCCCGAGACCGATCCCTGGGCGAGCGCGATCCGGAGCCGTGGTACGGGCGCGTCGCACGCGCGCTCGTAGCTGTCGCAGCGGGGCGGATGCACGGTACCGGCCCCGGTGCGGCCGGTCAGGGCGTCGAGGAACGCCGCGGTGTCGCGTACCGTTCGGGCGATCGGCCCCCGTACGGAGAGGCCCATTCCGTCGTTGCCCGCCGGGCCCGCGGTGACGAGTCCCCGGCTGGGCTTGAGGCCGACCACACCGCAGGCACTCGCGGGTGAACGTATCGAACCGGCGGTGTCACTGCCCTGCGCGATCGGGACCAACAGGGCCCCGACGGCGGCCGCCGCGCCGCCGCTGCTGCCCGCCGCGCTGCGGCTGAGATCGAACGGGCTGCGCGTCGGGGCGGACACCTCGGGCTCGGTGTAGCAGGCGGCCCCGAACTCGGGAACCGTGGTCTTGCCGAGGCTGATCAGCCCGGCGTCGGCCATGACGTCGACGATCTCGTCGTCGTGCTCCGGGATCCAGTCGCGGAACAGTGCGGAACCCAGCGTGGTGCGCACGCCCGCGGTGGCTTCCAGGTCCTTGACCGCGGTGGGCACGCCGAACAGGCGCGGCAGCCCGGCGCGATCCGTCGACCGCAGGACACGCTCGGCCTCGGCCGCGGCGGCACGGGCCCGGTCGGCCGACACGGTGGTGAACGCTCCCACCCGGTCGCCGTCGCCGATCCGGGTCAGCAGGTGCTCCACGACTTCGGTGGGGCTCGTGTCGCCGTGTGCGTAGGCGGCGGCCAGTTCCAGGGCCGTGAGGTCGTGCAACTCCGTCATCCGTACTCCCGTTGAAGTTTCGTTACGCGTATCGATATGATGCGGGCATGGTGACCGAGAGGGCAAGCACCCCGAAGAACGGCCGCCCCCGGGCGGTGACACTCGACGCGATCCTGGACGCGGCGACCGAACTGTCCGACGACGAGGGGCTCGACGCCGTGAGTTTCCGCGCGCTGGCCGACCGGTTGGGCGTGTCGCCCATGGCGATCCACCGCACGGCGGGAGGCGTCGACGCGCTCCAGCACGCGCTGGTGTCCCGCATCGTCGGCGAGGCGGCCCGGGCGGTGGACTGGCCGGAGGACTGGCGCGGCACCGTCCGGGTCTTCGCGAACACGCTCCACGACCTGCTCATGCGGCACCCCGTCATCCTTGAGGCGCACCGCCGCGCCCCGCTGGTCGGGCCCGGTGCCGACGAGACCGCGTTCCGGCTCGTGGCGGCGCTGCGCGGTGCGGGGCTCGACGAGGAAGCCGCCGTGTACGCGTACGGCACCGTGCACGACTTCGTCACCGGCCATGTGGCGATCCGTCTCGGCCGCGGCGATCTGGAACTGCACCACCTTCCGCCGGAACACCGGGCCGCGTCGGTGTTCGCGGATCACCACGACTACGACCGCCGGTTCGCCTTCGGCCTCGACGTCGTCATCGGCGGAATCGCCGCCGCTGCCGCGACCCCCGTGTCCCACGAGGACCGGCGATGACCCCCTCCCCGGCCGACCTGCCGCGGGTCGACCTGCCCGAGACGCACCACCTGACCGTTCCGGGCGGGCGCCGCATCGCGTACTGCTCCTACGGCGACCCGGCCGCGCCGCCCGTGATCGTGCTCCATGGAAGCCCCGGCAGCCGCTACGAGGGCCTCGCCCTGTGGCAGGCGGCGAGGGACGCGGGCGTGCGCCTGGTCTTCCCGGACCGTCCGGGGTACGGCGAGACCGACCCGGTGCCCGGTCGCGGCTTCCACCGCTGGAACGACGACTTCGTGGCCCTGCTCGACCACCTCGGCCACGAGCGGGCCGTACTCGTGGCGATCTCGGGCGGCGGCGGGTACGCACTGTCGGCGGCCCAGCGGCTCCCCGAGCGGGTGACGAGGCTGATCCTCGCCTGTGCCGCCGTTCCCGGAGCTCCGCGCGAGGCGTACGCGCGCCGGATCCCGCTGGTCAAACTGGTGAACCTGGTCGCCGTCCGGGCCCCGGCGGTCGCCCGGCGGATGCTCGCGGGGAAGGGTGTCTTCAGGAGGGCGAGGAACGAGCCGAACCTCGACGCCTGGCCCCGCTCCGACCGGTTGATCATGGCCGACCCCGCCTGCCGGGCGCTGTCCGAGGTGGACACGGCCGAGGGGCAGCGGCAGGGGGCGGACGCGGCCGTCACCGACCTCGCCGGCTACTCCCGTCCGCTGCCGGACCCGCTGGGCTCGGTCTCGGTGCCGACGCTCCTCCTCCACGGCGAGGCGGACGGCAACGTCCCCGTCGAGGTGGCGCGCTGGGCGCACGCGCAGATCCCCGGGGCCGAGTTGCGTACCGTCCCCGACGGCGGTCACCTGTTCCTGCTCGCGGACCCGGAGCCGCTCCTGCGGGAACTGGCCTGAGCGGTGCGGGCGGCCGCGCGGGCGCGTCCGGGGATGTCCGTGGGCGCCGCGCGAACGGGGCGGACGGCCGGTCGGCTCAAGGGCTTCGAGTGCCGCGTCGCGTTCGAGGGCGAGCCCGCGTCCCGCCGGACACCCCGAGCCCGCATCCCGGCGGACGCGTCCGGGGCCGTGTCCGCCGGGATGCGACCGGCGGCTAACCCACCGACTCGCCCGCGCGGACGCCCGCCCAGGCCAGGGCGGTCATCGCGCGGGCCTCGTCCGGGCCCGCCTCGGGGCGGCGTTCGGGCGGGAGGCCGGCCGGGCCGGCGGTGGCGACGGCGGAGTGCCGCAGCCGCTCCAGCGCGTCCGGGGGAACACCGTCCGGTAGCGGCCCCAGGCTTCGGGCGGCGCGGGCCGCCTGCCGCCCGAGGAGCAGGCAGTGGATCCACAGCTCCTCGGCGAACGCGTCGCCGAAGGTCCGGGCCACCTCCGTCGCGAGGTCCTTCGGTATCCGCGGGGCCCGTACGGCCTCCTCGGTGAGGCCGGTCGCGGGGAGGGCGTCGCGCCAGCGGTGGTGGCCGCGTCCGCCGTCGGCGCCGTTCTCCTGCCCGACGAGCCGGACGTACCCCTCGCCGTACCGCATGTACGGGATCCAGCCCGGCTCCTCCAGGACCCGCCCCCGGTCCAGCAGCGGTGCGGCGTCGGCGGCGGAGGTGGGGCAGGCGGCGAGCCGGATGCCCTGCGCCGCGTGGTCGTTGATGCTCGTCGTGCCGATGTGCTCGACGACGTTCGGCACGGCGAGCAGGCTCATCCGGCCGCGCCCCCGGAAGAAGGCGGAGAGCAGTTCGTCGTCGTGGCGCTCGGCGCTGTCGCGGGCGTACGCGCGGAACGCGGCGGCGCCTTCGACCGGCAGGCAGAGGGCGAGGGACGGCGTGAACTCGTCCGGCACGGCCCGTACCCAGGAGGCGCCCGCGAGGGCGGCGAGCCGGGCGGCGGCGCCGTTGCGGGCGTGCCAGTTGGTGTAGAAGACCAGGGCCTCGTCGGGGAACCGGGCGGCGGACCGGCCCACGATCTCCAGCAGTTCGGCCGGGGCGTCGACATCGTCCTGCACGACCAGGTGGTGGCCGGCCCCCGGAGCCACCGCCGCCCAGGCCACCAGGGCGGTCCGCAGGGCGGAGGGCTGCCCCTGCGGGTCCGGGTCGAGGGCGAGGCCGTCGAGCCGGAGCCGGGTGGCGAGGTCCTGGGCCTGTGCGAGGCGTACGGGATGGGTCATGACGGCCGAACTCACGTGGGGCTTGGGCACGCTGCGCTCCTCGGCAGGGGTGGTCGCCGGTCATGGTCGCAGAGCGGGGCCGGGCGGACCCCGGTGTGCCGGGAGTTTGGCCGGATCGGGGGCGGTGACGGCCGAGGGGAGACACCGCCCCCGACAAGAGCGGACAAATAGACATCAAAGGGGGCTGTTTCGATCGAATCCTAGGACTCCTTTGACACTCTCAAAGTTTCGCGTATACCTTCCATGCCCAGTTGGGTGTCCTCAGTGGACGCTCGATGTGGACGAAGGGGCTGTTCCCATGCATGCGGAACCCGCAGGACAGTACGGTCGGATCGGACGGCGCGGAGTGCTCCGCGCGGCGGGAGCGGGCGCCGGTGTGCTCGCCTTCTCCGCGATCCTCTCGGCCTGTGCACCGCAGCGGCCCGAGGGCGGGGAACCGGCCGACGGAACCGCGGCCCGGGGCTCCGACACCCCGATCGGCACGCTGACCCTGGCGCTGCCCTCGTCCCTCTCCACCCTGGACGTCAGCCGCGAGTCCGGCATCCTCAACTACGTCGTGGCCTGCCTGGCCCAGGAGTCGCTGCTCTCGGTCGGGCCCACCGGCAAGCTCGGCCCCGGTCTCGCCGAGAGCTGGAAGCAGCCCGACGCCACGACGTACGTCTACACCCTGCGCCGTGACGCGAAGTTCTCCGACGGCACCCCGGTCACCACCGACGACGTGCTCGCCTCCGTCGACGCCGCCCGGGACACCGGCAGCGGACTGGCCTACGCCTGGGCCGACGTCGCCTCCGTCCGGGCGACCGGCGCCCGCGAGATCACCGTACGGCTGAAGCACCCCGACGCGGCCTTCGCCTGGACGCCGACCCCCGGCACCCTGCTGATCAGCAGCAAGGCGTTCCTCACCCGGAACAAGGGCAAGGTGGGCACCCCGAAGACGCTGCTGCTGGGGTCGGGACCGTACCGGGTGACGTCCTTCGCCGCCGACGACCACGTCGCCCTGGAGCGCAACGACCACTGGTGGGGCGACCGCCCCTCGGTGCGCACGCTGAAGCTGTCGTTCGTCCCCGACGCCGGGACCCGGCTCGTCGCCATGAAGTCCGGCTCGGTCGACGGCGCGCTGAGCCTGCCGTCCGACGAGGCCCGCAGCTGGGAGCGCGAGGCCCGGGTCACCTACACCGGCGACCGCTCCGTGGTGGCCCTCGCCTTCGACACCGCGCGGGCGCCCTTCGACGACGTGCACGTGCGCAGGGCGTTCGCCCACGCGGCCGACCGGGCCGGGATGACCAAGGGCATCCTGCACGGCAAGGCCGAGGTGGCCGCCACCCTCGTCTCGCCCGACATGTGGGGCGACCTGCTCACCGCCGACGCGGTCGGGGCCGCCTACGACAAGCTCCCCGCCTGGGACTTCGACCTCGACCTGGCCCGGGCGGAACTCGCGAAGTCCGCCCACAAGGACGGCTTCACCGTCGACCTCACGTACCCGAGCAGCGGACCCCAGCTGGGCAAGGCGGCCCTGGCGCTGGCGGCCTCGCTGAAGGAACTCGGCATCACGCTGAACGTCAAGGAGACCACGCTGGAGCAGTGGATCGCCGATCTGGTGCCCGGCAAGAAGCCCCTCCAGTTCCTCTGGTACTACCCCGTCACCGGCGACCCGGCGGAGCTGACCAACGCCTATCTGGACAGCGGGGCCACCCCGACCAACCTGCCGCACTACGCCAACAAGGCCGTCGACAAGGCCCTGGCCACCGCCCGGAAGACCGTCGACCCGGCCGCGCGCGGCGCCCAGCTGATGACCGCCGTCACGGCCGCCGCCGCCGATCTGCCCTACCTGCCGCTGTGGTGGGCGCAGACCGCGACGGCCTTCTCCAAGGACCTCGTGTTCGAGGAGCCCGGCCCCTTCGCCCTCGTCGGCCCCTGGGCCACCCGGGTCAAGAAGGCGGCCGCCTGAGACCGCGTGCCGGGCGGGAACCCCCTCAATTCCCCCGAGCCCGCCCGGTACGCACCCCTCCGGAACCGCCGGTCCGCCCCCAGCCCGTAGCAGCACGAACGGAACGCCCATGCCCTCCGCCCTCCCGGTACCCGGCACCGCCGGGGAACCGGCCGCAGCCGTCCGCCGTGTCCGTACGGCCATGTCCGAGCAGACCGTGCCGTCGGACAGCCGGATCGGCCCGGACGGACGCGGAGTGGCGGTCACCGTCTACGGGCCCTGGGGCAGCGACGTCCTGATCGCACCGGCCGACGGCCCCGGACTCCCGCTGCCCACCGCCCCGTCCGACCCCGCCGGACGGTCCCGGCACACCCCGCGCTGGCTGCCCGACTCCCGGACGGTCCTGCTGGTCACCGAACCGGTCCGGCCCGGCCCCCCGGTGCTGACCGCCTGGGACACCCGGACCGGCGAACACCGCGAACTCGCCACCGTCCCCGGCGCGGTGGAGGAGCTGTACGTCTCCGACGACGGAACCGAGATCCTGCTGCTGGCCGCCGACGACGGGGCCGAGCGCGACGGGATGAACCTGGGGCTGCCGGTCCGGCTCGGCCCGGCCCCCGCACCGGTCTCCCACCACCCGGACGCCGGACGGCGCCGGCTGCTCCACGCCCCGCTCCGGCCCGCCGACGGATCCGGACTGCCCGCGCCCGTCGAGCTGCGGGACGCCGGCCCCGCCGGGCTGACCGTCTGGAACGCCGCCTGGCGCGGCGGCCGCACCGCCGTGGCCACCGTCTCCGAGGAACCGCTGCCCGCCGGCTACTACCACGCGCGGCTGGCCCGGATCGACCTCGCCGACGGTTCGGCCGTCACCCTCCACGAACCCCTGGGGCAGCTCGCGGCGCCCGCGCTCGCCCGGGACGGCCGCCGTGCGGCGGTCGCCGAGGGCATCTCCATCGTCGCGGGCCGCCCGCTCCTCCTCGACCTCGACGACCCCACCGCCCCGGCCGCGGGAACACCCGGCGCCGACGACGTCACCTGGACGGGATTCCGCCCGGACGACGAGGACCGGCTCCTGACCGCCGGATGGAGCGGCACCGGAAGCCGGATCGCGGAGATCCGGGCCGGGAGGGTCACCGTGCTCCACCAGGAGCGGGCCGTGCTCGGCGGGGCCGGCGCCCAGCCCGCCCTCAGCCTCAGCGCCGACGGCCGGACCGCCGCGACCGTGCGCGAGGCCCCCGGCGAACCGCCCCGGGCCGTCGTCGCACCCACCTCCGGCCCCGACGCCTGGACCTGGCGGCCCGTCACCGCCCCGGACCCGGCCGCCGCCCGCCGGGACGGGGGCCACGGCGACCTCGCCCGGATCCGGACCCGCGACACGGCCTGGACCGCCCCGGACGGCACCCCCGTACACGGCCTGCTGCTCGACGCCCCCGCCCCGGAGCCCGGCCCGCGCCCGCTCGCCGTGGTGCTGCACGGCGGCCCGTCCTGGCAGTGGTCCGCCGGATACGCCCCGGCCGACGTACTCGGCCTGGCACCCGCCCTGGCCGCCGCCGGATGGCTGGTGCTCCTGCCCAACCCGCGCGGCAGCAGCGGCTACGGCCTGGACCACGCCCGCGCCGTCGTGGGCGCCTGCGGCGAGACGGACCTCGACGACGTCCTCAGCGGCGTCGCCCACCTGGTCGCCGGGGGCGAGGCACTGCCCGGCCGGACCGCCGTACTCGGCCACAGCTACGGCGGCTTCCTCGCCGCGCTCGCCGCGGCCCGCACCGGCGCCTTCCAAGCCGCCGTCGTGGTCTCCGCCCCCACCGACTGGCTGAGCTTCGCCCACACCTCCGTCATCGGCGGCGGGTACGAGGAGACGTACGCCATCGGCGACGCCCGCACCCCCGAGGGCCGCACCGCCCTCCTCGACCGCTCCCCGCTCTTCGCCGAGGGCGGCGGCGCCACCCCCGTCCTCGTCCTGCACGGCGAGCACGACCGGATCACCCCGCCCGGCCAGGCGCACGAGCTGTACCGCGCCCTGGCCCGCCGCGCCGGGGCCCCCGTCGAGCTCCACGTCTACCCCGCCGAGGGCCACGAGTTCACCGACCCCGCCCACCTGCTGGACGCCACCGCCCGCGCCGAGCAGTGGCTCGCCCGGCACACCGCCCCCGGGGCGGCGCCCCGCCACGGCACGAAGGACACCCCGTGACCGACACCGGCCTCCCCCCGGCCGCCCCGCCGCCCCCCTGGCACACCCGGCTGCGCGACGCCCTGCCCCTGCGCCACGTCGCGCGGCGGCTCGCGGGCACCGCCGGGCTGCTGCTCGTCCTCTCGCTGGCCGTCTTCGCCCTGCTCCGGTTCGCCCCCGGCGACCCCGCCCGTACGCTCCTCGGCACCCGCAGCGCCACCCCCGAGGCGCTGGCGTCCGTCCGGGCCGCCCACCACCTGGACGAGCCCTTCCTCACGCAGTACGCGCGCTGGCTGACCGACGCGTTCGGCGGCGACCTCGGCACCTCCATCCGTACCGGCGAGAGCGTCGCCGCAGCACTGGGCGAACGGCTGGCCCTCACCGGCCAGCTCGTGTTCGCGGGCTTCGCCGTCGCCCTGCTGCTGGGGCTCCCGCTGGGCGTGCTGGCCGGGCTGCGCGCCCGGCGGCCCGTCGACCGCGCCGTACAGAGCCTCGGCGTCCTCGCCCTGTCCACCCCGGCCTTCGCCGGCGGCCTGCTCCTCATCTACGTCTTCTCCCTGATGCTGGGCTGGCTGCCCGCGTACGGGCCCGGCGCGGGCGGCACCGACCGGCTGCTCCATCTGCTGCTGCCCGGCATCACCCTCGGCCTCGCCGTGACCGCCGTACTGATCAAGCTCGTCCGGGCCGCCGTCATCCGCGAACTGGCCCGGGAACACGTCACGTTCGCCCTGGCCCGCGGCGTACCGACCCGCACCGTGCTCGTCCGGTACGTGCTCCGGGGCACCGCCGTGCCGGTCACCACCGGCATCGGACTCGTCCTCGCGTATCTGCTGGCCGGCACCGTGCTGGTCGAGCAGGTCTTCGCGCTGCCGGGGCTCGGACAGCTCCTCGTCCAGTCGGTGACCTTCAAGGACATCCCCGTCGTCCAGGCCGAGGCGCTCCTGCTCGCCGCCCTGATCTGCCTCGCGAACCTCGCCACCGACCTCACCCACCCCCTGGTCGACCCCCGGCTGCGCACCGGCCAACCCCGCCGCGCCCCCGGCCGGACCGCACCGGACGAGCCCGCCGAGGTGACGGCATGACCACCCCCTCCGCCACCGTCGCCACCACGCCCGCGAAGCGGACCGGGCGGCGCCTGTTCGGCCCGCTCACCACCGTCTGCGCCGTGGCCGCCGCCCTCCTGGTCGCCGCCGCCGTCGCCGGACAGTGGCTGTTCCCCGACTGGAACCGGCAGGACCTGCTGGCCACCGGCGCCATGCCCGGCGACGGACACCTCCTCGGCACCGACGAGCTCGGCCGGGACATCTGGCACATGCTGATCGCCGGGGCGCGCAGCACCCTGGCCGGGGCCGCCCTGGTCGCCGTCGGCTCCATGCTCATCGGCAACCTGCTCGGCCTGGCCGGCGGCTACTTCGGCGGCCCCGCCGACACCGCCGTACGCCGCCTGGCCGACCTGCTGCTGGCCCTGCCCGCCCTGCTCGTCACCATCGTCGTCGCCGGGATCGGCGGCGGCGGGTACGCGCTCGCGGTCGGGGTCCTGATCGTGCTGACCTCGCCCGGGGACATCCGGCTGGTCCGGTCGGCCGTCCTGGAGCAGCGCCACCGCCCGTACGTGGAAGCGGCCCGGACCCTCGGCCTGCCCGCCCGGACGATCATGGTGCGGCACATCTGGCCCACCGTGCTCCCGGTCGTCGTGGCCAACACGATGCTCAACTTCGCGGGCGCGATCGTCGCCCTGGCCTCGCTCTCCTTCCTCGGCCTGGGCGTACCGCCCGGGGCCCCGGACTGGGGCCGGATGCTCGCGGAGAACCGCACCCTCCTGTACGACAACCCGGCGGCCGCCCTGGCACCGGCCGTCGCCGTGATCGTCTCCGCGGTCGTGGTCAACCTCCTCGGCGACCGGCTGTTCGAGTACTTCTCCGACCGGAGGCCCTGATGACCGAGGACCACACCGCCACCGCGCCCCTCCTGGAGGTCACCGGCCTGCGGATCGCCACGACCGGGGCCGCGTCCGGACCCGCCACCGTCCTCGACGGGATCGCCCTGACCGTCGCGGCGGGGGAGTGCGTCGCGGTCGTCGGCGAGTCCGGCAGCGGCAAGTCGCTCGCCGTGCGCGCCGTCGCCGGACTGCTCCCCGAGGGCGTCGCCGTCACCGGCGGCACCGTCCGGCTGGCCGGCCAGGACGTCGGGCAGCTGCCCCGCGCCGAACGGCACGCCCTGCGCGGCCGCCGGATCTCCCTGCTCATGCAGGACCCGTTCACCATGCTCCACCCGCAGCTCACCTGCGGACAGCAGATCGCCGACGGGCTCCGCGCCGACCTGCCCGCCCTCGCCGCGGCCCGCGGACGGCGCGCCCGCCGCGCGGCCCTGCGCGCCGAGACGGTACGCCGGCTCGCCGAGGTCGGCCTCGCGCCGGACGTCGCCGACCGCTACCCCCACGAACTCTCCGGCGGCATGCGCCAGCGCGTCGCCACCGCCGCCGCCCTCGCCGGCGACCCGGAACTCCTCGTCGCCGACGAACCCACCACCGCCCTGGACGCCGCCAACCAGCGAGCCGTCCTGGAACTCCTGCGCGGCCTGCTGGACCGGCGCGGCATGGGGCTGCTGCTCATCACGCACGACCTCTCGGTCGCCTTCGCCACCTGCGACCGGGTCTACGTCCTGTACGCCGGGACCGTCCTGGAGGAGGGCCCGGCGGCCGACCTGCGCCGCGCCCCCCGCCACCCGTACACCGCCGCGCTGCTGGCCGCCGAACCCTCGGCCCACGTACGGCACGAACGGCTGCCCACGGTCCCCGGCTCCGTACCCCCGCCGGGGCGGCGGACCGGCGGCTGCCCCTTCGCCGACCGCTGCCCGCACGCGGCCCCGGAATGCCGCACCACCGCCGTCACGCTCCGGGTGCCGCCCCCGCTCCCGGGCCGCCCGGACAGCGGCGGACGGCTCTCCGCCTGCGTACGGCTGGCCGGGATCGGCGCCGACCTCACCCCGCCGTCCCCCGTACCGGCCGCCACCGGCACCGTCCCCGCCGTGGACGAGGACGAGGACGAGGGCGAGGACGCCGTACCGGCCCTGCGGATACGCGGAGTGCGCCGCACCTTCCGGGACGGCGGCGACCCCGCCGTCCGCGACGTGGACCTGACCGTGCCCGCCGGGCGGATCACCGCGCTGGTCGGGGAGTCCGGCTCCGGGAAGACCACCCTGGCCCGCATCGCCGCCGGCCTGGAGACCTTCGACGAGGGCCGGGTGGACGTCGGCCCCGTCCCGCTGACCGCCGGACGGCTGCCCACCCGGGCGGAGCGGGCGCGGCTCGCCCCGCAGGTGCAGATCGTCTTCCAGGACCCGTTCTCCTCGCTGCCCCCGCTGCGCACCGTCGGAGCCACCCTGGCCGAGGCACTGACCGCCGCCGGCCGGATCACCGGCGACTCGGCGGCCGCGCGCCGCGCCCGGCGCACCGAACTCGTCGGGCAGCTGCTCGACCAGGTCGGCCTGGAACGCTCCTACGCCGATCGGCGCCCCGCCGCGCTCTCCGGCGGCGAACGCCAACGGGTCGCCCTGGCCCGCGTGTTCGCCGTCCGGCCCAGGCTGCTGATCTGCGACGAGGCGGTCGCCGCGCTGGACGTGTCCGTCCAGGCCCAACTCCTCAACCTGCTGGCCGACATGCAGCGCGCCGAAGGGTTCGCGGTGCTGTTCATCACCCACGACCTGGGGGTGGTGCGCCAGATCGCCGACGAGGCCGCGGTCATGGTCCGGGGCGAGCTGGTCGAACGCGGCACGGTGTCCGAGGTCCTGGACGACCCACGTCATCCGTGGACCCGCCGGATGCTGGACGCCGTACCGGGCTTGGACCCGTCCGTGTCCCCGTCCTAAACTGACGCCCGCCCAGGCCCGTGCCACCGCACCGCCGAGCCGGAGGAGCAGGGGCGCCGCCCACCGGGACCGCCGCCCGGCCGAAGGAGACGTCCGCGATGCCAGTGCCGGAAGGCCCGCCGCCCGCAGCCGCACCCGCCCGCACCCCGGCGACGAACCGCCCCGCGACCGGCGACGTCGTCCGGACCGCGCTGTCGGTCAACCTCAACCGCCGCCGTCTCGCCCGGGGCTGGAGCCTGCGCGAGATGTCCGCCGAGACCGGGATCAGCAAGGGGCTGCTCTCCCAGATCGAACGCGGCGAGGCCAACCCGACGCTGGACGTCGTCACCCGCATAGCCGCCGTCCTGCGCACCGACCCCGCCGACCTGCTGCGCGGATCGCTGCGCGAACCGGAGATCCTGCGGGCCGGCGACATCGACGAGCCCGACGGCGAGAGCGCCGTCAACCTCCTCTTCGCCGCGCACGGCCACAGCCGCTTCGAGGTCTACCGCTCCCGCCTCCACCCGCACGCCCAGAGCCAGATCAGCTCGCACGGCACGGGATCCGTGGAGTACGTCATGGTCGTCTCGGGCCGGGTCACCCTCGTCGTCGACGAGGTGCCCCACGAGCTCCACGCCGGGGACAGCGCCCGCTTCGACGGCCGGGTCAGCCACTACTACACGACCGAGGACAGCCCGGCCGCCACCCACAGCATCGTCGGCTACCCGCTCTCCTGACGGATGGGTCCGCCCCTCCGCCGGGCGGCGTACGGCCCGTGACGCCGTCCGGGCGCGATCCGGCCGGGACACCCCAGCGGGTACAGTGCGCGCGGCGGCAGTCCGGTTGTTCCAGGGAGGGGAAGCGTGACCGACACCAGCGAGGCCCGGCCCACGGACGGCGCGGCGGAAGCGAACCGGCTGCGCCGCCTCATGCGCTACGTCCCTCTGATCGCCCCCGTGCTGCTGTGGGCCGTGCCCTGCTGGGTGCTGCTGCACGCCGGCCAGGACTGGCCGCCGCTCGTGCGGGTGGGCGGCAGCGCGCTGTTCGTCCTCGGGCTGGCCGTCATGCCGCTCGCGATGGTCCGCGGCCACGGCGGGCGGCAGCAGGACCGGGCGGCCATCGTCGGGGACACCCTTCTCGGGGCGATCTGGGTGCTGTTCACCTGGTCCGTCCTGCTCGGCGTCGTGCTGTACCCCGCCCTGGGCGCGGCCGACATGGGCGACGGGCAGGACCGGGCCCGCGCCGTCACCTGGGCGGTCCTCGGCGTGACCGCCGCACTGCTCGTCTGGGGGTACGCGGAGGCCCGCCGGGTGCCACGGGTACGCCGGATCGACGTACCGCTCCCGCGCCTGGGGGCGGGACTGGACGGCACCCGCGTCGTCCTCGTCACCGACACCCACTACGGGCCGCTCGACCGCGTCCGCTGGTCGGAACGGGTCTGCGAGACGGTCAACACCCTGGAGGCCGACCTGGTCTGCCACGCCGGCGACATCGCGGACGGCACCGCCGCCCGCCGCCGCGCCCAGGCCGCCCCGCTCGGCACCGTGCGGGCCACCCGCGCCCGCGTCTACGTCACCGGCAACCACGAGTACTACAGCGAGGCCCAGGGCTGGGTCGACCTGATGGACGAGCTGGGCTGGGAGCCGCTGCGCAACCGCCACGTACTCCTCGAACGCGGCGGCGACACCCTGGTGGTCGCCGGGGTGGACGACGTCACCGCCGAGTCCTCCGGCCTGGCCGGTCACCGCGCCCACCTCGCCGGAGCCCTGGACGGCGCCGACCCCGCCCTGCCCGTCCTGCTCCTGGCCCACCAGCCGAAGTTCATCGACCGGGCCGCCGCGGCCGGCATCGACCTCCAACTGTCGGGCCACACCCACGGCGGCCAGATCTGGCCCTTCCACCACCTCGTCCGCATCGACCAGCCGGCCGTCGCCGGCCTCAGCCGCCACGGCGCCCGCACACTGCTCTACACCAGCCGCGGTACCGGTTTCTGGGGCCCGCCGTTCCGCGTCTTCGCGCCCAGCGAGATCACCCTGCTGGTCCTGCGCTCACCGCAGCGGCCCTCCGGGACCCCTGCTCCGTGACCCGGGGAGCCCGCACGCCCGCCGGTGGGCGTGCGGGGACGGGCCCGGCCGCTCCCCGGCCCGCCGTCACGCCGCCCCCGGCGCCCGCCTGCCCTTGTGGTTGACCTTCATGGTGTCCATGTCCGTCACCGTGGAGCGCAGCGGGCCGTGGCCGTACCCCTGCCCGTCCAGATACGTCTCCGCGCGGTCCTCGGCGATGGCACCCGCCATCTCCTCGCCGTCCTCGGCGTCGGAGACGACCACGTAGCGGAAGCTGAAGTGCTTGAGCACCCGGTCGTAGGCGAGCGTGCCCTCCTCGGTGAAGCGCATCGCGGTCAGCCCGTGCTCGTCGACCTCGGCGAGCAGCCGGGCCCGCGCCGTGTCCGTCAGCCCGTCCCAGGTGCCGCGCACGATTACTCGGTAGGTGTGCTGCGTGCTCATCGTCTTCCACTCCGCGTTCCGGTGCATGTGCCGCGCCGCTCGCGGCGCGGGCGGGGTCGGGGCCAGGGTACGGCGGTACGGGCGCGGCGCATCCGAATTTCCGGGCGCCGTAGGCGGCGGCCGCTTTTGCCGAAGTCTGACAGCGGCGCCCCTGGTCAGGGAATTGCCGAGCGTGTTCCATGGTCATCGGGCGCCCGGACCCGCGGCGGCCCGCGTGAGGGAACGAGGTTGCCTTGGCCACGACCGTACGACGTGCCGTACTGACCCTGCCCGCCGCACCGCTGGGCCCGGAGAATCCGCTGCCCGCGCTGCGGCCGCTCGACGAGATGCACATCATCGACGAACGCGAACGGGCCGCACTGCCGCGCGACATGGCCCGCCAGATCGGCTACCGGCCCCTGACCACCGTACTGCCGGTGCGTGTCCTCGACGGCTACGGCCGCGAGCGCACCCCCACCGCGATCGACACGATCGTCATCGAGAACGACCGGCTGCGCGCCACCGTGCTGCCCGGCCTCGGCGGCCGGATCCACTCCCTCCACCACAAACCCACCGGCCGGGAACTCCTCTACACCAACCCGGTCCTCCAACCCGCCGACTTCGCGCTCAACGGCGCCTGGTTCTCCGGCGGCATCGAGTGGAACATCGGCGCCACGGGCCACACCACCCTCTCCTGCGCCCCCGTCCACGCGGCCCGCGTCCCCGCGCCGGACGGCGGCGAGATGGTCCGCCTCTGGGAGTGGGAGCGCCTGCGCGACCTGCCGTTCCAGGTCGACCTGTGGCTCCCCGAGGACTCCGACTTCCTGCACGTCGGGGTCCGCGTCCGCAATCCGCACGAGCACACCGCACCGGTGTACTGGTGGTCCAACATCGCCGTCCCCGAAGGGGACCGCACCCGCGTCCTGGCCCCCGCCGACGAGGCGTGGCACTTCGGGTACGAACGCTCCCTGACCCGGGTGCCGGTCCCGGTCTCCGGCTCCGTGGACCGCACGTACCCGCTGCGCGGCGACTTCCCCGCCGACTACTTCTACGAGGTCCCCGACGGCGCCCGCCGCTGGATAGCCTCGCTCGACGAGCACGGCCACGGGCTCGTCCAGACCTCGACCGACCTGCTGCGCGGCCGGAAGCTGTTCGTCTGGGGCGGCGGTGCGGGCGGCCGCCGCTGGCAGGAGTGGCTCACCGAACCCGGCACCGTCGGCTACGCCGAGATCCAGGCCGGGCTCGCCCGCACCCAGCTGGAGCACGTACCGCTGGAGCCGGGCGGCGAGTTCAGCTGGCTGGAGTCGTACGGCCCGCTCTCCGCGGACCCGGACACCGTGCACGGCGAGGACTGGGCCGCGGCCCGTGCCGAGGCCGAGGGACGGCTCGCGAAGGCGCTGCCGCGCGCCGATGTCGACGCCGCGTACGCCGCCTGGCGGCGCTGTGCCGACACCGCCCCCGGCGAGTCGCTCGCCACCGGTTCCGGCTGGGGCGCGCTGGAGGTCCGGCGCGGCGGGTACGAGCTGCCCGGCACCCCGTTCGCCGAGTCCACCCTCGGCGAACAGCAGCGCCCCTGGCTGGAATTGCTGGACCGGGGCGCCTTCGCGGAGCCGGACCGGACGGTCCCGCCGGGGCCCTCCCTGGTCTCCCCGCACTGGCGCGACATGCTGGAGACGGCCCCGGCCGACCCGCTGACCGAATACCACCTGGGCATCGCCCAGTGGCACGCCGGGGACCGAGCCCAGGCGGTGCGCAGCTGGGAGCGCGGGCTGGCGACGGCCCCGTCCCGCTGGCCGCTGCTGCGGTGCCTGGCCGTCGCCGCCGGGGACGGGCGGCAGGGGGAGCGGGCGGCGGATCTGCTGGCCGAGGCCTTCGACGACCTGGGCGCGCGGCGCGACGGCGGCGAGGAGTGGACGGCGGCCGCGGCGGCGCTGGGCCGGGAGGCGGTCGAGGCGCTGCTGGCGGCCGGGCGCGCCCCGGCGGCCCGGACCGTGTGGGACGCGCTGCCCCCGGAGGTCCGAAGCCGCGGCCGCTTCCGGCTGCTGGAGGCCCGGCTGCTGATCGCCGAGGGCGACCGGGGCGCCGCCCGGGCCGTCTTCGACGCGGGCTTCGAGGTCGCCGATCTGCGCGAGGGCGCGGAGATCCTGGGCGAGGTGTGGGCCCGGATCACCGACGAGCCGCTGCCGGACGCGTACGACTTCCGGATGCGCCCGGGCGGCTGAACGCGGAGCCCCGGGCCGGTCGGACCGGCCCGGGGCTGGGCTCAGCGGGCCCCGTCGGGCGCCGGGTTGCGGTCGGCGTACTCGAAGACCGAGCCGTCCGGGTGGACGGCGATCAGGTTGCGGCCCACCGGCGTCGGCACCGGCCCGGCGAGGATGCGGGCGCCGACCCGGGTGAGGTCGGCGTACGCCTCGTCGACGTCCTTCACCGCGATCGTCGCCGTCACCTTGCGCAGGATCTCCAGCTCCGACTCCGGGCCGCTCATCAGCAGGAAGCAGCCGATCGCGGCGACCGACACCCCGCCGCGCTCGAAGCGGAGCGCGGGACTGCCGGTGAGCTCCTGGTAGAAGGCCGTGGCGGCCTCCAGGTCGTCGACGCAGATCCGGAGCGTGGTTCCCTGAATATCCATGCGGCCAAGGGTAGTTGCAGGTGTCATCCGGTGAGGCCGGTTCCGGCCCGGTCAGGCCCGGCAGAGCACCTCGCCGTGCGGGACCATGAACCAGGCGTCCTCCCGGGTGCCCCACGCGCGCCACGCGTCGGCGATCGCCGCCAGTTCCCCGGCGCTCGCGAAGCCGCCGGTGACGGCCCGCTCCGCGTACGAGGAGCCGACCGTGCGGTCCGCCCACAGACCGCTCCACCAGGCCCGGCTCTCCGGGGTGGCGAAGCACCAGTTCCCGGCGGACGGGGTGATGTCGGTGAAACCGGCCTGCCGGGCCCAGGAGAGCAGCCGGCGGCCCGCGTCCGGCTCGCCGCCGTTGCCCCGGGCGACCCGGCGGTACAGGGCGAGCCAGTCGTCCAGGCCGGGCGCCTCCGGGTACCAGCTCATCGCCGCGTAGTCGCTGTCGCGGGCCGCGACGATGCCGCCGGGGCGGCACACACGCCGCATCTCGCGCAGCGCCCGCACCGGGTCGCCCACGTGCTGGAGCACCTGATGGGCGTGGACGACGTCGAAGGAGTCGTCGGGGAAGTCCAGGCCGTGGACGTCGGCGGTCGCGAACTCCACGTTCTCCAGGCCGCGTTCGGCCGCCACCGCGGCCGCCCCGGTGAGCACCTCGGCCGAGGTGTCCACGGCGGTCACCCGGCCGGGGGCGACCAGGGCGGCCAGGTCCGCGGTGATGGTGCCGGGGCCGCAGCCGACGTCCAGTACGGAGAGGCCGGGAGCGAGCCGGTCGATCAGATAGGCCGCCGAGTTGGCGGCGGTGCGCCAGCGGTGCGAGCGCAGCACCGACTCGTGGTGGCCGTGGGTGTAGACGGCGGTCTCCTCGGGCATGGCCGTACGTCCTTTCCGGAACGTGGGCGGGCGTGTCCCGGCGCACGACGGCCGGGGCACGGACGGCGGAACGCCGATCGGTGCGTCCACCGTACGCCGAGGGGTCGCATGGTGAGATGCGTGTCTTGTCATATGGACGGCGGCCCGTTGCCGGGTCAGAAGGCGGCTGACTACGCTGGGTTCGGCGCTCCGGCCGCCCCGCACCGCACGAGAGGCAGAAGTGAACGCACCGCACCTGGACGTGGCCGTGCCCGAACGGGCCGAGCTCGGCGAGGGCCCGACCTGGGACGCCGCCACCGGCCGGCTGATCTGGGTCGACATCCTCTCCGCACGCGTCCACACCTACGACCCGGCGAGCCACCGCCGTACGGTGCTCGCCACCGAACAGCACGTCGGCGCGGCCAAACCCCGCGCGGGCGGCGGGCTCGTGGTCCATCTGCGCGACGGCATCGGCCTGTACGACCCCGACGGGGCCTTCCGCTGGCTGGTCCGCGACCCGGTGCCGGGCCGGCGGGGCAACGACGCGGCGGTCGCCCCGGACGGATCGCTCTGGGCGGGCACCATGCGGTACGACGGGGCCGAGGGCGGCGGAAACCTCGCCCGGTTCGCGGCCGACGGCACGGTGAGCGAGGTACTGTCCGCCGTGTCCTGCGGCAACGGCATCGGCTGGAGCCCCGACGGGCGGCTGATGTACTTCATCGACACCCCCACCCGCCGGATCGACGTCTTCGACGTCGACGGCCCGCACGCCGTGCGGCGGCGCCCGTTCGCCACCGTCGAGGAGGGCGCGGGCTTCCCCGACGGGCTGACCGTCGACGCCGAGGGCGCCGTCTGGGTCGCCCTCTGGGACGGCGCCGCGGTGCGCCGGTACACGCCCGACGGCGCCCTGGACCGGGTCGTCCCGCTGCCGGTGCGCCGCCCGACCGCCTGCGCCTTCGGCGGCGCCGGCCTGCGCGACCTCTACATCTCGACCGCCCGTACCGGGCTCACCGCACCGCACCCGCTCTCCGGCGCACTGCTGGTGCTGCCCGACGCGGGGCGCGGACTGCCCCAGGCGGCCTTCGCGGGCTGACGCCACCGGGCGCGCCCGCCCGATCCCTCGTATAAAGGGCCTGACGTGTGAAGGGCCTGACGTGACGGCGCGGCGGCGAAGGAGGACCGGATGGCGCGGCGGCCGACCGGGCGGACCGACGACCGCTCCGTACGCGAGGACCGGGGCCCGGTCCGCTACGGGCCGCCCGCCCCGGACCCCGGCCTGCCCGTCCTGCCCGAACTGGCCGCGGTGCTCGCCTCGGCGGCCGACTCCGGCGCACCCGAACCGACCGGCGGCGGCGCGCCCCTGCGCGAGGCCGCGACCGCCTACTGGCGGCGGCGCGGACTGCACGGCGGTCCGGAGCACGTCGCCGCCGCCCCGGGCGCCTCGCCGCTGCTGCTCGCCCTGATCGCCGCGCACGGCGGCGACGTGCTCGTACCGCGCCCCTGCCCGGCCAGCTGGATCCCGCAGGCCCGGCTGCTCGGCAGGCCCGCCTACCAGGTGCCGACCCCCGCCGAGTGCGGCGGAGTGCCGGACCCGTACGCGCTCCTGGAGACCGTGCGCAGGGTGCGCGCCGAGGGCGGCAGGCCCCGGCTGCTGCTGGTCTCCGTCGTCGACGACCCGACCGCCACCGTCGCCCCGCCCGAGCTGGTGAGCGAGGCGTGCGAGGCGGCGATCGCCGAGGGGATGCACGTCATCAGCGACGAGACCTGGCGCGACACCCTGCACCGGCCGCGCGACACCGTTCTGCTCAGCCCGGCCGAGATGTTCCCCGACGACGTCACCGTCCTCTGCGACCTGGCGGGTGCCCTGGCCCCCGCCGCCTGGCCGGTCGCGGTCGCCCGCTTCCCGGGCACCGCGCGGGCCGCGCTGCGCCACGCCCGTACGCTCGACATCCTCACCGCGCTCGGCGCGCACGTCGCCGGACCGGTCGCCCGGGCCGCCGCCCACGCGCTGCGCGAACCGGAGGCCGTGACCGACCGGGTCCGCCGGGCCGCCGCGCTCCAGGCCCAGGTCGCCGCCGCCGCGCACCGCGCGGTCCTGGCCTCCGGCGCGCTGGCCAGACCCCCGCAGGCGGGCCGCCACCTCTACGCCGACCTCGGGCCGCTGCGGGCCCGGCTGGCCGAACGCGGCGTCACGGACTCGCTGGAGCTGGAGGAGTACCTGACCGAACGGCTCTCCACCCCGACCCCGGGCGGGCACCGGTTCGGCGACGAACTGGGGGCGCTGCGGGTACGGCTGGGCACCGGCCCGCTGCTCGGGACGACGCCGGAACGGCAGCGGGAGTCGCTCACCGCTGTGGCGCCCCTCGAATTGCCGCACGTGGCCGAAGCGCTGAGCATTTTCGGGACGGCCCTGGCCGAACTGCGCTGACGATCCGCCGGGCGGTTCCGGGCGGGGAACCGCGAGACGGGAGTCGACCGATGGCGGAACGGACCGGGCGCCCCCGCGCCGCGACCACGCTCCCGCGCACCGCCCCGCGCCCGCCCGGCGAGATCCGGCACTGGCCCCGGAGCTTCGCCGACCGGCTCACCGCACCCCTCCCCGGTGTCATGGCCATGTCCCGGCTGGTCCGTGAGCGCGCCCTGCGGCCCGACGCCGAGGGACGGCGCGGCATCCCGCACCTCCCGTACGCCCCCGCACCCCTCCCGGCCGTCCCCGCCGGCGGAACCTGCGTCACCTGGGCCGGGCACGCCGGCTGGATCGTCCGCACCGGCGGGCTGACCGTCCTCACCGACCCCGTCTGGTCCCGGCGCATCCTCGGCACGCCCGCCAGGATCACCCCGGTCGGCGTCCGCTGGGAGGACCTGCCGCCGGTGGACGCCGTCGTCATCAGCCACAACCACTACGACCACCTCGACGCCCCCACCCTGCGCCGGCTGCCCCGGGACACCCCGCTCCTCGTCCCCGCCGGGCTCGGCCGCTGGTGCCGCAGGCGCCGCTTCACCCGCGTCACCGAACTCGACTGGTGGGAGGCGGTCGAACTGGGCGGCGTCCGCTTCGACTTCGTACCGGCCCACCACTGGTCCCGGCGCACCCTCACCGACACCTGCCGCTCGCTCTGGGGCGGCTGGATCATCGGCGCCCCCGGCGGCCGGCGCGTCCACTTCGCCGGGGACACCGGATACGGGCACTGGTTCGCCGAGATCGGCCGCCGCCACCCCGGGATCGACCTGACCCTCCTGCCGATCGGGGCGTACGAGCCGCGCTGGTGGCTGGGCGACGTGCACCTGGACCCCGAGGAGGCGGTACTGGCCCACCGCGACCTCGGCGCCCGGGCGATGGCGCCGATGCACTGGGCCACCTTCCTGCTCTCCGCGGAGCCCGTGCTCGAACCGCTGGCCCGGCTCCGTACCGCCTGGGAACGGGCCGGCCACCCCCGGGAACTGCTCTGGGACCTCCCGGTCGGCGCCTCGCGGATCCTCGGCCCGGAGCCGTCGCCGGTCAGTGACCGAACCGGGCCCGCGTCCGCCGCCACACCGCCGGACCGCCGCTGACCAGCAGCGTCAGCCCGACCGCCGCGACCACGCCCTGCCACGGCTCGGGGAAGAGCGAACCGCCCAGGATCCCGATCAACTGATACGTCGCCGCCCACGCCAGACACGCCGGCACATCGCCACGGGCGAACCTGCGCAGCGGCATCCGGCCCAGCAGGCAGGCCAGCATCACCGGTATCCGGCCCGCCGGCACCAGCCGGGACAGCACCAGCACCATCGCACCGTGCTCGTCCAGCTTCCGCTGCGCCTGCGCGAGCCGCTCCGGGGCGGCCCGGTCCCGGATCGTGTTCAGCCAGCGGGACCCGTTCCGCGACCGCACCCCGCGCTGACCGAGCCAGTACAGGCACAGGTCACCGACGAACGCCGCCGCCGAGGCCACCAGGAAGACGATCAGCAGGGAGAACGGCGACGACTGGTGGAGCGCCACCACCCCGGCCGAACTCACCAGCGCCCCCGTGGGCACCACCGGCACCAGCGCACCCAGAGACACCAGCAGGAACAGGGACGGATAGCCGACCGCCTGCTGCGTCGACTCCGGGGGCAGCTGCCCCACGACCTGCGCGATCACCCGGCGGCCTCCGGCCGTATCCGCTCGCCGTGCGCCAGCCGGTGCACCGCCACCTCCGGAACCAGCAGCGCCGACTTCCGGACGAACTCGTCACCCGGGGCGTGGAACTCGTGCGGCCGGACCCCGTCCATCCCGATCGGCCAGTACGTGCCGTAGTGCACCGGCACCGCCGACCGGGGCGACAGCAGGGCCAGCGCCTGCGCCGCCCGGCCCGCGTCCAGATGGCCGTGGCCCAGGTACGGGCCCCAGCCGCCCACCGGCAGCAGCGCCACGTCCACCGGCCCGACCGCGTCCGCCATCCCGTCGAAGAGCCCGGTGTCGCCCGCGAAGTACGTCCGCGCCTCGCCCTCGACCACGAAACCGAGCGCGGGGGAGCGGTGCCGGCCCACCGGCAGCCGCCGCCCGTCGTGCAGCGCCGGAACCACCCGCACCCGCACCTCGCCGAGCCGGACCGTGTCGCCCGGGACCACCTCGGTGATCCGCAGCTCCAGTGCCGTACCCAGCGACCGCAGCCCCGGCACCGCGCGCACCGCGCCGCGCGGCACCACCAGCCGGCTGCCCGGGGCGAGCCGGGCCAGCGACGGCAGATGCAGATGGTCGGAGTGCAGATGCGAGACGAGCACCGCATCGGCCACCGCCGCCTCCGGACCCGGCAGCTCACCGCGGCGGCGGCGCAGATGGGCGAAGCGCCGCGCGAACAGCGGATCGGTCAGCACCCGCACCCCGGAGTCCTCGATGGTGCAGGTGGCATGACCCCACCAGGTGACTTCCACCGGCACGTGCCGCCTCCTCGCTCCCGGGCCGTTCCCGCCGTGTCCTGCTGTCGAGCCTAACGAACCGGGTGGGGGCGCACGGAGGCCTTCCCGGCCTGCGCCCCGCACCTCCCCGTGGTCCCGGCACGCGCCTTCTTGCGCCGCCGTGCGAACGGTAGGGTCGCCGACAGGGCTCAGCAGGGGGGACGGCCATGGGGGACAGGACGGACGTACGGGTGGCGGCCATCGCCAGCCTCACGCCGCTGGAGGAGCTCGACGACGATCCGTTCCTCGTGGACACCCGCGGCCAGCACGACATGTGCGCCCGCTGGGCCGCGGACAAGGGGTACGTCGTCACCCGCCAGCTGCGCTTCTACGGGCTGCGCCCCGACCACCACGCCTTATGGACCGACGTGGAGAGCGGCGAGGTGGAGCTCTTCGTCGCCGCCAGCGACCGCGTCCTGGCCCGCGCGGTCACCTCGGTGCCGGAGTTCGCCGCCGAGTGCGAGCGGCGCGGGGTGGGGCTGGAGATCGCGGGGCTGGACGAGCCCCGCTACACCCCCCGCACCAAGGCGAACGTGCACCGAAGACTCTCCATGCCGACGGCCGGCTACGACGGCTGCTGACCGGACCACCGGCCGCCGTGCCCGGCACCCCGCCGACCCGCTGTGAAAAGCTGGGGGCCCAGGGCCCGGAACAGCGGGGTCCGGACAAGAGGTGGAGCGGCGTGGTCGACGGGCGATGGCGGACGGCCGGCAGCGCCCTGATGCGCGTGGTCCTGGTGTGGGCGGCATCGACGCTCACGATGCTGGTGCTCGCCGGGATCCTGCCCGATTTCCACCTCCAGTCGGCCGACGGCGACAGCATCACCAAGACCGCGTTCACCGCGGCCTGGGGCGCCGGGGCCTTCGGCCTCCTCTCCGCCCTGGTCTGGCCGGTCCTGGTAAGGGCCCTGCTCATCGTGCCCGCGCTCGTCCTCGGCCTGCTCGTCTTCTTCCTCAACGGCTCGCTGCTGCTGCTCGCCCTGCGCCTCATCCCGGACGGGCGCGGCGCCGCCAACCCGGAGACCGCGGTCGTCGTCGCCGCCGTGATGTCCGCCGTCGCCTCCGCCACCTCCACCGCACTCGCCGTCCGCGACGACAACGCCTACCGGCGCAGGCTCTCCCGGCTGGCCGACCGGCGCCGACGGCGCAGCGGAGCGGACGGCGGGCGCAGCGGCCCGCCCGGCACCGTCTTCCTCCAGCTCGACGGGGTCGGCCACGAGGCCCTCACCCACGCCGCCGGGACGGGGCTGATGCCGACCGTCGCCCTCTGGCTGGCGGACAAGGAGGAGGGCCACCGGCTCACCCCGTGGCGCACCGACTGGTCCAGCCAGACCGGTGCCAGCCAGCTCGGCATCCTGCACGGCAGCAACCACGACGTCCCCGCCTTCCGCTGGTACGAGAAGGAGACCGGCGACGTCATGGTCTCCAGCCGCCCCGCCAGCGCCCTGGAGCTCCAGCGCCGGGCCGTCGAGCGCACCCGCGACGGCGGGCTGCTCACCCTGGACGGGGCCAGCCGGGGCAACCTCTTCAGCGGCGGCGCCGACCAGCTGGCCCTCGTCCTGTCCATGGCGGCCCGGTTCGGCAAGGGCCGCCGCTCCCGGGCCGGGTACTTCGCGTACTTCTCCGACCCGGCCAACGCCGTGCGCACCGCGCTCTCCTTCGCCGCCGAGGTCGGCCGGGAGATCGGCCAGTCGACCCGGGCCCGGATGCGGAAGGTGACCCCCCGGGTCAAGCGCGGCGGCCTGTACCCCTTCATCCGGGCCTTCGCCACCGTGGTCGAACGCGACGTGGTCGTCTCCGCCGTCATCGGGGACATGTTCGCCGGACGCACCGCCGTCTACGCCGACCTGGTCGCGTACGACGAGGTCGCGCACCACTCCGGACCGCACAGCCGCGACGCGGAGAAGGTGCTCGCCCGGCTGGACCGCTCGCTCGCGCTGATCGCCAAGGTCGCCGAGCACACCCCGCGCACCTACCGGATCGTGCTCCTCTCCGACCACGGGCAGAGCCCCGGGGAGACCTTCGAGGGGGCGTACGGGCTGAGTCTCAAGGAGCTGGTGCGGGCGGGCTGCGGGCTGCCGGTGCCCCGCCGGGCCCAGCGCACCCACAGCGCGTCCGAGGCGCGCGACGCGGTACGGATCGCTCTGCACCGGCCGGTCGACGAAGGCGTGGCGGAACCTTTCGCCAAGCCGTCCGACCCCGTGGTCCTCGCCTCCGGGAACCTCGGCCTGATCTCCTTCCCCGACATCCGGGGGCGTGCCTCGCGCGAACAGCTCGACCGGAGCCGCCCGGCCCTGCTCGGCACCCTGGCCAACCATCCGGGCATCGGCTTCCTGCTGGTCCGCAGCGAGCGCCACGGGTCGGTGGTGCTGGCGCGCGGCGGCCTCGAGGTCCCGGTGGCGGAGCTGGTGGACGGCGAGGGCCCGCTGGCCCCCTTCGGCCCCGGCGCGGCGGACGCGGTGCGGCGCACGGACACCTTCCCGCACGTCGCCGACATCATGGTCAACTCGATGTACGACGGCGCCACGGGCCGCGTCCACGCCTTCGAGGAGCAGATCGGCTCGCACGGCGGCCTGGGCGGCGAGCAGTCCCGGCCCTTCCTGCTGTGGCCGTCCGTCCTGTCCGCGCCGGTCGCCCCGGGCGAGGAGCTGGTCGGCGCCGAGCAGGTGCACCGGGTGCTGCGGCGCTGGCTGCGGGAGTGCTCGGGCCCGCAGGTCCCGCTGGTCCCGGACGAGGAGGACGAGGGGGAGCCCCCGCTCCGGGCGGCCGGCTGACGGGCGGCCGAGGGGCGTTGTCAGTGGTGGACGGCAGGATGGGGGCCATGACGAACTCAGCTGTTGTGCTCGCCGACACCGCCGCCTACGCCGCCGCGGTCGAGGAGGCGACGCGGGCCGCCGCCGCGTACTACGCCGCGGGTGAGAGCACCCTCGACGACGACGCCTACGACCGGCTGGTGCGGGGGATCGCCGCCTACGAGCAGGAGCACCCGCAGGAGGTGCTCGACGCCTCTCCCACCGGCAAGGTGGCGGGCGGCGCCGCGAGCGGCGACGTCCCGCACACGGTGCCCATGCTCTCCCTGGACAACGTCTTCTCGGCCGAGCAGTTCGTCACGTGGACGGCCTCGCTGGAGCGCCGGATAGGCAGGCCCGTCGCGGCCTGGAGCGTGGAGCCGAAGCTCGACGGGCTGGCCGTCGCGGCGCGCTACCGGGCGGGCCGCCTGGAACAGCTGATCACCCGCGGCGACGGCACCGCCGGCGAGGACGTCTCGCACGCGATCGGTACGGTGGTGGGCCTGCCCGAGCAGCTCGCCGAGCCGGTGACGATCGAGATGCGCGGCGAGATCCTCATGACCACCGAGCAGTTCGAGCGGGCCAACGCCGTCCGCACCGAGCACGGCGGCGCCCCCTTCGCCAACCCGAGGAACGGCGCCGCCGGCACCCTGCGCGCCAAGGACCGGGCGTACACGGTCGAGATGACGTTCTTCGCCTACGGCGCGCTGCCGCTGCCCGGGTCCGGCGAGCTGGCCGACACCCTCGCCGAACTCCCGCACAGCGAGGTCCTCGGACACGTCGCCCGGCTCGGCGTGCACACCGCCGCGGACACGGACGTCGCGCCGCGCACGGTCGCCACCGTCGAGGAGGTGCAGAGCGGGGTCGAGGAGATCGCCGCCCGGCGCGCCACCCTGCCGTTCGGCATCGACGGCATCGTGATCAAGGCCGATCTCGCCGCCGACCAGCGCGAGGCGGGCTCCGGCACCCGGGCCCCGCGCTGGGCCATCGCGTACAAGCTCCCGGCCGTCGAGAAGGTCACCCGCCTCCTCGGCGTCGAGTGGAACGTGGGCCGGACGGGCATCATCGCGCCGCGCGCCGTGCTGGAGCCGGTCGAGATCGACGGCTCGACCGTCAGCTACGCCACGCTCCACAACCCCGCCGACATCACCCGCCGTGACCTGCGCCTGGGCGACCGGGTGATGGTCTACAAGGCGGGCGACATCATCCCCCGCATCGAGGCGCCCGTCGCCCATCTGCGGACCGGCGAGGAGAAGCCGATCGAGTTCCCCGGGGCCTGCCCCCAGTGCGGCTCGGAGATAGACACCAGCGAGCAGCGCTGGCGCTGTGTCCGGGGCCGCGCCTGCCGCCTGGTCGCCTCGATCTCGTACGCGGCGGGCCGCGACCAGCTGGACATCGAGGGCCTCGGCACGACCCGGGTCGTCCAGCTCGTCGACGCCGGCCTGGTGACGGACTTCGCCGACCTGTTCACCCTCGACCGCGAGCAGCTGCTGGGTCTGGAGCGGATGGGGGAGACCAGCACCGACAACCTGCTCGCCGCCATCGGGGCGGCACGGACGCAGCCGCTCTCCCGGGTCTTCTGCGCGCTCGGGGTGCGCGGCACGGGACGCTCCATGTCCCGGCGGATCGCCCGCTACTTCGCGGAGATGGACCGGATCAGGGCGGCCGACGCCGAGGAGCTCCAGCGGGTCGACGGCATCGGCACGGAGAAGGCCGCCGGGGTCGTCGCCGAGCTGGCGGAGCTGGCCCCGCTGATCGAGAAGCTGGTGGCCGCCGGGGTCAACATGACCGAGCCCGGTGCCACGCCGCCGCCCCCGCCGGGGGAGGAGACCGGGGCGGACGAAGGCGCCGAGGCCGGGGAGGGGCTGCCGCTGGACGGGATGACCGTGGTGGTCACCGGGGCCATGACCGGAGCCCTGGAGAAGCTCTCCCGCAACGAGATGAACGAGCTGATCGAGCGGGCCGGCGGCAAGTCCTCCTCCAGCGTCTCCAAGCGCACCTCGCTCCTGGTCGCCGGGGAGAAGGCCGGCTCCAAGCGCACCAAGGCGGAGGACCTCGGCATCCGGATAGCCACGCCCGACGAGTTCGCCGGGCTGATCGCCGACTTCCTGCCGCAGCCGGTGTGAGCCGGTCCGGGTCCGGTTCCCACGCCCGCCCGGCACACGGGGGCCGGGCAAGCAGCGGAACCGGATCCGGACGGGGCGGCCGAGCCCTTGGAATCTGATCGGGAGTGGCTTTCTTTGCCTCCCTATTGCATAGTGAGGGCTCGGCCATGCCTCGCAATCAGCGGGCGCATGGGTGTGTGCGGCCGCGTGGGCGAGCCGGGGGAGGGACGATGCGTTCACTGCACCGCGGACCGCGGCTCGGCCCGTCCGCCCACCGCGACCATCGGGGCGCCACCCGCGGTCTCGCCCTCGATCTCGGCAGCTCCCGCACCCGGGTCTGGGTACCCGGGCACGGTGTCCTGCCCGACCCGGACGTCCACGGCGCCCCCGGCGCCGACGGCCCGTCCGGTACGGGCGCCGGCCATGGCCGCCCGGTCCGGCGCGGCCGGATCGTCGACCCCGACTCCTGCGGCCGGATGCTCGGCCGGATCGCCGACACGGCCCTGGGTGCGGACCGCACCGGCACCGTGATCGTGCTCAGCCACCCCGTCCTCACCGGTCCCCGGCACCGCGCGGCGGCGCGCGAACTGCTCGCCGCCCTCGGGCCGTCCACGGTGATCGCCCTCGACAGCGCGCGGGCCGCCGCCGCGTCGGCCGGGCCCCGGGACGGCGGCCCGCTGCTCGTCGTCGACATCGGCGCCGGGCTGACCGAGGCGACCCTCCTCGTCGACGACCGGGTCCGCGACGCCCGCCAGGCGGAGACCGGGCTGGGCGATCTCGACCCGGCCGGGCCGCCCACCGCCGTCGTCCACGCCGTTCTGGAGATGGTCCTGGACATGTGGCAGCAGGACCGGCACGGCGCCGTCCTCGGCGCCCTGCGCAAGGGCCCGCTGCTCACCGGAGGCGGCGCCGCCCGCCCCGACATCACCGACCGGATCGCGGCCCGCCTCGGCACCCCGGTACGCCTCGCCGACGATCCGGCGACCGCCGTCGTCCGCGGCGCCGGGATGGTCCTCAGCTCCGTGCTCCGCCAAGCCGCCACGGTCGCCCTCCCGACCGGCCGAGCCGGGTGACCCCCCTCCCGGGGCCGCCCCCGGGGAACGTGCCCCCGAGGGCACGGCCGGACGTCCCGGCACACCACCGCGCCGCGCGGGCGGCCCGGCTGCTCCTCGCCGCCCTCCTGCTCACCGCGCTCGCCGTCACCGGCGGCGTCCCCTCCACCACCGGCTCCGTGCTGCCCGCCCGGCCCTCCGCCGGGGTGCCGCCCTCCGCCGCGTACACCCCCGGGGCCCACCGGCCCACCCCGCACACCGACCGCACCGCCGGCACCGGCGCCGGTACCGCCCAGGACCTCCGCCGGGCCCGTACCGCCGCGACGGCCGGGCACACGATCCACCCGCAGACCGGCCCCGCCCCGCAGCCCCGGGCCGGCCGCGACCAGGCCCGTACCGCGCACCACCTCCCGCCGCCCCCCGGCCCCGCCGCCCTGCCGCCCGGCACCCCCGGCAGCCTCCCCCCGCTCCGTCTCCACCAGCCCGCCCCCGCCGCGCCGCCGCGCGCCGCCGGGCGCCCGCGCGTCGCGCTCCCCGGCGTACGGGGACCTCCGAGGACGGCCGTCCACCGTCCACCGGTCCTGCCACCGGCCCCGTCCCACAGCACCGCCGTTCCGTCCCCGCCGAGGTGAGGGCGGCCGGCGCCCCCTCGGAGGAAACCCATGACTCGCGCCACCACGGTGCGGGCGGTTCTGGCTGCGGCCGTACTGCTCGTCTCCGTGCTCATCACGCTGACCATGTCACCCAGACTCGGCCTCGATCTTCAGGGCGGCACCCGGATGGTGCTCCAGGCCAAGGACTCGGACACCGCGAAGGCGGACCGGGAGAGCACCGACCGCACCCTCGAAGTGCTGCGCCAGCGCATCGACTCCCTCGGCGTGGCCGAACCGACCCTGACCCGTTCCGGCGAGGACCGGATCATCGTCGAACTCCCGGACGTCCAGGACCCGCGCAAGGCCGCCGAGGTGATCGGCCGCACCGCCCAGCTCGGCTTCCACGCGGTCCAGGGCCCCGGCACCGAGGACGGCGCCGGGAAGGAGAAGGACGCCGGGAAGGAGAAGAAGGACGGTCCGACCTTCCGCGACGAGCAGGGACGCGCCCTCGACCTGGGCCCCGTCCGGCTCACCGGGGCGGGCGTCAAGGACGCCGCCGCCGAGTTCGACGCCCAGCAGGGCGCCGGCTGGACCGTCTCCCTCGACTTCCACAAGCAGGCCGGGAAGGACTGGACCCGGCTGACCGGCGAGGCGGCCTGCTACCCGGAGGGGGACGAGCGCCGTCGCGTCGCCATCGTCCTCGACCAGCAGATCATCTCCTCGCCGCAGGTCTCCCCCTCGGTCGCCTGCAAGGCGGGGCTGCCCTCCGGCTCCACCCAGATCACCGGATCGTTCGGCGCGGACGAGGCCCGCGAACTGGCCCTGCTGATCAAGGGCGGCGCCCTGCCGCTGCCCGTCGAGATCGTCGAACAGCGGACCGTCGGTCCGACGCTCGGGGCCGCCGCCATCGACGCCAGCGCCCGCGCCGCCCTCATCGGCGCCGCCGCCACCGCGCTCTTCATCACCATCGTCTACCGGCTCTTCGGCGCACTGGCCGCCGTCGCGCTCGCCGCCTACGGGCTGATCTCCTACGCGGCCCTGGTAGCCCTCGGCGTCACCCTCACCCTGCCCGGCCTGGCCGGGTTCGTGCTGGCCATCGGGATGGCGGTCGACGCCAACGTCCTGGTCTTCGAACGGGCCAGGGAGGAGCACGCCCAGCATCCCGGCCGGACCCTGCGCTCCTCGCTGACCGCCGGATTCCGCGGGGCCTGGAGCGCCGTCGCCGACTCCAACGTGACGACGCTCATCGCGGCCGGGCTGCTCTTCTTCCTCGGCTCCGGGCCGGTCAAGGGCTTCGGTGTCACCCTCGCCATCGGTGTGCTCGCCTCGATGTTCTCCGCGCTGGTCATCGCCCGCGCGCTCACCGAGATCGCCACCGGATCCCGGTTCGTCAACGACTACCGGGGCATCAACGGCATCGGGATCCCCGGCCGGGTCCGCACCTGGCTGACCCGCCGCGACCCCCGGCTGATGAAGTCCCCGCGCCGCTGGCTGACGGTCTCCGCCGTCCTGGTGGCGGTCGCGGTCCTCGGCATCGTCGTGCGCGGGGTCAACCTGGGCGTCGAATTCACCGGCGGCCGCCTGGTCGAGTACTCGACGAGCCGGCCCGTGGACGTGGAGCGGGCCCGGACCCTCCTGGCGGGCGCGGGCTTCGGTGACGCCGAGGTCACCACGGCGGGCGCGGGCGACCTCTCCGTACGCACCGCCGGACTCGGCAACGACGACGAGCGGGCCGTGCGCGCCGCCCTCGCGAAGGAGGGCGGCGAGACCACCAAGGTCCGCGACGAGCTCATCGGCCCCAGCCTCGGCGACGAACTGCGGCGCAACGCGCTGATCGCGCTCGCCATCGCCGTACTGGTGCAGCTGGCGTACCTGGCCGTCCGGTTCCGCTGGACCTTCGCCCTGGGCTCGGTCGCTGCCCTGGTCCACGACGTGATCATCCTGGTCGGGGCCTTCGCCTGGCTCGGCCGGACCGTCGACGGGATCTTCCTGGCCGCGCTCCTCACCGTCATCGGATACTCCGTCAACGACTCGGTGGTGGTCTTCGACCGGGTGCGGGAGATCTGGGCGAAGGCCCGCCGCACACCACTGCCCGTCGTCGCGGACCGGGCCGTCGTCCAGACCGTTCCGCGCACGGTCAACACCGGGATGGGCGCGCTCTTCATCCTCGTCGCACTCGCCGTGCTGGGCGGCGACTCCCTCGCGGACTTCGCCCTGGCCCTGCTCATCGGCATCTGCGTCGGCACGTACTCCTCGGTGCTGACCGCCGTACCCGCCGCCCTGGTCCTGGAACGGAGCAGCAAGGCCCCGCCGCCCGCCCGCAAGCGGTCCCCGGGCCGCCGCTCCGGTACGAAGAAGCCCCAGCGCGACCCGTACGACAACGGGGCACGCGTGTAGGACCGCGCCCCCTCCGACGGCCCCGGCTCCCCGGGGCCGCCGGAGGGCGGCCGTCAGGGCATGAGGGCGCGCAGATGGTCGGCGGTGGCCCGGTCGGCGGGCAGGAACGTCTCGATCGCCAGCTCGGCCACCGTCACGTCCATCGGAGTGTTGAATGTCGCGATCGAGCAGACGAAGGAGAGCGTCCGCCCGCCGTGCTCGATCAGCAGGGGCAGCGCGAAGGGCAGCGACGGCACGGGACCCGGGGCGCCGCCCTCCGGTACGGGATAGGCCGCGACCTCCTCGTACAGCTCACGCAGTTCCGCCGACCGCACCAGGGCGATCTGACGCTCCATCTGGCCGAGCAGGTCGGCCCGCCACTCCCGCAGGTTCCGGATCCGCGGGGCGAGCCCCCGGGGATGCAGCGTCAGCCGCATCGCGTTCACCGGGGGCGTCAGCAGATGCTCGGCCGCCCCCTCCGCCAGCACCGCCATCCCCCGATTGGCCGCCACCACGTGGTAGGTGCCGTCGACGACGATCGCCGGATACGGCTCGTACGCCTCCAGCAGCCGTTCCATCCCCTCGCGCAGCGGGCCGAACGCCGGGTCGTCCAGCGGGGTCTGCGCATAGTGCGGCGCGTAACCCGCGGCCAGCAGCAGGGCGTTGCGCTCCCTGACCGGAACGTCGAGACGGTCGGCCAGCCGCAGGATCATCTCCTCGCTGGGGCGTGAGCGGCCCGTCTCGATGAACGAGATGTGCCGGGCCGAGGAATCGGCGCGCAGCGCCAGCTCCAGCTGACTGATCCGGCGCCGCTCACGCCAACTGCGCAGCAGCGTCCCTACCCCCGTGTCGAGCGCGACAGTCGTCATACCCAGACCGTAACGTCACCGGCACCGCCGACCGAACCGAATACCGAAGAGGGAGCCGCCCCATGCCCGCCGTACCGCTGTCCCGGCAGGAGATCGAGGACCGGCTGGGCGATCTGCCCGGCTGGTCGCTGGAGGGCGACCGGATCGCCCGCGCCTACCGGTTCGGCGACCACATCGCCGCCGCCGCGTTCGTCCAGCACGTCGCCGCGATCCAGAACGAGCTCAACCACCACTCCGACCTGGCCCTCGGCTACAACACCGTCTCCCTCTCCGTGAACACGCACGACGCGGGCGGCGCGGTCACCGCCCACGACCTGGAGCTCGCCGCACGGGTGGCGGCGATCGCCCCCGCCCACGGCGCGCGGTAGCGCCGCGTCACGCCGCCGGGCCGAAGCGGGGGTGCGCGGCGAGCCAGTCGGTGTAGCTCCCGCTGCGCCGCACCGCCTCGTCGTACGCCGCCCGGGTGTACCCGCTCACCGAGCCCGCCGCCGCACCGGCCGCCGCCGAACGCGGATGCCAGCCCAGCAGATGGCGCCAGCTCAGCGGCGAGCCGGTGATCGGCCGGGTCACCACCCCCGGAGCCGGGGGGAACGTCGCCCGGCACAGCCCGACCGCCCGCCCGACCTGCACCAGATGGACGACGGACGCGGTGTCCGTCTCGTACACCGAGACGGGGCTGAAGCCTGCCCGGGCGCAGGCACCGACGAAGCAGTCGGCGAAGCAGCCCTCGCCCGGCACGTCCGCCCAGCACTCCCGAGCCAGCTCGGCGAGGTCGAGCTCCGTCCTCCCGGCGAGCCGGTGGGACTCCGGCAGCATCACGAAGACCGGGTCGACGCCGATCACCTGCCAGGTCAGCCGGTCGTGGGCGGGCGGCGGGCTCTCCCCGCACGTCCCGATGAGCGCGAAGTCCAGCCGCCCGTCCACCAGCTGGGCGGCGATCTCCGTGACCGACCAGGAGGTGTACGTCGACACGGGGGCCGCCGGGTGCGAGGAGACCAGCCGGTCCACCAGACCGCCCAGCAGCGGACCGTGCGTCCCGCCGAGCCGGAAGCGCTCCATCGCCCCCCACGCGTTGGCGAGGCGGACGGCCTCCTCCTGGAGCTCGCTGACCGCCGGCAGCACCACCCGGGCCCGCTCCAGCACCAGCTCGCCCAGGATCGTGGGCCGGGCCCCGGTGTGGTCGCGGTCGAAGAGCGGACCGCCGAGCGCCTTCTCGATCCGGCGCAGCTGCGCGCTGAGCGCGGGCTGGGCAAGCCCGAGCGCTGCCGCGGCCTTGGTCAGGCTGCCGGTGTCGGCTATGGCACGTACGGTTCGCAGATGGCGCAACTCCAGCTCCATAAACGCAAGTTATGGGCCCGGAGGCCTACCGGCAATATGCAGGTGTCCATTGCGTGAGATACGCCCCGGAGTCGGCCGGTGCCGGACGGCCGCGTACGTCCGGAAACAGTCGGTTGCCGAACCGGCAACAAAACTTGCCGTACTCCGGGCCCGCGGTGACGCTGGTTGCCATGAGCCAGGACACCGGACACGGACCCCGCGCATCCACCGCGCACAGCCACCACCACGGCGCCGCCCACGCCGGCCACCACCACGGTCACCAGCAGGACGCGGGTGACATCGACTGGGACGTGATGGGGCCGGTGCTGGAACTGGAGGCCGAGATCAGCAGGCCCCAGTACGAGCAGGCGGCCCGCTGGATAGCCGGACTCCCCGAGGCGCCGGAGGTGCGCCGGATCCTCGACATCGGCAGCGGCCCCGGGCTGATCACCTGCCTGCTCGCCGAGGTGTTCCCCGACGCGGAGGTCGTCGCCGTCGACGGCACCCCCGCGCTCCTGGAGCGCGCCCGGAACCACGCCGAGCGCCTCGGCCTCGGTGACCGGTTCCGTACCCACCACGCCGACCTGGAGGACGGTCTCGACGGACTGGGCGAGGCCGACCTGATCTGGGCCGGGAACTCCCTCCACCACATCGGCGACCAGCGCGCCGTGCTGGCCGGGTTCGCCGGACTGCTGCGCCCCGGCGGCATCGTCGCCCTGGCCGAGGGCGGACTCCAGCCCCGCCGGCTCCCGCGCGACCTCGGGTTCGGCCGGCCCGGGCTGGAGGCCAGGCTCGAGGCGATCCACGTGGACCAGTTCGAGGAGATGCGGGCGGCGCTGCCCGGCAGCAGGCGGGAGACCGAGGACTGGAGCGCGCTCCTCGCCGCGGTCGGGCTGACCCCGCAGGGCGTGCGGAGCTTCCTGCTGGACCTTCCGGCACCGCTCGACGACCGGGCCCGCGAGTACATCACCGTCGAGTTCGCCCGGCGGCGCGAGATGTTCCGGGAGGAGCTCCCGGCCGAGGACGCCGCCGCCCTCGACCGGCTGCTCGACCCCGAGGACCCGGCCGGGCTGCGGCTGCGCCCCGACGTCTACCTGCTCTCCGCGCGCACCGTGCACCTGGGCCGCCGGGGCTGAACGGAGCGCCGAAGCGCGACAGCGGCCCGCCGCCCGGCTCCGTGGCCGGGCGGCGGGCCGCTGTCGTGTACGGGCGCGATCAGGCGCCGAGGTTGAACTCGCCGGGGTTCGGGCCGATGCGCTTGCCCTCGTCCAGCGCGGCGAAGGCGGCCAGGTCGTCCGCGTCCAGCTCGAAGTCGAACACGTCCAGGTTCTCCCTGATCCGGGACGGCGTCACGGACTTGGGGATCACCACGTTGCCGGTCTGGAGGTGCCAGCGGAGCACCACCTGGGCGGGCGAGCGGTCGTGCTTCCGCGCGACCGCGACGACCGTCGGGACCTCCAGCAGGCCCTTGCCCTGGCCCAGCGGCGACCACGCCTCGGTCGCGATGGAGTGCTTCGCGTGGAAGGCCCGCGAGTCGGCCTGCTGGAGCTGGGGGTGGAGCTCGATCTGGTTGACCGCGGGGACCACGGAGGTCTCGCCGATGAGGCGCTCCAGGTGCTCGGGCAGGAAGTTCGAGACGCCGATGGCCCTGGCCCGGCCCTCGGACCCGATCTTCTCGAAGGCCCGGTAGGTGTCGACGTACGCGTCCTTGGCCGGGACCGGCCAGTGGATCAGGTACAGGTCGACGTAGTCGAGCCCCAGCCGGTCGAGCGAGGCGTCGAAGGCGCGCAGCGTCGAGTCGTAGCCCTGCTCGCTGTTCCAGAGCTTGGTGGTGACGAACAGCTCCTCGCGGGGGACGCCGGAGGCCGCGACGGCCTTGCCGGTGCCCCGCTCGTTCTCGTAGATCGCCGCGGTGTCGATGCTCCGGTACCCGGCCTCGATGGCCGTGGCGACCGCCTTCGCGGCCTCGTCGTCCGGCACCTGCCAGACCCCGAAACCGAGCTGAGGCATCTCGACGCCATTGTTGAGGGTGATGGAGGGGACCTTGCTCACGAGCGGTCGATCCTTACGTCGTCGGTCTTGTTCAACCACCCCAACGATCATCGACCGCCCAGCATTCCCGCCCGCCGGGCCGCCGTCCGGTGCCGCGGGTAAGCCGCCCCCGTCCGTCACCACCTGTCCGGGTTCGTCGGCCCGCGGTCGGCGGCTCGGGATCATTCGTCCGGCGTCATCCGTCCGGGGGATTGACCGTGTGCGGAGGGCACCCCGCCACCTCGGCACTTGGGATTTGGGCCCGCGAGAGGCATTGACAGAAGGCTCCGCAGGGAATCCCATGCTGTATCGGTTAGGAACCTTTCCTAACACCGGATCGGAAGGGACCACTGTGCACCCTGCCACCCCCCGACGCCGTCTGACGGCCGCTCTCGCGGGCGTCAGCTGTCTGTTCCTGCCCCTGCTCGGCTCCCACGCGGCCTCCGCCGCCGTCGACCCCGCGAAGGCCGCCGCCGACACCCCCGCGGTGCCCTTCGGCAGCCACACGAAGCCCTACGCCGCCGGGACCCTGAAGCCCTCGGGCACGCAGTCGGCGCTCGACCAGGCCGTGATCAAGGCCTACAACGCCTGGAAGGCCGCGTTCGTCAGGAAGAACTGCGGCAACGGCTGGTACGAGGTCATCTCGCCGGACGCCGACCACCCCTACGTCGCCGAGGCACAGGGCTACGGAATGGTCGTCACCGCCACGATGGCGGGCGCCGACCCGGAGGCGAAGACGGTCTTCGACGGCATGGTCAAGTACATGCTCGCGCACCCCTCGGTGAACAACGCCAACCTCCTCGCCGCCGAGCAGGACGCCTCCTGCAAGAGCGTCGACGGCTCCGACTCGGCGACCGACGGCGACCTGGACGTGGCGTACGGGCTGCTCCTGGCCGACCGGCAGTGGGGCTCCGGCGGCACGTACAACTACAAGGACCTCGCGGTCAAGCACATCAACGCCATCAAGAAGAGCGAGATCAACCCGACCACCCGTCTGACGCTCCTCGGCGACTGGTCGGACTCGGGGGAGGAGCACTACTGGATGACCCGCTCCTCGGACTGGATGATCGACCACTTCCGCGCCTTCAAGGCCGCGACCGGCGACTCCACCTGGGACACCGTCCGCACCGCCCACCAGAAGCTGATCACCGGCCAGCAGTCCTCGTACGCCTCCTCGACCGGGCTGCTCGCCGACTTCGTCGTCAACACCAACGGCACCGCCAAGCCCGCCCCGGGCGAGGTGCTGGAGGGCCCCAACGACGGCGACTACTCCTGGAACGCCTGCCGTGACCCGTGGCGCATCGGCGCCGACGCCGTCACCAGCGGCGACAGCGCCTCGCTCGCCTCGGCCCGCAAGCTGAACTCCTGGATCAAGACCAAGACGGGCGGCAACCCGGACAAGATCGTCAGCGGGTACCACCTGAACGGTTCGGCCTTCGACAGCGGCAAGGACATGGCCTTCACCGCCCCGTTCGTGGTCACCGCGATGACCGACTCCGGGTCCCAGGCCTGGCTGGACGCCCTGTGGAAGAAGCTGGCCGGCACCTCGATCGACCCGGACCTGTACTACGGCGGGAGCGTCCAGCTCCAGTCGATGATCGTCGCGTCCGGCAACTACTGGGTCCCGTGACGGGCGCCGGGATGCGGACCGGAACGTCGGCTGCGGCGCGGACGAGGGTGGCCGCGGCCCTGTCCCTGCTGCTCTGCGCCGCACTGGTGCAGGCGGTGCCCGGACCGGCCGCCGCGGCCCCCCGGTTCGGGGCGGAGCCCCCCGACGGCGGCGCTCCGTCCGGCGTCGCCACCGTCTCCGAGGGCTGGACCATCCCCTGGGGCATCCACTGGATGCCGGACGGCACGAGCGCGCTGGTGACCGAACGGGACAGCTTCAAGGTCTTCAAGGCGGCCCCCGACGGCACCAAGGCCCAGGTCGGCACCGTGCCCGAGGCCGTCACGACCGGTGGCGAGGGCGGGCTGCTCGGCATCGCCGCCGACCCGGAGTGGGCCGACAACCACTACGTGTACGTCATGCACACCGCCGCCGAGGGCAACCGCATCGCGCGGATGACGTACGACGGAAGCTCGCTCGGCGGGTACACCGTCCTGCTCAAGGGGATCAAGAAGAACAAGTACCACAACGGCGGACGGCTGCTGTTCGGCCCGGACGGCTATCTGTACGCGTCGACCGGCGAGGCGCAGACCCCCGACCTCGCCCAGGACAAGGACTCGCTGAACGGCAAGATCCTGCGGCTGACCACCGACGGCGAGCCCGCCCCGGGCAACCCCTTCGGGACCTACGTCTACAGCTACGGGCACCGCAATCCGCAGGGGCTCGCCTTCGACCGCAACGGACGGCTGTGGGAGGCGGAGTTCGGCGACAGCAAGAAGGACGAGCTGAACCTCATCGAGCCGGGCGGCAACTACGGCTGGCCGGTCTGCGAGGGAGACTGCACCACCGCCGGCATGACCAACCCGAAGAAGACGTGGAAGGTGGCCGAGGCGTCGCCCAGCGGGATCGCCATCGTCCGCAACGTCATCTACATGGCCGCCCTGAAGGGGCAGCGGCTGTGGCGGATCCCGATCACGGGTGACACCGAGGAGGTCGGCACACCGAGCGCCTACTACGTCGGCACGTACGGGCGGCTGCGCACGGTCACCAAGGTGCCCGGCGCGGACCGGCTCTGGCTCTCCACCACCAACTGCGACAACAACGGGAAGCAGCCGGCCGGCTCGGACAAGCTGTTCCGGGTCTCGATCAGCTAGAACGGGCCTCGCCGCAACCGCCGTACCGCTGGGGCGCCCGGGTCGCCTCAGCGGTACAGCGCGGCGACCTCCGCCGCGTACGCCGTCTCGATCGCCCGGCGCTTCAGCTTCAGCGACGGGGTGAGCAGGCCGTGCTCCTCGCTGAAGGGGTGGGCCAGGATCCGGAAGGTACGGATCGACTCGGCCTGCGAGACCGCCGTGTTGGCCGCCACCACCGCCCGCCGGATCTCCGTCTCCAGCTCCCGGTCGCGCACCAGCTCCTCCGGCTTCAGCAGCGCCCGCCCCTGCATCGCCAGCCAGTGGTCCACCGCCTCCTGGTCCACCGTGACCAGCGCCGCGATGTACGGCCGGTCGTTGCCGACCACGAGGCACTGGGCGATCAGCGGATGCGCCCGCACCCGCTCCTCCAGCGCGACCGGCGACACGCTCTTGCCGCCCGACGTCACCAGGATCTCCTTCTTCCGCCCGGTGATCGTCAGATAGCCGTCGGCGTCGAGCGCGCCCAGGTCCCCGGTGGCCAGCCAGCCCTCGCGCAGCACCGTCCGGGTGGCCTCGGGGGCGCCGAGGTAGCCCGAGAACACATGGTCGCCGTGGACCCACACCTCGCCGTCCTCCGCGATGTGCACGGTCGTCCCCGGGATCGGCAGCCCGACCGTGCCGTACCGGGTGCGCTCCGGCGGATTGGCCGTGGCCGCGGCGGTCGTCTCGGTCAGGCCGTAGCCCTCGTACACCGTGACGCCCGCGCCCGCGAAGAACAGTCCGAGCTGCCGCTCCATCCCGGAACCGCCGGACATGGCGTGCCTGATCCGGCCGCCCATCGCGTCGCGGACCTTCTTGTACACGACCTTGTCGAAGAACTGGTGCTGCATCCGCAGTCCGGCGGACGGCCCCGGCCCCGTTCCGAACGCCCGGGCCTCCATCGCCTCGGCGTACTTCACCGCGATGTCCACGGCCTTGTCGAACGGCCCGAGCCGCCCCTCCGCCTCCGCCGTGCGCCGTGCGGCGTCGAAGACCTTCTCGAAGATGTACGGCACCGCCAGGACGAACGTCGGCCGGAACGACACCAGGTCCGGCATCAGCGCCTTCGCCGACAGCTGCGGCTGGTGGCCCAGCTTCACCCGCCCCCGGATCGCCGCGACCTCGACCATCCGGCCGAAGACATGGGCCAGCGGCAGGAAGAGCAGGGTGGCCGCCTCGTCGCCCCGGGTGGACCGGAAGACCGACTTCCAGCGGGCCACCATGGTGTCCGTCTCGAACATGAAGTTGGCGTGGGTGAGCACACAGCCCTTGGGGCGTCCGGTGGTCCCCGAGGTGTAGATGACCGTGGCCACGGAGTCCGGGGTGACCGCGCGCCGGTGCCGGTGCACCACCGAGTCCTCGACGTCGGCCCCCGCCCCGGTCAGTTCGGCCACCGCTCCGGCGTCCAGTTGCCACAGGCGCTTCAGCCCGGGGAGCCGGTCGATCACCGAGGCGACGGTCATCGCGTGGTCCTCGTGCTCGACCACGACGGCACAGGCCCCGGAGTCGTGCAGCATCCACAGCACCTGCTCGGCCGAGGACGTCGGGTAGACCGGCACGGACTGGGCGCCGATCGTCCACAGCGCGAGGTCGAAGAGCGTCCACTCGTAACACGTGCGCGCCATCAGGGCGATCCGGTCACCGAACCTGATGCCCTGCGCGATCAGCCCCTTGGCCAGGGCAAGCACCTCGTCACGGAAGGCCGCCGCGGTGACATCCCGCCAGTTCCCGTGCGCGTCCTTGCGGCAGAGCGCGACCCGGCCCGGATCCTCCTCGGCATGGTCGAACACGGTGTCGGCCAGGCCGCCCACGAGGGGCGCGGCCGCCATCGGGGGGACAGTGAACTCGCGCAATGACCTGCTCCTTGTGGCGCTCCGCACAGCGCCGTGACGCTACCCCAAGCGGCGGCGCGGCGGGAGGGCCCCGTACCGGTGGACAAGGTGGCATATGCACTGCCCGGCCGCCGAAATCCGGCCAGATGGGCAAGGCCCGGGCGCGGCTGAGGCCGCCGCGTAAGCGACGGGAGGTGGAATCTCCACCGAATCTGTACGCCTCGGCCATTCCCGTTCCGGGGCGGAATCTTCCCGCTCGCCCCATAAGCGGAGAAGGGGCGGAGGTCAGACGATGTCCGTGCCGTCGGCCGGACCGAGCGTGCCCGCGCCCCGGACCAGCCGGTCGGCACCGGCCAGGATCGCCGCCGCCAGCGCGTCCGCGGCCTCCTGCGCCGCGCCCCGGCGGCGGTCGTGCGACAGCACGAAGTCCACCCCGCCCAGCTCCGGCAGCCCCGCCCGGGCCGGGAGGGGCGCCAGGCCGGGCGGGACCAGCCCCCGGCTGTGCGCCATCACGCCCAGACCGGCGCGGGCCGCCGCGATCAGCCCGCTCAGACTCGTGCTCGTACACGCCACCCGCCAGGACCGGCCGTGCTCCTCCAGCACCTCCAGGGCGCGGGCCCGGGTGATCCCGGGCGGCGGGAAGAGCACCAGCGGAACCGGCCGGTCCGGGTCGATCCGCAGCTGCGGCGCGCCGATCCAGGCCAGCGTGTCCCGCCAGACCAGCTCGCCGTGCGAGTCGCCTACGCGCCGCTTGGCCAGAACCAGATCGAGCAGGCCGGCCGCGAGCCGCTGGTGCAGCGTCCCGGAGAGCTCCACCGACAGCTCCAGCTCGACCTCCGGATGGTCGCGGCGGAACGCCTCCAGGATCTCCGGCAGCCGGGTCAGCACGAAGTCCTCGGAGACCCCGAACCTCAGCCGCCCGCGCAGCCGTGTCCCGGCGAAGAAGGCCGCCGCCCGCTCGTGGGTCGCGAGGATCGTCCGGGCGAAACCGAGCATCGCCTCGCCGTCCACGGTGAGATCGACCCGGTGCGTGTCCCGGGTGAACAGCTGCCGCCCCGCCGCCTCCTCCAGCCGCCGCACGTGCTGGCTCACCGTGGACTGCCGCAGCCCGAGCCGCCGGGCGGCCTGGGTGAAGCTCAGCGTCTGGGCCACGGCGAGGAACGTACGCAGCTGCGCGGGGTCGTACATGGCGCCAGGCTATCGCGATCCATGATGACAGTGAGAGCGGTGTACGGGATTCCCGATCGCACCGTTCCGGAGCAGCATGGGGCGGGCCCGGCCGCACCCGACAGCGGCCGGGCGGCCCCGACCGCGCCCGTCAGGTACCGACGGCGGCCGGGCGACCCCGACCGCGACCGGAAGAACATGGAAGAGATGACCCGCCGCATCCCGAAGCCGCCGTCCTGGCTGCCGCTCGACCCGTACCTCCTGGCGCTGATCGGCACCGTGGTGCTCGCGGCGATACTGCCCGCGTCGGGCACCGGAGCACGGGTGGCGGGCGACGCCTCGACCGGGGCGGTCGCCTTCCTCTTCTTCCTGTACGGAGCCCGGCTCTCCACCACCGAGGCGATGGACGGGCTGCGGCACTGGCGCCTCCACCTCACCGTGCTGGTCTGCACCTTCGTGGTGTTCCCGCTGCTCGGGCTGGCGGCCCGGGGGCTGGTCCCGTACGCCCTGACCCCCGATCTCCACCAGGGCCTCCTCTTCCTCTGCCTCGTCCCGTCCACCATCCAGTCCTCGATCGCCTTCACCTCGATCGCCCGGGGCAATGTGCCGGCCGCGATCTGCGCGGGCTCCTTCTCCTCCCTCGCCGGGATCTTCCTCACCCCGCTCCTCGCGGCCGCCCTGCTCGGCGGCGACGGCGGCGGCTTCTCGGCGGACGCGCTGCTGCGCATCGGGGTCCAGCTGCTGCTGCCGTTCGCCGCCGGGCAGGTGCTGCGCCGCTGGATCGGCGGCTTCGTCGCCCGCCACAAGAAGGTCCTCGGTTACGTCGACCGGGGCTCGATCCTGCTCGTCGTCTACACGGCGTTCAGCGAGGGCATGGTCGAGGGCATCTGGCACCGGATCACCCCGGCCCGGCTCGGGGTGCTGCTCGTCGTCGAGGCGCTGCTGCTCGCCGCGATGCTCGCACTGACCTGGTACGGGGCCAAGCGGCTCGGCTTCGGCCGGGCGGACCGGATCGCCATCCAGTTCGCCGGGTCGAAGAAGAGCCTGGCCTCGGGGCTGCCGATGGCGAGCGTGCTGTTCGGGGCGCAGGCGTCGCTGGCAGTGCTGCCGCTGATGCTCTTCCACCAGATGCAGCTGATGGTGTGCGCGGTGATCGCCCGGCGCCGTGCGCAGGACGCTCCCGAGGAGGCAGAGGAGCTCGCGCAGGGTCCGGCGGGCGGCGCCGGGCCCCGGGCGGCCGCCGCGGTGGGCTGAGCGCGGCCGCCGCCCTCAGGCCCGGTCGGCGGCGGGGTCCAGATCGATGCGGTGCTCGCCCGCGTACACGTTCATCGAGGCGCCCCGGAGGAAACCGACCAGGGTCAGTCCGGTCTCGGCCGCCAGCTCCACGGCGAGGGACGAGGGCGCCGAGACCGCCGCCAGCATCGGGATCCCGGCCATCACCGCCTTCTGGGCCAGCTCGAACGAGGCCCGCCCCGACACCAGCAGGATCGCCCGGGACAGCGGCAGCCGGTGGTCGGTGAGCGCCCGGCCGACCAGCTTGTCCACCGCGTTGTGCCGCCCCACGTCCTCCCGGACGTCCAGCAGCTCGCCCGTCCCGGAGAAGAGCGCCGCGGCGTGCAGCCCGCCGGTCCGGTCGAAGACCCGCTGCGCGGCGCGCAGCCGGTCGGGGAGGGCGGAGAGCAGGGAGGGCGCGACCCGCAGCGGGGGCGTGTCGGAGACCGGATGCCGGGTCCTCGTGCGCACCGCGTCGAGGCTCGCCTTCCCGCAGAGCCCGCAGGACGACGTGGTGTACACATGGCGTTCGAGCGTGATGTCGGGGACCGGGACGCCGGGGGCGAGCCGCACGTCCACGACGTTGTACGTGTTGGCGCCGTCGTCGGTCGCCCCGGCGCAGTAGACGATCGACCGGACCTCGGAGCCGTCCCCGACGACTCCCTCGCTCACCAGGAACCCGGCGGCCAGCGCGAAGTCGTCGCCCGGTGTGCGCATCGTGATCGCCAGCGGTCTGCCGTTCAGCCGGATCTCCAGGGGCTCCTCGGCGACGAGCGTGTCCGGGCGGGTGGATACGGCACCGTCGCGGATGCGGATGGTGCGGTGGCGCGTGGTGGCCCGTCCCATGGCGGTGAACCCGATCCCTGTCTCTGTGCGTACCGACGTTGTTCCCGTACCCGGGCCGGTCCTGCGAACCCGGAGTGCAGTGCCCATTGTCCTGTACCCGGCGAGAACTGCCGTACCAGGGACGATGTCAGGCACATGCTGTTGTCAAGTCTCCAACGGCCCGCCGTGATTCCTGTGGGAACCCTTGACCCCGTACTGGACGGTAGCGACCAAGACTGGATGGTTCCTGCCCTATATGTAGCGAGGGGACTTCGTACATGACCGGCTCACGTGTCGTGGCGCTCGGCCACTACCAGCCCGCCCGGGTACTCACCAACGACGAACTGGCCACGATGGTCGACACCAGCGACGAGTGGATCACCAGCCGGGTCGGCATCCGGACCCGCCACATCGGGGGCCCGGACGAGCCGGTGGACGAGATGGCCGCGTACGCGGGCGGGAAGGCGCTGGCCGCGGCCGGGGTGGCGCCGGGCGAGATCGATCTGGTGCTGGTCGCCACCTCGACCGCGATGGACCGCTCGCCGAGCATGTCGGCCCGGGTCGCCGCCCGGCTGGGGATGGGCTCGCCCGCGGTGATGGACATCAACGTGGTCTGTTCCGGCTTCACCCACGCCCTCGCCACCGCCGACCACGCCGTGCGGGCCGGGGCGGCGACCCGCGCCCTGGTCATCGGCGCCGACAAGATGGCGGACATCGCCGACTGGACCGACCGATCCACCTGCGTCCTGCTCGGCGACGGCGCCGGCGCGGCGGTGGTCGTCGCGGAGCCGGACGGGGACGGCCCGCCCGGCATCGGCCCGGTGCTGTGGGGCTCGGTGCCGGAGATGGGCCGGGCCGTCCGGATCGAGGGCACTCCGCCGCGCTTCGCGCAGGAGGGGCAGTCCGTCTACCGCTGGGCCACCACCCAGCTGCCGCCCATCGCCCGCAGGGTGTGCGAGAAGGCCGGTGTGACCCCCGAGGAACTGGGCGCCGTCGTGCTCCACCAGGCCAACCTCCGGATCATCGAGCCCGTCGCCCGGAAGATCGGCGCGGTCAACGCCGTCGTCGCCAAGGACGTGGTGGACTCCGGAAACACCTCCGCGGCCTCGATCCCGATGGCCCTGTCGAAGCTGGTGGAACGGGGCGAGGTGGCGAGCGGCGCCCCGGCCCTCCTCTTCGGCTTCGGCGGGAACCTCTCGTACGGGGGCCAGGTCATCCGCTGCCCCTGACCCCGGAACAGGGGCGCTGCCGGGGAGTCGGCGGCGTCCGCCGAGGGTTCAGGGCAGACTGACCGGTATGACGACATTGAGCAAGGGCGCCAACATACCGGTCACGGCCACCGCCACCCGGGCCGTGCTCGAATGGCCGGCAGGGGGCGGAGTGCCGGACGTGGACGCCTCCGCCCTGCTCCTGGGCCGTGACGGCCGGGTGCGGTCCGACGGCGACTTCGTCTTCTACAACCAGCCCCGGCACGCCTCGGGCGCCGTGTCCCACGCCGGCAAGCGGCCCGGCGCGGACACGGTCGATGTCGACCTGTCCGCGCTGGGGCCGGAGATCGACCGCGTCGTGCTCTGCGCCTCCGCCGACGGCGGCACGTTCGGCCAGGTGCCGGGGCTCCGCCTGCGGTTGCTGGACGCGGCGTCCGGGGCCGAGCTGGCCCGCTTCGAGATCGCCGCCGCCACCGAGACGGCTCTGGTCGGCGGCGAGCTCTACCGCCGCGCCGGCGGCTGGAAGTTCCGCGCGGTCGGCCAGGGGTACGCGAGCGGACTGGCCGGACTGGCGACCGACTTCGGGATCAGCGTCGACGACGCGCCGCCCCCGGCCGCCGCCCCGGTCCCCGTACCGCCGGTCCCCGCCCAGGTCCCCCCGCCCCCGGCGCACGCCCCCGCGGCGCAAGTTCCGGGGGAGGAGAGGCTGCCGGTGGAGATGCGGGAGCGCCTGTCGCTGCGCAAGGAGCAGGTCCGGGTCAGCCTGAGCAAGCACGGCCTGCCGCGGGTGAGCGCCCGGGTCGTCCTCGTCCTCGACGCCTCGGGCTCGATGAGCGGGCTCTACCGGCGGGGCACGGTGGCCGGTGTCGTCGAACGGATGGTGGCCGTCGCGGCCCAGCTCGACGACGACGGCCGGATGCAGGCGTGGACCTTCGCCAGCAACGCCGCCCGGCTCCCCGACCTCGCCATCGGGGAACTGCCCGACTGGATCCGCCTGCACGTACGCGTGGGGCAGCTCTACGGCTTCGGCCGCAGGAAGCCGCCCAAGGGCCACCTGCCCGGCCAGGTCGACATGCGCGCGGTCGGAATACAGAACGAGGAGCAGAAGGTCATCGCCGAGGTGCGGGACTTCGTGCGCGCCCACCCGCTGCCCGAACCGACCCTGGTGCTGTTCTTCTCGGACGGTGGGGTGCACCGCAACCGCGAGATCGAGCAGGAGCTGCGGGCGGCCGCCGACGAGCCGGTCTTCTGGCAGTTCGTCGGGCTGGGCCGGTCCGACTACGGGGTGCTGGAACGGTTCGACACCATGCCGGGCCGCCGGGTCGACAACGTCGGCTTCTTCGCGGTCGACGACATCGAGAAGATCGCCGACCAGGAGCTCTACGACCGGGTCCTCTCCGAGTTCCCGTCCTGGCTGCGAGCCGCCCGGCAGGCCGGGATCCTGAACTGAGCCGCCCCGGAGCACCCTCCGTAGTGGCGTGAACGCGTACGGTGCCGCCGGGGGAGGCGGCGGCGCGGGACCGGGCCGCCCGTACCGGCCGCACCGCACTGACCACCGGAAACGTGGGTGAGAGACACCCCGAACCCCTGGTATTGTTTTCCATGTCGCCGCGGGAAACCGGGGCCGACCACCTGGTCCGGGTGGCGGAATGGCAGACGCGCTAGCTTGAGGTGCTAGTGCCCTTTATCGGGCGTGGGGGTTCAAGTCCCCCCTCGGACACCAGCAGGAACCCCAGTTCATCTGGGGTTCTTTTGCATTTCTGGGCTGTGGTGTGACCAACCGGTTGACCAGCGGTGGTGAGACTGCTCCGAACCTGTGGATCGGTGCCGGGAGGGACGGGCCCGTGGAAGGCTCTGACCGAGGCGTTCCGAGCCGCACGGTGCCGGCGCTGCTGGGTTCACGAGGCCTCGAATATCCCAAACCGTCTGCCGAAGTCCGCGCAGCCGGGGGCAACGGAGGTGATGCGGGAGATGCACGACGCGGAGGGCAGGGTCGAACGTGCCGAGGTGGCGGCATGACCGGGCACACCGACCCGGGCAGGCGCGCGGTCGAGGTGGAACTGCAAATCGATCAGGTCACCGCCGTGACCGCGACCGAGGCCACCGCCACAGTGCGCTGCATACTCGGCCCCGTTCGTCGCGGAGCCCGCTTCGACCGCATCCGCGATGCCGTGGAAGGCATCGACCTGGAACTGACGCAGATCCGCGTCCACCACCGCTCCGTCGAGGAGCTCGACCCCGTCCACACCGCGCTCGTGACTCTCCGAGGCCGAGGTGTCCGGCACCTCAGGTCGGCCAGCCCGGGCTCCCGCTGGCAGGTCGTCCGGGGAACCAACCCGCCGACATCATGAGTAACCCATCCGCACATTCCGACTGCAGGCGGCCGGGCGCGGCCGGAGAATCCCGCCCGGGCCCGGTCACGCCACGAAGACGCAACCGGGCCCGGCGCGGGGCGCCGACGGGGTGCGGCTCAGCTTGGCTGGTCCCCGGTGTAGCGGTAGATGTTTCCGCCCGCGTTGACACCCCATACGGTGCCGTCCACTCCTGCCCCGACATCGGTGAGCGCGCCGGGGATCTGCACCCAGGGACTCGCGTCGTTGTTGGTGTAGTGGTAGATGTTCCCGCCTGCGTTCGCCCCCCAGACCGAGGTGCGGGAGCCTGCCGAGATCGCCTTGAGTGAGCCGCTGATCTGCTTCCAGGGGCCGCCCTCCTGGTCGCCGGTGTAGCGGTAGATGTTTCCGGCGGAGTTGACGCCCCATACGGTGCCGTCCGCGGCTGCCCCGATGTCTGTCAGGGCCCCGGGGATCTGTACCCAGGGGTTGGCGTCGTTGTTGGTGTAGCGGTAGATGTTTCCGCCCGCGTTGACACCCCACACATTGGTCCTGGACCCGGCCGAGATCCGCACGAGCGCACCGCTGATCTGCTTCCAGGGGCCGTCTTCCTGGTCGCCGGTGTAGCGGTAGATGTTTCCGGCGGAGTTGACGCCCCATACGGTGCCGTCCGCGGCTGCCCCGATGTCTGTCAGGGCCCCGGGG
>NZ_JBIVPT010000009.1:0-163688 GCF_044754785.1 Streptomyces sp. NPDC092952 | reverse complement strand
CTGTACCCAGGGGTTGGCGTCGTTGTTGGTGTAGCGGTAGATGTTTCCGCCCGCGTTGACACCCCACACATTGGTCCTGGACCCGGCCGAGATCCGGACAAGCGCACCGCTGATCTGCTTCCAGTCGGCCATTTCACCGGCCCCTTTCCCTCTGGGAATGCTGCACCCGGACGTTCCCGAGGCGGAACGATTCAGCATGCGGACGTCTTCGCGGCACGGCTTTTCCTTTGTCCGGAAAGTTGCGTTTATCGGGTGGAGTGGCCTCCGGGCCGGACGTGCCGGGCCCAGTGGTTCGCCATGGATGACCTGAACGCGGTTCCCGACTGTGGGTTACGCGTGGATGCCGCGTTGACTCCGACGCGTACACGAGAACTCCCCGGAGGGCCCCGAGAAGAGATCCGCCGGACCGCGCCGGCCGCACACCCGGGCCATACCCCCCCGGGCCGAGGAGCGGGCAACGTACCGTCAGGATGGTCTGGCCGTCATGGTGTTGGCTTGAGCGTGACGTAGCGTTGACCTTTTGACGGTGCTCGCAGGGCACCGTGGAGCATCGTTGTGCCCTCACCGCCGTGGGGGCTTCGAGGGGTGTTGGGATGAAGCTCTGCTTCCTCGTCGAGGAGCTGTACCGGTGTGACGGCATGCCGCTCGACGTGGTCCGGCGGCTGGTGTCGTGGGGCCACCAGGTGGACGTGGTGCGGCCGGGCGGCTCGTTGCTGCGGGTCTCGGAGGAGGTCAGGGCGGGGACCCACGACGCCTGGGTGCTCAAGACGGTGTCCGGCGGGCCGGGGCTCGCCCTGCTGGAGGCCGCCGCGGCCGTGGGCCTGACCACGGTGAACGACGCGCGGTCGATACGCGCGGTCCGTGACAAGGTCCTCACCTCGATCATCGCGTCCCAGCACGGGCTGCCGGTTCCGCCGACCTATTCGGCGCCGCGGGCCTCGATGTTCGCGGACGTCCCCGAGGAGCTGTTCCCGCTGGTGGTCAAGCCCGCCGACGGCAGCTCCGGGCGCGGGGTGCGGCTGGTGGCGGACCCGGCGGGGCTGGCGGACGCGGAGCAGCCGGGCGAGGGCCAGTTGATCGCGCAGCCCTACGTACCCAACCCGGGCACCGACCTGAAGGTCTACTGCCTCGCGGGCGAGTTCCACGCGACGCTGCGGCGTTCCCCGATCCACCCGGACGGGCCGGACGACGCGGGTCCGGTCCCGCTCTCCTCCGAGGTGGCCGCCGTGGCGGCCGAGGTGGGCGAGGTCTTCGGCCTCGATCTGTACGGCATCGACGTGGTGCTCGGCCCCGACGGTCCGGTGGTCGTCGACATCAACGACTTCCCGAGCTTCCGCCAGGTGCCCGACGCGGTGTCCCGGGTGGCCGGTGCCGTGCTCGACCTGGCCAGGGCCGGGGGCGGTGCCGGGCGCGGGGTACGGGTCCCGGCGGCGCATGCGCCGGCCCGGCCGCGGCTCTCCCTGGGGCTGCCCCACCCCCGGCCGGTTCCGGGGGCCGGGGCGGGCCTGCCGGTGGGCGCGCCGGGAGGCGTCCAGATATGAGGGTGTGCCTGCTGACCGACAAGCCGGGCCACCCGCTGCTCGCCGCGACGGCGGCCCTGCTGACCGGGGCGGGGCACCGGGTGGCCTTCCTCGATCCGGACGGCGGGCCGGGCGACCCGTGGGAACGGATCGCCGCGGACGGCCCCGCCGAGGTCTGCCTCCTCAAGGCGCACACCCCCGCGGCGCTGGCCCTGGCCCGCCGCCTCGAAGCGCACGGCGCCCGGGTGGTGAACTCCGCCGCCGCGACCGAGCTGTGCCAGGACCGGCACCGGATCGCCGGGACGGCCGAGGCCGGGGCCCTGCCGATGCCCCGTACCCGTACCCTGCCGGCGCTGTCCGAGGCGCTGCCGGAAGCGGAGCGGCGGCCCTATCCGGTCATGGTCAAGAGCCGGCACAGCCGTCGCGCCGACCTGGTGGCCCGCGTCGACGGCCCGGACGAGCTGCGGGAACTCGCTGCCGCCTGGCCCGACGAGCCGGTCGTCCTGCAGGAATTCGTCCCGAACAGCGGCTGGGACCACAAACTGTGGGTGATCGCCGGAGAGGTGTTCACCGGGGTGCGGCCCACGCCGGTGGGCGGCCCGCCCCGGGGCGCCCACCGCACGCCGCTGGTCCGCGACCTGCCGTCCGGCTGGATCGCGACGGCGCTGCGCGCGGGCGAGGTCTTCGGCCTGGACGTCTACGGTGTCGACCTGCTGGACCGGGAGGGCGGGCCCGTCGTCGTCGACGTCAACGCCTTCCCGGGCATCCGGGGCCCGGAGGGGGCACCCGAGGCACTGGCGGCCCTGGCCCTGCGGCGGCCCTGAGGACCGGTCCGGTGGCCGGGCGCCTCCTCCTGCGGGAAAGCGGTGGGGAGGCGCCCGGCCGGTGTGGCGGCGGTGCGGCGATCAGTGGAAGTTCAGCGAGGCGGAGCCGGGGTCGGCGGTGATCGATCCCGGGCAGAGGAAGCTGCCGGAGCTCTTCGACGCGGTGAACGCCTGGTTCTTGTAGGTGCGGGTGGAACCGTCGCGGGACCAGCCGACGTTCGTCGCCCGGTAGCTGCACGAGATGATGCTCTGCTTCACCGTGATGTCGATGAGGTCGGACGTCGCGGTGCCCGCCGTGTCGTTGAAGGTGACGGTCGGGTTGTTGTTGAGGGTGGCGCTCGCGCCGCCGCCGCAGCTCACGCCGCTGTTGACGGTGGTGCGGTCGATGGTGAGCGTGGTGGGCGCGGCGGCGCTGGCGGTGGCGTTGGCCCAGGTGCAGGTGGAGCCCGCGGCCGTGATGCTGCCGTCCACCTGCGAGGCCTGGGGGCCCAGGGCGCTCGCCGCGGTGGCGGCGCCGGCGATGACCGCGATGGTCAGGGCGGTGACGCAGGAGATTTTCGGTGTGAGCCTCATGTCACTCCTCGTGCCGCGTCCGTATGGGTGTGGGGGACGAGCGGCGCCTCGTCCGCGTGCGCGGCGGGGGTACGGACGGGCGTGCCAGGGACGGTCCCAGAAACACCGTCAAATGTCAGGTGCGCGTCAAGAATTGGCTGGATGGTGTCCTCCGGGCAGGGCCGGGGCGGGCGGCCCCGGCCCCGGGGCTCTCAGCTCCGGTCCGCGTACACGATGAGGTTGTCGACCGGGTGGCCCTGGGCGTCGAAGGCGCCGTCGCAGGTGATCAGGCGAAGGGTGCTGGTGCGGGTGGCGCCGTAGACCTTCCGGGTCGGGAACGCCTTCTTGGCCACCGACTCGGTGGCGGTGACCGTGAAGTGGAGCTTCGCACCGTGCTCGTCGCGGACGGTGATGTCCGCCCCCTTGGCGATCCTCCGCAGGTCGTGGAAGACGGCCCTGCCGTAGCGGGTGTCGTTGTGCCCGATGATGACGGCCGCGCCGGGCTCGCCGGGCGTGGCGCCACCGGTGTACCAGCCCGCCGTCATGCCCTTCTCGGCGGGCGGGACCTCGACGGTGCCGTCCTGGTTGAGGCCGAGGCGCATCAGCTCGCTGTCGATCCCGAGCGACGGGATGCCGACGCGGACGGGGGCGGCGGCCGTGGAACGGGAGCCCGCCCGCGTGCCGCTGTCCGCCGCCCCGGCCCGCTGCCCGGTGCTGGGAGCGGCCGCACCCGCAACGTCGCGGGGCGGGGCGGCGGACGGGGCGTCCGGGGCGGAGGAGCAGCCGGCGAGGAGCAGGGCGGCGAGCAGCGGCGGCGCGATCGACCGGAGCGGGTACGGGACACGGGGGCGGGTACGGGGCATGGGCGCTCCAGGGCTGGACGGGGCTGGACGGGGCGGAGACGGGGAAGCGACGGTGGCGCCGCCCGGGAACGGACGGCGCCACACGCGGGTTGTCGGCCGGTCAGCCGTTCTGGCGGGCCGCCGAGCGGCGGCGCAGCACGAAGGTGCCCGCCCCGGCGAGGAGCAGCGCCCCGGCGGCCGACCCGGCGAGCGCCGGGGTGCTGTCGCCGGAGGTTCCGGCCGGGCGCTCACCGGCGTCGACGCCACCGCGCGGAGCGGCGCCGTCCCGGACCGTGGGCTCGGCGGTGGCGGTCCTGGCCGGGACGGGGGTCGGGCTCTCGCCCGCGGCGACCCCGCCGCGGGGTGCCACCGACGGGGTCGCGGACTGTCCGGCCGCCGCTTCGGCCGCCGCTGCCCGGGCCCGGTCCGCGGACGGAACGGCGGACGGCTCCACCGACGGGGTGGCGGGCTTGGGCGTGGTGTCGGCGAAGGCCGCGGCGGAGGGGGCGAGTACCGCGCCCGCCGCGACGGCGGCGAGGACGGCGGTGCGCAGGAGACGGTGGGGCATGGGGTGACTCCATTCCAGGTCGGCCTCGTTGCTGCCCGGTACGCGTTCGGTGCCGGGCGCGAGGCATGCCGACAGGCTGGCGTGGAGTTGTGAGGAAGCTGTCAGATCCTTGTGGTCATCGCATCAGGCCCGGTCAAGGGCGGTGGCGGGCCCGGGGCGCCGGTGTCGGCGGGCAGCCGGATCGTGAACACCGAGCCCTCGCCCTCGACGCTGGTCGCGTCCACCGAACCGCCATGCCCCTCCACGAGTTTCCGTACGATCGCCAGCCCCAGCCCGCTGCCCCCGGTGCGGCGGCTGCGCGACTTCTCGGCCCGCCAGAAGCGGTCGAAGACGTACGGCAGATGCTCGGCCGGGATGCCGCTGCCGGTGTCCGCGACCTCGATCACCACGTCCGGGGCGTCCCCGTCCGCCCCGTCCACGTGGGCGCGGACGGTGACCCGCCCGCCCGGTGAGGTGTGGCGCACCGCGTTGGAGACCAGGTTGCCGATCGCCTGACGCAGCCGGACCGGATCGGCCCACAGCGTGCCGGGGGAGCCGGTCCCGGCGGTGAGCGCGACCCCCGCCGTCTCGGCCCGTCCCTGGTGCGCCGAGACGACCTGCGCCAGCACGTCCTCGACCCGTACCGGCTCGGGGTGCAGCCGCAGCGCGCCGGCGTCCGCCGCGGCGAGGTCCTGGAGGTCGTCGATGATGTGCTGCAACTGCACGGCCTCCGTGTGCAGCGAGGCGATGAACGCCGGGTCCGGCTCCGCCAGACCGTCCTGCGCGGCCTCCAGCCAGCCCCGGATGTTGCTCAGCGGGGTCCGCAGCTCATGGGCGACGTCGCTGACCATGTCCTTGCGCTGCGCCTCCAGCCGCGCCCGGTGGCCGGCCATGTCGTTGAACGCGGCGGCGAGCCGCCCGATCTCGTTGTCGTCGCTGACCAGCACCGGTTCGGAGTCCTCCCCGTCCCGCATCCGCTGCGCCGCACCGGTCAGGGCACGCAGCGGCCGCACCAGCCGCGATCCGGCGAGCACGGTGGCCCCGACGGTGAGCGCCAGGACCAGCGCCGCCGCGCCCGCGATCTTCGCGGTGTTCGCGGGGGAGAGGTCGAAACCCGGAACGGTCGTGCCGTTCTCCGCGCCGATGAACAGCAGGGCGGGCGAGGCGACGTAGGAGCTGAGCTGCTCCCGTCGCGCCGTGTCCACGCAGGAGGCGGTTGCCCGGTCGTCCTCACCGGTCCGCACCGTCGGCACGGGGGTGGGGGCCGTACGGGCGGCCGCGCTCGCGGCCTCCCGGGGCCGGACGCCGTCGTCCCAGGACAGGTCCGGGTTGAGATGGATGACGGAGCGGTCCTGGCGCTTCAGGCAGGCGTTGGCGAGGGCGTCGAGCGCGTCCAGTGCCTTCCGTTCGGTCGCGGTCGGGGCGTCCAGCGCCTCGGAACCGCACCGGTCGTCCCCCGCCCGGTCCGGGCCGCCGCCGACCCGCTGCACCCGGGGGCGTCCGCTGGGTCCGCGGACCACGTCCGCCGCGACCCCGATCCGGTTCAGGCAGGCCGCGTACCGTTCGGCGGTCTGCAGCAGGGCCGTACGCTCGGCGGCGGGCAGGAGGAACGGGCCGACCGCCCTCGGGTCGACCCGCTCGGCGGTGCCGCCCGTTCCGGCCGCGGCACCCTCGGCCCCCGGGGCCGTGCCGCCCGTCCCCTCGACGGTCCGGGACAGCGCGGTGTCCACCGACAGCGGATCGACGATCGCCGAGGCCTGCGGCGGAAGCGCGGACGGCGGGGACGGGGCGACGGAATCGGCGAGCGGTACGCGCCGCTGGGTGGTGAGCGCGATCCGCCGCCCGGACTGCCGCGCCAGCTCGCGGACCGTGCCGTCGACCCCGTCCCAGGTGGGATGGGTCGCCGCGTACCCGAGCAGGGTGTTGTAGATGCGGGCGTCCGCCGTCAGGTTCTGGCCCTGCTCCTGCTTGATGGCGCCGGAGGTGGTCTGTACGGCTATCCATGCGGTCGCCGCCACCGAACACGCGGCCACCAGCGCGGACACCGTCAGCAGCCGGCCGAACAGGCTCCCGCGCAACGGCAGTCGGGCCCGCCGTCGCTCACGACGCACGCGGGGCGCTCCCGGCCGGGTCCGTCAGCTTGTAGCCGACACCGAAGACCGTCAGCAGCCGGACCGGGCGGCGCGGTGCGGGCTCGATCTTCTTGCGCAGGTTCATGATGTGCACGTCGACCGTGCGGAAGCTGACGTACCGGTCGAAGCCGTGCAACTCCTCCAGGAGCCGCTGCCGGGTGAAGACCCGGTCGGGTTCGGCCGCCATGGCGGCCAGGATCCGGAACTCGCCCGGTGTGCACTCCACCGCCCGGTCCCCGACCCTGACCTCGTGCCGGTCCGGGTCGACGAGCAGCTCCCCGACCCGCAGCGCGGAATCCGCACCGGGGACGGGAGCGCCGCCCGGCCCGCCCCGGCGGCTGCGCCGCAGCAGGGTCCGCACCCGGGCCATCAGCTCGCGGGGGCTGTACGGCTTGGTGAGGTAGTCGTCCGCGCCGAGGTCCAGCCCCAGCAGCAGGTCGTCCTCGGTGGAGCGGGCCGTCAGCATCAGCACCGGCAGCTCGCGCTGCTCGGCCCGGAGCACCCGGACCACGTCGAGACCGTCGGCCCGCGGCATCATCACGTCGAGCACCAGCAGATCGGGCTCGCGGTGCCGGACCCCGGCGAGGGCCGCGAGCCCGTCGCCGACGACCGTGACCGCGTGGCCTTCGTGTTCGAGATAGCGGCGGACGAGCTCGGCCTGCTTCTCGTCGTCCTCGGCGACCATGACATGTGCGCACACCCGTACGATCGTAGAGGACCGCGCACCGGCCGCCGGGGCCCGGTGGGCTACCGCGCCGAGGCGACCAGCGGGTAGTGGTCGGAGAGGTTGGTGTACGTGTAGCTCTTGCCCCAGCTGCTCACGGTCCAGGGCGCGCTCTCCTCCTTGACCACGTCGTTGGTCCACCCGGCCGGGCGCACGTGCCCGGCGCGGTGCAGCACGTGGTCGAGGTCCTCGCGCGGGTCGTCCGGGTAGCGGTCGGCGGCGATCGAGTTGTCCCGGGTGTCGAAGGAGTACGGGTGCCCGGTGCGGGCGTCGGGGGCGGCCAGGCCCGCGTCGGCGAGCATCGACGGGTACTCGGCGGAGCGCGAGTCGACGTTGAGGTCGCCCGCCACGAGGACCTGTTCGGAGGCCGGTATGTTCTTGGCGTCGAGGAAGGCGTCGATCTGCCGGAACTGGAGGGCGCGCTTGGCGGCCGCCTCGCCCGCCTTGCAGCCGGAATCGGTCGACTGGGTGTGCGTCCCCACGACGTGGACCCGTGCCCCGTTCACGTCCAGCTCGGCGTAGACGAACCCCTTGTTCGACCAACTGTCGCTGCCGCAGGCGTCCTTGTAGATGAACTGCTCCTTGCGCACGATCGGCCACTTGCTCAGCACCGTCACCCCGCCGTCCTCCGGGGTGAGCGCCGAGTACGCCCCGCCGGTCGCGTCCCAGCCGCTCCTGCTCCGGCCCACCACCGGCGTCTGGTACGGGTACCGGTCCGAGGCGGTGCGCAGCAGCGCGTCCGAGGCGGAGTTGTCGAACGCCTCCTGGAGCACGACGACGTCGTTGCCCTGGAAGAACGGCGTCCTCGGGATCTCCGCCGCCCGGTGGTCCTGGCCCCAGTTGGGGTAGAGGTTCTTGCTCATCAGGAACGTGTTGTACGTGAGGACGCGCAGCGGCGGGGTGTCCGCCGCCGCGGCCTGCGGGGCGTTGGCGGCCAGGGTCGCCGCGGCGAGCGCGCCGGCCAGGACGGCGCCGGAGAGACGGCGGATCACGGGGTTCGGCACGGTTTCTCCTGATGCGGAAGAGGGCGGGTGGTGGCGCCGACCATCAAAGCAAAAGGAGTTACTCATGGGTAGACATCGGGTGCCGCCGGTCTGGCCGCCGCGGGAACGGATGGACACCGGCGGATCTCCGCGGCCGTGACGGATCATCAGCTCATCCGGCGGGCGGGCCGCCGCGGAGGTGCGGCGGCCCGCCCGGGTGTCACGGCTTGCGGGCGAGACCGCCGTGTTCGCCGACGGGGCGGGCGGCGGGGGCGGTGGGGGCCGGCCGCCAGAAGGGGACCGACACGACGCCCGGGTCCAGCAGCTCCAGACCGTCGAAGAACGCCGTGATCCGGTCGACGGGGCGCAGGAAGTAGGGGATGGCCCCGGTCTCGTTGTAAGCGTCCTGGGCCCGCTCGTAATCGGCATCGACACCGCGCGAACCGTCGTTGACGGCGAGGTAGCTGCCGGAGGGCAGCGCGTCCATCAGTCGGGTGACGATGGCGCGCGCCTGGTCGTGGTCGGCGATGTGGCCGAGGATGTTGCTCAGGATGAGGGCGGTGGGACGGGACAGGTCCAGTGTCCCGGCGGCGAGCGACAGGATGCGGTCCGGGTCGGTGAGGTCGGCGTCCACGTAGGCCGTCGTGCCCTCGGGGGTCGAGGTGAGCAGGGCGCGGGCGTGCGCGAGGACCATCGGGTCGTGGTCGACGTAGACGATCCTCGCCTCCGGGGCGAGCCGCTGCGCCACCTCGTGGGTGTTGTCCACGGTGGGCAGGCCGGTGCCGATGTCCAGGAACTGTCGGATCCCCGCCTCGGTGACCAGATGGGTGATCGCCCGGCCCAGGAAGGCCCGGCTGCTGCGGGCGACGGTGGTGATGCCCGGGAAGACGGCGCTGTACGCGTCCCCGGCCTGCTCGTCGACCGGGTAGTTGTCCTTGCCGCCCAGCCAGTAGTTCCAGATCCGGGCCGAGTGCGGCACCGATGTGTCGATCTTCTGCCGCTCGGGGCCGGACACCGTTGCGTGGTCGGTCATGGGTATCGCCCGTTCTTCAGCCGAGGTGGAGACTCTTCACCGCACAACCTACGCTCCGGCAGAACGTGAGAACTGAACAGGTTCAGGGTTTCGATTCCCGCCTCCCGGCGGGGGGTCTGACGGGGAGTGAGGGAGATGTTCGGGGGTATCTTCGGCCGAAGAAGTAAAAGGAATGATCAGAAACAGCATACGAAGAGTCACTGAACGTCCTTATAGTGAAGCCGCGTTGATCGGCCGACCACCGCAGACCGAGCGAAGCCCTCGTTGCAGGAGATTCCGTACGATGACGACGCCCGCATCCGCGGTGCCCGAACACCCTTCCGACTTTTCGCCGCCCGTCGTGGGCCGCTGTCCCATGGGGGGCGACGCGTCCCGTGTGCCCCTGAGCGGGCCCGGATTCCACACCGAACCCCACAACGTCTACCGCGCGATGCGCGCCGAGCACGGACCCGTCGTGCCCGTGGAACTGCCCGGCGGGGTCCCCGCCTGGCTGGTCATCGGCTACCGGGAACTCCACCAGATCACCAGTGACGGCGAGTTGTTCCCCCGGGACGTCGGACTGTGGAACCAGTGGGGGAAAATCCCCGAGGACTGGCCGCTGCTGCCGATGGTCGGCCGCCCGATGCCGTCCATCTACTTCACCGCGGGCGCCGAGCACCGGCGCCATGCCGCGATGGTCGGTCGGGCGCTGGAGGAGGTCGAGCACTTCGAACTCCGCAGGCAGTGCGAGGAGTTGGCGGACCGCTTGGTCGACGGATTCTGCCACCGGGGCACCGCCGACCTGATCGCCGACTTCGCCGTACCGCTGCCCGTGCTCGTCCTCGCCCGGCTCCTCGGGTTCCCCGACGAGGAGGGCCCACTGATTGCCGAGGTGCTCCGGGACCTGGCCGACGGCGGCCCCGGCGCCCAGGAGGCACACCTCCGGTTCGGCGAGCACATGGGGCGGCTGCTGGCGGCCCGACGGGCCGCGCCCGGCACCGACGTGACCTCGCGCATGCTCGCCCACGCAGGGGAGTTCACCGACGAGGAATACGTGCTCGACCTGATGGCCATCACGGCCGCAGGCCACCTCACCACGGCCGACTGGATCGGCAACTCGCTGAGGCTGATGCTCACCGACGACCAGTTCGCCGTCGCGCTCACCGGTGGCCGGCACAGCGTCGCCGAGGCCATGAACGAGGTGCTCTGGGAGGAGGCGCCGACCCAGATCCTCGCCGGGCGCTGGGCCGCCCGCGACACCCGGCTCGCCGACCGGAACATCCGCGCCGGGGACATGCTGCTGCTGGGCCTCGGCGCGGCCAACTCCGATCCGCACATCCGCCAGCACCTCACCGTCGCCCAGGGCCGCAGCGGCAACAGCGCCCACCTGGCCTTCAGCCACGGCGAGTACCGCTGCCCCTTCCCCGCGCAGGAGATCGCCGAGATCATCGCCCGCACCGGCATCGAGGTGCTGCTGGACCGCCTGCCCGACCTGGAACTGGCCGTACCGGTGCCGGAACTGGTCCGGCGGCAGTCCGCCTTCCTGCGCGGGATGACCGCACTGCCCGTGAGCTTCGCCCCCGTACGCCCGACAGGAGACCTGCCGTGACCTGCCCGCACGCCGCCGCCGCGAACGGAGCCACCGGGGCCGTCGTCATCGACCCGCTCGTCCAGGACCTCGACGGCGAGACCGCCCGGCTGCGTGACGCGGGTCCGGTCGCCAGGATCGAACTCCTCGGCGTACCGGCCCTCGCCGTCACCCGGCACGCCCTCGCCCGCCAACTGCTCGTCGACCCGCGCCTGGTGAAGGACCTCGACGCCTGGGAACTCTGGCAGCGCGGCGAGGTCACCCACGAGTGGCCCCTGATCGGCATGATCGACGCCGGACGGTCCATGTTCACCGTGGACGGCGCCGAGCACCGGCGGCTGCGCAGCAAGACCTCCCAGGCACTCACCCCGCGCCGGCTGGAGGAGATCCGCCCGGACATCGAGAGGTTCACCGGCGAACTCCTCGACGCCCTCGCCGAACAGGCCGCCCGCAGCGAGGACGGAGTGGTCGACCTCAAGTCGGTCTTCGCCCAGCCGCTGCCGATGCGGGTCGTCGGCATGCTGATGGGCGTCGACGAGGCCGAACACCCCATGCTGCTCAGCCGCTACAAGGCGTTCTTCTCGATGCTCACTCCGCAGGAGGAACGGCTCGCGCTCCTCGCCGAGCTGGACGTCTTCTACACCGCCCTCGTACGTGAACGGACCGCGCACCCCGCCGACGACCTCACCAGTGCGCTGATCCTCGCCGAGGAGGGCGGCGAACCGCTCACCGAGGAGGAGGTCGTCGGCAACCTCAAGGCGATGGTGGCCGCCGGGCACGAGACCACCATCGGGCTCGTCCTCAACGCCGTACGCGCTCTGCTCACCCACCCCGACCAGCTGCGCCGGGTCCTCGACGGGGAGATCTCCTGGGAGAACGTGATCGAGGAGACCCTGCGCTGGGACACGCCCACCACCCACCTGCTGATGCGGTTCGCCACCGAGGACATCCAGATCGGTGACGTCACGATCCCCAAGGGCGAGGGCGTCGTCATCTCCTACCGGGCGATCGGCCGCGACACCGAGCAGCACGGCGCGGACGCCGACGCCTTCGACTGCGGACGCCCGGCCCCGATCCGGCACATGACCTTCGGCCACGGCCCGCACATCTGCCCCGGCGCCGCGCTCTCCAGGGTCGAGGCGCAGATCGCCCTGCCCGCGCTGTTCGCCCGCTTCCCCGGGCTGCGCGCCGCCGTCCCGGACGAGGACGTGACCAAGCTGCCGGTCATGACGCAGAACGACATGGCCGCCTTCCCCGTCCTGCTGAACGGCTGAGCCCGGGGCCCTCCCGGGTCAGTTCGGCGCGTTCCCCAGCGCACGGTCCGCCGCGGCGGCCGACTCCTGCCACAGCGTGGTGACCGGCTCCCACACATGGACGCCCCGGGGCATGCCCACGGTCGCCGCGCCGAAGGTCACGCCGTAGTGGGAGGGGTCCGCCGCGACGGACAGGCTGCCGACGACCCGGCCCTCGGTGGCCGCGGGGTCCGCGGTGCGCACGGCGGCGTAGGCCCGCTCGCCGCCGGACAGTACGTACGGGCCGCTCTCGGAGGGCGGTACGGGCAGGGCGGAGCCGTCCAGTCCGCGGAAGGTGATCGTGGGGATCCGGTCCACCGTGCAGGACCGGTCACCGGTGTTGGTGACGCTGATCCGGGCGACGTTCCGCTGCCCGCCGGGCGCGGCGCGTACGTCGAGGTTCTTCTCCTGGCAGGTCGCGGGGGCGGCGGTCCCGGTGGGCGCGGATCCGGCGGTGGCCGCCGTCGCGGTGCCGGTCAGGGCCAGGGCGGCCGCGGCGCAGAGGGCGGGCGTGAGTGCGGAGCGGAGGCGCATGGTGGTTCTCCCCTTCGATCGGCATGCGTCGGCACGCATCGACATGCGTCGACGTCCCGCAGGCCGGGGCGGCCGACATGGACAGTGTGGACCGTAGGACCCGATCTCCGCGACAGATCGGGCATACCGTGCCGCCGCGCCCGGCGTGCAACCGCCCCGGGTACCCACACCGGACGCCCCGCTACCGCCTGCGGACCGTGGCCAGGACGTCCCGGTCCGGCTGCAGGGTCAGCGACGGCACCGGGTTGACGACCCCTGGGTCCACCACCAGCTCGAAGCGGCGCGCCAGCACGGCCAGCACCAGCACCGCCTCGACCATCGCGAACCGGGTGCCCAGGCAGGCCCGGGGGCCGCCGCCGAACGGGAACCAGGCGTACTCCGGGACGTCGTCGCCGGATTCCGGGTCCCAGCGCTCGGGGCGGAACTCCTCCGGCTCCGGGAACCACCGCGCGTCGCGGTGCGTCACCCACTGGCTGCTCCACACCCGGGTGCCCTCCGGCATCGGGACGCCACCGATCCGCGCCCCCTCCTTCGCGACCCCCGTGACCAGCCAGATCGTCGGATACAGCCGCAGCGTCTCCTTGACCACGGACTGCGTGTACGTGAGCCGCGCGTAGTCCTCGATACCGGGCTCCCGGTCGCCCAGCACCCGGTCCAGCTCCTCGGCGAGCGCGGCACGCACCCGGGGCTCGCGGGACAGCAGGTACCAGGCCCACACCAGGGTGGAACTGGTCGTCTCGTGCCCGCCGATGTACAGCGTGACCGTCTCGTCACGGATCTCCCGGTCGCTGAGCCGGGCGCCCTTCTCGTCGACCGCGGTCAGCAGCCGGCTCAGCAGGTCGGGGCGGTCCTCCCCGCCGTCGCGGTGGCGGGCGACGACCCGGGCCACCTCGGCGTCGATGACCGCGGAGGCCCTTCTGATCCGGGCCCGGCCCGGCGTCGGCACCCAGTCCGGCAGGACGGCGCCGAGCCCGGCGAACTCCTTGCCGATCTCCCGCTGCGCCACGTCCATCGCCCGGCCCATCGACTCGGCGTCGGCCGGCGTGTCCACCCCGAAGATGGTGCGCACGGCGATCCGCTGGGTCAGCGCCGCCATCTCCCGCTTGACGTCGATCCGGTCGCCGTCCGACCAGCCGTCCGCCAGCTCCACCGTGCTGTCCGTCATCGTCGACGCGTACGAGCGCACCTGCTTGGGCCGGACCGAGGGCTGCACCAGGGAGCGCTTGCGCCGCCAGTCCGCGCCGCGGGCGACCACCACGCCGTTGCCCATCACCGTGCGGAAGGCGATGCCCAGGGCAGGCTGGTCGAAGGAACGTTCCGTCTCGCTGAGCAGTTCGCCCACGCACTCCGGATCGGAGACGAACACGCAGGAGTTGGGGCCGAACCGCCAGCTCACCATCGGCCCGTACGAGCGCAGCCGGCCGAAGAAGGCCAGCGGGTCCTGCCCGAACCGGAGCAGGCTGCCGAGGAACGGCAGTCCCCTCGGGCCGGGGACGATCCGGTACTCGCGCGCCGGGGTGCCGACGGCCGGGCCGGTCTCCGTGGACATGGGAGGTCTCCGCTCTTCATGGCGCACCCGAACCGGTACGCGGCGACTGGATCCAGCCGCACCGCCCGCCGTCCGGAAACCCCATCGGCCTTGTGCGGTACGTGGGTTGACGAGCCTAACCACCTGCCGCCCGCCTGGGGACGGGGCGGGCGGCAGGTGGCGGAGAATGGGCGGTCCGTGACCGCCGGACGGCTGTCCGGCGGTCACGGAACCGCGGGTCAGGCGTGCGGCGGTACGTGCGACGGGCGGCCGCGCCCGCGCGTGAGGGAGTACCCGAAGACGCCCGCGAGCGCCCCGAGGATCCCGCCGCCGACCGTCCACAGCCAGCGGTCGGTCCACCAGCCCGAGGCCCAGCCGTCCTCGGGCTCACTGCCGAGCGAGACCGTGCGGGTGGAACCGTCGCCGTCGTCGTCCGACGAGCCGTCCGTGGCCTGCGCGACGGAGGAGATCCCGGGGACCAGCGGCTTCGACAGGGTGCCGTCCACGTCGGCGGAGCCGCCCTTGTCGACGGAGGTGACCTCGACCTCGGCCCGCACCGGCAGACCGAGGTCCGTCGACGGCAGGTCCACGACCGTCAGCCGGACGTAGTAGCTGCCCGGCAGCGGGTCGTTGGCCCACGGCTCGGACCAGGCACGGACGGTCCGCAGTACGCACTTCAGCTCGACCGTCCGCGCGTCGGCGGCGGCCTTGCCGGTCTGCCGGCCGTACATGCACGCCTGGCGGCGGCGCAGTCCGTCGTACACGTCGACCTGCCAGGTCGACGCGCCGTGCCGGGCGGTGTCCTGCGGCAGGGTGATCGTCGCCGTGACGGTGGCGCGCTGCCCCGCGTCGGCGGGGAACACCCAGTACAGGTAGTCGCCGGTGGACGCCTCGGCGGTGGCGCGCTGGCCCTGCTGGAGGGCGGTCGCGGTACGGAAGGCGGTCCCGGCCTCGGTGGGGGCGGAGCCGTCGCCGGATCCGTCCCCGGAGGCGGTCGGGCTCGGGCTCGTCGACGGGTCGTCGGCCAGCGCCGCGCCCGCCGGGGTGAGCAGGGCGAGCCCGGTGATCAGGGCGCCCGCGAGCAGACGGGTTGTCCTACGCATCAGTTGGTCCTCCAGACGGCGACGCGCCAGCGCGAGATCCAGCCGAATACCAGACCGGCGAGCAGTCCGGTCAGGACGAGCACGCCCAGCAGCCACCAGCCGCGGCCGAGCCCGAACGCGGCGACGTCGGCGGCGTCGTCCGGGCCGTCCACCACGTCGATGGTCAGCTCGATCGGCAGGCCGGGCTCGGTCTTCACCGAGGCGGGGGCGGAGAACGAGTTGCCGACCTGGAGGCAGACCGTCTCGGCGGCGGGCTTGTCGCTGTCGGTGCCCTCCAGTTCGGCCTTCGGGTAGCGCAGACCGGAGGAGATCACGTCGGTGCGTCCGGTGCCGGACTCCGAGCCCCGTACGATCTCGCGGCCGTGCACGGTCAGCGCCCGCATCAGCACGCCGTAGTCGTTGTTCACGGCGCGGTCGGCGGCGACGCTGACCGAGGCGCGCAGCTCCTGACCGGGCAGTACATCCACCCGGTACCAGCGGTGCTGGCCGAAGGTCTCGCGGTCGGTGTACAGGCCGGGCTTGAGCTGCGGCGCGTCGGTGCAGCTGCCCGCGCCCTCGGTCGCCACCGGGGTGACGACGGGTTCGGCGGCGCGGTCCACCAACTGCTTGACGCGGCCGGAGAGTTCGTCGGTGTGCTTGACCGCGGTGTAGGTGCCGCCGGTGGCCTCGGCGATGCAGGTCAGCTGCTCGCGGATCTTGGTGTTGGGCACCAGGCCCAGGGTGTCGATGACCAGGTGGATGCCCCGGGCGGCGATGTCGCGGGCCACCTCGCACGGGTCGAGCGGGCCACAGGTGTCCTCGCCGTCCGTGATCAGGACGATCCGCCGGGTGGCGTCACCGCCCTTGAGGTCGTCGGCGGCGCCCAGCAGGGCCGGGCCGATCGGGGTCCAGCCGGTGGGCGCCAGGGTGGCGACGGCGGTCTTGGCCTCGGTGCGGTCGAGCGGGCCGACCGGGTAGAGCTGCCGGGTGTCCTTGCAGCCGACCTTGCGGTCGTTGCCCGGGTAGTCGGCGCCGAGCGTGCGGATGCCGAGCTCCACCTGCTCGGGCACCGCGTCCAGCACCTCGTTGAACGCCTGCTTGGCGGCGGTCATCCGGGACTGGCCGTCGATGTCGCGGGTCCGCATGGAACCGCTGACGTCGAGCACCAGCTCGACCTTGGGGGAGGGTTGGGCAGTGGGTTCGCCGGCGGCGGCGGGGAGCGCCGAACCGAGCCCGGCGGTCAGGGTGGCGAGCAGAATGCCCACTCCGACCGTCAGCCTTTTTCTTATGATCATCGCCGGATCCTATTGAAGATCGCGGCGCATCCCCAAACCGGCGAGGGGGCGGTCGCCGGGCCCGCTGGGGAACCGTCAGGAACCGCCCAGCAGAGGGCCGGAGGCCCGTTCCAGCACCGATTCGATCCGCTCCCAGGCTGCCAAGTCCCTCGGTACTGGCGGAAGTTGAATGCCCTCGCCGGTTCCCCAGCCGACGGCTACCGCGACCGGGTCGGCCCCGGTGGCCGCGGCGGCGGCCAGTGCGGCGGCGCCCAGCGCCACCGGTTCGTCGCCGCCGGGCACGACCACCGGCCGCCCGGAGAGCCGCCGCACCGTCTCCACCCAGACCCGCCCCCGCGCCCCGCCGCCGATCAGCCGGAGCGGGCGGGCGGCCACCGAGGGGTCCGCCGGGTCGAGCCCGCAGGCCCGCGCCAGCTCGTCCTGGGCACGCAGTACGGTGACGACGGCCCCCTCGTAGGCGGCGCCGAGCAGTTGCCGGGGCGTGGTGTCGTGGCGCAGGCCGGTGAGCAGCCCGGAGGCGTGGGGCAGATCGGGGGTGCGCTCGCCGTCGAGGTAGGGGAGGAGCACCGCCTCGCCGCCGGGGGCCGCCTCCTCCCGGTCCAGGCCGAGCAGGGCGGCGATCCGGTCCACGGCGAGCGTGCAGTTCAGCGTGCAGGCCAGCGGGAGGTAGGTGCCGTCCGTCGCGGCGAAACCGGACAGTGCCGGTGAGACGGGCCGGGTCCGGGAGGCGGCGAAGACGGTGCCGGAGGTGCCGAGGCTGAGCACGGGGTGGTCCAGCAGTCCGGCCGCGCCCAGGCCGAGGCCGACGGCCGCGCCCATGTTGTCCCCGGTGCCCGCGGCCACGGCGATCCCGGCGGGCAGGCCGAGCGCCCCGGCCGCCTCGGCGGTCAGCCCGCCGGCGCGGTCCGCGCCCGTCCGCGCCACCCGGGGCAGCAGGGCGGCGTCCAGGCCGAGGAGTTCCAGGAGCACGGGGTCGTAGCCGCCGCTCGCGGTGGAGTACCAGCCGGTGCCCGAGGCGTCGCCCGGGTCGGTGACGGCGGTGCCCGCGAGCCGCTCGGTCAGGAAGTCGTGCGGCAGGCGCAGCGCCGCGGCCGCGGCGGCGGTCTCCGGCTCGTGCTGCCGCAGCCACCGCCACTTGGACGCGGTGACGGAGGCCACCGGCACCGACCCGGTCCGCGCGGTCCAGGCTGCCGGGCCGCCCAGCTCGGTGGTGAGCGCGGCCGCCTGCGGGGCGGAGCGGGTGTCGTTCCACAGCATCGCGGGGCGCAGCGGGCGGCCCGAGGCGTCGAGGACGACCAGCCCGTGCTGCTGTCCGGCGACCGCGATGCCGGCCACCTCCCGGGCCTCGGCACCCGACTCCGCGAGCCCGGCGCGCACGGCCGCGCACAGCGCCCGCCACCACTGCTCGGGATCGCTCTCCCGGGCGCCCGCCTCCCCGGCGACGGTGTGCGCTGCCCGGCCGGCGCCGAGCGTGCGGCCGCTGTCGGCGTCGACGAGGACCGCCTTGGTGGACTGGGTGGAGCTGTCCACGCCGATGACGACGGTACGCGGCGGCATGGGGCCTCATTCCTGTGGGTGCTGCGCGGGAGACCGCATTCGATCGTGCGCGGAACAAATTACGTGAGCGAGGGCGTGCCGAACACCCCGGTGCCCAGGACTTACGAGACGGAGACACTCCGTGCATCATTAGTCATGTCACTGAACAAATGAGAGCCGGGTGTCCGCGCGGCACCGGGCCCGACGGCAGCGAAGGCGGCCAGACGATGACGGAACGCTTCACGCCCACCCCGGACGACCGGTTCACCTTCGGGCTGTGGACGGTGGGCTGGCAGGGGCGCGACCCGTTCGGCGACGCGACCCGCGCCCCGCTCGACCCGGCCGAATCCGTGCGACGGCTCGCGGAGCTGGGCGCGTACGGGGTGACCTTCCACGACGACGACCTGATCCCGCCCGGCGCGACGGAGGCCGAGCGCGAGGGGACCGTGAAGCGGTTCCGGCAGGCCCTGGACGCGGCCGGGCTGGTCGTCCCCATGGCCACCACGAACCTCTTCACCCACCCGGTCTTCAAGGACGGCGCGTTCACCGCCAACGACCGGGACGTGCGCCGCTACGCGCTCCGCAAGACCCTGCGCAACATCGACCTCGCCGTCGAACTGGGCGCCACCGTCTACGTGGCCTGGGGCGGCCGCGAGGGGGCCGAGTCCGGTGCCGCCAAGGACGTCCGGGTCGCCCTCGACCGGATGAAGGAGGCGTTCGACCTGCTCGGCGCGTACGTCACCGAGCAGGGGTACGACCTGAGGTTCGCCATCGAGCCCAAGCCGAACGAGCCGCGCGGCGACATCCTGCTGCCGACCGTCGGCCACGCCCTCGCCTTCATCGAGCGCCTGGAGCGCCCCGAGCTGTTCGGCGTCAACCCGGAGACCGGCCACGAGCAGATGGCCGGGCTGAACTTCCCGCACGGCATCGCCCAGGCCCTGTGGGCGGGCAAGCTCTTCCACATCGACCTGAACGGCCAGTCCGGCATCAAGTACGACCAGGACCTGCGCTTCGGCGCGGGTGATCTGCGCCAGGCGTTCTGGCTCGTCGACCTGCTGGAGACGGCCGGTTACGCGGGCCCGCGCCACTTCGACTTCAAGCCGCCGCGCACCGAGGACCTCGACGGCGTCTGGGCGTCGGCCGCGGGGTGCATGCGCAACTACCTGATCCTCAAGGAGCGGGCCGCGGCGTTCCGTGCCGACCCCGCCGTCCGCGAGGCGCTCAGGGCCGCCCGCCTCGACGACCTGGCCCGGCCCACCGCCGAGGACGGGCTGCGCGGGCTGCTGGCCGACCGCTCGGCGTTCGAGGAGTTCGACGCGGACGCGGCGGCGGAGCGCGGCATGGCGTTCGAGGCCCTGGACCAGCTGGCCCTGGACCATCTGCTCGGCGTCGCCTGAACCGCGCCCGGGGCCCGGTGGCCGGTCAGCGCGGCAGGTCGGCCGCGTACGCCACCGGGTCGGCCAGCACCTCCGTCAGCACCAGGGCGGCGGCGCCCCGGGCCGCGTCCCCCGCGCCGGACGACGGACGCAGCCGCCCGCTCCCCGGCGACCAGAGCCCCGACACCACCCGGCCGGTCAGTTCCCGGGCGGCGGGCGGCGCCAGCCACGGCATCAGCCCCCGGTAGATCCCGCCGAGCACCACCGCGTCCGGGTCCAGCAGATTCACCGCGCCCGACAGCACCCGGCCCAGCATCCGCCCGGCCTCCGCCAGGGCGGCCACCGCGGGCCCGTCCCCGGCGCGGGCCCGCCGCTCCAGCTCGGCGACCCCGGCCCCGCCCCCGCCGTCCTCGATCCCGGCGGCCCGCAGGAGCGCCGTCTGCCCCGCGTACCGTTCCAGGCAGCCGCGCGAGCCGCACCGGCACCGGGGCCCCTGCGGATCGACCACCACGTGCCCGATCTCCCCGGCGAACCCGTGCGCCCCGCGCCACAGTTCGCCGTCGACGACCAGGGCGCCGCCGACCCCGATCTCCCCGGTCAGATAGAGGAAGCCGCGGACCGGCCCGAGCCCGCCGAACCACAGCTCGGCCAGCGCCGCCAGATTGGCCTCGTTCTCCGCCCGTACCCGCAGCGCCGGACGGCCGGGGCGCGCGGCGGCCAGCGCGGCCGCGAACAGCTCGTCGGCCGGTACCGCGTTCCACCCCAGATTGGGCGCCTGGCGCACCGTGCCCCCGGAGACCAGACCGGGCAGCGCGAGCGTCGCCGCCACCGGGAACAACTCCTGCTCGCGTGCCGAATCCAGGGTCCGCGCCGCGATCCCGGCCGCCCGCGCCAGCACGTCCCCGGGCGGTGCGCCCCGGTTGTCGAGGTGCTCGGTGAGCCGGACCCGCCCGGTGCCCGCCAGATCGACGACGCACACCGACACGTAGTCGATGTTGACCTCCACACCGAGCCCGGCGGGCCCGGTGCGGGCCACCTTGAGCGCGGTGCCGGGGCGGCCCGCCTGGCCGCTGAAGGTCTTGCCGGACTCGGTCAGGAATCCGATCCCGAGCAACTGCTCGACCAGTGAGGAGACCGCGGCCCGGGTCAGCCCCACCCGGGCGGCGACCGTGGCCCGGGTCGCGCCGCCGTCGGGCTCGTCGCGGACCGCCCGCAGGACCAGGCTGAGATTGCTCCGGCGCACGGTGTCCTTGTCGGCCTTGGGCCCCAGCGGTGTGACGTTCCTCTTCATGTCGGGCCGAGCCTATGCGATCGCCCGTACGAACGGCCGGGTGCGCCGGAGCCCCCGTACCCGGCGGGGAGGACGGGGGCTCCGGGGCGGGCGGCCGCTCAGGGCTTCGCGCCGCGCTCCTTCAGCATGTCGGCCATCAGCGCGATCTCCGACTCCTGGCCGCGCACCATACCCGCCGCGAGGGCGCGGATCGCGTCGGTCCCCGCCGCGTTGGCGGCCGCCTGGGCCATCTCGGCCCCGGCCCGGTGATGCACGGTCATCAGCTTCAGGTACATCACCTCGGCGTCCTTGCCCTTCGCCGCGCGCAGCGCGCCGAGTTCGGTGTCGGTCGCCATGCCGGGCATCAGCGAACCGTCGCCCCGCGGCTCGAAGGTGTGCCCCATCCACTTCATGGGCGGGGCGCTCGACGACTTCGGCCGCCCCCACAGCTCCAGCCAGCCGAGCATCATGCCGCGCTGGTTGGCCTGGGTGTTGATGATGTCGTACGCGAGCCGGCGCACCGCCACGTCCGAGGTGCGGTCCCGGACGATGAACGACATCTCGACCGCCTGCTGGTGGTGGATCGACATGTCCCGGGCGAATCCGACGTCCACGGAACTGTCCGAAGGCACGGCCGCGCCCTCGTCGGGCCCCGCGGACGACGACGGCCGTACGAGCATGAGCGCGACCAGCCCGAGGGCCAGCAGCAGCACCGCCCCGCCGGCCAGCATCATCGGACGGGAGGAACGGGCGGGCCGGGAAGCGGTGGCAGGGGACGCGGACGTCACTGGGCGATCCCTCCCGTGCAGGCGGCACCGGGCTCGGGGGTCTGCGGGCCCTGCACGTACTTGGTGAAGAACTGCTCGACCCGCGAGTCGGCGGCGTCCTTCACCGTCACCTGCTTGCCCCAGGCGTTGAGCATCAGCGGATCGGCCTGGTCCTCGACCGGGCTCATCAGCGAGTAGGGCGTCGACTCGACGCGCTCACGGAGCTTGTCGAGGTCGGCCTTCTTCGCCTTGCTGTTGTACGTGACCCAGACCGCGCCGTGTTCGAGGGAGTGGACCGCGTTCTCCTTCGGTATCGCCTTGCTGTAGACGTCGGCGTCGCAGTTCATCCAGACCGGGTTGTGATCGCCGCCGACCGGCGGGTTCATCGGGTAGTCGACCTTCTTCTCGACATGGTTCTGGGTGAGCTTGTCCCAGGTCCGTTCGCCCGTCACCGGCGAGGTCTTGGCCTGGGCCTCGGCCTTGTCCTTGTCGTCGGCGGCGGACATCAGATAGGCGCCGCCCGCGACGAGTGCGCCGACCACGACGACGGACGCGGTGATGGTGAGGATGCGGTTGCGCCGCTCGCGGGCTTGTTCCTTGCGGCGGGCCTCCTCCAGCTTCGCGCGGCGGGCGGCGGAGTTCTGCTGCTTGGTGTTGGCCATGGGGGTCCTCGGGTTCGACGGAGAAGGGGGAGAGGGAAACAGGGCATGCGTGAACCGTCCCCGGGACTTTCCCCGGGGAACGGGGCCTGTTCCTAGATCCGTTGAACCTGAAGGCGGAGCCGGTCGACGTCGTGTGCGGCGTCGTTGGACGGGCCGCGGATCGCGGCCGCGCCGGTGAGAGGGGTGGCCGGGGCGGTGGTGACCAGGCAAGGCAGGGCCGCCGGGGCGCTCTGGGCGGGCAGGACGACCGGGATCGTGTGCTCGGAGCTGCCGTGGCAGGAGCTGCCCGCGGCCCGGTCGTCCGGGGAGTCGGCCACCACGATCCGGACCGGCTCCGGATCGACGGGCGTGAGGACCCGGCCGGCGGCCACCCCGTGGTCGGCGCCGCCGTGCGCGGAAGGCGCCGCGATCGCGCAGCACGAGACCATGGCGAGCAGCACGAACACCCAGCCGAGCACGGTAGGGGCGCAGATGCCCCGGGTGCGTCGGCGCGGATGCCCGCTCAGCTCGTCCATCCCGCCATCCTACTGGTGTGTGAAGTTTCAATGAAGGGTGGTCGCGGCGGCGGCCGGACGGGATCCGCCCGGCCGCCCGGGTGCCGTCAGCCCCGCTCGACGTCCACCTCGGTGAGCCGCCCGTACCGTTCCGGGTCGGTGCGGCGGATGCGCAGCGCCACCACGACACCGGCGACCACCACCACCGGCAGCGGCACCAGCAGCGCCGCGTTGACCGCGCCGGTGCGCCCGGTGAGCAGGTCGAAGTGGAGCATCGCGAGCACCGAGAGCACCGAGAGCCCCACGAAGGCGATCAGCGGAGCGATCCCGACCCGCCAGATCGACATGCCCTGACGGTCGCGGCGGAAGAAGAAGCAGACGGCGAGCGCGGCCAGCGCCTGCATGATCATGATGCCGAGCACGCCGGTGCTGTTGGTCCACAGGAAGATCTCGCCGTACGGGTCGGCACCGATCAGCGCCCCGCCCCCGACGATCACCAGGCCGATGGCGGTCTGGACGACGACCGCGGCCGCCGGCGACCCCTGCCGGGCCGACACCCGGCCGAGCCGGCGCGGGAGCAGCCCCTCGCGCCCCAGGGCGTAGAGGTAGCGGGCCGCCGCGTTGTGGAAGGCCAGGGTCGCCGCGAAGGCGCTGACCACGATCAGTACATGCATCGAGTCGGCCAGCCAGGGGCCGACGAACCGGTCCGCCACATGGAACGTCAGCTGCGGCCCGTCCGAGGACCGGGCCATCGCCACCGACCGGTCCGTGCCGAGCCCGCCCATCAGGATCCAGACCCCGGCCGCGTAGAACAGCGCCAGGAAGCCGATGGCCACGAAGGTGGCGCGGGGCACCGTGCGGGCCGGGTCGCGGGCCTCCTCGGCGTAGATCGCGGTCGCCTCGAAGCCGGTGAACGCGCCGATGACCAGGACGAACATCCCCGCCATCCCGCCGGAGGAGGTCAGCACGGACGGATCGAAGGAGGTGAGGTCCAGGGCGGCGGTCCCCCGGTCCGCCAGCACCCCGATGTCCATGACCAGCAGCACCAGGACCTCCAGCACCAGCGCCACCCCCAGCACCTTCGCGCTGAGCGTGACCCGCAGCCAGCCCAGCACCCCGGTGCCCAGGACGCAGAGGAGGGACAGCGGCCACCAGGGCAGCTCCGTCCCGGTGAGGTCGCTCAGCGTCGTCGAGGCGAAGTAGCCGAAACCGGCCGCGACCCCGGGGGCGACCAGGTTGTACGAGAGCGTCGCCAGGTAGGCGGTGGCCACGCCGAGCGTGCGGCCGAGCCCCCGGGCCACGTACGCGTAGAAGGCGCCGGCGTTGCGCACGTAGCGGCTCATCGCGGTGAAACCGGCGGCGAACAGCACCAGCAGCGCGCCGGAGACCAGGTAGCCGAGCGGGGTGCCCGGCCCGCCGATGCCGATGGCGAACGGGGCGACACCGGCCAGCACCGTCAGCGGGGCGGCAGCCGCGACCACGAAGAAGACCAGGTCGAAGGTGCCGATCTGGCCCTTGGCGAGGCGCCCGGCCGCCGCGTCGTCCGAGCGGGCCTCCGGCGGGGGAGGGGCGGCGGGAGGTGCTGCGGGGGTGGGCGGCGGGACGGCCGCAGAGGCTTGCTTCATGGGTGGTTCCTCAGGTGCAAACGGGCGACCAAATGCCGAAGGTGATACCTGCTTCAGGCGTGGGTCAGCAGAAAAAGCCAGTTCAGAGCAGCCCTGTCGGGGCGCGGCGCTCAAGCTATCTGGTATACCGAATACCAGGCAAGGGGGTGCGGAAGCTTTTCGGAATCTGCGATGATCGCGGCACGGGAGCCGGAAGGGACCGGCTCCGACGGGCAGGATGAGGAAGCGAGTCCATGAGCAGCAGCCGAACCGCCGGCCCCGCCGTCACCGGCACGATCGGTGCGGCCCACCAGTCGCTCGGCGAACAGGTCTACGGGGAACTGCGCGAGCGGATCATCGACGGCCGCTACTCCTCCGGGCACCGTGTCGTCGAACGGGAGCTCGCCGACGAGTTGGGCGTCTCCCGCATCCCCGTGCGGGAGGCCATCCAGCGGCTGGAGACCGAGGGGTTCATCGCCGTCCGGGCGCGCCGGGGCGCGGTCGTGGCACCGCTCGGACCGGCCGAGGCCGCGGACTTCTTCGACATCCGCGAGCGCCTGGAGGCGCTCGCGGCCTCGCTGGCCGCCCGCCGCGCCGACCGGGACGGACTGCGCACCCTGGAACGGCTCCTGGAGCGTGCCCGCCGCGTCGCGGACTCCCCCCGCCGCACCCACGAGCTGGGCTCGGTCCACGCCGACTTCCACCAGCAGATCGTCCTCATGTCCGGCAACCCGCTGCTCCAGGGCCTGATGGCCCCGCTCGACGGGCGGCTGCGCCGGCTCTTCGGCCTCACCTCCGAGCCGGACGACGGGCCCGTGATGTGCGGCGAGCACGAACGGCTCTACGAGGCGATCAGCAGCGGCGACGCCGAGGCGGCGGAGCGGATCGCCCGCCTCCATGTCGCCGGGACGCGCGAGGCCGCCCTGCGGATGCTCGCCGCCGCCGAGTCCGCAGCTCCCTGCCCCTGACCGCCCCCGAACCACCGAAGGAGACCCGCCCCATGGCTTCACCCGTCCCCGCCCCCGCGCACGTCCTGTTCACCGCCGTCCGCCGCCCCGACGGGAGCACCGGCGATCTGCTGGTCTCCGACGGCCGGATCGCCGGCCACGACCCGGCGGAGCTCCCCGACGGCTGCGCCCGGGTGGACGCCGCCGGGGCCCTCGTGCTGCCCTCGCCGGTCGACGCGCACATCCACCCCGACAAGTCGACCTGGGGCGGCCCCTGGCTCAGCAGGGAGCCCGCCGCGACCCTCCGCGACCTGATCGACGGCGACGTACGGGCCCGCGCCGCGATCACCGCGCCGGTGGAGGAGCGGGTCGGCGCGCTCATGGACCGGGCGATCGCCCACGGCACCCGCGCCATGCGGGCCCATGTGGACGTCGCCCCCGTCCACGGCCTGGACGGGGTGCGCGGGGTAAGGGCGGCGGCCGACGCCCGCAAGGACCTCCTGGACGTCCAGGTCGTCGCCTTCCCGCAGCTCGGCCTGTTGAGCGAGCCCGGCACCGCCGAGCTGATGGAACGGGCGCTCGGCGAGGGCGCCGACGTGATCGGCGGCCTCGACCCGATCGGCATCGACGGCGACCTGGACGGCCACCTGGACTTCGTCTTCGGCCTCGCCGCCCGCACCGGCGCCCCGCTCGACATCCACCTCCACGACGGCGGCCCCGAGGGCATCCGCCAGGTCACCGAGATCGCCCGGCGCACCGTCGCCGCCGGGATGGAGGGCCGGGTCGCCATCGGGCACGCCTTCGCCGTGGCCGAGCTGGCCGGTGCGGAACTGGAGCCCGTCGCCCGGCTGCTGGCCGAGGCGGGCGTGTCCCTGGTCACCTGCGCGCTCGGCGCCGACCCGGTCCTGGACCCGGCGCTGCTCGCCCCGCACGGGGTGCGGCTCGGCGTCGGCTCGGACGGGGTGCGCGACGCCTGGACGCCGTTCGGCGACGGCGACATGATCGCCCGCGCCCATCTGCTCGCCTACCGCACGGACGCCCGCACCGACGCCGAACTCGCCGCCTGCTACGAGGCGGTGGCCCAGGAGGGCGCCGCCCTGCTGGGGCTGCCCGCCTCCCGGCTGGAAGCGGGGGACCCGGCGGACTTCGTCCTGGTGGCCGCCGGGTCGGTGGCCGAGGCCGTGGTGGACCGCCCGGTGCCGTCCCTGGTGGTGCGGGGAGGCCGGACCGTCGCCCGCGACGGCCGGCTGGTCTGAAACGCGTCCGTGCGGCGCGTCGGGAGGAGACAGCCGCACGGATACCCGGTGGCACGGTGCGGGGCCGTGCCGGGTGCCGTGCTGGCAGTCGTGAGCGCCCGGCCCCGGTGCCGGATGCTCAGCCCCGGTCGAGCGCGCGGTCGGTGAGGGGCCCGGCGCAGCCGGTGTAGCGGGCGGGGTCGGTGAGATCGCGCAGATCGAGCCCGGCGAGTCCGGGCTCCTCGTCGAGCACGTCGGCGAGGATGTCGGACAGGTCGGTGGTCTCCGCGCGGGCCCGCTCGGCGGCGTTCACCAGGACCTCCTCGGCCCGCCTGCGGCCGAGCCGCTCGGCGAAGACCGCCGCCAGCCGCTCCGCGACGATCTGCCCGCCGGTGAGCTGGAGGTTCTCCCGCATGGCGTAGGGGGCGACGCGCAGCCCGTCGAGGAGCCCGGCGGTGTGCCGCGCCGCCCCGCCGACCAGCCTCAGCAGCTCGCGCAGCGGCTCCCACTCGGCGTGCCAGGCCCCGGCCGCCCGTTCGTCCTCGGCCGCGAGCGAGCCGTACAGCGTCGCCGCCAGCCCGGGGGCGCGGCGGGCGGCCGCCACGATCAGGGTGGCCCTCACCGGGTGGCTCCGGTGCGCCATGGCGGGTCTGCCGCCGCCGTGTTCCTCGGCGACCTCGCCGATCTCGGTGCGGGAGAGGCTGAGCACGTCGGCGGCCGGTTTGCCGAGCGCGCCCGCCGTGAAGGCGAGGGCCCCGGCCAGGTCGGCGATCGGGGTGCGCAGGGCGTGCCACGGGAGCAGCGGTTCGGCGAGGCCGAGCTCGTTGGCGTACGCCTGGAGCAGCGGCAGCCCGGGATCGATGCCGTCCAGGTCCACGGTGGTCGCGTACGCCCCGAAGGCCGCCAGGGTGCCCGTCGCGCCGCCGAGCTGCGCGGGCAGCGACGCGCGGACGGCCAGCAGCCGGTCCCGTGCGTCGAGGATCATCGAACGCCACCCCGCGGCCTTGAGCCCGAAGGTGGTCGGTGCGGCCTGCTGGGTGAGGGCGCGGCCCGCCATCGGGGTGTCGCGGTGCGCGACGGCCAGCCGGGCCGCCGCCTCCGCGGCCCGCGCCAGGTCGTCCAGGACCGGGGCCAGGGTCCGGGCGGCGACGAGCATGGCGGCCGTGTCCACGATGTCCTGGCTGCTCGCGCCCCGGTGCACGTACGGCCGGACCTCCGGTGCCACCGCCGCGGCGAGCCTCCGGGCCAGCGGGAGGACCGGGTCGCCGCCCGGTACGGCGGCGAGCGCCACCTCCCGTACGTCGAAACGGTCCGCGTCGGCCGCCTCGGTGACGGCCCGCCCCGCCTCGGCCGGAGCGAGCCCGCGGTCGGCCTGGGCCCGGGTGAGCGCCGCCTCGGCGTCGAGCATCGCCTGGAGGAAGGCGCGGTCGCCGGCGGCCGCCTCGGCGGGGGAGCCGGCCCGGCCGGGGGCGAGCAGCCCGGCGTCGCTCTCGGCCGCCGGGTCGGTGGGCTGCATGCGGGGGTCCCTCCGTGGCTGCGGGGGCGCGCCGATGCCGGGCGCCGCTGCGTGCGCATTCCGCACGCTAGAGCCTGGCGCGCCCGGCGGCCATCCGGGCCATATGTTTTACGGGTGTAATACCTGCTAAGGTATGTGAGTGAGTGATACAACTACCTGGTCCCGGCAGCCCTCCGTCCGCAGACTCCCGCTGGTCGCCCCGCTGCGCCTCGCCCGGCCCTCGGACATGTGGTTCAAACCGGCACTGAGCGTGGTCGTCGCCACCGCCGTACCCGACCTGCTGCTGTACGCCGTCGACCGGCTCGACCTCGTGATGTACACGATGGCCGGATCGCTCTGCGCGCTGTACGGCCACAACCTGCCCTACGCCCGCCGCGCCCGGGCCGTCGCCGGTGTCGTTCTCGGCATGGTCCTCGGCATGGCGGCCGCCCTGGTGGCGGCCTCCCTCACCAGCTCGGTCGCCGTGCTGATCGCGGTGGGGGCGCTGCTCGCGGCGGTGCAGAAGACGCTCTGCGACGCGACCCGGATCGGCCCGCCCGGACCGGTGATCTTCACGTTCGTCACCTCCGCCTCGCTCTTCGCCCCGCAGCACCTCGGGCAGGTGCCCGGCCATCTCGCGCTGACCCTCGCCGGGGGCGCGTTCGCCTGGCTGGTCACGGCCGGCCCCGCGCTGCTGCGCCGGGAGGGCCCCGAGCGCCGTGCCGCCGCCCGCGCCCTCGACGCCGCCGCGGCCCACCTCGCCCACCCCGGCCCCCGCACCCGGCACGCCGCGGCCGCCGCCGTGCACGCGGCCCGGCAGACCCTCCTCGACACCGGCCGCCCCACCCCCACCCGCCGCGCCCTCGAACGCCTGGTCGCCGAGGCCGAGGCCGCCCTCGCCACCGCCCCGGACCCCGACCCCGCCACCCCCGAACGGCTCCGCGCCCGGGCCCGGGCGACCCGTGCCCGCGGCCCCGTCCCCGGCACGCCCGAGGAGTTCCCCGGCACCGGTGCCGAACGGGCGGTCCGGCGCGGCCCCGACCGCCGCGCCCTGCTCCGCCGGCTCGCCCCGGGCTCCCCGCTGCTCCCCATCGGCGCCCGCGCGCTCCTGGGCTGCGCCCTGGCCGGATACGCCTCCCAGGCCGCCGGTGTCGGCCGGCCCTACTGGGCGATCGTCACCGCCGCCGCCCTCTTCCAGGCCAACGTGACGCTCTCCTGGCACCGGGCGGTCCAGCGCACCCTCGGGAACCTGCTGGGCGTGCTCGTCTTCGCCGCCGTCCTCCCGCTCAGCCGTCTCACCCCGCTCGCCCTCATCGGCCTCTGCCTGTTCTTCGCCTTCATGGCCGAGGCACTGATCACCCGCAACTACTGGCTCGGCTCCGTCGCCGTGACCCCGATGGCCCTGCTGGTCCTGGAGTTCGCCGCCACCCACCCGGCCGGCGAACTCGTCGGGGACCGGGTCCTGGACACCGTCATCGGCGCCGCGGCGGGGCTGCTCGCCACCATGCTGGTCACCAACCGCCGGGCCGCCGGACGGCTGGAGCAGGCCCTTGCCGCCACCGACCGGGCCCGCCTCGGAGCCGTCCGGGCACTGGCCGCCCCGCAGACCGGCCCCGAGGCGCTCGACGCCGCCCACCGCGAACTGGCCGGATCGCTCGTCGAACTGCGCGAGGCCGACGACACCGCCGCGGGCGAATGGTGGCAGCGCGCCCTGCCCCAGGCGCAGGTGCGCGCCGCCGAGCAGGCCGCACACCGTACGCTCGCCGAGACAGCGACCCGGCGGGCCTCGACCGCCCGCGTCCCGGAGAACGGAGCGGTGTGACCGACGACATCGTCGCCTCGGTGGTACGGCAGTGGCAGGCCGTCAACCCGGAACTGGACACCGGACCGATGGAACTCATCGGCCGCATCAACCGCTGCGCGGCCCTGCTCCAGCAGGCGGAGGACGCCCCGCTGCGCGCTGCCGGCCTGACCCGCGCCGAGTTCGACCTGCTCGGGGCCGTACGCCGTACCGACCGCGAACTCACCCCCGGCGAGCTGGCCAGGGAGACCTTCTCGTCCGGAGCCGCGGTCACCAAACGCCTGCGGGTCCTCCAGGAACGCGGCCTGCTCGACCGGCGCGGCGACGACCGGGACCGCCGGGTCAACCACATCCGCCTCACCGAGCGGGGCCGCGAACTGGTGGACATGCTGCTGCCCCGGCAGCTCGCCTACGAACGCACTGTGCTGTCCGGCCTGGACGAGCGGTCCCGCGACCGGCTCAGCGCCCAGCTCAGCGAGCTGCTGGTGCAGCTGGAGGGACGTATCGGCGGCGCCCGGCGGTGAACCGGGGCGGCCGGGCGGCGGCGCGCGGAAAAGGCCGCGCGGAGGGCGGGGCGCCGCTGCTACCGTCCACGGCATGAAGCGCGCTGCCATGACGACGACGCCGGAGAGTGTCCCGGCGCGCTGACGACTGTGCAGTGACGAAGCCCCGGGGCGAGTGCCCCGGGCTTCGTGCTGTTCCCCGGTCACCCGCCCGGCGACCGCGAGGAGAACCGCCGTGCACGACCACCGCAGACTCGGCCGCGAACTCGGCCTGTTCGACACCGACCCGCTGATCGGCGCGGGCCTGCCGTTCTGGCTGCCCGACGGCGCCACCGTCCGCCACACCCTGGAGGAGTACGTCCGGACCGCCGAACGCCGGGCCGGCTACCGCCACGTGTACTCGCCCGTGCTCGGCAAACGGGAGCTGTACGAGATCTCCGGGCACTGGTCGCACTACAGCGACGACATGTTCCCGCCGATGGAGCTGGGCGGGGAGCGGTTCGTGCTCCGGCCCAGCCTCTGCCCGCACCACGCGGTCGTCTTCCGCTCCCGCGCCCACAGCTACCGCGAACTCCCCCTGCGCATGGCCGAGCTGGGCGCGATGTACCGCTCCGAGCCGTCCGGGGTGCTCGGCGGGCTGACCCGGGTCCGCTCCATCCAGCTCAACGACGCGCACATCTTCTGCACCCCGGACCAGGTGGCCGACGAGGCGCGGGCCGCACTGGAACTGATCGGCGGGGCGTACCGGGCGATGGGCATCACCCCGGCCCGCTACCGGCTCTCCCTGCCCGGTCCGGGAGGCAAGTACGTCGACGACCCCGCGATGTGGCGGAGGTCCACCTCCGTACTGAGAGAGGTGCTCGACGGCTCGGGCCTCCCGTACGAGGCGGCCGAGGGCGAGGCCGCGTTCTACGGTCCCAAGATCGACGTCCAGGTGGCCGACGGCGCGGGCCGCGAGTCCACCCTGTCCACCGTGCAGGTCGACTTCCACCAGCCGGTCCGCTTCGATCTGCACTACACCGGACCGGACGGCGCGAAGCACCGGCCGGTCATGGTCCACCGCAGTGTCATCGGCAGTGTGGAGCGGGCCGTCGCCCAACTGGTCGAGGTGCACGGCGGGGCGCTCCCCGCCTGGCTCGCCCCCACCCAGCTCGTGATCCTCCCGGTCTCCGACGCCGAACTGCCCGAAGCCGAGGCGCTCGCCCGGCGGTGTGCGGATTCCGGGCTCCGCGCCGGGATCGCCGGCCCGGACCGCGGCACCCTGGGCGCCCGCGTCCGGGAGGCCCGGCTGGCGCCCTGCCAGGCGGTCGTCGGGCCCAGGGAGGCGGCCGGAGGGGAGGTGGCCCTCCGGCTGCGCGACGGCACCCGGCTCGAACCCCGGCCCGTGGCCGAGGCGCTGGCCGGGATCACCGCCCAACTGGACGCGTACGCCGTCGAGCTGCGGGGGTAACCCGTGTCCGGCCTCCCGGAACCGGCTCAGGCGCCGCCCAACAGCGCTGCGGAGAGCGCGAGTTCCCCGGCGAGCCGGGCGAGGGCCGGGTCGCCGCCGCGGTCGGCGGGCACCGAGGCCATCAGGGCGAGCCGGTCGCGCCGGCCCGCCCCGGCCAGCGGCACCGCCACGGTGTGCAGGCCCGGGACCGCCTCCCCGCGGCCGACCGCGTAGCCCCGGGCCCGGACCCCGTCGAGCTCGGCGAGGAGCGCGGCGCGCGAGCCCGCGGCGGCCGGTGCCACCGCGGGCAGCGCCTCGTCCGGGTAGAGGGCGCGGACCTGCTCCGGCGTCATCCGGGCCAGCAGCATCCTGCCGCCCGCCGTGGCGTGCGCCGGGAACGTGCCACCCACCTGCGGGGCCACCCGCACCGGATGCGCGGACTCGCGGCCGTCGGTGACCAGGACCCGGTCGCCGAGCAGCGCCGTGGACTGCACCGTCTCGCCGGTGCGGCGCAGCGCGTCCGCGAGGACCGCCGCCACCCGCTCGCGGACCGTCGCGCCGAAGCCGGCCGGGCGGCCGATCCTTACCAGCTCCGGACCGGCCGAGTAGCCGCGGCCGGAGAGGTCGCGGATCGCGAAGCCGCGGCCCTCCAGGGTGCTGAGCACCCGGTGCGCGGTGGACCGGCCCACGGCCAGGAGCGCGGCCGCCTCCGAGACGGTGAGCGCGTCATGGGTGAGGAAGAGCCGCATCAGCCGCAGCCCGGTGTCCAGCGACTCGATGGTGTAACCCCGGCTCGCCCCGGGGCCGTCCGGATCCCGCCCGTTCCCGGCGCCGCGCGCGGGGTGCGCGCCTTCGGCGGCGGCCGCCCGGCCCGTCACTCCGTCGTCCGTGCCGTCCACCCGGGTACGCGTCATGAGTGTGCTCCTTTCGAGTTCGTTCGCTCGCATGTGCTCATGTCCTGCCCTGCGGGACATGAGCAGTGGCATATGCGGCGCTGTTGACGCAACGTCACTGCGCCCTCCGCACCAGCCCGATGGGGTAACCCTGCCCGAACTGCCGTATCCCGTCCCGCCCTCCGGGGCGGGCTCCCTGGATTCGCGCCATGCCGGGCCGAAAGTAACTCCCCGTGTGCGGTCGGAAGCTATGCGTGCAAAAACTGGTGAGTGTATTACCGCCGGAGCGCTCGCGCAGGGGGTTGGGTGAATATGCCGAAGCACTGATTCGATCTGACTAAGCTCACGCGGAGTGAAGTCGAGTTGATATGAATTCGAGCGCTTGTTCCCAACTGTCCTGCAAGCGCGCTTACCTCCCGAATCAACCGCCAGAGGTCTTAGATGGTTCGTGTTGAATCACCGCCGAGCGGCCGGGACGTCCCCGTCGCCCGTGCCGTGCTCCTGCCCGTGCTCCTGATGGGCGGTGCCACCGCCGCCGCGGCGGCACTGATCTCCGGGGCCGCCCGCATACCGGTCGTCTGGTGCGGCGCCGTCGCCACCGTCGTGGTGGTCGCGCTGAGCGTCCAACTCGCCCGCCGCGCCCGCGACCTGCGCGCCCAGCGCACCACGTACGAACGGCGCTTCGCCGATCTGGAGCGGCGCATCGCCACCCACGACGACGAGACCGTACGCATCAGCAAGGAGCTCCTGCCCGCCGCCATCCACCGGCTGCGCGTGGGAAATTCACCCGAAGAGGTGCTCCGGGACGTCGTCGACGCGGACGAGGCGTACCGCGAACTCCCCGACGCCCAGCGCAGCCTCGTCTACACGGTGCTGACGATCATCGACAACGAGGAGGCGATGCGCGACTCGGCGCAGCGCGCCTTCGTCAACGTCGCCCGGCGTGTCCAGGCGATCGTCCACCGCCAGGCCAGCGAACTGCGCGAGATGGAGGAGCACCACGGGCGCAACCCCGACGTCTTCGACGACCTGCTCCGCATCGACCACGGCACCGCGCTGATCGGCCGCCTCGCCGACTCCATCGCGGTGCTCGGCGGTGCCCGCCCCAGCCGTCAGTGGCCCAAGCCCGTACCGCTGTTCAGCGTGTTGCGCGGCGCCATGTCGCGGATCCTGGAGTACCCCCGCGTCGACCTGCACTCGATCGCCAAGGTCGCCATCGTCGGCACCGCCGTCGAGCCGCTCATCCACGCCTGCGCCGAACTCCTGGACAACGCCACCCGCTACTCGCCCCCGCAGACCCGGGTCCATGTCACCGCCGTCGAGGTGCAGACCGGCATCGCCATCGAGATCGAGGACGGCGGCGTCTCGCTCAGCGAGGAGGCCCGCTCCCGGGCCGAGAACATGCTCGCCAGGGCCCAGGCCGGCTCCAACATGAACGACCTCGGCGAGTCCCCCCGGCTCGGCATGGCCGTCGTCGGCCGCCTCGCCCGGATGTACGACCTCCAGGTCTCGCTGAGGCAGTCCGCGTACGGCGGTGTCCGCGCCGTGCTCATCGTGCCCCGCGCCATGATCACCACCGGACCGGCTCCCGGCATCGCGCACGGCATCGGCGCCACGTCGAGGCCCACCAGCGACATCGACCAGGAGGCGATGAAGCACGTGGTGCCGGCCCGTCGCAAGCCCCGCACCCCCGTGGCCCAGCGCCCCGCCACCGGGCCGGTCGCTCCCGCCGCCCGGCACGCCGCCCCCGCGGCGGCCCTGGAGGACGACGCCCCCGTGGTGACCGAGTGGACAGCGGGCGGCCTTCCGCAGCGGCGCAGCCGCGGCCGGGCGCCGCTGGGCTCGCACAACCTCCCGGCCCAGTCCACCGATCCCACCGCCGGCCGGCACAACGGCCACGCCAACGGACACGGAGCCGGCGGTCCCGGCGGCTCGGGCCCCAAGGAACAGCCGCCCGGTCTCTGGCTGGAGGCCTTCACCAACGCGGTCAACGGCGTGCCGCAGGACCCCAGTACCGACGAAGACTCTGACGATGCGTGGGACAAGGGAGACCTGAAGTGATCCAGCAGCGGGGAAACATGGACTGGATGCTCAAGGAACTGGCCGAGGACGTACCGGACATCCACCAGATCGTGGTGCTCTCCGCCGACGGCCTGCGCATCGCCCAGCACGGCGGTGACCCGGACGTCGCCGACCGCCTCGCGGCGGCCTGCGCCGGACTGCAGAGCCTGGCCGCCGCCGTCGCCTCCGAGATCCCGTACAGCGACGGGATCATGCGGTTGGTCGTCATCGAGGTCACCGGCGGCTTCTTCTACCTGATGGCCGCGGGCACCGGTGCCTACCTGGCGGTCCTCGCCGGTGAGACGGTCGACGCGGGGCTCGTCGGTTCGCGGATGCGCGACCTGGTCGTCAGGATCGGGGCCCATCTGTCGAGTCCGCCCCGCCACGGCGGGCAGACAGGATGAGTCACCCACGACGAGAACGCCGCAAGGCCGATCCGGAGCTGAGCGATCCGGAACGGCTGTACGTGATCACCGGCGACCTGGACGGCAGTGAGCGGGCCCATCTCGACCTGGTCACGATGATCGTGGCGCAGGCACTGCCGTCCCCGACGGTCCAGCCCGAACAGGCCGTGATCCTACGGCTCTGCCAGGCGCCCTTATCCGTCGCGGAGCTCTCGGCGTACCTGGGGCTGCCCTTCAGCGTGGTGACCTCGCTGCTCACCGAGCTCCTGGCTGCCGAGCTCATCGAATCGCGCGCACCCATCGTCCGCGCCACTCTCCCGGACAGGTCCCTTCTCGAAGCGGTGATGCATGGACTTCAGAAGCTCTGACACGATCACCGGCCCCCGGAGCGAGGACGTCCTTCCGACCACGGCGACAGCCGCGGTGAAGGTCGTGATCGTCGGCGGGTTCGGGGTCGGCAAGACGACCATGGTCGGATCCGTCAGCGAGATCCGGCCACTGACCACCGAAGAAACCATGACCCAGGCCGGGGTCGGCGTGGACGACAACTACGGGGTGGAGAACAAGACCGCCACCACCGTGGCCATGGACTTCGGCCGGATCTCGATCAGTGAGGAACTGATCCTCTACCTGTTCGGCACCCCGGGCCAGGAACGGTTCTGGTTCCTGTGGAACGGCCTGTTCGAGGGTGCCCTCGGCGCGGTGGTCCTCATCGACACCCGGCGGCTGGAGGTCAGTTTCGACGTTATCGGGCGGCTGGAGGAGCGCGGCGTGCCGTTCGTCGTCGCCATCAACACCTTCCCCGACGCCCCGAAACACCCCGTCGAGGCATTGCGCAGCGCCCTCGACCTCCCCGACGAGGTACCGATGATCGACTGCGACGCCCGGCTGCGCGGCTCCAGCCGCGACGTGCTGATGACCCTGATGCGCTATCTGCACAGTCTGGCCCTTCCGCTCGCCTGACCGCAGGCCCTCCCGCGCGCATCCCACCCGTCCGGTTCCCGGAAACCTGATCCCTGGAGCGATCGTGACCACCCCTTTCCCATACGAGCCCGGAGCGGCCTCCGGGCCGGTCCCGCCCCCCGAATGCCCGGCCCACGGCCTGGGCATCGGCCCCGGCGGACTGCGCCGGCTCTACGGCCCTGAGGCCGAGCGGGACCCGCACGGGCTCTACGACAAGCTGCGCGCCGAGCACGGCACCGTGGCCCCCGTGCTGCTGCACGGGGACGTGCCCGCCTGGCTGGTCCTCGGGCACAGCGAGAACCTGCACATGACCCGCACCCCCTCGCAGTTCTCCCGCGACTCCCGCCGCTGGCGGGCCCTGCAGGACGGCAGCGTCGCCCCCGACCACCCGCTGGCCCCGATCTTCACCTGGCAGCCGGTGTGCGTGTTCGCCGACGGCGCGGCGCACGAACGCCTGCGCGGCGCCGTCACCGACAGCATGGGCCGGATCGACACCCGCGGCGTCCGCCGCCACGTCAACCGCTACAGCAACCGGCTCGTCAACGACTTCTGCCAGCAGGGCCGCGTCGACCTGGTCTCCCAGTTCGCCGAACGGCTGCCGATGATGGTGATGTGCGCGATCCTCGGCATGCCCGAGGAGTACAACGACCGGATGGTCCAGGCCGCCCGCGACATGACCCGCGGCACGGCGACCGCCGTCGCCAGCAACGCCTACGTGATCGACGCGCTGACCCGGCTGGTCCAGCGCCGCCGGCGCGAACCCTCGGACGACTTCACCACCTGGCTCGTCGAGCACCACTCCGGGCTGAACGACCAGGAGGTCAGCGAGCACCTCCGGCTCGTCCTCATCGCCGCGTACGAGGCCACCGCCAACCTGATCGCCAATGTGCTCCGGATGGTGCTCACCGATCCGCGCTTCCGGGCCAGGCTCAGCGGCGGTCACATGACGGTGCCCGAGGCGGTCGAGCAGACCCTTTGGGACGAGCCGCCGTTCACCTCGGTCTTCGGCCGCTGGGCGGTCGGCGACACCGAGCTCGGCGGCCAGCAGATCAAGGCCGGTGACGCGCTGATCGTCGGCATCGCACCGGCCAACATGGACCCGGAGGTCCGGCCCGACCTGAACGCCGACATGGCGGGCAACCGCGCCCACCTCGCGTTCAGCGGCGGCCCCCACGAATGCCCCGGACAGGACATCGGCCGGGCCATCGCGGACGTCGGCGTCGACGCCCTGCTGATGCGCCTGCCCGACCTCGAACTCGCCGTCGAGGAGAGCGAACTGCGCTGGGTCGGGAACCTCATGGGCAGGCATCTCGTCGACCTTCCGGCGGACTTCGCGGCCCGCCCGCCGCAGGACGACAAGGAACCGCCGTCCATGGGGCGGCCCAACCCGCAGCGCACGGACTGGGAGGTGCAGTCCACGACGCGGCACACCACCACGGCCCCGGGGCGCGCGCCCGTCCCGCCGGTCGCCCCCGCGGCCGCCGCGGAGGCGGTCACGGCGACGGCCACCGCCACCGTCGATCCGGACGGACGCACGGCCTTCGGCTCCTCCACCGTCGGGCACATCCCGCAGCAGCGCGGAGCCTCCGCCCCGGCGCGGCTGTGGCGGGCCGTCTCCCGCTGGTGGAGCGGCGACTGACCCCGGAAGACACGCCGCGACGGACGGCACCCGGCCCGGCGCCCGCGGACCCGAGTGGTCCACGGGCGCCGGGCCGGACGGCGTTCCCGCCCGCGCCGGCGGAAGCCGCCCCCGCCCGGTCCCGCCCCGTACCATGCGGAAGCGTGAAGCTGACAATTCTGGGCGGCGGCGGATTCCGGGTTCCACTCGTGTACGGGGCGCTGCTCGCCGACCGGGCCGAAGGCCGCGTATCCGCGGTCACCCTCCACGACACCGACCGGGACCGGCTCGCCGCCGTGGCCCGGGTCCTCGCCGAACAGGCCGCCGGGATGCCGGACGCCCCCGCCGTCACCGCCACCACCGAACTCGACGAAGCGCTGCGCGGTGCCGACTTCGTCTTCTCCGCGATCCGGGTCGGCGGCCTCGAAGGCCGGGCCGCCGACGAGCGGGTCGCCCTCGACGAGGGCGTACTCGGCCAGGAGACGGTCGGCGCGGGCGGCATCGCGTACGGGCTGCGCACCGTGCCCGTCGCCGTCGACCTGGCGCGGCGCATCGCCAGGATCGCCCCGGCCGCCTGGGTCATCAACTTCACCAACCCGGCGGGCCTGGTCACCGAGGCCATGTCCCGCCATCTGGGCGACCGGGTCATCGGCATCTGCGACTCCCCGGTGGGCCTCGGCCGCCGCATCGCCCGGGTGCTGGGCGCCGACCCGGACCGGGCCCGGATCGACTACGTCGGGCTCAACCACCTGGGCTGGGTGCGGGGCCTGTACGTCGACGGCCGGGACGAGCTGCCGAGGCTGTTCGCCGATCCGGAACTCCTCGAATCCTTCGAGGAGGGGCGGCTCTTCGGCGCCGACTGGCTGCGGTCGCTGGGCGCCGTCCCCAACGAGTACCTGCACTACTACTACTTCAACCGGGAGGCGGTCCGCGCCTACCAGGACGCCGAGCAGACCCGGGGCGCCTTCCTCCGCGAACAGCAGGAGGGCTTCTACGCCCGGATGAAGAACCCCGACACCCCCGCCCTCGACGCCTGGGACCGTACCCGGGCCGAGCGGGAGGCCACCTACATGGCGGAGAACCGGGAGGTGGCCGGGGCCGGCGAGCGGGAGGAGAGCGACCTGGAGTCCGGCGGCTACGAGCAGGTCGCGCTCGCCCTCATGCGGGCCGTCGCCCGCAACGAACGGACCTCGCTCATCCTCAACGTCCGCAACCGCACGACGCTCCCGGTGCTGGACGAGGACGCCGTGGTCGAAGTGCCCTGCCTGGTCGACGCCAACGGCGCCCGCCCGGTCGCCGCCGACCCGCTGCCGTACCACGCCGTCGGGCTCGTCACCGCCGTCAAGGCGGTCGAACGCGCGGTGCTGGAAGCCGCGGAGAGCTGCTCGCGGGCCGCCGCCGTGAAGGCCTTCGCCCTCCACCCGCTGGTCGACTCGGTGTCCGTGGCCGAACGGCTCCTCGACAACTACACCAAGGTCCACCCCGGCCTCGGCTACCTCGACCGGCCCTGAGCCCCGCTCGCGGCGCGCTCCCGGGGCCCGGCTCGTGCGGGCCCCGGGAACTCCTCCCTACGGCGCCATGCCCCCGGTGAGCCCGGTCAGATCACCGAGGAGTTCGGAGAGGGCGACCGGGTCCAGCCCGGCGAAGCGGAGCGCGTGGTCGCGGACCCGCCAGTGGTCGTCGGGGCGGTCGTCGAGCCAGACGGTCTCCAGGGTCTGTTCGGGGAACATGTCGACCACACCGACCGCTATCCCGGGATCGAGCGCGATCACCAGGTAGCAGTCGTTCGCCAGTTGCTTGGAGATCCAGCGCTCCACCCCGGCGTCCTGCGGCGCCCCGCGCCGCCAGCCTCGCCGCTCCAGCCCGAGCACCTTCCCGACCGGCACCTCCACCCCCTCGAACCGGGGAAGCCGGTACCCGCCGGACTCCTCCTCGGCCAGGGTGAGCACGGCGCGCCCGAGCTGCGGGAAGGGCTGGAGGATCCCGTGACCGGCGAACACCTCCGACCAGGCGGTGAGCGCGTCGCCGAGGTGCAGCGGATGCGCGAGGCGCACCGCCGCCCCGTCCGGCAGCGCGAAGACGCCGTCCTCGACATCCGTGAACGTACGGTCCTCCGCGACCCGGAACGCGACGGGGCCGGCATCCTCCGCCCCGCTCAGCCACACCAGGCGGCGCACCAGGTGCCCCAGCAGCGGATGACCGACGAACAGCTCCCGGAACTCCTGGGCGGTCCAGGAACGGCCGCCCACCATCGCGGCCTCCAGCCGCCGCACCTGGTCCGGGGCGACCGTACGGACGTCCTTCTTCAGCGCCATGAAGCGCTTGCGCTCGGCGGGGGCCAGCTCGGCGTCGTCCCGGGCACCCGGCTTCGGGAGGTCCTTGCGGCGCTTGCCGTCACCGTCCACCACGTACGGCCGCAGCTGCTCGTCGAAGCCGACCCGGAACGAGCGGGTGCCGTAGTCGACGACGGTCGAACCGTCGGCGTCCAGACCGAAGTCCGGGACCAGGCGGTCGGCCAGCTGCTCCCCGGTCAGCCCGAGCCCCGCGGCGACCTCCGCGATCTTCTCCCGGGCCCGCACCTTGAGCGCCTTGAACTTCACCCGCTGCGAGATGCCGTGCAGATGCAGCAGCGCCACGTCGCTGCCGATGGACGCCAGCACGTCGAGCCCTTCCACGGCCCGGTGGTGCGCCCCCTCACCGGGCCAGGTCCGGACGATCGGGGTGAGCAGGCGGACCGTCCCGTCGTCGCCCAGCAGGCCCAGCGCGTGCAGCGCCCACGACTCCTTGGCGGGCATGTTCGCCAGCCGCCACTGCTCGAACAGGGCCCAGGCGAACCCGGCGAGCGAGGCGGCGGTGGCCGTCCCGGTCAGCGCGGCGACGCCGGGATGCACCTCGTCGGGCTTCGACAGCGCCAGCGCCATCAGGGCGTGCCGCACCGACGCGGAGGGCAGCGCCCCGCCGGAGCGGACCACGATCTGCGGCAGCACCGCCGGATCCGCCCAGCCGGGCAGGACCGGCATCCTGGCGGGCAGCGCCCGCTCCAGCGGGTCCACCGAGAGCAGCTCCTCCACCGCTGCCGCCGCCTGCGTGCCGTACGTCCGGGCGGCCCCGCGCACCACGTCGTCGCCGTGCACCGAGGCGATCAGCGCCAGCGCCTGCTCGGCGGCCCGCCGGGCGGCGCCCGCCCGGCCCACGGCGTCCGGGACCAGGAGCGGGGCGGCCGCGACACCGTGCCGGGCGAACCAGGAACGGGCGGTCGTCGCGGTGGACTTGAGCCGCACCGCCCAGTCCGCCATGAGCCGGGCGACGGGCACGTCGACGAAGGGGAGGAGCAGCGGGGCGAGGGGGCCGGGCTGCCGGGGCACGGCGCGTACCAGCAGGGGCAGCGCGGCCGGGCCGAACCGGGCGGCGATCGGCCTGAGGGTGTCCTCGCCCTCCCACAGATCGGTCGGGTCCCAGACGGCGAGCAGCGGGGCGACCGTCTCCTCGGGGCCGTGGACGAACGCCCAGGCGGGCCGCAGCCCGTCCCCGGACGGATCGTGGCGCACGGCGTCGAGCGTCTCCGCCAGGTCGCCGCGCCTGGCGGTGTACCAGCTGGAGGCGGACGCCCAGGACTCCCGCTCCCCGGGCAGCCACTCCACGCGGGGCTCGGACACCGGGGTCAGGCCGGGCACGACCGTGGGCTTCGCGGCGGTACGGGGGCGCGACCACGGCGGCGCCGTCAGTAGGGGCGGCAGGGCGTCCAGCGGGGCGTCCGGGATCAGGCCCACCGGGTTGAGCAGCGGTTCGACGATCCTCACGACCTCGGGAGCGAGGCTTTCGAGCGCCGCCGACACCACCTCGCGCCGGGCTCCGACATGACTCCGCAACAGCTGCGACGACCAGGAGGCCGTGGCCGGCCGGCCGCTCGCCGCGGAGGCCAGCAGCCGTACGGCGCGCACCGGGTAGCGGCGCATGGCTTCGAGGAGCGAGGGGCGGACGTGCTTCGAGTCCGCGTGGGTCAGCAGCCCGAGGAACGCCTCGTCGGTGGGGAGCTCGGCCAGGGCCTCGGCGGCGAGCTTCATGCTGTCCGCGTAGTAGTGGCTGCCGCCGAGCGATTCGGCCAGTGGCCCGGCGACGGCCGTACCCACCCCCTCGGCGACCGTGGCGATCATCGAGAGGCCGAGGGTGAAGTCCGGGGCGTAGGGGAGCAGCGCCAGCTGGTCCGCCAAGTAGAGCGAGCTGAACACCATGGAGCGCAGGGTGCGGTCCTGCTCCGCGCCGACCCCGGGGTCCGTGCAGAGCTCGTCCACCCAGCCGGTCTCGCCCGGCACCAGGTAGGAGACGACGATCGTGCGCAGGGTGTCGGTGCGGCACGGGGCGAGCGCCTCGACGGTGGCCCGGTAGACGTCCTCGTCCGCCGCGGCGAGCAGGGCGCGGACCCGGTCGATCGGCGTGCGGTGGTGCCAGGCCCAGTGGGCCTGGCGGGGGCCGGGAAGGGCCCGCAGCCGGTGGTCGGTGCGGCTGCGGCCGCTCTGCCGCCAGTCGGCGTCGACCGAGAACACCTCGGTGGCTGCCCGTGCGGCGAACGGCAGTCCGTACCGGGCGGCCCAGTACTCCGCCCAGCCGGAGCCGTTGAGGACCGCGGTCAGCGCGGCCGCGCCGAGCGGGGAGGGGGAGCCGTCGAGATGGGCCCGCAGCGCCTCGGCCAGCGAGGGGTCCGAACGCGGCGAGCGCACGAACTCCTCGATCCAGACGGCCTCGTCCTTGATCCTCGCGTCCAGCAGGTCGTGGATCTCCGGCTGCCGCTCGACGGGGGCGCCGTGCGTTCCGCCGCGCCGAGGGTGGATCACCCGCTTCCACTCGGCGGGCAGGACGAAGGTGTCCTCGTCGGGGAGGACGACGGGGCCCCGGGCCGGAACCGGAGCGTCGGAGGCCCGGGACGGGGGCGCCGCGTCCGGTGAACCGACCTCGCGGTAGCCCTTCTTCTCCTTCTCGTCGATCGTCCGGGCGATCTGGGCCGCGGCGGCCTCGGGGGAGGCGTACTCCTTGGACCGGGTGCGTCCGCCGCTGCCGCACCGGCCGTACCGGACCGTCACCACGGCGCCCTCGGCCCCGGTCTCCCAGAACTTCGACGTACTGCCCTCGACCAACTCCCAGCGGCGCACGGCTCCGCCCCCTTTTTCCGCCCGATGCCCGCTCCCGCGCGGGTCTTTCGATCACTCATGCCACAGTAGAACGACCCACTGACAACGCAGCGTGACCAGAACGTCCGGCGGTCGTCCCGGTGCTGCCGGAGCGGTCGGCAGGACCGGCCGGACGGAGGGACGGCCCGGAACGTCGGCCGGAGTCAATCACGGACCCGCCGGGTCAGGGGGCGGAGACGGCGCGCTCGTCCCCCGACTGTGCCCACGACGGCGCCACACCCATCACCTGGCACACCATCAGGAACAGGGGGATCGGCGGGGTGTACGGCGTATGGCTGTCCGGCCGGTGGATCAGCCGGGGCCGGGCAGCGGGGACGAACGCCCCCTTCGCGTAGGCGGTCTGCGCGGGCCAGTCGAGGTCCAGGTCGGAACCGGCGGGCACGATCCACCACCAGTGGTCGTCCTCCGCGAAGACGCAGCCGGTGCGCGGCAGATGGGACAGCAGCCGGAATCCGTACCGGGCCGGCACCCCCACCGCGTCGCAGCCCAGGGTGGCCGAGAGCGAGGGCGGCACCGGCAGCCGTACCGTCCCGGACGGGCCCGGATCGGCCCCCCGCCAGCCCGTGAGCAGATGCGACATCGCGTCCCTCAGCACGGGAGCCCCGGGCCGTGCGCCAGCTCGGCCCAGACGATGCGGCCCGAGCCGTTCCCCGCGTCGCGCGAACCCCAGGCGCTGCACATCGCGTCGACGAGCACCAGACCGCGCCCGTGCTCGTCGTCGGAACCCCGGCGCAGCCGCGGTCCGCCCGGCTGGTGTCCCTGGTCCTGCACGGCTATCCGCAGCTTCCGGTCGAGACGGCGCAGCTCGCAGACGACCCGGGCGCTCATGGTGTGCACCACCGCGTTGGTGACCAGCTCCGAGACGATCAGGATCGCCGAGTCGCGGGCATCCGCGTCGAGCCGCCACTGGTCGAGCCGGGCCCGGGTCAGTCTGCGCGCACCGGCCACCGACTCGGGGCACGCGGGCAGGGCGAAGCAGTACCGGAGCGCCTCCGTCCCGGGACTGAGATCCATGAGCCGGGGGATGAGCGCACTGCCAGGTGCCACAACCGATTCCTCACAGTGGGGGCTGCGTCACGCTCCGCGCTCCCACGCGAATGAGGGCGGGCGAGACTTCGTGAACTGGTTCACTCACCAACTCTCCCCCTGTCGTGAACACTTGGCAAGGGGCACTCTGAAAATTTCAGAGTGGCTGTGTTCTGCTCGGCCGACGCATGGCACACTGCTCGGAACAGCGCATGGGGAGGTCTGAAGTGAGCGAACCGCGGTCCGCCCCGACCGTGGGTCAGGTCGTTCTCGGCAAGCGCCTGCAGGATCTGCGGCAGCGCGTCGGCCTGAGCCGCGACCAGGCCGCCAAGGTGCTCAGAGTCGCGCCCGCGACCATCCGCAGGATGGAGACCGCCGAGGTCGCGCTCAAGATCCCCTACGTACAGGTGCTGCTCAAGGCCTACGGGGTGCCCGAGGACGAGTCGGACGCCTTCGTGGAGCTCGCCGAGGAGGCGAACAAGCCGGGCTGGTGGCAGCGGTTCCACGACGTGCTGCCCGACTGGTTCAGCATGTACGTCAGCCTGGAGGGCGCCGCGAGCCTGCTGCGCATGTACGAGCCGCACTTCGTGCCCGGACTGCTCCAGACCGAGGACTACGCCCGCTCGGTGATGCGCACCGGAGCCGTCGGACAGACCAGGCCCGAGGACATCGAACGCCACGTGGCGCTGCGGATGGAGCGCCAGTCCCTGCTCACCCGCCCCGACGCCCCGAGGCTCTGGGTGATCATGGACGAGACGGTGCTGCGCCGGCCCGTCGGCAGCGTCGACGCCATGCGCGCGCAGATCGACCGGCTGCTCGAAGCGACCGAGATGCCGCATGTGACGCTCCAGATCGCGGAGTTCTCGACGGGGCACCACCCGGGCACCTACGGCCCGTTCGTCCTCTTCCGCTTCGCCGTCCCCGAACTGCCCGACATGGTTTACAGCGAGTACCTGACCGGCGCCGTCTACTTCGACGCGCGCCCCGAGGTGGCCTCCTACCTCGAAGTCATGGACCGCATGGCGGCCCAGGCCGCGACTGCACAACGCACGAAGGAAATCCTCCGGGACTTCCGCAAGGAGCTGTGATGGATCCCATTTACAACGGCATGCCGGCCGCCGCACTCGGCACCGAGGGCTGGCACAAGCCGTGGAGCGGGGGGAACGGAGGGAACTGCGTCGAGGCGATGAAGCTGTCCGACGGCAGGGTCGCCGTACGCCAGTCCGCGGACCCCGACGGGCCCGCCCTCATATACACCCCCCGGGAGATCGCGGCTTTCATCCAGGGCGCCAAGTCCGGCCAGGCGGACTTCCTACTCACCTGAACCGAGGATGGTCCCGGGCCCCGGCCCGGGGCCGCCCGAATCCGTTGCGCCGCAGCCGTCCCGCCCGCGGAATCCTGTTGTCCACCGATGCTGTCCCCCCGACCTACGCACCCACGGAGCGCGCTATGACCGGGCACGACCCCCTGAGTATCGAGATCGACACCACCAAGCCCCACCCGGCCCGGATGTACGACTGGTTCCTCGGCGGCAAGGACAACTACCCCGTCGACGAGGAGATGGCCCGCCAACTGCTCGCCCTCGACGCGCGGGGGCGGGACATGGCCCGGGTGAACCGCGCCTTCATGCACCGGGCCACCCGGTGGCTCGCCGAGCGGGGCATCCGCCAGTTCCTCGACATCGGCACCGGCATACCGACCGAGCCGAACCTCCACCAGATCGCCCAGCGCACCGCCCCGGACGCGCGCATCGTCTACTGCGACAACGACCCCATCGTCCTCGCCCACGCGGCGGCGCTGCTGCGCTCCACCCCGCAGGGCTCCACCGAGTACATCCAGGCCGACGCCCGCAGGCCGGAGACCATCCTCGAAGCCGCAGGGAAGGTCCTCGACTTCGACCGGCCGATCGCCCTGTCGCTGCTCGCCCTGCTCCACTTCGTGGACGACGAGGACGGCGCCGCCGAACTCGTCGACCGCCTCGTGGAGCGGCTCCCCTCCGGAAGCTACCTGGTGCTCTCGCACACCACCGGCGACTTCGACCCGGAGCGCGCCGAGCAGGCGTCCGCCATGTACCGGTCCCGGGGGATGACGCTGCGGCTGCGCTCGCACGCCGAGATCGCCGAGTTCTTCCACGGCCTCGACCTCGTCGAACCCGGCCTCTCCCTGTCCGCGGACTGGCACCCCGAGCTCGGCGAGGTCGTCGAGGTCCCCGGCGACGAGCCGATCCCCGGCTACGCGGGCGTGGCCCGCAAGCCCTGACCGCGTCCGCCCACCGGTCCGCCCCGTCCGCGGCCGCCGTACCCCGGCGCCCCGGACGGGCCGGGGCGCGGGCCACAATGGACCCATGTCACGACGCCCCACACGCCCCGCCCGGAGCACCACCCCCGAGGTCACCGCGCAGTCCCCGTGCCCGTGCGGCCTGCCCGCCCCGTACGCGGAGTGCTGCGGCCGGATGCACACCGGGGCAGTCGCCGCGCCGACCTGCGAAGCGCTGATGCGCTCCCGGTACGCGGCCTTCGTGGTCCGGGACGAGGCGTATCTGCTGCGCAGCTGGCACCCCGGCACCCGGCCGCCCGCCGTCGACTTCGACCCCCGAACGCGCTGGGTGCGTCTGGAGGTGCTGGGCACGACGGACGGCAGCCCGTTCCACGCCACGGGCACGGTCACCTTCCGCGCCCACTTCACCGAGCGGGGACGGCCGGGCACCCTCCACGAGAAGAGCCGCTTCGCCCGCCACGAGGGCGCCTGGGTCTACGTGGACGGGGAGTTCCTCGACTGAGAGCCTGCCGGGCGGCCCCTGACCGGGCGGACGCGCGGTCAGCCCCCCGTTCCCGCCAGCGCCCTCTTCCGCGGCGGTGACGGCGAGAGCGCCTGCTCCAGGTCCTCGGCCAGCAGCCGCTTGGCGATCACGTCCACCGCCGCCCGCAGCCGCCGGTCGTCCGGGCGCGCCCCGTGCTCGTCCAGCCGCTCGCCGAGCCACCGCGCCCATGCCTCGGTGATCACCGCCGCCTCCCGGCGCCCGGCCGCGGTGTGCGCGAAGAGATGGCCGTCCCCGGTGAGATAGCCCTCCTCGATCATCCGGTCGAAGACCGGCACCAGCACTTCGTGGGGCAGCCGGTGCCGGGCCGCGATCAGCCGCAGCCCCGCGTGGCCCACCATCCGGGTGAACAGCTCGACCTGCATCACCGCCCAGGCGCCCGCCATGTCCAGCCGGGTGTCCGACTCGGCGACGATCTGCCGGGCGGTCTCCGGACCGGCCCCGTGCAGGATCTTGGCGACGGCGAATTCGAGGAGCCGGGCCGAGTCGCCGGCGCTGGGCTGCGCGAAGCCCTCGCCCATGTCCGTCGAGCCCACCCGGGCGGTGTCCCGCAGCTTCACCTCCTTCAGGAAGAACGCCACGACCAGCCCCAGCACCGCGACCGGAACCGTCCACAGGAACACGGTGTGCAGACTGTCCGCGTACGCCTGGGCCAGCGGCGCGGACTGGGCGGGCGGCAGGGCGTGCAGCCCGGCCGGGCTCTGCGCGGCCTTCGCCAGCGTCGCCGGGTCGCCACCGGCCTGGGCCGCGGCGGTGATGCCGTCGGTGAGGTTGGGCTTGAGGGCGTTGGCGTAGATCGTCCCGAAGACCGCGGTGCCGAAGGAGCTGCCGAGGGTACGGAAGAACGTCACGCCCGACGTCGCCGTCCCCAGGTCCGCGTAGTCGACGGTGTTCTGCACGGCGATGGTCAGCACCTGCATGGCCAGCCCGATACCCACGCCGAGGATCAGCATGTAGAGCGACTCCAGCCAGACCCCGGTCTCCGGCCCCATCCGGGACAGCAGGTACAGCCCCACCGCCATCACGGCCGAGCCCACGATGGGGGAGATCCGGTACCGGCCGGTCTTCGAGACCACGTTGCCGCTGAAGACGGAGGCGACGAGCAGCCCGATCACCATCGGCAGCGTCCGTACCCCGGACAGGGTCGCCGAGTCGCCGTCCACGTACTGGAGATACGTCGGCAGGAAGATCATCGCGCCGAGCATCGCGAAGCCCACGACGAAGCTCAGTACCGAGCAGACCGTGAACACCGGGTTCCGGAAGAGCCGCATCGGCAGCATCGGCTCGGCGGCCCGGAACTCCACCAGGCAGAAGAGCACCAGGGCGACCAGGCCGCCCGCGAAGAGCCCGAGGATGACGGGCGAGCCCCAGGCGTACTCGTTCCCGCCCCAGCTCGTCGCCAGGATCAGCGCGCTCGCGCCGACCGTGACCATCGCGATGCCCAGGTAGTCGATCACGGGCCGGCCCGCCGATTTCACCGCCGGGATCGTCCGGGCCGCCGCGACGACCACCGCGATCGCGATCGGCACATTGACGTAGAAGGCCCAGCGCCAGCTCAGATGGTCGGTGAAGAGCCCGCCGAGCAGCGGCCCCACCACCGTCGACACCCCGAAGACCGCGCCGATCGCACCCTGGTACTTCCCGCGCTCGCGCAGCGGGATCACATCGGCGATCAGCGCCATCGAGGTGACCATCAGCCCGCCCGCCCCGATGCCCTGGAGGCCGCGCCAGACGATCAGCAGGGTCATGTTGGTCGCCAGGCCGCAGAGGAACGAGCCGGTGATGAAGATGACCGCCGACAACTGAAAGATGATCTTCCGGCCGAAGAGGTCGCCGAACTTGCCGACCAGGACCGTCGCCACCGTCTCCGCCAGCAGATACGCGGTGACCACCCAGGACATGTGGGCGGCGCCGCCCAGGTCCGAGACGATCGTCGGCAGCGCGGTGCCGACGATCGTCTGGTCCAGGGCGGCCAGCAGGATGCCCAGCACGATCGTCGCGAAGACGATGTTCCGGCGGCGCGGATCGAGTACGGCCGGAGCGGTGGCGCTCCGCGTGGCGGGGGCGGTCTCGCTGGCAGTGGTCACGCCTGCACCCTCACACCGCCCCGGGCCTCGCGCATGTGGGGGACGGCCGGACGGGTGGTCAGCCCAGCAGGTCCCGCAGCGACGCCGTCATCCGTACGGCGAACGCCTCCCGCACCGACGCGTCGACCCGGTCCAGCGAGAGGTACGGGTTGAGGTCCTCCAGCTCGACGAGGAGCAGTTCGCCCCCGGCGGTCCGGCAGGCGTCGACCCGCTGGATACCGTGGTCCAGGCTGTTCCACTCCACGAAGCCGCGGGCGAACGCCAGGTCCGCCGCGTCCGGTGCGTAGGGCACGAGCTCCCACCTCCGTTCCGGGTCCGGCGCGTACAGCGCGTACTGGAAGTCGTGGTCGATGAAGTAGAAGGACACCTCGTAGCGGAAGTCGATCCGGGGCTGGACGAGCCAGGTGCCGTCCTCGCCGTCCGGGAGGCCGGGCTCCGGAACGAACCGGAGCCCGGCCGAGTCCGCGCCCAGCTTCGGCTTGACCACGTACTCCGGGGCGTCGGGCAGCTCTCCCAGGTCGGCCGAGCGGTCCACCGTCGGGATCACCGGGTGTCCGGCCCGGCTCAGATCGACCAGGTACTGCTTGCCCGCCATGTCGCCGCGGCCGTGCAGGGGGTTGTAGACCCGGGTGCCCAGCTCCCGGGCCCGGGAACGGAAGGCCGCGTACGCCTCCTGGTGGTCCAGGACCGGGCCGCTGTTGCGTATGACGGCCGCGTCGAAGCCGTCCAGCAGCGCGGCGGCGTCCCGGGGGTGGCAGAGCGCGAGGGCGAAGTCCTCCCGAAGCCGCGCGGTCAGCGAGATGTCCTCGTCCCCGTAGCGCCGGCCGCGGGCCGGGTAGGCGAGGTCGGTGACGTACAGGACGGACGGGCGCGGTCCGGTGGGCATGGCGGTTCCTTCGGGGAGGGAGCGGCGGGCGGTGGATCGTGCCCGGCATTCTCCCCCCGGGGTGTTCACCAGGAACTGTCGGGGCGTACCGGGAGACGGGGGTGGTGGGCGGCGAGGATCTTGTTGGCGCGGGCCAGTTCGGAGAGTGCCTGCTCGCGGTCGGCCCGGTCCTCGTCGCAGAGGAGCGGCCCGCGGAAGCCGCGCACCTCGCGCGCGGCGCACGCGGCCTCGAACTCCGCCTGGAGGATGTGCTGCGGGATGCAGGACCCGATCAGCGCGACGACCCGGTCGGGGATCGGCACGGGGACGAGCAGATGGGAGGCGGTCATGTGGGGCCCTCTCGGAAATGGTCGACCAGGAGGTGGTGCGGGGCGAGGCCGCCGGGTGCGGCGACCGACCCCTCCATGTGTACGGGACGCAGTTCCGGGTTTCGCGTGGAGAACGTCTCCGTGTGGCAACCGTTTGAGAGTGACCGGCTATTTACCATTACCCGCAGGTAAGTTGACGTGGCGCGAGGAAAGTGATTCGGCGCGGAGTGCGGTTCAGGGTGTCGGTTCCTCGCTGCGGGAACGCAGTTGGAGCGCCCGCAGGACGGCCTCGGTGGAGAACCTGCTCTGGGGGTCGGTCAGTTGCCGGCCGAAGATGGACTCCAGGTTGCGCATCCGGTACCGGACGGTCTGGGGGTGTACGTCCAGCAGCTCGCCCATGTGGGCCGCGGTGCCCCGGGTGTCGAGCCAGATCCGCAGGGTCTCGACCAGCCGCTCCCGGCGGGTGGTGCTGATCCCGGCGATCGGGGCGAGTTCGCGCTGGGCGAGCTGGTCGACCAGTGCCGGGTCGGAGAGCAGCCACAGGGTGGTGAGGTGGTCCTCGCACAGGACGACCGGTGCGTCGTCGATGACCTGGGTGTCGACGAGTTCGAGTACCCGGCGGGCCCAGCGGATCGAGTCCGAGGCCAGGGCGGTGGGCACGGTCAGGCCGATCGCGGCGTGGGCGCCGAGCAGCGCCTCGTCCAGCATGCGTCCGCGGGCCTCGTCGAAGGGGCCGGGGATGAGTAAGTGCGGCTGTGGGTCGCTGAGATCGGCCAGTATGTCGCGGTCCACCACGGACCGGTCCAGGGTGGCCGGGGGGCGTACGGCGACCAGGGTGACCTGCTCGGGGAGCGCCCACCCGGTCTGCTCGCAGAGCTCGGCGATGGCGGTGCGCGGCGCGGGGCGCCCGGCGAGGATCAGGTGGAGCAGCCGGCGGCGCATGGCCTCGCTCTGCTCGCCGGACTGCGACTGCACCTCCAGGAAGCCCTCGCGCGACAGGGACTCCAGCTCGTCGATGTAGGCGAAGAGCGCGTCGGCGAAGCTGAGCATGAGGGTGGGGGAGAAGTTGTAGCTCTTGCCGACCTTCTTGGCCCGCCGCAGCGCGATCCGGGCCCCGAGCCGGTACGCGCCCTGGAGCGTCTCCATCGTGCGCCCCTCGTACGCCTCGAAGCGGCCGAACCGGCGGCACATGTCGTCGCGGAGCGAGGTGGAGGCGGTCGGCTCGGCGACCAGGTCCACGAAGGAGGAGAGGCTCTGCTCCACGCCGACCCGGATGGCCTGTCCGTTGGGGCCGTTCAGCAGCCGGGCGTACTCCGGATAGGCGCGGGTGACCTCGACGCCGATCTCCTTGATGAGGCTCGGCAGCTCGGGCCGCATGATGGCGGCGAACTCCTGCGGGAGCGGTCCGAGCGGATCCCCCGTGTCCGACGGCTGTACGAGTGCTGGCATGACTGTCCCCTCGTTTATCCGGCGCCCGGTGGGGGGTCAGGCGGGGGAGAGCGCTCCCACGAACCGATCAGGTGCGTACCAAGTTCGCGATGAAGATAGACCAAGTCGGCGACCGTGCCCACCACTTCGGCAAGATCGAAGTGCAAGGGGCACATATCCCGGCCTTGTTGTGGTGCTTCGGTGCAGGTGGGACGCGACTGCTCACTTCAAGACAATGTTTTTCGGACAACTACTCCGGGGGCGACAAGAAAGTAACCGTGGGTAACGGATTCTTGGCCGGGGGATTGGCGGGGATTCGTGCGGCTGGTGCGCATCCGTCCGGAGTGGTGCGATCGGGGATGGTGTGCGGGTGGTCGCACTTCTGGTGGGACGGGTATTCGGGGGCGTGTATTCATTGCCCGGAAAATACTCCGGGATTCACGGTCCGGGGGATCGTCCGATCGATCGGAATGGTAATTCGTCGGAGCTTTTGACGGAAGGGGAACGTCCGGTTACGGGCGTGCGGGGCCGCTGCCTCGCGACGGCCGGGCGTGCGGGGCCGGTGGATGGTGCATGCCTGGCCGGAGCGTCATTCGGCCGCGCAAGGGACGATCTTACCGGCGGGTAGGAGGGTGATCGGGGGTCGCGACGGGTACCGCCGAGTGTGTCCGGGGTGAGTGTCGGGACCCCCGAGGGGCATATGACATGGCCGTAACTACTCACTTTCCGATAGAAGATCGCGGCGATCTGCTGAGTTGTCGCTAAGCTGGAATGCTTTTACCGACCCGGCCGCGGAATTTCTGCGTCGGGTATTGCCGCGTCGGTCTACTGGCTCGTAACGTTCGAGCCGCACGGAGTTCGATCACGCAGTCGAGTCCATCGACCGCTGCGTTCCACGATGTGAGCCGCCCTCGCCGCGAGCCATTCCCTGGCTCCGGAGCGAGGTAATCGGGTACGTCCAACTCCACTTCCCGGAGGTAAGTTCCGTGAGTAAGACCCTCAGCCGCGCCCTGTTCGCCACCACCGTCGCCGCCGCCGCACTCGGTTTCGCCGCGACGTCCGCCTCGGCCACCGCCCTCGCGGGGTGGACCGTGACCAACGCCAACTCGGCCGGCACCTTCACCGCGTCGCTCAAGGCCGGCACGTCGGCGACCCTGGTCGACACCACCACCGGCCAGCAGGTGGACTGCTCGGTGTCCCCCGCCAGCGGCACCGCCCCGAGCGGTACGTACGGCACCGGCGCCGGACTCGCGAAGATCACCGCGGTGACCTGGGGCTCCGCCGCCTCCCCGTGCCCCGGACCGCTCGGCTCCAGCTTCCAGGCCTCGCTCGCCTCCGGTGCCGTCATCAGCATCGATGCCGCCAGCTACAGCGGGGGCATCTCCTCCGGATCCCTGAGCGGGGTCAAGGTCAACCTCGTGGGTGACACCATCCTCGGCACCTGCAACGCCGTGATCAGCGGTTCCGTGAGCAACGTGACGTACAACAACTCGACCGGCGAGCTGGCCATCAACACCGGCACCGGCCTCAAGGTCGAGAGCGCCTCGAACTGCGCCGGTCTGCTCAACGCGGGCGACCTGGCCACCTTCAAGGCGACGTACAAGGTCGCCAACCCGCTGACCATCGTCTACTCGTGACCCACTGATCGGGCCTGAGGTCCCCCCGCGCCGCTTCCGCACGGAGCCGGCGCGGGGGGACCTGTCCGCAGCCGATCCCGTCCGCAAAGGGTGTGCATGAGCATCGTTCAGCGTCTCGGCCGGGCCGCCGTCGGCGTGGTTGCCGCATGGGCGATGTCCGTGACGCAGGCGTCGGCGTCGGCCGGCTCCTGGACCGTGAGCAACCCCCGCAGCGACGGGTCGTTCTCGGGTGTGCTCAAGGACGGGGTCCAGGCCGAGGTCGAGGACGTGGCCACCGGCCAGCGGTTGGTGTGCCTAGGGCCCCAGTCACGTGTGGGGGGCTCCATGCCGAGCGGATCGTACCCGGACGGTGCGGGGCTGGGCACGGTCACGGAATTCGTGTGGGGCGAACCCGGAACCGGCTCCTGCTACGGGCCGCTCGGGACGACGTTCAGCGCCGAATCGGTCTCCACCGACATGGAGTTCAGCGCCGAGGGCTACAACGGCGGGACCGCCACGGGACGGCTGACAGGGGTCGACCTGGCCTTCGCCGCCGAGACCTGGCTGGGGCACTGCACGATGCGGATCTCCGGATCCCTGGACCGTGTCACGTACAGCAATTCCACCGGTGAGCTGAGCATCGCCGGCGGTACGGGGCTCACGATGCGGGACGTCTCCACCGACGGTTCGTGCATGGGCCTGTTGAACGAGGGCGACCAGGTGAGGTACTCGGCCACCTTCGTGCTGGACGAACCCCTCACCGTGACGTCCCCATGAACCCCTGACCGCGGGGGCCGAGCCCCCTTCGCAGACGACCAGTCAGCTCCGAGACAACGGCAGGTTGCCGCATGAGAATGAAGTCGATCCGCTCCCGCCGATGGGGCCAGGTCGGTGCCGTCGGCGGCATGGCCCTGCTGGCAGGGCTCATGCCGGGAACGGGCGTGGCCAGCACGACCCACGTGGTGGAGACCCCGCTCGGGTACACCTGCACGACGGCGTCGGGTGAACACGGCGCGGACGTGACCGTCTCCGTCGAGCTGCCGGTGAGTTCCCCGGTGGGTGCCGAGGTCCAGCCGGAACAGGTCCGGATCGGCGTGGCGCTCGCACCGGAGATGCTGGGCGAACTGCCCGAGGGCGACTCTCCGGTACTGTCCGGCGCGGCGAGCCTGCGGACGACGGTCACACAGAACGGCGTTTCGACGGACGTGATGTGGCAGGCCCTGGAGATCCCGGAGTCGGCCGTCGAGACGGACGGGGACACGAACGTCGAGGCGAGCGGGGCGGTGCCCACCGTGACGCCCCGGTCCAGCGGCGCGATGGTCTTCGCGGCCGGCGAGCTGAAACTGGACCTCGTGGTCCGGGCAGCGGCCGACGGAGAGGCGACCGCGCCCGACGTCGTCCCGGTGACCTGCACGGCCGACGCGGACCAGTCGGCGGAACTGGGGACCGTACAGGTACCGGTGTCCTCCGACGGCACCGTGCCCGGCACACCCGGCCAGGGGCCGGACGCGGGCACCTCGCCGAAGCCGGACGCCCGGAGCGCGGACGCCGGTACCGCGGCGGACACCCGAGAGGTCACACCGCCGAACCTGCCGGACTGCACGATCCTCTTCGGCCCGGTCACCCAGGTGCCCAGGCCGGCGCAGGGATACATGGCCGGTTACGCCAATGTGAACAAGCAGAAGGCCGCCACGAAGTTCGAGGACCCGGCCCATCTGCTGCTCCAGCTCAACTCGGTGATCGCGGTCTACCGCTGCCCCACCGGCTCTCTGACCTGGGTCCACAGCGAAGGCACGATGGACTACCGGGGCAAGCCGCAGATGCCGCCGGCCCGGTCGACCTTCCTGACCTTCGGGTTCATGCCCACGACGGCCACCGTCGAGATGTCGCTCACCGGCCCGGTCTACATCGACACGTTCAACGACGGGGCGCCGGACCCGGAGACCGGACGCCGGAAGGAATCCACGACGGCGACGACCCAGGTGAGCCTCCGGCTCTCCGACGTGTCCGTGAACGGCACGCCTCTCGACGTGGGGCCGAACTGTCGCACGGCGCGGTCGATGGAACTCTCCCTCACCGGCAAGGGCACCACCGGTTCGGGCCCGGACGAGGGATACACCGTCAAGTCCGGCGGGCCGCTCCTCGGTTCCGCCGACGTTCCCCCGTTCACCGGCTGCGGAGTGACCGAGGACCTGGACAACATGTTCACCGCCGCGGTCTCCGGGCCGGGGAACTACACCAAGATGATGCAGGGCCCGCTCTGCGTGGACGGTGTACCGGCGAACTGCCCGGAACCGCCGAGGCCCAAGCCCGAACGCTGAACGCACGCACACCCTCGTATTTCTTCCTCAGAAAGGCTGGACGATCAATGAGTGCTGCCCCGAAGCGAGTCAGACCCGCTCTTGTCGGTGCGTTGCTGGCCGTCGCCGTGGGAGTTCCGCTGAGCACCTCACCGGCGAGCGCCGCCTCCGCGCAGGCGATGAACGGCAACTGGGCGCCGTTCAGCCGCTGTCCGGTCGACGACCCGGCCATGCTGGCCGCGGACGGCACGAGCGAGATCGCGATGTGCGTGTCCTCGCACTCCGAGAGCGGCTCCATCAAGCTCGGTAGCACCGAGGCGACGACCGGTGCCAACGACCTCCAGTTCGGCATCATCCGCAACACGTCGACCGGTGCGTCCAAGGTCGTGCCGGCCGCGGGCGGATCGATCGTGGGCGCCCCGACGGAGATCCCCGGCGGACTGCTCGGACTGATGTGCCCGAGCGGCATCCCGGTCGTCTCCGACATCTGCAAGCAGCTGACGGACAACAGCCTGAACCGCGTCGTCGCCACGGTGCAGTCGGTGGGCACGCCCACGAACTTCGACCTGACGGCCGGGATGCAGAGCGGGAAGACGATCGTCGACATCCCGGTGCGCATCCACCTGGAGAACCCCTTCCTCGGCTCGAAGTGCTACATCGGCACGGCCTCCGACCCGATCGTGCTGAGCCCGCGCAACCTCACCCAGCCCGCCATCGGCAGCCGTCGCTTCGACGCCGACGGCACCACGAACACCGGGGGCTTCCTCAACCGGATCGAGCTGACCGGCAACGACCAGGGCGACTCGGCCTTCGCGGTGCCCGGCGTGAGCGGCTGCGGCCCGCTGACCCTCGGCGAGCTGAACTGGGCGGTCAACCTGAAGACCGGCCTCCCGTCGGCCTCCGGCAAGAACAGCCTGACGCTCAACAACGCCGCCACCTACACGGCGGGCCTGGCCCTGCCCGGGGCCTCGGCGCCCAACGCGGGCCGGCTCCTCGCGGAGAACTGGCACGCCGGAGTGGCGAAGTAGCCGGGGCGGGGGAGGAACGGCGATGAGGAACCGGACCGGACGGTTAGCGTGCGTGGCGGCGGTCGGCGCGCTGATCGCGGCCGCGGTGCCGTCCGCGTACGCCGCCTCGGTGGACGAGGCTCCGGCGCCGCTCGCCGGGGCCTGGACGGCGAAGCTCGTGCCCGGGACCACGGCCGGCATGGGCGGGTTCACCTGCGACAGTGGCACGGCCTCGGGCGTGGACACCACCATCCTGTCCGCGACGTGGCAGTGCCAGGGGCCGCTCGGCGCCACCGGCTCGGCCCGGCTGACCCGGGCCGCGGCGTTCGCTCCGTCCTCGTCCTCGGGAACGGTCGTTTCCGGCAATTTCCAGGGCGTCGTTCTCGCGGTCCAGATGGAGACCCTGTTCGGCACCTGCACCGTGACGGCGACCGGAAACGCGCAGAACGCCGCGTTCGACCAGGCGACCAGTGAATTCTCGGTCGGCTCCGGTGGCGGGCTCACCGTCTCGCAGGCCAACAACTGCGCGGGTCTCGCATACGCCGGGGACCAGTTCCCCTATTCGGGAACCCACCTGGTCACCTTCACCTAGCAATACGCGTACCGCACACCTCGTCCGCCCCACCCGGATGGTGCTTCCGGGTGGGGCGGACGTATGCAACGGGGCCTTCGGCCGGACACCGCCTCCACTCACTTCTTCATAAGTGAATGGAGGTGAATGCTCACCGGACGACAAAAAGCGCCGAGAACGTGTTCCAGCCCACAGAAAGTTTACGATCCAGTATTGCTAAGCAGGTTACCGGGTCGTAGCGTCCCGGTTGAGCAGCGGGGAAACGTATCCGCGGCTGCTCGCCCGGTACCCCGGGGGCCCGGACGGAACCGGCTTCGCCGGCCGTCGGCGCCCGATCCGCGGGCCGGAGGGCTTGCGCACCTTTCGACAAAGCGACCGTAGGTCTTTGTCACTTGGTGACAAGTGCTCCGAACCCCGCCCCAGATTCGTCGATTTCCGCTGCTCAACGGCTTGTCCTGGCGGTTTCGACGGACATAGCGTGTGCGCCTCCTGGTGCATGTGTGACGAGCCGCCATTGGATTTCTCAGAGCCGGAGCGCTGACAGATGACTTCGTTCACCACAACTTCGAAGGAGGGCCGATGGGAATCGAAGTAGTCGTCGAAGGCCTCACGAAGTCCTTCGGCAAGCAGAACATCTGGCAGGACGTCACCCTCACGCTGCCCGCCGGAGAGGTGAGCGTGATGCTCGGCCCGTCCGGCACGGGAAAGACCGTTTTCCTGAAATCCATCATCGGTCTGCTCAAGCCCGAACAGGGCCGTGTTCTCATCAACGGCGTCGACATGGTGAACAGCCCGGAACGCGACATCATGGAAACCCGGAAACTCTTCGGGCTCATGTTCCAGGACGGCGCCCTCTTCGGATCGATGACGCTCTTCGACAACATCGCGTTCCCGCTGCGCGAGCACACCCGCAAGAAGGAGTCGGAGATCCGCCGCATCGTCATGGAGCGGATCGAGATCGTCGGCCTCCTCGGGGCCGAGGACAAACTCCCCGGCGAGATCTCCGGCGGTATGCGCAAGCGGGCCGGACTGGCCCGCGCCCTGGTGCTGGACCCGCAGATCATCCTCTGCGACGAACCCGACTCCGGCCTCGACCCGGTCCGCACCGCCTACATCTCCCAGCTGCTCATCGACCTGAACGCGCAGATCGACGCGACGATGCTCATCGTCACCCACAACCTCGACATCGCGGCCACCGTCCCCGACAACATGGGGATGCTCTTCCGCCGCAACCTGGTCACCTTCGGCCCCCGCGAGGTGCTGCTCACCAGCGAACTGCCGGTCGTCTCCCAGTTCCTCGCGGGCCGCCGCGAGGGCCCCATCGGGATGGCCGAGGAGAAGGACGCGGCCACCCTCGCCGCCGAGGAGATCAACGGCTACGGGGTCGGCATCAGCTCCGCCAACGCGCCGCGCACCGTCGTCCCGCAGCTGGAGCCCTCGCCCGGCATGCCCGTACGGCAGGCCGCGCTGCGCCGGCGGGAGCGGGTCATGTCGATGATGGGCCAGCTGCCCGAGGCCGCGCGCACCGCCATCCTGAAGAGCTACACCCCGGCCGGCGGCGGTGAGAGCCCGTGACGGCCCCCATGCCGGTGCTGCCCCCCGAACCGCCGGACTCCGGCCCGCCACCGGAGCCCGAGGCCCGAAAGAGCGCCGGGCAGAAGCCGCCGAGCAGGCTGCTCGCCCCGCTCCGCGAGACCGGGAAGCTGTTCTCCCTCGCCGCCACCGTGAGCCGCGAGGTCTTCCGACGCCCCTTCCAGGTGCGGGAGTTCATCGAGCAGTTCTGGTTCGTCGCCAGCGTCACCATCCTGCCCGCCGCACTCGTCTCGATCCCGTTCGGCGCCGTCATCGCCCTCCAGGTCGGCTCGCTCACCCAGCAGCTCGGCGCCCAGTCGTTCACCGGCGGCGCCAGCGTCCTGGCCGTCATCCAGCAGGCCAGCCCGATCATCGTGGCGCTGCTGATCTCCGGCGCCGCCGGCTCCGCCATCTGCGCCGACCTCGGCTCGCGCAAGATCCGCGAGGAGCTCGACGCGATGGAGGTCATGGGCGTCTCGCCGATCCAGCGGCTCGTCGTCCCCCGGGTCCTGGCCACCATGCTCGTCGCCGTCCTGCTCAACGGCCTGGTCTCGGTGGTCGGCACGCTCGGCGGCTACTTCTTCAACGTGATCCTCCAGCACGGCACCCCCGGCGCGTACCTGGCCAGCTTCTCCGCCCTCGCCCAGCTGCCCGACCTGTACATCAGCGAGCTCAAGGCGCTGATCTTCGGCTTCATCGCGGGCATCGTCGCCGCCTACCGGGGACTCAACCCGCGCGGCGGCCCCAAGGGCGTCGGCGACGCGGTCAACCAGTCCGTCGTCATCACCTTCATGCTGCTGTTCTTCGTGAACACGGTCCTCACGGCGATCTACCTCCAGATCGTCCCCGCGAAGGGGAGCTGACCGATGTCGATGCTCAGCTGGCTCGACCGATCCGGCGAACAACTCACGTTCTACGTACGCGCGCTGATCTGGATCCCCCGGACCCTGCGCCGCTATCTGCGCGAGGTCCAGCGGCTGCTGGCCGAAGTGGCCTTCGGCAGCGGCGGTCTCGGTGTCATCGGCGGCACCATCGGTGTGATGGTCGCGATGACCCTGTTCACCGGGACCGTCGTCGGCCTCCAGGGATACGCCGCCCTCAACCAGATCGGCACCTCCGCCTTCACCGGCTTCATCTCCGCCTACTTCAACACCCGCGAGATCGCCCCGCTGGTCGCGGGACTCGCGCTCTCCGCGACCGTCGGCGCCGGCTTCACCGCCCAGCTGGGCGCGATGCGGATCAACGAGGAGGTCGACGCCCTGGAGGCGATGGGGATCCGGTCCATGCCGTACCTCGTCTCCACCCGGATCATCGCCGGGGTCGTCGCGATCATCCCGCTGTACGCGGTCGGACTGCTCTCCTCGTACCTCGCCTCCCGCCTGGTCACCGTCCTGTTCAACGGGCAGTCCGCGGGCACGTACGACCACTACTTCAATCTCTTCCTCTCCCCGGACGACGTGCTGCTGTCGGTGCTCAAGGTGCTGATCTTCAGCGTGATGGTGATCCTCGCCCACTGCTACTACGGCTTCCACGCCACCGGCGGACCCGCCGGGGTGGGCGTCGCGGTGGGGCGGTCGGTCCGCAACGCCATCGTGCTGATCAGCGTCACCGACTTCTTCCTCTCGCTCGCGATCTGGGGCGCGACCACGACGGTGAAGGTGGCCGGCTGATGATCTCCCACAGCACGCAGACCGTGCGCCGCAGACTCGCCGGAGTCGCCTTCCTCCTCGTGCCCGCCGTACTCGTCTGGGTCTCGGTCTCGGTGTACCGGAAGGACTTCACCGACGACGCGACCGTGACCGTACGCACCTCCAGCGTCGGCAACGAGATGCACGACAACGCCGACGTGAAACTGCGCGGCGTCGTCGTCGGGCAGGTCCGCCACATCGCGGCCGACGGGGACGGGGCCCGGCTCACCCTCGCCATCGACCCCGGCAAGCTCGGCCGGATCCCGTCCGACGTGACCGCCCAGATGCTGCCCACCACCCTCTTCGGGGAGCGGTTCGTCGCCCTCGTCCCGCCGGCCGCACCGTCCACCGAGCCGCTGCGGTCCGGGGCGGTCATCCCGCAGGACCGGTCCAGCAACGCGATCGAGCTGGAGGAAGTGCTCGACAACGTGCTGCCGCTGCTGACCGCCGTCAAACCGGAGAAGCTCGCCGCCACCCTCGGCGCCGTCTCCCAGGCGCTCCAGGGACGCGGCGAGAAGCTCGGCGACACCCTCGCCACGCTCGACGCCCACCTGGCCAAGTTCAACCCCCAACTGCCCACGCTCAACGACGACATCAAGGAACTCGTCAAGGTGTCCAAGGTGTACGGGGACGCCGCCCCCGACATCCTCGACGCGCTCACCGACTTCACCACCACCAGCGGCACCCTCGCCGAGAAGGAAGCGGAGCTCGCCGGGGTCTACGGCTCCACCACCGCCTCAGCCCGCGACCTGACCTCCTTCCTCCAGGAGAACAAGGACAACCTCATCCGGCTCTCCGCCACCGGCAGGCCGACGCTGGAGACGCTCGCCCGGTACTCGTCCTCGTTCCCCTGCACCCTGCGGACCCTGGCCGGATTCGTCCCGGCCATGGACAAGGCGCTCGGCAAGGGCACCGACCGGCCCGGACTCCACGTCACCGTCAAACCGGTGAAGTCGAAGGGCAAGTACGTGCCCGGCCGGGACACCCCGGTCTACAACGCCACCGGCGGACCGCACTGCTATTCCGTGCCCTACATGGGCAAGGCCGCGCCGACGGCCGACGCCCGTACCGCGAGCCCGGTCACCGCGCCCGGCACCGGGGACGCCGGCCGGCCGGGCGGCACCGCTCCCTCGGCCGCGAAGCCGGAACTCGGCATGCCCAACTCCCCGCAGGAGAGCCGGCTCGTCAACGAGCTGGTCGCTCCCTCACTGAAAGTCCAGCCGCAGACCCTGCCCGACTGGAGCAGCGTGCTCATCGGTCCGGCCTTCCGCGGTGCGGAGGTGAAGCTCAAGTGAAGCGCCGCTCTCTCGCCGGTCCCCTCACCAAGTCGATCGTCTTCGTCCTGGTGACCGTGGTGGCCACCAGCGTGCTGGCCCTGTCCATCGCCAACACCAGCGTCGGCGACACCACCACCTACCGGGCCCGGTTCACCGACGTCACCGGACTGGTCGTCGGCGACAGCATCCGGATCGCCGGCGTCAAGGTCGGACAGGTCGAGTCCATCGAGGTCGCCGACAAGCGGCTGGCCGAGGTCGCCTTCGCCGTACGCAAGGGGCGCAGGCTCCCCGCCTCGGTGACCGCCTCGATCAAGTACCTCAACATGGTCGGCCAGCGGTACATCGACCTCGACCAGGGGGCCGGGCCGGTCGGCCGGAGCTTCGCCGCCGGGGCGACCATCCCGGTCTCCCGTACCACCCCCGCGCTCGACCTGACCCAGCTCTTCAACGGCTTCCAGCCCCTGTTCGAAGGTCTCTCCCCGCCCGACGTGAACCAGCTGGCGGGCTCCATCGTCCAGGTGCTCCAGGGCGAGGGCGGAACCGTCGACAGCATCCTCCAGCACGTCGGTTCGCTGACCGGAACGGTCGCCGCGAAGGACAAGGTGATCGGCGAGGTGATCAAGAACCTCAACACGGTCCTGAAGACCGTCAACGACCGTGAGGCGGGCTTCGACGACCTCGTCGACACGCTCCAGCAGCTCGTCACCGGCTTCGCCGGCGACCGCAAGCCGCTCGGCCGGGCCGTCACCGCGATGGGCGCGCTCACCACCGTCACCGCGGACCTGCTCGACGACGGACGCGCCCCCCTCAAACAGGACATCAAGCAGCTCGGACGGCTCTCCGGCCAGCTGGAGAAGGGCACGCCGCAGATCGAGAACTTCCTGGCCAAGACCCCGGCGAAGATGAACGCGATCACCCGGCTCACCTCGTACGGCTCCTGGCTCAACCTCTATCTCTGCGAGGCCCGGGTGAGCGGAGTGACCACCGAGGACGGCAGCACCCCGCCCACCGGCATCGAGGTCAGGAAGCCGAGGTGCCAGGGATGAGGATCAAGCCCGTACGGGAACGCAACCCCGTGGCCGTCGCCGTCGTGGGACTGGTCGTCCTCGCCCTCATCGGCCTGGGCGCCTACCGCGTCGACTCGCTGCCGTTCATCGGCGGCGGCACCACCTACAGCGCCGACTTCACCGAATCGGCCGGACTCTCCGAGGGCGACGAGGTACGGGTCGCCGGGGTGAAGGTCGGCGAGGTCACCGGTGTCGCGCTGGACGGCCCCAAGGTGAAGGTCAGCTTCAGGGTCAAGGACGTCTGGATCGGCAACTCCTCCACCGTCGGCATCGCCATCAAGACCCTGCTCGGCGAGAAGTACCTCGCCGTCGACCCGCTGGGCGACGCCGCGCAGGACCCGCACGAACGCATCCGGGCCAGCCGCACCACCTCCCCGTACGACGTGACCCAGGCGTTCAACGGGCTCGGCGAGACCATCGGCGAGATCGACACCGCGCAGCTCGCCAAGAGCTTCGAGACGATCTCCGCCACCTTCAAGGACTCCCCGCCGGACGTGAAGAGCGCCGCCGAAGGGCTCTCCGCCCTCTCGAAGACGGTCTCCGAGCGCGACGCCCAGCTCGCCACCCTCCTCAAGGGCAGCAAGCAGCTCACCAAGACGCTCGCCGACAAGAAGAGCAGCTTCGAGACCCTGCTGGAGGACGGCAACCTGCTCCTCGGCGAGATCCAGGCCCGCCGCGACTCCATCCACCAACTGCTCACCGGCACCCGGAACCTCGGCACCCAGCTCACCGGACTGGTCCGGGACAACGACAAGCAGCTGAAGCCGACCCTGGACTCGCTCGGCCGGGTCACCGCCGTACTGGTCAAGAACCGCAAGAGCCTCGACAAGGTGCTCTCGATGGCCGGCTCGTACAGCCGGCTCGTCGGCAACACCCTCGGCAGCGGCCGCTGGTTCGACAACTACGTCTGCGGAGTCGTCCCGAAGGAGTACGTGCCCGCGGGCACACCCGCCGGGGCCGAGTGCAAGCCACCCAAGCAGCAAGGCGGCCGCTGACATGAGAATGAAGCGCATCGTCGGCATCGGCGCCGGACTCGCCGTGGTGGCCGTGGCCGCCACCACCGGGGTCCTGGCCATGGACGACGAGGGAACGACCATCACCGCCTACTTCGACCAGGCCACCGGTGTCTACGCCGGGTCCGACCTGCGCGTCCTCGGCGTGCGGGTCGGCACGGTCGAGTCGGTCACCCCCCGCGGCAAGGAGGTCAGGGTCACCCTCCGCCTCGACAAGGGCGTCAAGATCCCCAAGGACGCGCACGCCGTCGTCGTCGCGCCCAGCCTGGTCGCCGACCGCTACGTCCAGCTCGCCCCCGCGTACGACGGCGGCCCGGAGCTGGCGGACGACGCCGTACTGCCCGCCGCCGGCAACGCCACCCCCGTCGAGGTGGACCAGCTGTACGACTCCATCACCGAGCTCTCCAAGGCCCTCGGCCCGGAGGGCGCCAACGCCGACGGGGCGCTCACCGACCTGCTCGACACCGGGGCCAAGAACCTCGACGGCAACGGCGCGGCCATCGGCGACTCCATCGAGCAGTTCGGCAAGGCCACCAAGACCCTCGACAAGAGCAGCGGCAACCTCTTCGACACCCTGTCCTCCCTCCAGTCCTTCACCACCATGCTGAAGAAGAACGACGGCAACGTCCGCGCCGCCGAACAGCAGCTCAACTCCGTCACCGGCTTCCTCGCCGACGACAAGGAGAACCTCGGAGCCGCACTGAAGGAACTGGGCACCGCGCTCGCCCAGGTCAAGGGGTTCATCCAGAAGAACCGCGGCGCGCTCAAGAAGAACGTCGAGGCCCTGGTGCCGATCACCCAGAGCCTGGTCGACCAGCGGGCCTCGCTCGCCGAGGCGATGGACACCCTGCCGCTCGCCGCGGGCAACGTCCTCAACGCCTACGACCCGGCCAACCGCACCCTCAACGGCCGCACCAACCTCAACGAGCTGTCCATGGGCGGACCGCTCACCGAGAGCCCCGGGCTCGCCGGCCTCGCACCGGTGGACACCGCACGCCAGAAGGCGCTGCCCAGTCTGCCCCTGCCCGCCGTCGGCACCGTCTACGGCACCCCGGCGAAGACCGCCACGCAGAAGAAGGGGGCGAACCGATGAGCCCAGCGCTGCGCAGACCCGGAGCCCGTACCACCGGGGTCGCCGCCCTCCTGGCGGTGGGCGTCGGCCTCGCCCTCGTCGTCACCAACTCCGGCCTGCCCACGTTCACCGGCATCGACCAGCTCCCGCTGCCCGGCGGTGCCGACCTCGGCGACCACCCGTACGAGATCACCGCCGAGTTCGCGGACGTGCTCAGCCTCGCCCCGCAGGCCTCGGTGAAGGTCAACGACGTCGCCGTCGGCCGGGTCACCGGGATCTCGCTGTCCTCGGACAGCTGGAACGCCAAGGTCACCATGCGGGTCAACGGCAAGGTCGAACTGCCCGCGAACGCCTACGCCCACCTGGAGCAGTCCAGCCTCCTCGGCGAGAAGTACGTCCAGCTCTCCGCCCCCGCCAAAGGCGCCGCACCGGCCCACCTCGCCGACGGGGACCGCATCCCGCTGGCACGCACCAACCGCAACCCCGAGGTCGAAGAGGTCTTCGGCGCCCTGTCGATGCTCCTCAACGGCGGCGGCGTCAACCAGCTCAAGACCATCACCACCGAACTCAACAAGGCGCTCTCGGGCCGCGAACCCGAGGTCCGGTCCGTGCTCCGCCGGGTCGACACCCTCGTGACCGACCTGGACGACCACAAGAAGGACATCACCGACGCCCTCGACGGGGTGAACCGGCTCTCCGCCACCCTCGCCACCCGCAAGCAGGACGTCGGCACCGTCCTCACCGGACTCAGCCCCGGCCTCAAGGTGCTGGAGAAGCAGCGCGGTTCGCTCCTCACCATGCTCCGGTCGCTCGACACCCTCTCCGGCGTCGCCGTCGACACGATCGACAAGAGCAAGGCCGACATGATCGCCGACCTCAAGGCCCTCGCGCCCACCCTCAAGGCGCTCGCCGACTCCGGCCGCGACCTGCCCGACTCCCTCCAGGTGCTGCTCACCTACCCGTTCACGGACGAGGTGCTGCGCGGAGTGAAGGGCGACTACCTCAACGTCTACCTGGATGTGACGGCCATGCCCGGCACGCAGATCGTCCCGTCGCTGATCCCGGCAGAGGCACCGAAGAGCGGGGCAGCCGGCACGCGCTCCCTGCCCCTGCCGCTCCCCGCGATCCCGACGGCGGGCACCGACGGGAGCAGTCGATGATCACTCTGGCCATCCGGCTCAAGAACATCTCGTTCCTGGTCATCGCCGTGCTCGTGCTCGGCTTCCTCGGGGTGCGGTACGCCGACCTCGGCCACTACGTCGGCCTGCGCAGCTACTACACCGTCAAGGTCCAACTGCCGCGCACCGGCGGGCTGTACACCCACTCCAACGTGACCTACCGGGGCGTCTCGGTGGGCCGGGTCGGCCCCATCGAGCTGACCGACGACGGCGTCGAGGCCGAACTGCGCATCGAGAAGGACGCGCCGAGGATCCCGGACGGGCTGAAGGCCGTGGTCGCCAGCCTCTCCGCCGTCGGCGAGCAGTACGTCGACCTGCGGCCCACCCGCGGCGGCGGCCCGTACCTGGCGGACGGTTCCGTCATCGACCAGGCCGACACCACCGTGCCCGCCCCCGTCACCAACGTCCTGACCAGCGTCAACGACCTGGCGAGCTCGGTGAACCTGGAATCCCTGCGCACCGTCGTCGACGAGTTCGGCACCGCGTTCGAGGGGCGCGGCGACGACCTCCAGGTGCTGCTCGACACCAGCAGCGACTTCGTCCAGGCGGCGGACAAGGCACTGCCCACCACCACCAAGCTGATGGCCGACGGCCGGACCGTGCTGCGGACCCAGGCCGAACAGGGCGAGGCGCTCAAGGGCTTCGCCTCCGGCGCCGAGGAACTCGCCGCCCAGCTCAAGAGCTCCGACACGGACCTCCGCAGGCTGATCGCGGCCGCCCCCGACGCCACCGGGCAGATCAGCGGACTGCTGCGGGACGTCGACCCGGCCTTCGGCGTCGTCGTCGCCAACCTCCTCACCACCTCCGAGGTGGCCGTCACCCGCCAGCGCGGCCTGGAGGAACTCCTGGTCAAGCTGCCCGCGGTGGCCGCGGCCGGGTCCAGCGCGATCGACGAGAACGGCGCCCGGTTCGGGATGTCCGTCACCTTCTTCGAACCCCTGCCGTGCACCGCCGGATACGGCGGCACGACCTACCGGGCCGGCCTGGACACCACCGCCGGACCGCCCGTCAACACCAAGGCCCGCTGCACCTCCTCGCCCGGCACCGGCATCAACGTGCGCGGCAGCGCCAACGCCCCGAAGGGCGGCGCCGTCCCCGCGCCCGCCAAGCCCGGCTCGATGCTGCTGGGCGACGGCGAGGCGGGCCGGCTCCCCGGCGCGCTCGGCGTCACCGGCCGGGCCCCGCGCGGCGGCGACGCCATGGCCGGGCTTCTGGGCCTCGGTCAGGAGGACGGCCGATGACCTCCCGCGGGAAGAGCCTGACCGGCTGGGTGGTGCTGCTGGTCGCCGCGGCGGTCTGCGCGCTGGGCGGCTGGTCGTACCTCGGGGCGCGGGGTGACGAGAACCTGGCGTACGCGAAGAGCCGGGATGCCGCGCTGGCCGACGGCAAGCACCGTCTCGCCCTGCTCAACAGCCTCGACGCCAAGGACGCCCGGAGCGTGGACGCCGGTCTCGGCGCCTGGCTCGACTCCGCGACCGGTCCGCTCCACGACCGGCTCGGGCGCACCCGGAGCGAGGACGCCGAGGAGCTGGCCAAGGCCGGTGCCACCGCTCGCGGAAAGGTCACCGACGCCGCGCTCACCGCGCTCGACGAGCGGGCCGGAACCGCCGAGATGATCGCGACCGTCGACGTCGAGGTCACCCCGCGCACCGGGCAGCCGGGCACCGAGCGCAAGCGCTTCGAGGCCACGCTGGCCCGGACCCCGGACGGCTGGAAGATCAAGGCCCTCACGGCGATCCCGGTCGGGGGCGGCGCATGAACGAGCGGGGAGGGACGGCGGTCGTGAGCACCGACACCGACGCGGAGGCCCGGGAGACCGGGACGGACGAGAGCGCGGAGACGACCGGGGCGGACCGGGGCGCCGAGGAGGCCGCGGCGGAACCGGGCACCGAGGAGACCGGGGCCGCGCCCGGGCCGGCGGAGGCGGCGGCCCCCGCCCGGCGGTGGCCGCGCGTCGTGGCGGCGGTCCTCTCCGTCGTGCTGCTGGTGGCCGGCGGGGTGCTGTTCGCCCAGGGCCGTGCCCTGCGCGACACCCCCGCCACCGCGAACCACGCGCTGACCGACGGCGAGGCGACCACCCGGGTGGCGGGCGATGTCAGCAACGCGCTCGGCAAGGTCTTCTCGTACAGCCCGCAGGCCACCGGCGTCACCAAGGAGTCGGCGAAGCAACTGCTGGCGGGCAAGGCGCTCCAGCAGTACGCGGCCCTGTTCGGCCAGGTCGAGAAGCAGGCCGCCGACCAGAAGCTGACCCTCACCACCCACGTCGTACGCGCCGGGGTCACCCGGCTGACGGACGACAGCGCCCACCTGCTGGTCTTCCTCGACCAGGTCTACGAGCGCGAGGGAAAGCCCGCCACCACGGCGGCCGCCCAGCTCTCCGTCACCGCGCAACTGCGCGACGGGCGCTGGACCGTGGTCGAGATCACCGCCAGATAGCAGCGTCCGCGCGACTCGGTACGCAACGGCCGGCAGAGCAGAAGAGAGACAGCACATGGCACGGGTACGGAAGACGAGGAACCCGCTGATGGTGGCGGCGGTCGTCCTGACGGTCGCGGCGACCGGCGCGGCGGCCTGGGGCGGGGTGTCCTGGTACGGCGCCGCGCACGACGATTCGGCCGCCTACGCGCAGGCCCGCGACGCGGCGCTGGCGGCGGGGGAGCAGGCCGTGCAGAACATGAACACCCTCGACCACCGGAAGCTGGAGAAGGGCCTCGACAGCTGGGAGGACTCGACCACCGGCGACCTGCACCAGCAACTCGTCGACGGGCGGTCCGCGTTCATCAAGCAGATCCAGGAGGCGAAGACGGTCAGCACGGCCCAGATCCTCTCCGGGGCGGTGACCGAACTCGACGACCGGGCGGGCAAGGCCGGGGTGATGGTGGCCCTGCGGGTCACCGTGACCGCGCCGAAGGGCAAGCCCGCGGTGAAGGAGAGCCGGATGCTCGGCAAGCTCACCCGGACCTCCGAGGGGTGGAAGCTCAGCGCCCTCGGCCAGGCGCCCGTCGGCAACACCGCCGGCTGACGCCACCGAACCCCACCCCGTCACCGAGAGGATCCCGGACATGTCGACGACCCGTCACCTAGTCAACCGCCGGCGCCGGCTGGCCACCGTCGCGGCGGAGCGCACCGCCGCCCCGGAACGTGCGGCCTCCCCCGGGGAGCCGGACGCCGCGCCCGCGGTGAAGGACGCCCCCGCCGGCGGATCCGCCGACTCCGAGGGCTCCGGCGAAACCGAGGACTCCGAGGAACTTGAGGGCTCCGAGGGCAAGGACGCCGGGGCCACCGACGAACGGCCGGCGAAGACGCCGCGGACCACCGGCCTGCGGGACCGGCTGCCCGTCGTCCTCTGCGCCCTGACCGTGCTGCTCGGAGCCTTCGCCGCCTGGGCGTTCGGCTCGGCCGCCGACCTGCGCGACGACCCGTCCCGGCAGAACACCGCCCTCACCGACATCGCCCGCACCAGCGAGGTGAAGGGCCAGATCTCCGACGCCGTCGGCGCGGTGTTCTCGTACAACTACGCCGCGCCGGAGCGCTCCGAGGAGGCGGCCGCCGGGCATCTGGTCGGCAAGGCGGTGCAGCAGCACAAGGACATGCTGGCCCAGGTCCGGGCGCAGGGGCAGAAGCAGAAGCTGGTGCTGACCACGACCGTCACCGACAGCGGGGTGGAGCTGCTCGACGGCGACCGGGCCCGGCTGCTGATCTTCGCCGACCAGAGCAACACCCGTACCGGCGCGTCCGACGAGACCACCTACGCCGCCGCCATGTTCGCCGTGGACGCGGTCCGCCGGGGCGGCACCTGGCGGATCTCCTCCATCGACACGTTCACCCGCTGACCCGGCGACCCGGGGGAAGAGAGGGGCACGCATGAGGATCAACGGCACGATGCGCCGCGGACTCGGCGGCACGGCCGTCGCAGTCGTCGCGGTGGCCGCGCTCACCGCGTCCCAGGCACCGGGACTCGCGAGCCAGCGGATGAAGCCGGACAAGACCCGGGAGGCGGACGAGGTCACCTGGACGCAGGTGCCCAACGACGACTCGTACCACACCGAACTCCCGCCGCTGGCCTCGCCGAAGCCGCCCAGGCCCGGGGCGAAGCAGAGCCCGGTCGCCGTCCGCGCCTGGGCCGAGGCGGGCATCCCCGCCACCGTGCTCGCCGCCTACCGCAAGGCGGAGAGCGCCCTCGCGCGGACCGCCCCCAGCTGCCGTCTTCCGTGGCAGCTGCTCGCGGCGATCGGGAAGGTCGAGTCCGGCCACGCGGGCGGCGGACGGGTGGACGCGCGGGGCACCACCCTCACCCCGATCCTCGGCCCGGTCCTCAACGGTGACGGCTTCGCCAGCATCACCGACACCGACAACGGCCGGTACGACGGCGACCGCAGCTACGACCGGGCGGTCGGCCCGATGCAGTTCATCCCCTCCACCTGGGCCCACTGGGGCAAGGACGGCAACGGCGACGGCCGCCGCGACCCGAACAACGTCTTCGACGCCGCGCTCGCCGCCGGGTCCTACCTCTGCGCCGGGGCGCGCGATCTGTCGGTCAAGGCGGACCTGGACCGGGCGGTCCTCAGCTACAACCACTCGGACACCTATCTGCGCACCGTGCTGTCCTGGCTGGAGTTCTACCGCAAGGGCATCCACCCGGTGGCCGACGGCAAGGGCGTCGTCCCCAAGAGCCCCGGCGCGGGCGGACCGAACAAGCCGAAGCACCCGGTCGGCGGCCCCGGCGCCCCGGACGGCGGCATCATCGTCGGCCCGCAGCCCTCCGGCTCACCCTCCGGTTCGGCCTCCCCGAAGCCCTCCGGATCGCCGACCACCTCCCCGTCCGCCCCCGGCTCCCCGGACCCCACCGACCCGGGCAGCGGCTCGCCCGACCCCACCGACAGCGGCTCGGCGACCCCGGACCCCGGCGAGAGCCCCGACCCCGGCACCCCGGAGCCCACCCCCACCTGCCCGACGGACCCGGCGAGCCCGGACCCCGGCGACACGACCACGCCCGAGCCGGACCCGACGGCGAGCGACGACCCGTGCGCCACCCCGACCGACCCGGCGTCCACCGGTTCAACCGCCACCGGCTGACAGCACCTCGGCCAGGTCGTACCGCACCACCTCCTCCAGCTGCGCGTAGGTGCAGCCGGCGGGGGTGCGGTCCGGCCGCCACCGGCGGAACCGGGCGGTGTGCCGGAACCGGTCGCCCTCCATGTGCTCGTACGCCACCTCGCAGACCCGCTCCGGGCGCAGTGGCACCCACGACCGGTCCTTCTTCCCCGACCAGCGGCTCGGCGCCCCCGGCAGCCGGGCCCGCTCGTGCGCCCCGGCGTCCTCCCAGGCCGCCCACGGATGGCCGTCGAAGCCGGTGCGCAGCGGCTCCAGTTCGGCGACCAGCTCCGCGCGCCGCTTCATCGGGAACGCCGAGCAGACCCCCACGTGCTGGAGGACGCCCCCGGAGTCGTACAGCCCGAGCAGGAGCGATCCGACGACCGGGCCGCTCCTGTGGAGCCGGTACCCGGCCACCACGCAGTCGGCGGTGCGCTCGTGCTTGATCTTGTACATCACCCGGGTGTCCGGGCGGTACGGCAGATCGAGCGGTTTGGCCACCACGCCGTCGAGCCCGGCGCCCTCGTACCGTTCGAACCACTCGCGGGCGAGGTCCCGGTCGGTGGTGGCCGGGGCCAGATGGACCGGGGGAGCGGCCCCGGACAGCGCCGCCACCAGCACGGCGCGCCGGTCGGACTGCGGGGTGGCGAGCAGCGACTCGTCCCCCACCGCCAGCACGTCGAAGGCGATCAGGCTCGCCGGGGTCCGTTCGGCGAGCAGCCGTACCCGGGACGCCGCCGGGTGGATGCGTTCGCCGAGCCGGTCGAAGTCCAGCCGCCCGTCGTGGGCGACCACGATCTCGCCGTCGATCACGCAGCGCGGGGGCAGGTTGTCCCGTACGGCGGTGACCAGCTCGGGGAAGTAGCGGGTCAGCGGCTTGCCGGTGCGGCTGCCGATCACGACCTCGTCGCCGTCCCGGTGCACGATCGCCCGGAATCCGTCCCACTTGGCCTCGTACTGCATACCGGGCGGGATCGTGGCCACGGACTTGGCGAGCATCGGCTTCACGGGCGGCATCACCGGCAGGTCCATGGCCCGATTCTCCGGTACGGCCCGCCCCATGTCGCCCGATATGCGGCATAGGTGAGCCCGGCCTACCGTGACCGTCATGGGTGCAGCGGTGAAGGCAGTGGAACTCGACGTCGACGGGCGGACCGTGCGGCTCTCCAGCCCGGACAAGATCTACTTCCCGGAGAAGGGCTACACCAAGAGGGACGTGGCCGAGTACTTCCTCGCCGTCGCCCCCGGCATCACCCGCGCCCTGCGCGACCGCCCCACCACCCTCCAGCGCTTTGTGGACGGGATCGAGGGCGAGTTCTTCTACCAGAAACGCGCCCCGAAGAACCTGCCCGACTGGATTCCCACCGCACACATCGCCTTCCCCAGCGGCCGCACCGCCGACGAGGTCTGCCCCACCGGACCGGCCGCCGTCCTCTGGGCGGCCAACCTCGGCACCCTCACCTTCCACCCCTGGCCGGTCCGCTCCGCCGACACCGACCACCCCGACGAACTCCGCATCGACCTCGACCCGCAGCCCGGCACCGACTACGCCGACGCGGTGCGCGCCGCCCACGAACTGCGGTCCGTCCTGGACGACCACGGGCTGCGCGGCTGGCCCAAGACCTCCGGCGGCCGGGGCCTGCACGTCTTCGTGCCGATCGCCCCGAAATGGACGTTCACCGAGGTCAGACGGGCCACCATCGCCGCCGGACGGGAACTGGAACGGCGGATGCCGGACCGGGTGACCACGGCCTGGTGGAAGGAGGAGCGCGGCGAGCGGATCTTCGTCGACTTCAACCAGACGGCCCGTGACCGCACCATCGCCTCCGCCTACTCGGTACGCCCCCGCCCCCACGCCCCGGTCTCCGCCCCGCTGCGCTGGGAGGAGATCGACGACGCCGAACCGCACGACTTCGACATCCGGACCATGCCCGGGCGCTACGCGGACGTGGGCGACGTCCACGCCGACATGGACGAGCACGCCTTCCGGCTGGACGCGCTGCTGGAGCTGGCGGACCGCGACGCGCACGAGCGCGGCCTGGGCGACCTGCCCTATCCGCCGGAGTACCCGAAGATGCCGGGCGAACCCAAACGCGTCCAGCCGAGCCGGGCCCGGCACGACGAGGACGCCGAGGGATGAGCGCCCCCGACCTGGAGCCCACCGTCCCGCACGGGGCGCACGGCAGGCCGCTGGGCCGGGCGGAGAAGTGGGCCGCGTACAAGAAGTCGCCGTACTTCCCCGCCACCGTCCTGGTCTTCATCGTCGCCGCGGCCGCCGGGCTGTTCGCGGGCTCCTACACGTACGCCATGGCCAACCCGACCCCGCATTCGATCCCGGTCGCGGTGGTCAGCGGCACCGAGAAGGGCAAGGGGCAGGAGTTCGTCACCGGGATGGACAAGGCGCTCGACGCCTCGCTCGACGTCCATGTCTTCGCGACCCGGGACCGGGCCCGCCACGCGCTGGAGGAGCAGGAGGTCTTCGCGATCATGCGGACCACCGACCGGGGGGTGTCGCTGGACGTCGCGAGCGCCTCCGGGGCCACCGTCGCCGAACTGCTGGCCCAGTCCGCGGTGAAGGTGGCCAAGGAGATCGGCGAACCGGTGGTGGTGAAGGACATCAAACCGCTCCAGCGGGGCGACCCGCACGGCCTCGCCCTCTTCTACATCTCGCTCGCCGCCGTCATCGTCGGTTTCGTCGGCGCGATCCAGCTGAGCGTGCACGCCCGCGCCCTGCTCCCGCTGGAACGGATCGTTTTCACCGTCGCGTACTCCCTGCTCGGCGGTTTCGTGATCGCCGCGGTGGTGGACTGGCTGCTGGGCGCGGTGGACCTGCCGTTCGTCGAGTCCTGGCTGATCCTGGCGTTCACGATGTTCACCAGCGGCATGGTCTTCACCATGTTCAACACCCTGATGGGGCGCTGGGCGATGATCCCGACCTGGGGCCTCATGGTGCTGCTGGGAAACCCGTCGTCCGGCGGGGCGGTCTCCTGGCCGCTGCTGCCCTCCCCGCTCGGGTACATCGGGCGCTGGCTGCCGCCCGGCGCCTCCGTCAACGCCCAGCACAGCGCCGTCTACTTCCAGGGGCACCAGCGGCTCTTCCCGTTCCTGGTGCTCGCGGCCTGGGCGCTGGTCTCCTGCACGGTGTTCTGGGTGTGGCGCCACCGGCACCCCGGCGGCCGCGACCGGATGCCCCGGCACGCGGCCACGGCCGGCTGATCAGGCCGGACCCACCGGATCCGCCCCGTCCGCGCCCGCCCCGTCCGTCTCCGCCGCGTCCGCCCCGTCCGTGTCGGCCGTGAACTCCCCGTCCGTGTCCGCCGCACCGGTCACCAGACGCTGCTGCTCCTCCTCCACGATCCGCCGGGCCAGCACCCCGTCCGACACGTCCACCGCGTCGGGCGTCGTCTCGGCGACGTCGCTGCGCCGCGCGTACAGGTCGAACAGGCGCTCCTTGCGGGCCAGGATGTCGAGCATCCGCTGGTCGACGCTGTCCGTCGCGAGGAGCCGGTGCACCCGGACCGTCCGTATCTGGCCCATCCGATGGGCGCGGGCCACCGCCTGGTGCTCCATCGTCGGCTTGATCTGCGGCTCGCAGAGGATGACCACCGAGGCCGCCTGCATGTTCAGCCCGACCCCGCCCGCCTGGATCTGGCTGAGCAGCACGGCGTGGCCGTCCACCGCGGCGAAGTCGTCGATCAGCCGCTGCCGCCCGGCGGCCGCGAGCCGCCCCGACAGCGGGCCGAACACCGGAGAGTCCAGCGCCTTCCCGACCGTGTCGAGCACCTCGCGGAAGTACGAGAACACCACCACCTTCAGCCCGCCCTCCGACGCCTCGGCCACCAGCTCCCGCAGCCGGTGCAGCTTCGCCGACGTCTCCGGACGGGCGTACGCGGCCCGGCGCATCCGCATGAAATGCCCGGCCCGCACCGCCGCGTGGTAGACCTCCAGGTCCTCCGGGCCGAACTCCTCCCACTCGTCGACCTGCACCAGCGCGGGCAGTTCGGACAGCACGTCCACTTGGTTGCGGCGCAGATAGGCCGGGGCCACCGCCCGGCGGAAGGCGAGCGAACCGGCGGCGCCGTGCGTGATGCGTATCGAGGGGGCCAGCTCCGGCTGGAGGTGCCGGACCAGGCTGCGGAACTCCTCGACCCGGTTCTCCATGGGCGTACCGGTCAGGAACAGCACCCGTTCGGTGTGCTGCGTCCAGCCGGAGACGGCCTGGGCGCGGCGGGTGGCGGGGTTCTTGACGTAGTGCGCCTCGTCGACCACCAGCATGCCGGGGCGCAGACCGCACCCCGCCGCGTCGGGCAGGGTGTGCAGCGCGTCGAACGTGGTGAGGGCGACCCCGCCGCCCTCGCGCCACGCGTCGAAGGCGGCCCGCCGCTCGGGGCCGTGCACCGGAAGGGTGCGCAGCGTGGAGCGGGCACGGACCTCCCGCACCCAGTTGATCAGCACACTGGCCGGGCAGACCACCAGGAAGTGCGTCTCGCCGCGGGCCGAGAGATGGGCGAGCGCGGCGATGGCCTGGATCGTCTTGCCGAGCCCCATCTCGTCACCGAGGATCACCCGCTTCTGCGCCAGGGCGAACCGGGCCCCGAACGACTGGTAGCCGCGCAGCGAGACCCGCAACCGGGCGTCGTCCAGCTGCAGTTCGCGCACCCGCTCCGCTATTCCGGACGGCAGGAAACCCTCGGCCGCGTCCCGGTCGGGGCCGATGCCGGACAGCTCGGCGAGCAGGCTGTAGTACTCGGCGGACCGCAGCTCGAAGTCGACCCAGGCCGCGACGTCGGACTCTCCGGCCCGCAGCAGGTCGACCGAGACCTGCGCGAACAGCAGCGACAGCTCGCGCCGCTCCGCCTCGGCGACGACGTCCCGGACCTCGGCGACGGCCTCCAGCGCCCGGGAACGGTTCTGCCGGCCGGTGAACAGCATCCGCATCCGGCGCCGGGCCGGGCCCGCGGTGACCAGCAGCGGTTCGAGCCGCCCGGCCAGCCGGCCCGCCGCGTCGACCGCCCGGCGGACGTCCGGCCCGGCCTCGATCAGCCGGTGCAGGGCCATGACCAGCGCGGTCGTCGTCTCGTCCGGTTCCTCCACGGAGATCCGGACCGTGACCGTCTCCCGTACCGCGTGGGCGATCTGCCCGGCCGCGGCCAGCGCCTGGGCGGCGGTCTGCGAACCGACCCCGGGGATCTGCTGGAGCTCGTACCGTCCGGCGGCGTGGACCTGGCCCACGGTCGTGAAACCGGCCTGCTCGAACGCGCCGATCCGCAGCCGGCCCTCGGTGACGTCCTTCAGCCGGGACACCGGGATCACGGTCAGCTCCCGGCCGACCAGGCCGTCGAGCAGCGGGTCCAGCACCCCGCGCACGGCGCCCACGGCGCCGGTGTGGTCGGCCAGGACGCCGCGGGCGGACGCCAGCAGCGCATCGGCCCGATCCAGCAGCTCCCGGGCGGCCCGCCCGGTGGGCGCCCCCTCCTCCACGACCCCGGCCTGTGTCATCCACGTCCCTCTGTCCGCGCAGCCCGGCTGCCGTCCCCGCCCGGTCCGGTACCTGCCCGGACGGCTCCTATCGTGCCACGCGGCACCGACAGCCCCGCTGATCAGGGCGCGGGCGGGCGGCGCTCGGCCGGAGGGAGCAGCAGCACCTCCAGGGCCCGCGCGCAGGACCGGGCCCGCTCCAGGAACCACCCGGCGCGCTCCTCGGTGATCACCGCGGGGGTGGCCCGGAGCGCCAGCGCGAACCGGGCGTGCCCGGCGGCGTCCAGCACCGGGACCGCCAGGGTCCGCACCCCGTGCGCCGACTCGCCGTCGTTGACCGCGTACCCCTCGGCCCGCACCCGCGCCAACTCGGCCTCCAGCGCCGCCGGTTCGACGATCGTACGGTCGGTGAAGGCGGGCAGCGGGGGCAGCGAGGCGGGCCCTCCCTCGCCCGGCCGGGCCCAGGCCAGCAGGACCTTGCCGAGCGCGGTGGAGTGCAGCGGCCTGCGCAGCCCCGCCCCCGGGGTGACCGAACCGCCCGCGACGATCACCGCGTGCGGGCCGCTGCGCAGGGCCAGATCGGCGGTGGCCCCGGTCCGCCCGGCGAGATCGGCGAGCTCGGGAGCGGCCAGATGCAGACCGCGCTGGTGGTACGAGAGCCTGCCCAGCTCGGTCACCGCGGGGCCCAGCCGGTAGCGGGACGTCCGGGCGTCCTGCTCCAGGAAGCCCGCGCCGAGCAGCGTACGGGCCAGCCGGTGCGCCGTGGAGCCGGAGAGGCCGAGCCGGCGGGCGAGGTCCGAGGCGCTGAGATCGGGACCGTTGTCGTGGAAGCAGTGCAGGACGTCCAGGGCGCGCCGCACGGCCTGCGCACCGCCGGGGGCACGCGTCGTCGCGTCCTCGGCCATATCGGTTCACTCTCCGCTCGTCGGGTGCCGCGGCCGGGTCCCGGGGGCCTCGACCGGGCCGAAGGTGCCACATTACGGGAGCCGGAGGCATACGGAACGAGCTGCGGAAACACCGCGTTCATACGGAATCCCACATCATGGGAAGCGAGTTGTGGGGCCGCCCCGGCGCGTGGCAGTCTCGGCACGTCAGCCCGACGAGCGGAAGGGAGCAGTGCCATGGCCGACCGCCGAACCGCGGACCGTGTCCACGCCGCTCCGGTCCCGCTCGCCCTGACGCTGCGCCGCCACATCGACCTGGCACGGGTCGCCAGCGCCGCCTGTCGCTGACACCCCGCGGCTCCTTCTCCCCGCGCCTCGCGCCCTCCCCGCCCTCGTCGCCCCCTGCCGTGCTCCGGTGCGACGGGGCGCCCGCCGTACCCGGTGACCGGACCCCGGAGTTGATCCGGTGCGCCACCGGCACCCCTCCCTCCGCTTCGCCGACCCCTCGGGAAGATCCCATGACGCCTGCCGTCCTGCCCTCGACGCTCTGGTTCACCCGCTGTCCCGTCCCCACCGCGACCGGCATCGCCGCCGACCGCGGCTGGCTCACCGAGGAGTTCGCCCCCGACGGCATCACGGTGCGCTCCCTCCAGGACACCGCCCCCGGCACCGACCCGGCCGCCCACTTCACCCACGCCCTGCCCGGCCTCTTCCGCGAGGGCGGCAACGTCCCCGCGCTGTGGGCCCGTTCACGCGGCGAACGGACCCGGCTCATCGGCCTCACCTGGATCGAGGAGCGGCAGACCGTCCTCGTCCGCCCCGGCTCCGGGATCCGGGGAGCCGAGTCCCTGCGGGGGCTGCGGCTCGCCGTCCCCGTCCACGCCATCGCCATCGACTTCTGGCGGGCGATGGCCCTGCGCGGCTTCGACGGCGCGCTCGCCGCCGCCGGGCTCACTCCGGACGACGCCGCGTTCGTCGACGTACCCGCCGCCGGACACCGGGGCCAGTGGGCGGCCGAACTGGCGGCGCTGCGCCGGGGCGAGGTCGACGCCGTGTACGTGAAGGGCGCCCGGGCCGTCGAGGCCGCCCGGCGCGCGGGCGCGGAGGTCGCCGTCGAACTCGACGACCTGCCCGGCCGCTTCCGCGTCAACAACGGCACCCCGCGCCCCATCACCGTCCACCAGGAACTCCTCGACGCGCACCCCGGGCTCGTCGACCGCTTCCTCGCCGTCCTGCTCAGGGCCGCCGACTGGGCCGCCGGACAGCCCGCCGAGGTCGCCCGCATCCTCGGCGCCGAGACCGGCGCGGGCGCCGAAGGAGTGGCCGGGGCCTACCGGCCGGGCACCCACCTCGCCCTGCGCCCCGGCCTCGCCCCGGACCGGCTGGCCCTGCTCGCCGAACAGGAGGCCGCCCTGCGCGCCCACGGATTCCTGCCCGAACCCGTCGACGTCACCGCCTGGGCCGATCCCGAACCGCTTCGCCGCGCCACCGCGTCGGCCACCGCCGCCCGCCCCGACCCCGTGAGGACCCCCGCCCCGTGAACATCCCCCGCACCCGCCGGAGGGCCGCCGCCCTCCTCGCCGCCACCGCACTGGCCGCCCTCACCGCCTGCGGCACCTCCGGCGGTTCCGGCGACGGCTCCGCGGCCCGGCCCACGGTCGAGGTCCGCATCCCCGACCCCGGCAACTCCGGCGTCCTCGCCCTCGGGAAGAAGGACGGCAGCCTGGACCGGGCGCTCGCCGAGGTCGGCGCCAAGGTCCGCTGGACCGGCAGCGCGGGCCCCTTCGCCCCCGCCGCCCAGGCGATGAACGCCGGCCAGCTCGACATCGCCACCGGCTCCATCACCTCCGGGATCACCTCGCTCGCCCAGCGCCCCGGCTTCAAGTTCTTCACCGCCGTCGCCCCGGACGCGGCCGGTGAGGGCATCCTGGTCAGGAACGGCTCCGGCATCACCTCCGTCAAGGACCTGGTGGGCAGGCGCGTCGCCGTCAACCAGGGCGGCACCGGCGAGTACCTGCTGCTCAAGGCCCTCGCCAAGGCGAAGATCCCCGCCGACCGGGTCGAGCGGGTCTATCTCCGCCCCGACCAGACGGCCGCCGTCTTCAACGCCGGGCAGGTCGACGCCTGGGCGGTCTGGGCGACGTACGCCGTGGCCGAGATCGGCAGCGGCAAGGCCCACTTCGTCGCCGACGGCGCCGCGATCGGCTCCGACAACTACAGCCTCAACGCCGTACGCACCGGCTTCGCCGAGCAGCATCCCGAGATCGTCAGGGCGCTCTACCGCTATCTGCACGAGGCCAGCGCCGAGGAGAAGCGGGACCCGGCCGCGTACCTCAACGTCTTCACCGACGTCGGGCCGACCGCCGTCACCGGGAAGGCGAAGGAGGTCCAGACCGGGTTCACCCGCCAGGGCGGCACGGTCGACCCCATCGGGCCCGAGGACATCGAGCGCTTCCGGGCCGTCGCGGCCTTCTACGCCGAACAGAAGGTCACCAAGGGCCGGATCGACGTCACCCCGCACCTCCTCGACATCGAGAAGCCGGCATGAGCGCCACCGCCCCGCCCCCGGGGCTCGTCCGCCCCCGCCCGCCCCGCCACCGGCCGCGGAGCCGCGGCTGCGCGGCGACCGTCCGGGCCCTCGGCCCGGTCGCCCTGCTCGTCCTGTGGTGGACGGCGTCCGCCACCGGCGTCCTCACCCCCGACGTCCTCGCCTCGCCCGCCGACGTGGTGCGCGCGGTGCGGGAGCTGTGGGCCGACGGACAACTGCCCGACGCCCTCACCACCTCCCTGACCCGCTCCGGAACCGGCCTCCTCATCGGCCTCACCGCCGGACTGGTCCTCGGCATCACCACCGGATTCACCCGGCTCGGCGACGAACTCCTCGACTCCTCCCTCCAGACCCTGCGCACCATCCCCTTCCTCTCCCTGGTGCCGCTCTTCATGGTCTGGTTCGGGATCAACGAGACCGCCAAGATCCTCCTCATCGCCGTGGCCACCACCTTCCCGATGTACGTCTCGACGTCCGGCGGCGTGCGCGACACCGACCCCAAGCTCGTCGAGGCCATGCGCAGCTTCGGCATGGGACGGCTCGCCCTGGTCCGCGAAGTGGTCCTGCCCGGGGCACTGCCGTCGCTCCTGGCCGGGCTGCGGCTCTCCATGACCCTCAGCGTGATCGCCCTGATCGCCGCCGAGGAGATCAACGCCACGGCCGGCATCGGCTATCTGATGTCCCAGGCCCAGAGCTACGCCCGCACCGACGTCCTCGCCGTCTGCATCCTCGTCTACGGACTGCTGGGGCTCGCCGCCGACATCGCCGTACGGCTCCTGGAACGCGTGCTCATGCCCTGGCGCACCCGTCAGGGGGCCACCCGATGACCGACTCCACCGCCGTACACGTCAGCGGGGTGCGCCGCGTCTTCGGCGGCCGCGCCGTGCTCGACGGGCTCCGGCTCGACATCGCGCGCGGCGAGTTCGTCGCCCTGCTCGGCGCGAGCGGCAGCGGCAAGACCACCCTGCTCCGCATCCTCGGCGCCCTCGACGCCGCCGACGAGGGGGAGGTCCTGGTCCCCGAGGCCCGCACCATCGTTTTCCAGGAACCCCGGCTCGTCCCTTCCAAGAAGGTCCTCGCCAATGTGACCGTCGCCCTGCCGCGCGGACGCTCCCGGGACGGGCTGCGGGCGCTGGCCGAGGTCGGTCTCGAACGGCACGCCGAGGCCTGGCCCGCCACCCTCTCCGGCGGCGAGGCACAGCGCGTCGCCCTCGCCCGGGCCCTGGTGCGCGAACCCGAACTGCTCCTGCTCGACGAGCCGTTCGCCGCCCTCGACGCCCTGACCCGGCTCCGGATGCAGGACCTGGTGGGGGAGCTGTGCCGCAGGCACCGGCCGGCCGTCCTGCTCGTCACCCACGACGTCGACGAGGCCGTACGGCTCGCCGACCGGGTCGCCGTACTGCGCGACGGCCGCCTCGTCACCGACGAACCCGTCACCGTCGACCGCCCGCGCGACCCGGGCGACCCCGCCTTCGGCGCACTGCGCCGACGCCTCCTGGACGACCTCGGGGTCCGCACCGGCCCACCCCTCCCGAAGACCCCCGATGTCCCCGACACCCCCGACCGAACCGAAGCCGGAGTGATCTGAATGACCATCACCATCGGAGTGCACAGCAGCAACCCGTCGCTCTACCACCTCCACCACCTGACCCGGCTCGGCCTCGCCCAGGAGGAACTGGCCCCGCTCGGCGAACGCGTCGTCTTCCACCCGTACGCCAACGGCGTCCGCACCGGCGAACTCCTCGCCCAAGGTGTCATCGACTTCGGCGGCACCGGCTCCACCCCGCCCATCACCGCCCAGGCCGCCGGCCACGACATCGTCTACGCCGCCGTCTCCGCACCCCGCCCCGAGCACGGCGCCCTCCTGGTCCCCGAGGACTCCCCGGTACGCACCGTCGCCGACCTCAGGGGCAGCACCGTCCACCTCGCCGTCGGCTCCTGGCAGACCCACCTCGTCGCCAAGGCGCTCGACGACGCCGGACTCTCCTACGCCACCGACATCACCCCGGTCCGCAGCGGCGCGCACAGCGAGGAACTCCTGCGCACCGGCGCCGTCGCCGCCTGGGTCGCCCAGGGCGCCCAACTGGCCGCCGCCCGCCGCACCGGCGGCCTGCGCACCCTGATCCGCACCGGCGACGTCATCACCGACCGCTCCGTCTTCTTCACCCGCCGGGACCTCGCCGAGAGCCGCCCCGAGGTGGTCGAGGCGCTCGTCCGGGCCCTGCGGAAGGCCGACGAGTGGGCGGCCGCCCACCCCCGGCAGGCCGCCGGGATCGCCGCCGCCGACCTCGGCGGATCGGCCGACGACTGGGAGAGCGCGCTGCGCGCCCTGCCGTGGCGGATCGAACCGGTCACCGACGCCTTCCTCGCCGAGCAGCAGGAGGCCGCCGACATCTTCCACCGCACCGGCGTCGTCGAGAACGCCGTCACCGTCGCACACGCCCTGGCCGGGGCCCGCGCGGACCGGGCGGCGTGACGCCATGACGACCGAAGTCCTCTGGTACATCATCCCGCGCGAGGGCGCCTACCCCTGGGAGCCCGAAGGCAGGCGCCCCATCGACCACGGCTACCTCGCCCACCTCGCCGGCACCGTCGAACGCCTCGGCTACAGCGGGGCACTCCTCGCCACCGACCTGTACGACGTCTGGCCGCTGGGCAGCGCGCTGGCCGCCTCCACCAGCACCCGGTTCAAACCGCTGCTGGCCGTCCACCCCGGCCTGATCTCGCCCACCCTGCTCTCCAAGATGGCCCTCAGCTTCGACCACCTCTTCGGCGGCCGGCTCCGCTTCAACGTCGTCAACGGCTCGACGAAGTCCCTCCAGGAGTACGGGCTCCATGTGGAGCACGACGAACGGTACGAGCTGAGCGCCGAGTACTGGTCGATCGTCAAACGGCTCACCGCCGGCGAGGTCTTCGACCACAAGGGCCGCTTCTACGACCTGAAGAACGCCGGGGCCTCCTTCGGCGAGCTGAAACCGGTCCAGGAGTCGCACGTACCGCTCTGGTTCGGCGGCTCCTCCGACCCCGGCATCGAGATGGCCGCCCAGCACGTCGACGTCTTCCTCACCTGGGGCGAGCCCCCGCACCTGCTGAAGGAGAAGCTCGACCGGGTCAGGGCGCGGGCCGCCGCGCACGGCCGCACGCTCAGGATCGGGCTCCGCCTCCACCTGATCGTCCGCGACACCGAGGCCGAGGCCTGGGCGGCGGCCGACCGGCTCCTCGACGTGACGAGCGCGGCGACCTACGCCCGGCAGCTCGGGGCCGGGGCGGGCGAGGACGGGGTGGGCTGGCAGCGCCAGTTCCGCCAGCACGGCGGCAGGGTTCCCGCCCGGGCCAGGGAGCTGGAGACGTACCCCAACCTGTGGCCGGGCATGAGCCTGTTCCGGCCAGGGCCCGGCACCGCCGTCGTCGGCTCCACGGCCCAGGTCGTGGAGCGGCTGACGGAGTTCCGGGACCTGGGCGTCGACACCTTCATCCTCTCGGGGAACCCGCTGCTGGAGGAGGCGTACCGGGTGGCGGAGACGGTGCTCCCGGCACTCGGCGTCCACCGCTGACCCGGACGGGGAGGGCGCCGGCGGTCAGGGTGCGGCCGGGGAGGGCGCGGCCGGGGAGGGCGCGGGGGAGCGCCGCGCCCTCCCCGGCATCCGGGTTTCCCGGCCCCGTCGCCCGGGTAGTCCAAGAGCTGGCCGGAAGTCGTCGGCGCGCCGCATTGATGGCGCGTTGATCAGTCGTTTATCGCGGCCGGGCATGGTGGTCCCATGCTGATCAACACCGCGACCGACCCCGCGCTCGCCTGGCAGGAGACCGCGCTGTGCGCCCAGGCCGGCCCCGAGTTCTTCTTCCCCGCCCCCGGCAGCTCCACCCGTGAGGCCAAGCAGCTCTGCGGCGCCTGCGAGGGGCGGGTGGCCTGCCTGGAGTACGCCCTCGCCAACGACGAGCGCTTCGGCGTGTGGGGCGGGCTCTCCGAGAAGGAGCGGGAGCGGCTGCGCAGAACGCGCCGCGCCTGAGTGCCCTCCCGAAGGTCCCGCCCGGATCAGGCCGGACGCACGGGACCTGGGAGGATACCGGGATGAACGACAACGACCGGGACACTCTGCTCGCGGCGGCCGTGGCCCTGCGCGCGGAGGGCCACCGCGAGGAGGCCCGGCAGCGGCTGCTCGCCCTCTGCTCCGCCTTCCCCGACGACGCGACGATCGCCTACCAGACCGCCTGGGCCCACGATGTACTCGGCCTGGAGGCCGAGGCCGTGCCCTTCTACGAACGCGCCCTGGCCGCGCCCGGACTGACCGAGGAGGACCGCCGGGGCGCGCTGCTCGGACTGGGCAGCACCTACCGGGTCCTCGGGCAGTACGGGAAAGCGGTCGGGACCCTGCGCGAGGGCGCGGAGGAGTTCCCCGGGGACGGGGCGCTGCGCACCTTCCTCGCGATGGCGCTCTTCAACACCGGCGAGCACCACGAGGCGATGCGGCTGCTGCTGGAACTGCTCGCGTCCGGCAGCACGGACCCGTCGGTGCGCGAGTACCACGAGGCGATCACGTACTACGCCCAGGACCTGCGCGCGACGGTGTGAACGCCGGGCGGCGGGGCCGGACGGTCCGCCCCGCCGCCCTCGGGCCGCCGGCCGTCAGGCGCGGCCGCGCGCCGCCATCCGGGCCTTGCGGGCCGCCAGCTTCTCGTCGAACTTCGACGCCTCGTGGTCCAGACCGCCCATGAACAGCCCCAGCTCCTCCTGCGCCTTGAGCCCCTCCGGACCCAGGCCGTCGATGGAGAGGATCTTCAGGTAGCGCAGCACCGGCTGGATCACGTCGTCGTGGTGGATGCGCATGTTGTAGATCTCGCCGATCGCCATCTGCGCGGCGGCCCGCTCGAAGCCGGGCATGCCGTGACCGGGCATCCGGAAGTTCACGACGACGTCGCGCACGGCCTGCATCGTCAGGTCCGGGGCCAGCTCGAAGGCCGCGCCGAGGAGGTTGCGGTAGAAGACCATGTGCAGGTTCTCGTCGGTCGCGATCCGCGCCAGCATGCGGTCGCAGACCGGGTCGCCCGACTGGTGGCCGGTGTTGCGGTGCGAGACCCGGGTGGCCAGCTCCTGGAACGCCACGTAGGCCACCGAGTGCAGCATCGAGTGCCGGTTGTCCGACTCGAAGCCCTCCGCCATGTGCGCCATCCGGAACTGCTCCAGCTTGTCCGGGTCGACCGCCCGCGAGGTGAGCAGGTAGTCGCGCATCACGATGCCGTGCCTGCCCTCCTCCGCCGTCCAGCGGTGCACCCAGGTGCCCCAGGCGCCGTCGCGGCCGAAGAGCGAGGCGATCTCGTGGTGGTAGCTGGGCAGGTTGTCCTCGGTCAGCAGGTTCACCACCAGCGCGATCTTGCCGATGTCGGTGACCTTGGACTGGTCGGGCCGCCACGCCTCGCCGTCCTCGAAGACGCCGGGGAAGTTCCGCCCGTCGGAGAACGGCACGTACTCGTGGGGCATCCAGTCCCGGGCGACCTTCAGATGGCGGTTGAGCTCCTTCTCCACCACCTCTTCCAAGGCGTACAGCAGCTGGGCGTCGGTCCACGCCTTCGGGCTGCCGAGGTGGGGAGCGGTGATCGTCACGGGGGACTCCTGGGGACGGGAGAAGTACCTACGGATACGTAGGTTACGAGACCGTAGGTTAAGGCGGGGGTAAGCCCACCGCCAAGCCGCCGTGTTCATCGACCTGTTATCTGATGTTATGTGGGGATTTTCCGCTTCGGATGCGCCGGACCCCCGCCGGGCACACGCCCGCGGGGGTCCGGCCGGAGGCCCGTCGGCGTCGTCGGGATCCGCCGCGGGCCGGGGTTCAGCAGGCGCCGCCGAGCAGCGCGGTCAGCCCCTGGTCGAGGTCGAGGAAGCGGTGCTCGTCACCGGCCGGAACCCGCTCCTGCGAGCGTGCCAGGAAGCACCGCAGCTCCGCCGTGCGGACGTGCACCATCGCGACCCCCTCGACGGCGTGGAACTCCAGGACCGTACGGTCGTAGCCGAACGGCGCGACGCGTACGTCCCCGACGCCGGCCGGTGCCTCCATCCCCGCGGCCAGCAGCTCGCGGGAGAACTCCCAGACGACCTCGGTGCCCTCCAGGGTCGCGGACGCGGGGAACGCCATCCGTACGGTGAACGGGTCGGCCGGGTCGTACTGGAGCCTGGCGGGAAGGGTCTCCATCCGCGGCGCGGACGCGACCATGCGGGCCTGCACGGACTGCTGGATGACGGTGGACACGACCGGCTCCCCTCTCTGCGGGACGAACGGTTCCCGCCGCTGATGGAGACGGCGGTTTCCGCCCATCCGTGCATCCGGCGCCGAGGTGAACTGCGTCACCGCACGTCGCGGCGGTGCGTCCGGGCGCGGCGACCCCTGGACGCGGCGCGAACGAGTGGGCTAGCTTCCACCGCCATGAGGGTCAAGGGGAAGACGAGACGACTGATGTCCTGGGGGCTCTGCGCGGCGGCGCTGGTCGCGGCCGCGGCCGCACCGGCGGGAGCGGCGACGCCGCACGACCGGGACCGGCCCGGTGAGCGCCCGGTGTGGACGCTCACCGACACCGGCACCGACGCGCGGTTCCGGGGCCTGGCAGCCGTCGACCGCCGCACCGCCTGGGTCGCCGGGTCCAAGGGCACGGTGCTGCGCACCGTCGACGGCGGCCGGCACTGGCGCGACGTGTCACCGGCCGGGGCCGCCCAGGAGGCGCTGGAGTTCCGTGACATCGAGGCGTTCGACGCCCGCCGCGCGGTGGCCCTGGCCATCGGCGAGGGCGAGGCGTCCCGGGTGCTGCGCACCGAGGACGGCGGCGCGACCTGGACGGAATCGTTCCGCAACACCGACGCCCGCGCCTTCTACGACTGCCTCACCTTCTTCGACAGCCGGAACGGTCTGGCGATGAGCGATCCGGTGGACGGGAAGTACCGCATCCTCTCGACCGGGGACGGCGGCCGCAGCTGGCGGGTGCTGCCCGCCGCGGGCATGCCGGCCGCACAGCCCGGAGAAGCGGCGTTCGCCGCCAGTGGCCAGTGCCTGGTCTCCTCGGGCCCCCGGGACGTCTGGCTGGCGACCGGCGGCGCCGCCACCGCGCGGGTGCTGCACTCCGCCGACCGGGGGCTGACCTGGACCGCGACCGGGGCGACGATCCCGGCCGGGGACCCGGCCCGGGGCGTCTTCGGCCTCGCCTTCCGCGACCGCCACCACGGCATCGCGGTCGGCGGCGACTACCGGGCCGGCGGGCCCTCGCCCCGGGCCGCGGCGGTGAGCGGCGACGGAGGCCGCACCTGGCGGCAGTCCGCCACCCCGCCGACCGCCTACCGCTCCGGCGTCGCCTGGCTGCCGCACGGCGGATCCGGCGCGCTCGCGGTCGGCCCGACCGGCACCGACCTCACCACGGACGGCGGCCGCACCTGGCGCACCGTCGACACCGGCTCGTACGACACCGTCGACTGCACGGCGGACGGCGGCTGCTGGGCGGCCGGCGAACAGGGCCGCGTGGCCCACGCCGGACGCTGACCACGTACGGCACACCTCCTCGGGACGGGCTCCGGACCGCCCCGGGGAGGTTCCCCACTACCCCGGCAACTGCTGCCGGTACGGGGCGAGTTCGGCGGCCGTCTTCGTCGCGATGAACTCCGTGACCGTGTACGCGCACACCCCGTGCACCGTGAACGGGTCCGCCGCGACGATCTCCTCGATCGCTGCCCGGTCGTCGCCGACGGCCAGGATGATCCCGCCGTCACGCGGATTCTTGCGCCCCGAGGCGATGAACACCCCGGTCGCGTACTGCGCGTCCAGCCAGGTGACATGGTCCGCGAGCAGCGCGTCGACGCGCTCGACGGGCGCGGTGTAGGTCAATTCCAGTACGAACATGCCGCCAGGCTACGGGCCGGAGAACGGCCCCCGGACACCGCCCGGGGGCCGCCCGGATCAACAGGCGGTCCCGGACGGCCACCATCGGCCTCGGCACGCCCACGACCAGGGAGCGGGGACCTTGACCGGCGACGAGCATGGAGAACAGCCGGGCCGCGATCCGAGCACATGGACGCTCGACCAGCTCCGGACGTTCGTCCATGGCGCCGGTGGCCGGCAACTCGAGACGGCACGCGTCGTCGCGCAGGGACAGGCCCACAACGCCGACCGTCCGCCAGAATCCCGTCGCCAGTGGGCGAAGCTGTCGCTGCTCGCGAACCGACGCATGCTCGACCACGCCGAGGGAAACCCCGCGCGCGTGGCTCAGCAGGACTTCACGCTCCGGATGTGGGTGATCGACCTGCTGGGTCCCGACGACACGGACCCCGACTGGAGTCCCGAGGCGCTGGCGTCCGACACGCTCGACGCACTGACCTTCACGCCCTTACGGGCCGCTGCTCTCGCGGAGGGCCGGCGCGACCTTCCCACCGGGCAGATCCGCGAGCTGCGGTGGCACAAGAGCCTGACGGCCCATCTGGAAAGCCTGGTCGGCCACCTGGCACCCGGCCCGGTCCGTGAGCGACTCGTCACCTGGACCGCAATCCGCCGGCTCCTGCCCTGACCGGCCCTCCAGCGGTCGGACCGCCTCCGCTCAGGGGGCCGGATCGGTGTAGAGGAACGTCACCTGCACCCGCGCCGGACTCCGCAGTGTCTCGGAACCGAGTGGCGAGCGTTCGACGAGGATCGTTTCGGCCGACGGCGCGCCGCCGTACCAGGCCGGTGCCCGCAAGCCCGCCCCGCACAACCCCTTGGGCAGTTCCGTGTCCCCGGGGGCCATGCCGTACTTGACGACGCTCTCGTCGGCGAACAGCGAATCCGTATCGGGAATCGATCCGGTCCGCACAAGGTAGTCCGGGACCTGGTCACTGACGAAGGAGACGACGGCCTTGCCTTCGTGGGTGTAGTACCGGACGTCGGTGGCGTCCCGCGGCAGCAACGCACCGCCCGCCTTGATCGCTGCCGGCAGGGCCACGTCGCTGCCGTCGCAGGCACGGGGGTCACCGAAGGGATACATCAGATCGTCCCAGAAGAGCCGGGTCACGCCACCGGCCACGAGCACGACCGCCAGCACGGTCACGAGGAAGCAGGAGCGCCATCGCCCTGACGCCCCGGCAGGCCCGGCCCCGTCGCCGTCCCTGTCCCCGTCCCGGTCCTCGAAGTCGTCCTCGTATTCGTCGCCGTCAGGTACTCGGTCGTGCATCCGGCCCCTCCCTCTCCCGTGCCATCGGCCACGAAGCATGCCAGCTGTACCTCCCGGCACAAGTTCCGGATCCGGGGGACCTCCGAGGTGAGCGTCGGTGCGGTGTCCGGTCGGCTCCCGCCGTCTCCACCACCGCCATGAACGCGCAGCGCCGTCCACTTCCTCCCCCGTTGCCGCGGACCCATCGAAGAAGGTGACGTCCTAAGGGCTGTCCCGTAATCCCTGGTGGATCAGCGTGCGGCGTCAGACGCGGTGCATCGCAAGGCGGAGGGACGCCCGAATACTGGATGTATTCGGGCGTTCCGACAACGCGGCGAGGTGCCGTGACTGACGCCGCACGCCCGCCAGGGATTACGGGACAGCCCTTAGACTCGCCAGCACCATGACAAAGTTCTCGATGCCCGCCGACGAGACCGAAGCCCGTGCCGTCCAGGAGACGCTGCGGGCCCGGGTGGTGCTCGACGAGCCGGGGCCGCCGCCCGGCACCGGGCGGGTCACCGGCGTCGACGTGGCCTACGACGACGAGCGCGATCTCGTCGTCGCCGCGGCGGTCGTCCTCGACGCCGCGACGGCCGAGGTGGTCGCCGAGGCCACCGCCACCGGCCGGGTCACCTTCCCGTACGTGCCCGGCCTCCTGGCCTTCCGGGAGATCCCGACCGTGCTGGCCGCCCTCGAAGCGCTGCCGGTCGACCCCGGGCTCGTGATCTGCGACGGATACGGCCGGGCGCACCCCCGCAGCTTCGGGCTCGCCAGTCATCTCGGGGTGCTCACCGGCCTCCCGGTGATCGGCGTCGCCAAGAACCCGTTCACCTTCACCTACGAGCAGCCGGGTCCGCGCCGGGGCGACCGGTCACCGCTGCTCGACGGCGAGGAGGAGGTGGGCGCGGCACTGCGTACCCAGGACGGCGTCAAGCCCGTCTTCGTCTCGGTGGGCCACCGCACCGGCCTCGACAACGCCTGCGCCCACACGCTGCTCCTGGCCCGCGGCTTCCGGCAGCCGGAGACCACCCGCAGGGCCGACGCGCTCTGCCGCCGGGTCCTGAAGGAAGCGACCGCCTGAGCACCCCCGCGGATACCCTTCGACGATCATGACCGGCAAGCTTGTGTTCATGAACGAACATCGAACGTCCACGCGACCCGGCACCGTCTACCTGGCCCAGCGCCGACTCGCGGTGGGGGTGACACTCGGCATGGTGGCGGGCGTGGTCTGGGCCGTGTCGATCGTCTGCACGCTGGTGTCCTGGGCGCTCTGACGCCGTACGGGCGGCCCCGGGGCCCCGCTCAGCGGACCGCCGCGACCCGGAACCGCAGCCCGGCCGCGCGCAGCCGCTCCAGCAGCGCGTCGCCCATCGCGGCGGCCGTGGTCAGCTGCCCCGAGACCGGCGGGAGGTCGTCCAGGGCGAGGCAGAGCGCGGACTCGGCGAGCATCTTCGCCGTCTCGTCGTAGCCCGGATCACCGCCCGAGACCTCGGTGAAGACCCGTCGTCCGCCGCCCTCGCCGACGAACCGCACCCGGAACCAACTGCGCCCCCGCCGCTCCGCGTCCGGCCCCCGCCCCGGCTCGTACCGGTCCATCAGCCAGGACCGGGCCGCCGGGATCTGCGCGGCCCCCAGCAGGAGGCCGGCCGCCGCCGCGCCGCCGAGCGCCACCGGCAGACGCCGCACCGAGGCGAAGTGGCGGTAGCGGAAGTCGGGGCCGTACCGGTCCAGTGCCCGCGCCGAGCGCTCGACGACCCGGGGGTCCAGGGTCGGCAGCGGCAGCGCCCAGGCGCCGGTCTCCGGGCTGAAGTGCGGGGCGCCCAGCGGGGCGCGCGCCCGGCGGGCGACCAGCCGGGGCTCGTGCAGCCGGCGCTCCCGGGCGGCGCGCAGCATCCCGGTGCCCCGGCCCATCGCGGTGAGCGCCGAGGCGAACGTGCCGCCGGAGAAGACGGCGTCGCTGCTGACGAAGGCGTCGACGGTCAGCGGCACGTCCCGCGGCAGTTGCCGCACGGTGAAGTACGCCCCGAGGTCGTGCGGAACGGAGTCGAAGCCGCAGGCGTGCACGAGCCTGGCCCCCGTCTCGCGGGCCCGCGCGTCGTGCTCCAGGTACATCCGGTCCACGAACTCCGCCTCGCCGGTGAGGTCCGCGTAGTCCGTCCCCGCCTCGGCGCAGGCCGCGACGAGCTTCGCCCCGTACCAGACGTAGGGGCCCACCGTGGTGGCCACCACCCGGGCCGACTCGGCGAGGGCGCGCAGTGAGGGCTCGTCGTCGGCGTCGGCATGCAGCAGCGGGAGGTCCGCGCAGTGCGGGGCGAGCGCGGTGAGCCGCTCGCGCAGGCGCTCCAGCCCGGCCCGGTTCCGTCCGGCCACGGCCCAGCGCAGACCGGCGGGTCCGTGGACGGCCAGATACTCGGCGGTGAGGGTTCCCACGAAGCCGGTGGCGCCGAAAAGGACCACGTCGTAGGGGCGTTGTTCCCCGTTCCGTCTGTTCATGACTGCCTCCGCGGGGGCCAGATGCCGATGTGGCAGCCAGAGGTTAGCGGAGGGGGTCGTGGCGCTGCCCGGCAGGGCGGCCGGGGTGCGGAAGGATCCGGAACGCGGCACCGGGGACGTCCTGGGCGCCCGCTCGGGCCCAGGGGTTGTGCGGAGCGCGGCACATTCTTAGCATCATCGATGTTACATCAGTTGTGTCATACCGCTGGGGGCTTGATGACCACGACAGAGCACGACCCGCGGGGCCCGCTGGCAGGGGTGCGGGTGGTCGAGCTGGCCGGCATCGGACCGGGCCCGTTCGCCGCGATGCTCCTGGCCGACCTCGGCGCCGATGTCGTCCGGGTCGACCGGCCCGGCGGCCCGGGGCTGGGCATCGATCCCGCGTACGACCTCACCAACCGCAACAAGCGCTCCGTCGTCGTCGACCTCAAGTCCGAGAGCGGGGCCGCCACCGTGCTCGACCTGGCCGAGCGCGCCGACGTCCTGATCGAGGGCTACCGGCCGGGCGTCGCCGAACGCCTCGGGGTCGGCCCGGACGCCGCCCTGGCCCGCAACCCCCGGCTGGTCTACGGCCGGATGACCGGCTGGGGCCAGGAGGGGCCGCTCGCCGAGCGCGCCGGGCACGACATCGCGTACATCGCGCTCACCGGCACCCTCTCGATGATCGGCCGGCCCGACGAGCCGCCCACCGTCCCGGCCAACCTCGTCGGCGACTACGCGGGCGGCTCGCTCTACCTCGTCGTCGGCGTCCTCGCCGCCCTCCAGCACGCCCGTACCCCCGGCGGCCAGGGGCAGGTGGTGGACGCGGCGATCGTCGACGGCTCCGCCCACCTCGCCATGATGATCCACGGCATGCTGGCGGCCGGCGGCTGGCAGGACCGGCGCGGCTCCAACCTCCTGGACGGCGGCTGCCCGTTCTACGGCACCTACGAGACCGCGGACGGGCAGTACATGGCGGTCGGAGCGCTGGAGCAGCGGTTCTACGAGGAGTTCGTCCGGCTCCTCGGGCTCGGCGACGATGCCCCGGCCCGGGGGGACATCGCCCGGTGGGAGGAGCTGCGCACGGCGGTCGCCGAACGGTTCCGTACCCGGACGCGCGCCGAGTGGACCGAGGTGTTCGAGGGGTCGGACGCCTGTGTCGCCCCCGTCCTCTCGCTCCGCGAGGCGCCCGGCCACCCGCACCTCGCCGCCCGTTCCACCTTCGTCGAGCACGAGGGCCTCACCCAGCCCGCCCCCGCACCGCGCTTCTCCGCCACCCCCGTCTCCGTACGCCGGGGACCCGCGCGGCCCGGCGCGGACACCGGGGCCGTCGCCGCCGACTGGGACGTCCCCGGCCTCACCGGCTGACCGGACGGCACGGAGCCCACCCACCACCGAGACACCACTCCAGGAGGACCGCTGTGCAGCGGCAGATCTTCACCGAGGAGCACGACGCGTTCCGCGAGACCGTGCGGACCTTCCTCACCAAGGAAGTGCTCCCGCACTACGAGCAGTGGGAGAAGGACGGCATCGTCTCGCGCGAGGCGTGGCTCGCGGCCGGCCGGCAGGGGCTGCTGGGCCTCGCCGTGCCCGAGGAGTACGGCGGCGGCGGGAACACCGACTTCCGCTACAGCGCCGTCCTCGCCGAGGAGTTCACCCGGGCGGGCGCCCCCGGCCTCGCGCTCGGCCTGCACAACGACATCATCGGCCCCTACCTCACCGGCCTGGCCACCGAGGAGCAGAAGCGGCGCTGGCTGCCCGGCTTCTGCACCGGCGAGACGATCACCGCCATCGCGATGACCGAACCCGGCGCGGGCTCCGACCTCCAGGGCATCCGCACCACCGCCGAGGACAAGGGCGACCACTGGCTGCTCAACGGTTCCAAGACCTTCATCTCCAACGGCATCCTCGCCGACCTGGTCGTCGTCGTCGCGAGGACCACCCCCGAGGGCGGCGCGAAGGGGCTCTCGCTGATCGTCGTCGAACGCGGCGCCGAGGGCTTCGAGCGGGGCCGCAACCTCGACAAGATCGGCCAGAAGTCCCAGGACACCGCCGAACTCTTCTTCCACGACGTACGCGTCCCCAAGGAGAACCTGCTCGGCGAACGGGACGGCGCCTTCATCCACCTGATGACCAACCTCGCGCAGGAGCGGATGGGCATCGCCGTGGCCGGGATCGCCGCCGCCGAGCACCTGCTGGAGATCACCACGAAGTACGTCAAGGAGCGCGAGGCGTTCGGCCGCCCGCTCGCCAAGCTCCAGCACATCCGCTTCGAGATCGCCGAGATGGCCACCGAGTGCGCCGTCACCCGCACCTTCCTGGACCGCTGCATCGTCGACCACTCCGAGGGGACGCTGGACGCCGTGCACGCCTCGATGGCCAAGTGGTGGGCCACCGAACTGCAGAAGCGGGTCGCCGACCGCTGCCTCCAACTGCACGGCGGATACGGCTACATGGCGGAATTCCCGGTCGCCAGGGCGTTCACCGACGGCCGTATCCAGACCATCTACGGCGGTACGACCGAGATCATGAAGGAGATCATCGGCCGCTCCCTGCTCGCCTGAACCCTCGCACAACCACCCCGAAAGGCTGCTGTCTTGAGTACCGAAGCGTTTGTCTACGACGCGATCCGCACCCCGCGCGGCCGCGGCAAGGCCAATGGGGCCCTGCACGGCACCAAGCCGATCGACCTCGTCGTCGGCCTCATCCACGAGATCCGCGACCGCTTCCCCGGCCTCGACCCGGCGGCCATCGACGACATCGTCCTCGGCGTGGTCAGCCCGCTCGGCGACCAGGGCTCCGACATCGCCCGCATCGCCGCCATCGCCGCCGGGCTCCCGGACAGCGTGGCCGGCGTCCAGGAGAACCGCTTCTGCGCCTCCGGACTGGAGGCCGTCAACCTGGCCGCGGCCAAGGTCCGCTCCGGCTGGGAGGACCTGGTCCTCGCGGGCGGCGTCGAGTCGATGTCCCGGGTGCCGATGGGCTCGGACGGCGGCGCCTGGGCGATGGACCCGATGACCAGCTACCAGGTCGGCTTCGCCCCGCAGGGCGTCGGCGCCGACCTCATCGCCACCATCGAGGGCTTCTCCCGCCGCGACGTCGACGAATTCGCCGCGCTCTCCCAGGAGCGCGCCGCCGAGGCGTGGAAGGAGGGCCGCTTCGCCCGCTCCGTCGTCCCCGTCAAGGACCGCAACGGACTCGTCGTCCTCGACCACGACGAGCACATGCGCCCCGGCACCACCGCCGACTCGCTCGCGGCCCTCAAGCCCTCCTTCGCCACCGTCGGCGAGCTGGGCGGCTTCGACGCGGTGGCGCTGCAGAAGTACCACTGGGTCGAGAAGATCGACCACGTCCACCACGCGGGCAACTCCTCCGGCATCGTCGACGGCGCCGCCCTCGTCGCGATCGGCAACAAGGAGACCGGCGAGCGCTACGGGCTCACCCCGCGCGCCCGGATCGTCTCCGCCGCCGTCTCCGGCTCCGAGCCGACCATCATGCTGACCGGCCCCGCGCCCGCCACCCGCAAGGCCCTCGCCAAGGCCGGGCTGACCATCGACGACATCGACCTCGTCGAGATCAACGAGGCCTTCGCCGGCGTCGTGCTCCGCTTCGCCCGGGACATGGGGCTCTCCCTCGACAAGATCAACGTCAACGGCGGCGCCATCGCGCTCGGCCACCCCCTCGGCGCCACCGGCGCCATGATCCTCGGCACCCTCATCGACGAACTGGAGCGCCGCGACCAGCGGTACGGCCTCGCCACCCTCTGCGTCGGCGGAGGCATGGGCATCGCCACCGTCGTCGAGCGCGTCTGACCGTCCCCCCGCCTACGGAGAAGAAGAACCATGACCGAGAGCACGACCATCCGCTGGGAACAGGACGAGACAGGCGTCGTCACCCTCGTACTCGACGACCCGGACCAGTCCGCCAACACGATGAACCAGGCGTTCAAGGACTCCATCGCCGCCGTCGCCGAGCGCGCCGAGGCCGAGAAGGACTCCATCCGGGGCATCATCTACACCTCCGCCAAGAAGACCTTCTTCGCCGGCGGCGACCTCAAGGACATGGTCCGGGTCGGCCCCGACAACGCCCAGCAGGTCTTCGAGACCGGCCTCGCCATCAAGAGCGCGCTGCGCCGCATCGAGACCCTCGGCAAGCCCGTCGTCGCGGCCATCAACGGCGCGGCGCTCGGCGGCGGCTACGAGATCGCCCTGGCCGCGCACCACCGCGTCGCCCTCGACGCCCCCGGCTCCCGGATCGGTCTGCCCGAGGTCACCCTCGGCCTGCTCCCCGCCGGCGGCGGCGTCACCCGCACCGTCCGGCTCATGGGCATCGCCGACGCCCTGCTGAAGGTCCTCCTCCAGGGCACCCAGTACACCCCGCGCCGCGCCCTGGACAACGGCCTGGTCCACGAGCTCGCCGCGACCCGCGAGGAGATGCTCGACAAGGCCCGCGCCTTCATCGACGCCCACCCCGAGTCCCAGCAGCCCTGGGACGTCAAGGGCTACCGGATCCCCGGCGGCACCCCGTCGAACCCGAAGTTCGCGGCCAACCTGCCGGCCTTCCCGTCGAACCTGAAGAAGCAGCTCGGCGGCGCCCCGATGCCCGCGCCCCGCAACATCCTGGCCGCCGCCGTCGAGGGCTCCCAGGTCGACTTCGAGACCGCGCAGACCATCGAGGCCCGCTACTTCACCGAGCTGGTCACCGGCCAGGTCGCGAAGAACATGATCCAGGCGTTCTTCTTCGACCTCCAGGCCGTCAACTCCGGCGCCAGCCGCCCCAAGGGCATCGAGGAGCGCCAGGTCACCAGGGTCGCCGTGCTCGGCGCCGGGATGATGGGCGCGGGCATCGCCTACTCCTGCGCCCGCGCCGGGATCGACGTCGTACTCAAGGACGTCTCCGCCGAGGCCGCCGCCAAGGGCAAGGCGTACAGCGAGAAGCTCCTCGACAAGGCGCTGGCCCGCGGCCGCACCACCGAGGCCAAGCGCGCCGAGCTGCTGGCCCGGATCACCCCGACCGCCGACCCCGCCGACCTGGCGGGCTGCGACGCCGTCATCGAGGCCGTCTTCGAGGACACCGCGCTCAAGCACAAGGTGTTCCAGGAGATCCAGCACGTCGTCGCCCCGGACGCGCTGCTCTGCTCCAACACCTCCACCCTCCCCATCACCGTCCTCGCCGAGGGTGTCGAGCGCCCGGCCGACTTCATCGGGCTGCACTTCTTCTCGCCCGTGGACAAGATGCCGCTGGTCGAGATCATCAAGGGCGAGCGGACCGGCGACGAGGCCCTGGCCCGCGCCTTCGACCTGGTCCGCCGGATCAGGAAGACCCCGATCGTCGTCAACGACTCGCGCGGCTTCTTCACCTCCCGGGTCATCGGCCAGTTCATCAACGAGGGCGTGGCGATGGTCGGCGAGGGCGTCGAGCCCGCCTCCGTCGAGCAGGCCGCCGCCCAGTGCGGCTACCCGGCCAAGGTGCTCTCCCTGATGGACGAGCTGACCCTCACCCTGCCGCGCAGGATCCGGAACGAGACGAAGCGGGCCGTCGAGGAGGCCGGCGGCACCTGGCCCGGCCACCCCGCCGACGAGGTCGTCGACCGGATGGTCGACGAGTTCGGCCGCCCGGGACGCAGCGGCGGCGCGGGCTTCTACGAATACGACGAGAACGGCGCCCGCACCCGTCTGTGGCCCGGACTGCGCGAGCACTTCACCAAGCCGGACACGGACATCCCGTTCCTCGACATGAAGGAGCGGATGCTCTTCTCCGAGGCGCTGGACAGCGTCCGCTGCCTGGAGGAGAACGTCCTGATCACCGTGGCGGACGCCAACATCGGCTCCATCATGGGCATCGGCTTCCCGCCGTGGACCGGCGGCGTGCTCCAGTACATCAACGGCTACGAGGGCGGACTGCCCGGCTTCGTGGCCCGCGCCCGGGAGCTCGCCGAACGGTACGGCGACCGCTTCCTGCCGCCCGCGCTGCTGGTGGAGAAGGCCGAGAAGGGCGAGACCTTCCACGACTGACGGCGGCCCCGGCCCCCGCGGGCCGCGTTCATTCCGCCGTGAACGCGGCCCGCAGCTCCTGCTTCAACGACCGCTGGAACGCGGTCACCAGCGCCTGGAGCACCATCGGCTGCATATGGGCCGAGAGCGACTTCATCGCCGCCACGTGCTCCGGGTCCGACTCCCGCTCCCGGTACGGTCCCCACACCTCGTCCCGGAACAGCCGGGTCAGATCCCGCGCCGCCGACCGGGAGTGCTCCAGCAGCACCGTGCGGGCGGCCAGGATCGTCTCGTGCGCGATCGGCACGCCCAGCAGTTCGACCCCCAGCCGCAGCAGCCCCGGATCCAGCCGGTAGTTCCCGTCGACCGGTTCCGCGCGCTCCAGCACCCCCATCGCCGCCAGCCGGGCGAGGTCCTGCTCGGACAGGGCCCGGCCCGCCCGCCGCTCCAGCTCCGCCCGGGTCGCGTCCTCCGGCGAGTCCGGTGCCCAGGAGGCCACCAGGGCCCGGTGGATCGCCAGGTCCTGGGCGCTGAGGTCGGGCGGCAACTGCTCCAGGTAGCGCTCGATCGCGGCCAGCGTCATGCCCTGGTGCTGGAGCTCCTCGATGAGCGCCAGCCGGGAGAGGTGGTCGGGGCCGTAACGGCCCACCCGGCGCGGGCCGATGACCGGGGGCGGCAGCAGCCCGCGGGTGCTGTAGAAACGCACCGTACGCACGGTCACCCCGGCGCGTGCCGCCAGCTCGTCGACGGTGAGCGCGGGCTCGTCGGCCCCGGTCGCCATATCTGCTCCTCGTGTCCGGCCGTGGGGGACGGGCCGCGGCGCGCGGCGTCCGTCCACTGCAACAGTATTGCTGTCTCACCAATGATGTGAAAGTGCCCGGTTGTCAGAGGCGGCGCGTAGGGTCCGTTCCCATGTCCGGGATCACATACATCCAGGGGGACGCGACCGCGCCCCAGGCCAAGGGCGTCAAGCTGATCGCCCATGTCTGCAACGACCTCGGCGGCTGGGGCAAGGGGTTCGTCCTCGCGGTCTCCCGCCGCTGGCCCGAGCCCGAGGCGGCCTACCGCCGCTGGCACCGCGAGCGCGCGGAGAACGACTTCGCCCTCGGCGCGACGCAGTTCGTCCAGGTGCGCCCGGACATCTGGGTGGCCAACATGGTGGGCCAGCGGGGCATGCGCCGGGGGAGCAACGGCGTCCCGGTGCGCTACGAGGCGATCGGCACGGCGCTCGACGCGGTCGCCGGAAAGGCCCAGGAGCTGGGGGCCTCCGTCCACATGCCGCGGATCGGCTGCGGGCTCGCCGGCGGGAAGTGGTCCCTGATCGAGCCGCTGATCGAGGAGCGGCTGACCGGCCGGGGCATAGCGGTGACGGTGTACGACTTCGACTGACGCCCTCGGCCCGTCCCCGGCCCGCCCCGGCCGACAGGAACCGGCCGGATAGCCTGCTTCCGTTTGGCGTGGCGGCAGGAAGCGGGGTGGGTCCGGTGACGGGTGCCGGGGCTGGTGGCGGGGCTGAGGACGGTGCTGGTGACGGGGCGTCCGCGGGGCGCGGGGAGTCCGCAAGACCCGGGGGCGCTCCACCGCCCGGCCAGATCGACATGTCCCTGCTCACCATGCTGGGGCTCGCCCCGGACGAGGACGCGGTCTACCGCCGTCTGGTGGACCGGCCCGACAGCGAACCCGAGATGTTCACCGGTCCGCTGGACGTCCGGGCGGTCACCCGGGTCCTCGACTCCCTCGTCGACCGGGGGCTCGCCAGCGCCGCCCGGCCGGACGAAGGGGGCGTGGTCCGCTACCGGGCCGCCTCCCCGCTCCTCGCGCTCGGCCCGCTCCTGGAATCCCGCCGCTCCGCGCTGCTCCGGGTCGAATCGCTCGTCGGCGATCTCGCCGAGCGCCACCGCTCCGCCCAGACACATGCCTCGGGGGCACCGGTGGAGGTGCTCTCCGGCCCGGCGGCCATCCGGCAGCGGCTGCTGAGCATGCAGCGCCGGGCCAGGAGCGAGGTGTGCACCCTGGTGCCGACCCGGCGGGTGCCCGCCGTGCTCAGCTTCGAGGACAACCACCACGAGGTGGACGCCGAGATGGCCCGCCGGGGCGTGCGCGTGCGCAGCGTCGTCGAGCGCGAATGGCTGGAGAACCCGCACACCGCCGCGCTGCTCTCCTCCTGCGTCGCCCAGGGCCAGCACGTCTCCGTCACGGACAAGCTGCCGATCAAGCTCGCCATCGTGGACCGACGGGTCGCCCTGCTGCCGCTGGACCCGGAACGCGAGTCCGAGCCGGTCGCCCTCGTCGTGCACCGCACCGGCCTGCTCACGGCGCTCGTCTCGCTCTTCGAGGAGCACTTCGAGAAGGGCTGGCGGCTGAGCATCACGGGTTCCGAGGAGGAGCGGGGCGACCGGATCGCCGCCGTCGACCGGCAGATCGTGGCCCTGCTCCACGTCGGCCTGACCGACGCCGCCATCGCCCGCCAGCTCGGCATGGGCCACCGCACCGTCCAGCGGCGGCTGCACGCGCTGATGGACGAGGTGGGCGCGGCGACCCGTTTCCAGCTCGGCTGGTACGCGGCCCGGGCGGGCTGGCTGCCGGACGTTCCGGGCAACTCCGGCGAGCCCGGCGGCGGCTGAGGCGTAATTACGCCACGGCGCTTTCGCGCCAGCGTCATCCCTTGTTCACCCGCACCCGCATGGCGAACGATCAGCACGTCAAGCGCTCGATGCCTCGTACGGACCGGGCGCAGGTGTGCGATGGGGAGGTCCTGTGAGACGAACGAACGTGCTGCGGCTGCTGGCGACCGGGGTGGTCGCCGCCGCGACCGGCGCGTCCCTGATGGCCGCGCCGGCCTGGGCGGGCGACACCGCACCGGAACCGGCGCCGGCGCCGGACCAGGTCGGGGTGGCCCCGGCGATGACGCAGGGGCTGGACAAGGCCGCCCGCGCGGGCACCCCGGCCCAGGCCGCCCGCGCCCACATCAAGGCGCACCGGGGCACGTACAAGGTCCCCGTCTCCGACCTGAGCACGGTCAGGACGACCAAGGACGGTGCGCAGTCCTCGGTGCGTTTCCAGCAGAAGCACAACGGGGTCCCGGTCTTCGGCGCCGAGTACGCGGTGCAGACCCGGGCGGCCGACGGCGGCCAGCAGGTCACCTCCGCGACCGGCACGCTCTACACCGACCTCACGGTCTCCACCACGCCGACGGTGAGCGAGGCCACCGCGAAGCAGCGGATGTTCTCCCTGGACCGCGGCCTGTCCGGCGTACGGGGCGCGAAGACCGAGGCACACGGCCTGTCCGTCCTGCCCGACGCCAAGGGCGGCCGGCTGGCCTGGCACTTCACCGTCACCGGCGGCAGGGCGAACGGCGCCCCGGTCCGCCAGGAGGTGTACATCGACGCCCGGGTCGGCGGCATCGCGCTCTCGTACAACAACGTCGACGCCGCCGACGCCTCGCCCGCGCAGGGCACCGGCGTCCGCGTCGACGGCACCGAGGCGAAGCTGGACGTCAACAAGGAGACGGACGGCTCGTACACCCTCGTCGACTCCACGCGCGCCATGTACCCGGCCACCGGCGGCCAGATCCGCACCTACGACGCGCAGCGCAAGCAGTACACGGACGTCGCGGGCGGCCCGGTCACCGACGACATCCCGCTGGCCACCTCGGCGGGCGACCGCTTCGACGGCGCCAACACCACCTCCGGCGCGGTCGACGCCCACCTGAACGCGGCGAAGGTCTACGAGTACTACAAGAACCAGATCGGCCGCGACGGCGTCGACGGCAAGGGCGGCACGATCTACTCCGTCGTCAACGTCGCCTCCAACGGCAAGGACTACGCCAACGCCTTCTGGGACGGCTCCAAGATGGTCTACGGCCACATGAACGGGGTCCCGCTCTCCGTCGGCCTGGACGTCGTCGGCCACGAGATGACGCACGGCGTCACCGAGCACTCCGCCGGGCTCGTCTACCTCAACCAGTCCGGCGCGCTCAACGAGGCGATATCCGACTACTTCGGCAACGCCATGGAGACCGCCGACAAGGGCGTCGCGATGAGCGACCCCACGTCCGGCCTCATCGGCGAGTACCTCTGCAACGGCACCAAGCCGCTGGAGGAGTGCGCCCTGCGCGACCTGAACGACGGGCGCAGCGCGCAGAAGGACTACCAGCCCATCCCGCTCGACATCGACAACGGCGGGGTGCACTACAACTCCACCATCGTCGGCGGCGCGCTGTGGGACATGCGCAAGAACATCGACAGCAAGCTCGCCGACCGGATCATCTACCGGTCCGCGCAGAACTACCTCACCCCGCTCTCCGGCTTCACCGACATGCGCAACGCCGTCACCCTCGCCGCCAAGTCGCTGAACGTCTCCAAGGCCGACCTCGCCGCCATCGACAAGGCCTTCGACGAGCACGGCATCGAGGCCGGCTGGGAGCAGAAGGGCGGCACGCACGACGGCACCACCATCGGCGCCGACGTCCTGCCCGCGTACGAGGTCTACAGCGGGGTCGACGAGCAGGCCGCCCAGATCAACGGCGACGTCTACGCGATCAGCCACGGCGACGCCATCGCCTGGGACCAGGGCAGCGCCGCCTTCGGCATCACCGTGGGCCGCTTCGGCAAGAAGCCGACGCACGAGCTGGCCCAGAAGGACGCCTACCTGCTCGACCCCTCGCTCGACGACGACCGCATCGTCTTCACCCGGATCGCCGGTGACTCCATCGGCGTCTACCAGACCGGTCCCAAGGGCCAGGGCGCGATCAAGAAGGTCGTGGACCGCCCCGACGCCGACGAGACCGAGCCGGTGACCGACAACGGCGCGCTCGCCTACATCAGCACCACCGCCGACGGCGAGCAGGACGTCATGCTCCGCAAGGCCGACGGCACCACGGTCAACGTGACCCCCGAGGCCGGCACCCACGCGAGCCACCTGGCGATGAAGAACGGCCGCATCGCCTGGGCCGGCGGCGACGGCACGTACGTGTACGTCCACGACATCAGGACGGGCACCACGCAGACCAAGCGCATCACCGGCTTCCTCTTCGACTACGTCTCGGACATCCAGCTCACCTCGGACCGGGTCTTCTGGCGCGAGACCGGCGGCTTCCTGATCCCGAGCACCAAGTTCGTGTCGGGCCCGCTCGACGACCTGCCCAAGGCCGCCGCGCTGCGCTACCCGTCGAGCGTCTACCTCGCCCAGTTCTCCGTCACCGACGAGTACTTCGCCTACTCCACGTTCGACCTGTGGGGCGCGCTCGGTTCCTGGAGCGGGCCGGGCAAGGCGAAGGTCGCCAGGACCGCCGACGTGCTCGCCGGTCTCAACACCTTCACCCGGGTCTCCTGCTCCTCCGGCGCCCAGCTGGCCCCGTCGCTCGGTGACGGCCAGCGCATCGCCTGGCTGGACACCACCGCGGCCGCCACCGACGTGGTGACCCGCGCGACCTTCGCCGGAACCTGCGAGTAGCGGTCCGGCACCACCGCACCGAAGGCAGGGGCGTCCACCCGGTACCCGGGGGGCGCCCCTGCCCCGTGACCGGGGCAGGGCTCAGGCGGAGGCCCGGCGCACCAGCTCGGTCGGGGTGACCACCGAGCGGGGCGCCTCGTCGCCGCCGTCGCCGGACAGCCGCTCCATCAGCATCCGCACCATCAGCCGGCCCATCCCCTCCACGTCCTGACGGACCGTCGTCAGCGGGGGATCGGTGGCCTCGGCTATCGACCCCATGTCGTCGAAGCCGACCAGCGCCACCTCCTCCGGCACCACCCGCCCCCGCTCGCGCAGCACCCGCAGTGCGCCGGAGGCCATGAGGTCGTTGGCGGCGAAGACCGCGTCCAGGTCCGGGGTGCGGCCGAGGAGCTCCGCCATCGCCCGCGCACCCCCCTCCGCGGTGAAGTCCCCGTCCGCGACCAGGGCCGGGTCCGCGTCCGGCAGCACGTCGCGGTAGCCGTCGATCCGGTCGAGCGCCGAGGTCTGGTCCCGGGGCCCGGCGATGTGCGCGATCCGGCGGCGGCCCAGGGAGACCAGATGGCGCACGGCCGCCGCCGCGCCGCCCCGGTTGTCGCAGTCGACATAGGGTGCGCCCGGTCCGGGGTCCTCGCCGGGCCGGCCGCCGTAGACCGTGGGCACCCGGAACCGGTGGATGACCGCGGGGAGTCCGCCGTCGGTGTGCAGCGAGAAGGCCAGTACGCCGTCCACATGACCGCCGGCCAGGTAGCGGGCGACCCGGTCGAAATCACCGCGCCCCTCCACCAGGAGCAGCACCAACTGCGAGTCGTGGAGCGTGAGTTCACGGCTTATGCCGCGGATCTGCCGGGAGAAGAACGGGTCGGAGAAGAGCCGGGACTCCGGTTCGTCGACGATCACGGCGACCGCGCCGTTGCGCCGGGTGACCAGGGTCCGGGCGGCGTGGTTCGGGACGTAGCCCAGCTCCTCGACGGCTCTGCGCACCTGTTCCGCGAGGGGTTTGCGCACCCCGGCCCCGCCGTTCACCACCCGGGAGGCGGTCGCCCGCGAGACCCCGGCGCGGGCGGCCACCGCCTCCAGGGTGGGGCGGGCCTCGGAAGCGGATTCGCGGGACGGACCGGGCAAGGGGCGCTCCTCGTACACACGGCATCGGACCGGTCCTACCGCACCGGCGCCGTCAGCCTAACCAACGCCGCCGCCCCTCCCGGTGGGGGAGGGGCGGCGGCCCCGGTACGCCGGTGTGCCGATCAGCGGCGGTCGTGCACGGAGTCGGTCGCCGCGATCCGCTTCCAGGAGGCGGGCCGCGCGGGCTTCGCGTCGGCACTCCGACCCCGCGCTCCGGCGGCCGCCGGAGCCTCCGGCCGGACCGGCTGGAACAGCCAGGTGTCCAGCAGCGAGGCCAGGGGCTTGCCCGAGACCCGCTCCGCGTACGCGACGAAGTCGGCCACGCTCGCGTTGCCGTAGGCGTGCTCGGCGGGCCAGCCCTTCAGCAGCGCGAAGAAGCTCTCGTCGCCCACCTCGTTGCGGAGCGCCTGGAGGGCGAGGGCGCCCCGGTCGTAGACCGCCCCGTCGAACTGGTTGTCCGGGCCCGGGTCACCGGGCTTGACCTGCCAGAACGGGTCGTCGGCCGGGTGCTGGGCGTAGGTGTAGTCCGCCAGTTCCTGGGCGGTTCCCTCGCCCTCCTTCTCCGACCACAGCCACTGGCTGTACCGGGCGAAGCCCTCGTTGATCCAGATGTCCTTCCAGCCCTTGACCGAGACGCTGTCGCCGTACCACTGGTGCGCCAGCTCATGGACGACGACCTGGATGTTCGCGCCGCTGGCGAACTGCTTCGGGCTGTAGAACGGCCGGGTCTGCGTCTCCAGGGCGAAGCTGCTGGTCACGTTGGGGACGTAGCCGCCGAGCGCCTCGAAGGGGTACGGCCCGTAGACCTCCGACAGCCACTCCGCGACCTCGGTGGACCGCTCGATGCTGGCGCGCGCGGCCCCGGCGTTGGCGCCGAGGTCCCTGCTGTACGCGTTGATCACCGGCAGCCCGTCGGCCGTGGTGTCGGTGGTGATGTCGAACTTCCCGACCGCCAGCGTCGTCAGGTACGTCGCCTGCGGCTTGCTGGAGCGCCAGTTGAAGCGGGTCCAGCCGAGCTTGGAGCTCTGCGACTGGAGCGTCCCGTTGCTGATCGCCTGGAGGCCGTCCGGCACCGAGACGGAGATGTCGTACGTGGCCTTGTCCAGCGGGTGGTCGTTGCTCGGGTACCACCAGGCGGCCGACTCCGGCTCCTGCGCGGCCACCGCGCCGTCCGGGGTGCGGACCCAGGACGTCCAGCCGTTGATCTTCACCTCGGAGGGCTTGCCCGCGTACCGCACGACCACCGAGACGGCCTTGTTCTTCGCCAGCGGAGCCGCCGGGGTGATCTCCAGCTCCTGCTCGCCGGTCTTCTCGTGACCGGCGATCTTCCCGTTCACCCGTACCTCGGAGACGTCCAGCCCGAAGTCCAGGTTGAAACGGGAGAGTTCCTGGGTGGTCGTGGCGAGGATCGTCGCCGTCCCCTCCAGCAGATCGGTCTTCGGCTGGTACTTCAGCCGCAGGTCGTAGTGGGAGACGTCGTAGCCGCCGTTGCCGCTGTACGGGTAGTAGGGGTCGCCGATGCCCGGGGCGCCCGCGGTGCCCCCGGCGGCCGAGGCCGGGATCGCCAGCAGCAGGGAGGCCGCGAGCGCGCTCGGGACGATGAGTCTGCGGTGCACGGAATGCTCCAAGTGGTCGGGGCGGAAGATCTCTTGAACCGTCACGTCGACCCTAATCAGAGGCCACCGCCCCGGTCGTGTCCATGGCCACAGCTGTCACACGATCGCCATTCGGCCGCCATCGCGGGGCGCCCGGTGCACACCGCGATCACGCCCCCTTCGCCGTCGACCGCCCTCTGTCGCACGGGAGTTGACCAGGAGTACCTTCCGCCCATGCCGACACGTGCGCAAGGACTCCGTTCGAGGTACAGATCCCTGGTGGTGGCGGCCGTGGCCGCCCTGATGGCCGTCCTGCTCTCCCCGGCCGGCGCACAGGGCGCGGGCCCCGGCGACGCCCGGCCGCCGGAGAGCCGGCCCGTCTACTCCTACGCGGACGCCGTCCGCGAATCCGTCTGGGTCGACACCGGCCTCGACAGCGACGGGGACGGCCGCTCCGACCGGGTCGCCGCCGACATCATCCGGCCGCGCGAACCTGCCCGCCAGGGCCGGAAGATCCCCGTCATCATGGATGCCAGCCCGTACTACTCCTGCTGTGGACGCGGTAACGAGAGCCAGCTCAAGACCTACGACAGCGACGGTCAACCGGTCGGATTCCCGCTCTACTACGACAACTACTTCGTCCCGCGCGGCTACGCCTTCGTCGCCGTCGATCTGGCCGGAACCAATCGCGCGGACGGCTGTGTCGACGTCGGCGGACGCGCCGAGGTGCAGTCCGCCAAGGCCGTGATCGACTGGCTGAACGGCCGCGCCCGCGCCTACACCACCCGCACCGGCGACGAACGCGCCACGGCGGGCTGGTCCAACGGGCGCACCGGAATGATCGGCAAGAGCTGGGACGGCACCATCGCCAACGGCGTCGCCGCGACCGGCGTCCGGGGACTGCGCACCATCGTGCCGATCAGCGCCATCTCCTCCTGGTACGACTACTACTTCGCCCAGGGCGCACCCCTCTACGACGGCGGCCCCGACCTGCTCGCCGGCTACGTGGAGAGCCCCGAGGCGGGCGGACGCTGCGCCGCCGTGCAGCAGCGGCTCGCCGACGGGTCGCCGCGCAACGGCGACTGGACCCCGCTGTGGAGCGAGCGCGACTACGTGAAGGACGCCCGCAAGGTACGCGCCAGCGTCTTCGCCGTCCACGGCATGCAGGACCTCAACGTCCGCACCAAGCACCTCGGCCAGTGGTGGGACGCGCTCGCGGCCCAGGGCGTGGAACGCAAGATCTGGCTCTCCCAGACCGGACACGTGGACCCGTTCGACTACCGGCGCGCCGAGTGGGTCGACACCCTGCACCGCTGGTTCGACCACTACCTCCTCGGCTACGACAACGGCATCGACCGCGAGCCGATGGCCGACGTCGAACGCCACCCCGACCAGTGGTCCACCGACCGGGCCTGGCCGCCCCGCACCACCCGCCCCACCACCGTGCGCCCCGCCCCGGGCACCGCCCCCGGCGTCGGCACCCTGGGCCTGCGCCCCGCCCGCCCCGGCGCCACCGAGACGTTCACCGACGACCCGGCGCTGAGCGAGACCGACTGGGCCGCCGACGTGGACCGGAGCACCGGCGCCAAGGCCGGGTTCCGCACCGCGCCGCTCACCGCCGACCTGCGCCTGTCCGGCTCCACGAAGGTCACCGTCACCGCCACCCCGACCACCTCGACCGCCCACCTCTCCGCGGTCCTGGTGGACATCGGCCCCGACACCATCCGCGACTACGGAGCCTCCGGCGAGGGCATCACCACCCTCGCCGACCGCAGCTGCTGGGGCGGGAGCACCCCCGGCGACAGCGCCTGCTACCGGAACACCGCGGCCCGCACCACCACCGTCGACCGGACCGTGATCAGCCGGGGCTGGGCCGACCTCGGCACCTACGCCTCGCCCGGCAAGGGCCGCCCGCTCACCCCGGGCCGCCCCGTCACCCTCACCGTCGACCTGGCCGCCACCGACCACGTCGTCCCGGCCGGCCACCGCCTCGCCCTGATCGTCGCGGGCACCGACCGCGACCTCATCGACCCGCCCGACTCCACCCCCACCCTCACCCTCGACCTCTCCCGCACCACCGCGAAGCTGCCCCTGGTCGGCGGCGCCGGCGCCTTCGTACGGGCCACCGCCGGCTCCGCCACCGCGACGGCCGCGGACCCGGTGCCCGGGCTCCGGGGCGTGACCCCGCCGCACCGGACCCGGCACGTTCCGGGAGACGGCCGCTCCTGACACCGCCGGCCGGCGGGCCATCGGGGGGCGTCCCCTAAAATCGGCCCCCTGATGACTGCCACTCTCGTCGCCAAGGACCTCGCCGCCGGACACGGCGACCGCACGCTCTTCGCCGGGCTCGACCTCGTGGTCGCGCCCGGCGACGTGATCGGTCTCGTCGGAGTCAACGGAGCCGGAAAATCGTCCCTCCTCCGGCTGCTCGCCGGACTCGACCGGCCGGAGGAGGGCGAGCTGCGGCTCTCCCCGCCCACCGCCACCGTCGGCCACCTCCCGCAGGAGCCGGAGCGGCGCGCGGGCGAGACCGTGCGGGAGTTCCTGGCCCGCCGCACCGGCGTCGCCGAGGCCCAGGCCGCGATGGACGCCGCGACGCAGGGGCTCGTCGACGGGACGCCCGGCGCGGACGACGCCTACGCCGAGACCCTGGAGCGCTGGCTGGCCCTGGGCGGCGCCGACCTGGACGAGCGCGCCGAGGAGACCGCGGCCGAGCTCGGCCTGACCGTCGGCCTCGACCTGCCCATGACCGCGCTCTCCGGCGGCCAGGCCGCCCGCGCCGGACTGGCCTCCCTGCTGCTCTCCCGGTACGACGTCTTCCTGCTCGACGAGCCCACCAACGACCTCGACCTGGACGGCCTGGAGCGGCTGGAGCGCTACGTCTCCGGCCTCCGCGCGGGCACGGTCGTCATCAGCCACGACCGCGAGTTCCTGATGCGCACGGTGACCAAGGTCCTCGAACTGGACCTGGCCCAGCAGCAGATCAACCTCTACGGCGGTGGCTACGCGTCCTACCTGGAGGAACGGGACCGCGCCCGCCGGCACGCCCGCGAGGAGTACGAGGAGTACGCCGACAAGCGCTCCGCGCTCGAAGGCCGCGCCCACATGCAGCGCTCCTGGATGGACAAGGGCGTCAAGAACGCCCGCCGCAAGGCCACCGACTCCGACAAGATGGGCCGCAAGCTCCGCAGCGAGTCGAGCGAGAAGCAGGCCGCGAAGGCCCGGCAGACCCAGCGCATGATCGAACGGCTCGACGTCGTCGAGGAGCCCCGCAAGGAGTGGGAGCTGAGGATGGAGATCGCCTCCGCGCCCCGCTCCGGGTCCGTGGTGGCCACCCTGCGCGAGGCGCGGGCCGTGCGCGGCGACTTCGGCTTCGGCCCGGCCTCGCTCCAGATCGACTGGGCCGACCGGGTCGCCATCACCGGCGCCAACGGCGCGGGCAAGTCCACCCTCCTCGCCGCACTGCTCGGCCGCCTGCCGCTGGACTCCGGACAGGCGACGCTCGGCTCGGGCGTGGTGGTCGGCGAGGTCGACCAGGCCCGCAAGCTCTTCCACGGTACGGAGACGCTGCTGGAGGCGTTCTGCGCGGCCGTGCCCGACACCGAACCGGCCGACGTGCGGACCCTGCTCGCCAAGTTCGGCCTGCGGGCCGACCATGTGATGCGCCCCGCCACCACGCTCTCCCCGGGCGAGCGGACCCGGGCGGCGCTCGCCCTGCTCCAGGGCCGGGGCGTCAACCTCCTGGTGCTCGACGAGCCGACCAACCACCTCGACCTGCCCGCGATCGAGCAGCTGGAGTCGGCGCTGGACTCGTACAACGGGACGCTGCTGCTGGTCACCCACGACCGGCGGATGCTGGAGGCGGTCCGTACGACCCGCCGGATCGAGGTGGCGGGCGGGCAGGTGACGGAGGTCTGAGACCGGGCGCGGGGGTGGAGGGAAGCGCGCCTCCCTCCACCCCCCCCGGCGCTACCGCTTCCGGCCGCCGTCCCGGTCCGGGCCGGTGAGACCGGCCCGCCGCAGGGCGTCCGCCATCGCGCTGTTCACCGGCGCGGGGGTCTGCCGGGCCGCGCCGCCACCGCGCCGCTCGCGGTTCTGGCCGCCGCCCTGCTGCCCCTGGCCCTGCCCCTGGCCCTGGCGCTGCCGGGGCGGCCGGCCGCCCTGACCGCCGCGCTCACCGCGCTCGCGCCGCGCACCGCCGCCCTGGGCGCCCGCGCCCGCCGCCGCGTCGTCGTCCAGCCGCAGCGTCAGCGAGATCCGCTTCCGGGCCACGTCGACGTCCATGACCTTGACCTTCACGATGTCGCCCGGCTTCACGACGTCCCTCGGGTCCTTCACGAACGTCCGCGACATCGCCGACACATGCACCAGACCGTCCTGGTGGACACCGACGTCCACGAACGCGCCGAACGCCGCGACGTTGGTGACGACCCCCTCCAGCACCATGCCGGACTCCAGGTCGCCGATCTTCTCGACCCCCTCCTTGAAGGTGGCGGTACGGAACGCGGGCCGGGGGTCGCGCCCCGGCTTCTCCAGCTCCTTCAGGATGTCGGAGACCGTCGGCAGACCGAACTTCGCGTCCACGAAGTCGTCGGCCCGCAGCGACCGCAGCACGCCCGTGTTGCCGACCAGCGAGGCGACGTCGCCGCCCGTCTTCTTCGCCATCGCCCGGACCACCGGATACGCCTCCGGGTGCACGCTGGAGGCGTCCAGCGGGTCGTCGCCCCGGATGCGCAGGAAGCCCGCGCACTGCTCGTACGCCTTCGGCCCCAGCCGCGCCACGTCCTTCAGCGCCCGGCGGGAGAGGAAGGGGCCGTTGGCGTCGCGGTGCGCCACGATGTTCTCGGCGAGCCCCGAGCCGATCCCGGACACCCGTGAGAGCAGCGGCGCGGAGGCGGTGTTGACGTCGACCCCGACCCCGTTCACACAGTCCTCGACGACCGCGTCCAGCGAGCGGGAGAGCTTCACCTCGGACAGGTCGTGCTGGTACTGGCCGACGCCGATCGACTTCGGGTCGATCTTCACCAGCTCGGCGAGCGGGTCCTGGAGCCGCCGGGCGATGGAGACGGCCCCGCGCAACGACACGTCCATGTCGGGGAGCTCCTGCGAGGCGAAGGCCGAGGCCGAGTACACGGAGGCGCCCGCCTCCGAGACCATCACCTTGGTGAGCTTCAGCTCCGGGTGCTTGTCGATGAGTTCACCGGCGAGCTTGTCCGTCTCGCGGGACGCCGTGCCGTTGCCGATCGCGATCAGGTCGACCTGGTGGGCCTTGGCCAGCCGGGCCAGCGAGGCCAGCGCCTGGTCCCACTTGTTCGCCGGGACGTGCGGGTGGATGACGTCCGTCGCGACGACCTTCCCGGTCGAGTCGACGACGGCGACCTTCACCCCGGTACGGAAACCGGGGTCGAGCCCGAGCGTGGCCCGCGTCCCGGCCGGGGCGGCGAGCAGCAGATCGCGCAGGTTCGACGCGAAGACGCGGACCGCCTCGTCCTCCGCCGCGGTGCGCAGCCGCAGCCGCAGATCGATGCCGAGGTGCACCAGGATCCGGGTCCGCCAGGCCCAGCGCACCGTGTCGCCGAGCCACTTGTCGCCGGGCCGGCCCCGGTCGGCCACGCCGAAGCGCCGGGCCACCAGGTTCTCGTACGCCGAGGGGCCGGGGGCGTCGGAGGGCTCCTCAGGCTCCAGGACCAGGTCGAGCACGTCCTCCTTCTCACCCCGCAGCATCGCGAGCACCCGGTGCGAGGGCAGTTCGGTGAAGGGTTCGGCGAAGTCGAAGTAGTCGGCGAACTTCGACCCGGCCTCCTCCTTGCCCTCCCGGACCCGGGCCGCCAGCCGGCCCCGCGTCCACATCCGCTCGCGCAACTCGCCGATCAGGTCGGCGTCCTCGGAGAACCGCTCGGTGAGGACGGCGCGGGCGCCCTCCAGCGCCGCCGCCGGGTCCGCGACGCCCTTGTCGGCGTCGACGAACGCGGCGGCGGCGGCGAGCGGATCGACGGACGGGTCGCCGAGCAGCCCGTCGGCGAGCGGTTCGAGCCCGGCCTCCCGGGCGATCTGCGCCTTCGTGCGCCGCTTGGGCTTGAACGGCAGGTAGATGTCCTCCAGCCGCGCCTTGGTGTCGGCGGCCCGGATCCGCGCCTCCAGCGCGTCGTCCAGCTTGCCCTGCTCACGCACCGAGTCGAGGATCGCCGACCGGCGGTCCTCCAGCTCCCGCAGATAGCGCAGCCGCTCCTCGAGCGTGCGCAGCTGCGCGTCGTCGAGCATCTCGGTCGCTTCCTTGCGGTAGCGGGCGATGAACGGGACGGTCGACCCGCCGTCCAGCAGCTCGACGGCCGCCTTCACCTGCCGTTCGCGTACGCCGAGCTCCTCGGCGATCCTGCCTTCGATGGACGTCGTCACGGTTCTACCGACTCGCCTTCTCGTACGGGCTCCACTGCTGTGCATGCCGGGGCACTGCCCCTTGGCGCGCGTCCGGCGGATCAGGGCCGGACATGCTCCAGCCCTGCATTGTGCCGGGTGGCCGGGCGCCGTGTCGCCCGGCCACCCCCGGTTGTCGGCCGGACGGCGGGTCAGCCCCTGCCGATCAGATCATCGGGGAAGGCGCCGGCCGAGGCCGCCGAGGCCAGGAAACCGCGCCCCAGCTCCGTCAGCCGCTCCACCCCCGCCGCGCCCAGATGCTCGTACGGCGCCGCGTCCATCCGGTCCGTGGTCTCCTCCAACTCGGCGCGGAGCGCCGTGCCCGTCTCCGTCAGCTCGCCGTCCGCGTCCAGCACCCCGCGCAGGCGCAGCCGCTCCCGCGCCGCGTCCAGGTCGGCGTCCACCCAGCCCCGGGTGGTCATCACCCAGCGCGGGGACATCCCCCGGCCGGTCGCGGTGTGGCTGACCACCGACTCCAGCGGGTCGAGGCCGGCGGTCAGCAGCGCGGCCATGTGGCCGTCGCCGCGGTGCTCGCGCAGCAGCGTCGCGGCGTGCCAGAACGCCAGATGCGGCTCCTCGGGCACCGGGAGGTCGGCGTGGGCGGCGTAGAGCGGACGGGAGTGCCGGGTGCAGGCCTCGGTCGCGCGCAGCGCGAGCTTCGCCGCCTCCGCCATCTCCGGGGAGGCGATCGCCGCCTCGCCCAGCAGCCGGCGCAGGGTGGCGTCGGCGGCGCGCAGCCGGGCGTCCAGGGCCGCCCCGGGGGAGACGGTGGACCAGACGGCGGGCAGGTACCGGGCGATGAGCCGGTGGTCGAAGTTGTAGAAGGCCGCGGTGACCGGGCCCGGACCCACGGCACCCATCGCCGCCGCGCGCGAGGCGAAGTAGGCGCCGCTCCAGTCGTCGACGCCGAGCGCGGCGTACTGCTCGGCGAGATCCGGCGAGAAGTAGACCGTCGAGTGCAGCGTGTTGAGGGCGTTGTGGCAGCGGCGTCCGGCGCGCGGCGGCAGAGTGCTCATGGCGGCACACTACCGACTGGTCGGTACGCCCGATACCCCGTGCGGCGGCCCGCTTCCGCCGACTGCCGACACACCCGTGACCATGGCAGGAAAGGTGGGTTCCCCGTCGTTGCCGCCACCGCCGGGGCCCGCCAGGATTGCGGCCATGACGCAGCGATCCGTACTCGTCGTGCTCTACGAAGGGGTCCAGAGCCTCGACGTCACCGGGCCGGTGGAGGTCTTCGCCGGAGCCTCCCGCTTCCCGGGCGCCGGGTACGCCCTGCGCACCGCCACGCTCGACGGCGCCCCCGTCCGCACCAGCAGCGGGCTTCTCCTGGTCCCGGACACGGCCCTGAGCGGCACCGGCACGCCCCATATCCTGCTCGTCCCCGGCGGCGAGGGCACCCGCACCCCCGACCCGGCACTCGTCGACTGGCTCCGGGAGCACGCCCCGCGCGCCGAACGGCTCGTCTCCGTCTGCACCGGGGCCCTGCTGCTCGCCGCGGCCGGACTGCTGGACGGCCACCGGGTGACCACCCACTGGACGGTCTGCGACCACCTCGCGCGCCGCCATCCCGCCGTCGAGGTCGACCTGGACCCCATCTTCGTCCGCGACGGCAGACTGGCCACCTCCGCGGGCGTCACGGCCGGCATCGACCTGGCCCTGGCGCTCGTCGAGGAGGACCACGGCCGGCGGATCGCCCACGACATCGCCCGTCATCTGGTGGTCTTCCTGCGCCGCCCCGGCAATCAGGCCCAGTTCAGCGCCCAGCTCGCCGTCCAGACCGCCCGGCGCGAACCGCTGCGCGAGGTCCAGCACTGGATCACCGAGAACCCGGCCGCCGACCTCCGCGTCGAGGCGCTCGCCGCCCGCGCCCGGCTCTCGCCCCGGCACTTCGCCCGCGCCTTCCGCGACGAGACGGGCCTCACCCCCGGCCGCTATGTGGACCGGGTACGCCTCGAACAGGCCCGCCGCCTGCTGACGGACACCACCGAAGGCGTCGACGGCATCGCGCGCGCCTGCGGCTACGGCACCTCCGAGGCGATGCGCCGCGCCTTCGTCAGGGTGCTGGCCACCACCCCCACCGAATACCGCCGCCACTTCCGGACCCGACCCGCCACCCACTGACCACGAAGGACAAGTCCATGCAGATCGCCGTCGTCCTCTACGACCGCTTCACCGCACTCGACGCCGTAGGCCCCCACGAGATGCTCGCCCGCCTCCCCGGCGCCGAGACCGTGTTCGTCGCCGGGGAGGCGGGCCCCGTGCGCAACGACACCGGCAGCCTCTCCCTCGTCGCCGAGCGGACCTTCGCCGACGTGCCGGCGCCCGATGTGCTGGTCGTGCCCGGCGGCCCCGGCCAGCGCGGCCTGATGGCCGACCCGGAGCTGCTCGGCTGGCTGCGCACCGCCGACGCCACCAGCACCTGGACCACCTCCGTCTGCACCGGCTCGCTGCTGCTCGCCGCCGCCGGACTGCTGACCGGGCGGCGGGCCACCTCGCACTGGCTCCAGCTGGACGTGCTGGCGGAGCTCGGCGCCGAACCTACCGGGGAGCGCGTCGTCGTCGACGGCAAGTACGTCACGGCGGCGGGCGTCTCGGCCGGCATCGACATGGGGCTCACCCTGGCGGGCCGGATCGCGGGCGACGAGCACGCCCGGGCCGTCCAGCTGCTGACCGAGTACGACCCGCAGCCGCCCTACGACGCGGGCTCGCCGGAGAAGGCACCGGCGGCCATGGTCGAACGCTTCCGCGCCGGACGTCACCGCCTCCTGCGGTAGGGCGCCCCCCTCGTACTTCCGTCCCCCGGACGGCGTCAGGACGCCGGGATCTTCCACAGGTACACGACACCGTCGGGACTCGTCGTGGCGACCCGCGTGCCGTCCGGGCTGAACGCCAGGGTCCGTACGTTCCAGTTGTTGCCGACCAGCCGGTACGTCAGCCTGTTCCCGGCCGTGTCCCAGAGCCGGACCACATCGCCGTCGTACACGGCGAGGGTGGAGCCGCGAGGGCTGTACTGCACGCTCTGGACCGGCACGCCGGTCGTCTCGGCGACGCTGCCGGCGGCACGGCCGTCGGCAGCGTTCCACAGCTCGACCCTCCGGTTCTCCGCGGCGGTGGCGATGGTCCTGCCGTCGGCGCTGTACGAGACGCCGTAGATCTCCTCGGCACGGTCGAGTTCCTTGCGCACCTTGCGCCGGGCCACGTCCCAGAGCCGCACGGTCCAGTCGGAGCCGTGGTCCTGGTCGTAGGAGTGGCCCACGGTGGCCAGGGTCCTGCCGTCCCGGCTGAACTCCACCTGCCGCGCCCACATGTCGTCGTCGAGGACGGCGACCCGTTTGCCCAGGTCCGGGCCCGTCCTCGCGTTCCAGAGGTGGGCGCCGCCCTCGCTCGCGGTGGCCAGAAGCCGGCCGTCGGGACTGAACACCACGCTGTCGAGGGAGTCCGAATCGTCGTCGGTCGTGGTGATGGACGCGACCTGCCGTCGCCGGGCCACGTCCCACAGTGCCACGACGCTGCTGTCCGTTCCGGCGGCGAGCAGGCGCCCGTCGGGGCTGAAGGCGACCGCGGTCACCGACACCATGGTGCGGCCGGGTGCGGGACGCGGGGCCAGGGTCGCGCGGACCTCGCGGCGGGCCACGTCCCACACCCGCACCTTGCCGTCCTTGCCGCCCGTCGCGAGGGTCCTGCCGTCGGGGCTGAACGCCACCCCCTCCGGTGCCTTGCCCTTCGGATAGCCCCCGAGGGTGACGGCCGGCTTCAACTCGGTGGGCGTGTCGCGGTCGGAGGAGTTGCCGGGCAGCAGCACCGCGACCAGTACGGCGACCACGGCCAGCACCCCGATGCCGCCCACCAGCGCGGGACCGGGTATCGACGAAGCATCCGCGAAGGGAACGGGCTGCGCGGGCTCGGGCACGGTCGCCGCGCCCGGTGCCGGGTTCTGTGCCCGGGGCGCGGCGGCGGGCGCGGTGGCGGCGCCGTGGAAGTCCGGTGCGGGGTCGGCCACGGTCCGCGGCGGCGGCACGGCGGGATCGGGGCCGTCGGTGCGGCACAGCCGGATGACCTCGGCCAGGTCCGGCCGTTCCACCGGATCCTTCGCCAGGCAGCGGGCGGCCACGGTCCGGACGGGCTCGGGGCAGCCGTCGAGATCCGGTGCCTGTTCGAGGATGCGGTACAGCACACTGTGCCCGGTGCCGCCGAACGCGGGCCGCGCCGTGGCGGCGTACGCGGCGATGGCGCCGAGCGCGAAGACGTCGACGGCCTCGGTGAGGCTCTCGCCCCTGATGTACTCGGGCGCCATGTAGCCGGGCGTTCCGGCCAGCATGCCCGTACTCGTCACCGAGGTGACGTCCGCGGCCCGGGCGATCCCGAAGTCGATGACCTTGGGGCCGTCGGCGCCGATGAGGATGTTGGAGGGTTTCAGATCGCGGTGGATCACCCCGGCCGCGTGGATGGACTGCAGTGCCTCGGCCACCTGCGCGGTCAGCGCCAGCACCGTCTCCGCCGCCAGCGGCCCCCGCGCGGCCACCGCGTCGTGCAGGGCCGGGCCGGGGACGTACGCCGTGGCCAGCCACGGTTCGTCGGTGCCCAGGTCCGCGTCGACGACCGGCACGGTGTAGAGGCCCTGCACCCGCCGGGCCGCGGCCACCTCCTGCTCGAACCGCTTGCGGAACGACGCGTCGGCCGCGTACTCGCGGTGCACGACCTTGACCGCCACCGGGCTGCCGGCCGGGGTGCGCGCCAGGTAGACACGGCCCATGCCGCCCGAACCCAGCAGGCCCTCCAGCCGGTACGGGCCCGCGGTGACCGGATCGCCGGATCCCAGCGGTCGGACCGGCGGCGGAGCGGCGGGCCACCCCGGGGCGCCGGCCGGGTGCGGAACCGGGCCATCGTCCGGTCGGGACATGCCGATCGTCACCCCTGGTTGGTCGTGCCTGCGCCACGCGGGCAGCCGCCTCGTACGAGGAGTACGACACAACGCGCCCGCACCATACGGAAACCGGCGTTCCACCGAGGCTCGCGCGGGTTCGGGCGTCAGCGTAGTGGAGCCCCGGCCGGGGCGTCTGTCCCGGTCCCGTCACAAGAGGCACCGGCGACGGCCGTGGCCCGTTCGCCCGGTCCCGTGCCAACCTCCCGTCTGTTAAGGGGAGTTGAATGACCGTCAGGCAGGGGTGGTCGATGCGTCGGCGGTGCGGCCTCGCGTGCCGCGAGCGCTGTCGGCCGTGCCGGTCAGGCCCCGCTCGTCCAGGCGAAGCGCGGCGCGCGGCGCTCCAGGAAGGCGGCGGCCCCCTCGGCGGTGTCGCCGCTGCGGCGCGCCTGCTCCGCCCAGTACGCCTCCCGCCCCTCCCGCCCGTCGGCGAACTCCTTCGCCGCCGCCTGCGTCAGCCCCGAGCGGGCCACCAGGGTCCGTACGTAGGCGGCGACCCGCCCGTCCAGCCCGCCGGCCGGCAGCACCTCGTCGACCAGGCCGGTCCGCAGCGCCCGCGCGGTGTCGATCAGCTCACCGGAGAAGAGCAGGTGCTTCGCGGTGGCCGGACCGGTCAGCGCCACCAGCCGGCGGGTCGACGACGCGGCGTACACGACGCCGAGCTTGGCCGGGGTGACGCCGAAGGACGCGCCCTCCTCGGCGAACCGCAGATCGCAGGCGGCCGCCAGCTGACTCCCGCCGCCCACGCAGTAGCCCCGGATCGCCGCGAGCGTCGGCCGGGGGAACGCGGCCAGCGCCTCCTCGGCCGCCACCGCGAGCCCCTGCGGGTCGCTCCCCGGCTCGCGCAGCGAGGCGATGTCCGCACCGGCGCAGAAGGTGTCCCCGGCACCGGTGAGCACCAGCACCCTGACCGCCTCCTCCTTCGCCAGCCGCTCCAGCAGGACGGGCAGCGCGGACCACATCGCGGTGGTCATCGCGTTGCGTTTGGCGGGGTTGCGGATGACGACGGTGGCGACGCCGTCCGCGACGGCATGCTCCAGCCCGGGTTCGGTGCGCTCCATGGGCCGGATGCTATCCGGCGCGTTCGAACCTACGATCAGGAAGGGGTCGCCGATCCGGCACGTACCGTGAGGAGCTTCCCATGGCCGATCCCGCAGCCGAGGGCAGGAGGCTGAGCCGCAGCTTCGGCTGGCTCGCCCTGCTCGGCACCATTCTCGTCGTGGCCGGACTGGTCGGCCTCGTCTACACCGGCGTCGCGACACTGACGTCGATGCTCCTGTTCGGCTGGCTGCTGCTGGTCGGCGGGCTCGTCGGACTCCTGCACGCCATCGACTCGCGCGGCACCGACTACTTCTGGCTGGGCGTCGTGGTGGCCGCGCTGAACATCGCCGCCGGAGTCGTCGTCATCCGCCACCCGCAGGGCAGCGCGGAGGCTCTGACCATGTTCGCCGCCCTGCTCTTCCTCACCGGCGGGGTGTTCCGCCTGGTGGGCAGCGTCGTGGTGCGCGGCCCGCAGTTCGGCTGGACGCTGCTGCAGGGCGTCTTCGGCCTGCTGCTGGGGCTGCTGGTGCTCTTCGACTGGCCGCACAGCAGCCGCTACGTCCTCGGCCTCTTCTTCTCGCTGGCGCTGCTCTTCGACGGGCTCGGCCTGATCGCGACCGGGATCGGCGGCCGCCGGATCGTCTCGCTGGTCTCGGAGCAACAGAGGGTGACCGGAGGCTTCCCCGAGTCACCCGGCAAGGACGGGCACAACCGGTCCGAAGACTGAGCCGTCGGTGCGCAGTCCGGTCAGAACACGTCGATAGGAGTCGAATTCAGTTCAGTGACCCAGTCCGTACCGGATACGCCGAGCACTCTGTACCCGACGTGCAGTCACCATCGAGTGGAGAGCGGGTACCGGACTATGGAGAGCCGCGGGAGTGTCCCCGCCCGGCCCGTGTCGTACGAGGGGGTCTGGCGGTTCACCGCCCCGGCCGTGGACGTCTCCGTACCGCAGGCCCGGCACGCGGTGCGCGACCTGATCGCGCGCCAGGGCGTACCACTGGACGAGGACGTGGCCGAAGGGCTGCTGGTCATCGTCTCCGAACTGGTCACCAACGCGGTGAAGCACGCCGCGCTGCTCTCGCCGGAGCTCGCCGTCGAGGTGGCCGTCGACGAGACGTGGATCCGGGTGTCCGTCGAGGACAACCACCCCTACCGACCGACGGCCCTGGAGACGGACCACGGGCAGACCGGCGGGCGCGGCCTGCTGCTGGTCCGGGAGATCACCCGGGAGGCGGGCGGCGCCTGCGACGTGGAGCACACCGCGGGCGGCGGAAAGATCATCTGGGCGGCCCTGCCGCTGAACCCCCGGCCCTGAACCCCGGCCGCGTCCCGCCCGACCGGGCTGGGCGCGGCCGGGCGGGACGTCACCAGCCGGCGGACGGCCCGGTCAGTTCCCTGATCGCCGGACGCGCGGCGTCCAGCACCGTCATGAACCACGCCGAGAACGGCGCCTCGGCATGCCGCTCGACGAGCTCCGCCGCCGTCACGAAGGCGACCTCGCCGACCTCCTCCGGATCGGGCTCCGGCCGGTCCTGCGCCATCCCCACGAAGAGGTGGTTGAACTCCTGCTCCACCAGGCCGGAGGCCGGGTCGGGGTGGTTGTAGCGGACCGTGCCCGCCTCGGCCAGCAGGGAGGGGGAGATCCCCAGCTCCTCATGGGTGCGCCGGGCGGCGGCGGTGAACGGCGCCTCGCCCGGGTAGGGGTGGCCGCAGCAGGTGTTCGACCAGACACCGGGGGAGTGGTACTTGCCGAGCGCGCGGCGCTGGAGCAGCAGTCTGCCCTGCTCGTCGAAGAGGAAGACGGAGAAGGCACGGTGCAGCTGTCCCGGCGCCTGGTGGGCGGCGAGCTTCTCCGCCGTACCGATGGTGGTGCCGTTCTCGTCGACCAGTTCGAGCATGATCTCTTCTGCTGCGCCGTTCGACGAGCTGTGCGCCGCGGTGGCTGGTGTGGTCGGCATACCCATCCTTCGCTATGGTCCCGGCCCGGTGCGCCGGTCCCGTCGAGTCCGGCCAAGTCTGCCGTACAAAAGGGGCTTGTCCGTACCTGGGGCGCGTCCGCCGGACACGCTCGGGGCGCGTCCGGCGGACCGGGTCAGACGCCGAAGGCGGCCGGGTAGACGATCGTGCCCCCGGGGACCGGCGCGGACGCGTCGAGCACCAGCGCCATCATCGCCTCGTCCGGGACCTCGAAGCCCGGCCGGATCCCGTACCGCGACGCCGGTACGAAACCGAACATCGGGTAGTACTCGGGGTGGCCGAGCACCAGGACGAGCGGTTCGCCCCGCAGCCGGGCCGCGTCGAGCACCGCCCGTACCACGGCCTGCCCGGCACCCCGCCGCTGGTGCTCCGGGGCCGTGGCCACCGGGGCCAGCGCGAGCGCCGGTGCCGCGCCGACCCGGCACCGGGTCAGCAGGGCGTACGCCACGACGGCGCCGCCCGGGCCGTTCGTCGCGACCATGGAGAGACCGGGCAGCCAGGCCGCCGGGTCGGTGCGCAGTGCGTCGACGAGCGCCGCTTCGTCGGGTGTCGGGAACGCGGCGGTGTTGACCGCGCGTACGGCCGCCGCGTCGGCGGGCGTCTCCGGACGGGTCGGCCAGCGAGGGCCGGCCGGGGGAGGCCCGGAAGGGGTGGTGTGGTCGTTCTCGTTGTCGGTCAACGTGGAAACCCTTGGATGGAAAGGGGTCCGGCCGACGGGTGGTCCGCCGTGGGGCGGGAACGTCAGCCGAGAACCCGGGAGACGGGGAAGGACCGGAGGCCGCGCCGGGTGGGCGCCTTCACAACCGTCATCCGCCTCGACCTCTTTCCCGTTCCGTTCGTCCCGCGCCATGGGAATCGGCGCATCAGAGGTCGAACGCCTCTGCGACGAGCCTACACGCCCCGCCGTACGGGGTTCAGTGGCAGAGCCGGGACTCGTGCTCGGCGTGGCCGCTCGGCTCCAGCTGGAAGGTGCAGTGCTCCACGTCGAAGTGGGTGCCGAGGCAGCCCTGGAGGTCGTGGAGGAGCTTCTCGTGGCCGACGGAGTCCAGCACGTCCTGGCGCACCACCACATGGGCGGAGAGCACCGGCATGCCCGAGGTGATCGTCCAGGCGTGCAGGTCGTGGACGTCCAGCACACCGGGCAGGGCGACGATATGGGCCCGGACCTCCGCCATGTCGACGCCCTTGGGGGCCGACTCCAGCAGAACGTTGAGCGTCTCCCGGAGCAGCTTCACGGTGCGCGGGACGATCATCAGGCCGATGAGCAGCGAGGCGATCGGGTCGGCCGCCTGCCAGCCGGTGAGCAGGATGATCCCCGCCGACACCAGCACCGCGACCGAGCCGAGCGTGTCCGCCAGCACCTCCAGATAGGCGCCGCGCACATTGAGGCTCTCCTTCTGCCCGCGCATCAGCAGCGACAGGGAGACGATGTTGGCGACCATGCCGATCGCGGCGACGGCGATGGCCACCCCGCCCCTGGTCTCCGCCGGGGTGATGAACCGGTCGACGGCCTCGATCAGCAGGAAGCCGCCCACCCCGAGCAGCAGCAGACAGTTGGCCAGCGCCGCGAGGATCTCGGCGCGGGCGTAGCCGAAGGTGCGGTTCGGCCCGGCCGGCCGGTTGGCGAAGTGGATCGCCAGCAGCGCCATGCCCAGCCCCAGGGCATCGGTCGCCATATGGGCCGCGTCGGCGATCAGCGCGAGCGAATTGGCGATCAGACCGCCGGCGATCTCCACGGTCATCACGGTGAGTGTGATGCCGAGCGCGATCCGCAGCCGCCCCCGGTGGGCGGCCGCCGCCGTGCCGGTGGGCGGCGGCCCGCCGTGTGTGTGTCCGTGGTCGTGCCCTGCCCCCATGGGGAACGCCTCCCGGTCGTCTCGGAACTCCGGACGCGATCGGCCCGGCAGGCCCAGTGAACTACGGGTGGGGGGTATGCGGCAACACGGTACTGAACACCGTTGTCAACTGCTCTGACCTGCGGAAATGCTTGCAGGTCAGAGCCTTGGGGCGGTCCGGGCGAACGGGGCGGGGCGGCCGCGTTTTGTCAGCCGGGGCGACGATCGACGATGATGATCGCGGACGGTGTCGCAGGACGCCGGTCCGCCCCGAACGGGGCACGAACGGTCGGTGAACTCGCGCTTCCGTTGATCCGATAGCCTCTGCCGACGTGCCGCCGGCCCGCATCGGGCCGCACTGTCGCGCGCCGACCCCGTCAGCACCAAGGAGTGAGTTCGTCTGTCGACCGCCATCCTCACCGGTGCACCGGTACCCGGGTCGTCGCTCACGGACGATCTGCGGTCACTCGGCTTCGACGTAGAGATCGCCGCCGACGTGACCGAGGCCGCCCGGCTGCTCTCGGCCGTCCCCGCCGACCGCCGCGTCGCACTGGTCGACCCCCGCTTCGTCGGTCATGTCCACGCCCTCCGGCTCGGGCTGACCGACCCCCGCTTCCCCGCCGCCACCGTGCCCGGCGCGCTCACCGCGCAGCCCGAGGCGCGCCCCGCGCTCGCCCGCGCCCTGGACACCACGGCCGAGGCCGTCGGCGCGGGCCTGCCCACCGGCCCCGCCGACGTACCGGTCACCGACCGCACCGTCCCCGGCCGGATCGCCCTGACCATGGACGCGGGGGGCACCGCGGTCCAGCGCCCCGAGCTCGGCTCGCTGGTCGCCGCCGTACCGTCCGACGGTCCCGCCCGCGAGGCGGCGCAGGCCTCCCGCGACGCGGTCGACGACGAGGCGGTACGGCTGCGCAGCGCGGTGAAGGCCCACGACGGCTTCTTCACCACGTTCTTCATCAGCCCGTACTCCCGCTACATCGCCCGCTGGTGCGCCCGCCGGGGCCTCACCCCCAACCAGGTCACCACCGCGTCCCTGCTGACCGCGCTCATAGCGGCCGGCAGCGCCGCCACCGGCACCCGCGGCGGCTACATCGCCGCCGGCGTGCTGCTGCTCCTCTCCTTCGTGCTCGACTGCACCGACGGACAGCTCGCCCGCTACTCGCTCCAGTACTCCACGATGGGCGCCTGGCTGGACGCGACCTTCGACCGGGCCAAGGAGTACGCCTACTACGCGGGCCTCGCGCTCGGCGCCGCCCGCGGCGGCGACGACGTCTGGGCGCTCGCCCTCGGCGCGATGGTGCTCCAGGCCTGCCGGCACGTGATCGACTTCTCGTTCAACGAGGCCAACCACGACGCGGTGGCCAATTCCAGCCCCACGGCCGCCCTCTCCACCAAGCTCGACAGCGTCGGCTGGACGGTCTGGCTGCGCCGGATGATCGTGCTCCCGATCGGCGAGCGCTGGGCGATGATCGCGGTCCTCACCGCCGTCACCACGCCCCGGATCGTCTTCTACGCCCTCCTGATCGGCTGTGGGTTCGCCGCCTGCTACACCACCGCCGGCCGTCTGCTGCGCTCGGTGACCCGCAAGGCCCGGCGCACCGACCGCGCCGCCCGGGCCCTCGCCGACCTCGCCGACTCCGGCCCGCTGGCCGAGGCCGTCGCCGCGGTCGGGCCCAGGCTCGGCGGCAGCTGGAGCGCCCCGGTCACGGCCCTGCTCGCCGGGGTCCTGATGGTCGCCTCCGCGCTCACCCAGCCCTTCGGCAGCTGGCACACCATCCTGGCCGCGGTGGTCTACGCGCTCTTCTCCGGAATGGCTGTCTCCCGCCCCCTCAAGGGCGCCCTCGACTGGCTGGTTCCCCCGGCGTTCCGGGCGGCCGAGTACGGCACGGTGCTGGTCCTCGCGGCCCGCAGCGACGTGCCGGGCGCGCTCCCGGCGGCCTTCGGCCTGGTCTCGGCCGTCGCCTACCATCACTACGACACCGTCTACCGCATCCGCGGTGGCACCGGCGCACCGCCCCAGTGGCTGGTCCGCACGATCGGTGGGCACGAGGGCCGCGTCCTGGTGGTGGCCGTACTCGCCGCCGTGTTCACCCGGCATTCGGCGTTCGCCACGGCACTCACCGTGTTCGCCGTGGCGGTGGCCCTGGTGGTGCTCGTGGAGTCCATCCGCTTCTGGGTGTCCTCCGGAGCACCCGCCGTTCACGACGAAGGAGAACCCGCATGATCGGCCTCGTACTGGCAGCCGGTGCAGGACGGCGTCTGCGCCCCTACACCGACACGCTCCCGAAGGCCCTCGTGCCTGTCGACGGTGAGAAGACCGTCCTGGACCTCACGCTGGCCAACTTCGCGGAGATCGGCCTCACCGAGGTCGCCGTCGTCGTCGGCTACCGCAAGGAGGCCGTGTACGCCCGCAAGGCCGAGCTGGAGGCCACCTACGGCGTCCGCCTCACCCTGATCGACAACGACAAGGCCGAGGAGTGGAACAACGCCTACTCCCTGTGGTGCGCCCGCGAGGTCCTGGCCCGCGGCGTCATCCTGGCCAACGGCGACACCGTCCACCCGGTCTCCGTCGAGAAGACCCTGCTCGCCGCCCGTGGCGAGGGCCGCCGGATCATCCTCGCCCTCGACACGGTCAAGCAGCTCGCCGACGAGGAGATGAAGGTCGTCACCGAGGACGGCAAGGGCGTGCGGCACATCACCAAGCTGATGGACCCCGCCGCCGCGACCGGTGAGTACATCGGCGTCACCCTCATCGAGCCCGAGGCCGCCGCGGAGCTGGCCGACGCCCTGAAGGCGACCTTCGAGCGCGACCCCGACCTCTACTACGAGGACGGGTACCAGGAGCTGGTGAACCGGGGCTTCACCATCGACGTGGCCCCCATCGGCGACATCGCGTGGGTGGAGATCGACAACCACGACGACCTCGCGAAGGGCCGTGGCATCGCGTGCCAGTACTGACCCGGCTCATTCCGTCCCCGGTGGTCGTCGACATCCGTCGCGGCGCCCTGGACGATCTGGCCGGCCTCCTCGCCGACCAGCGGATCTCCGCCTCCGGCAAGCTCGCCGTCGCGATCAGTGACGGCTCGGGGCGCGCCCTGCGCGAGCGGCTGGCCCCCGCGCTGCCCGGCGCCGACTGGTACCCGGTGACCGACGGAACCCTCGACTCGGCCGTCAAGCTGGCCGACGAGATCAAGGGGAACCGCTACGACGCCGTGGTCGGCCTCGGCGGCGGCAAGATCGTCGACGTCGCGAAGTACGCGGCGGCGCGGGTCGGGCTGCCCATGGTCGCGGTGGCGACGAACCTCGCCCACGACGGCCTGTGCTCGCCCGTCGCCACGCTCGACAACGACAACGGACGCGGCTCCTACGGGGTCCCCACCCCGATCGCCGTCGTCATCGACCTCGGCATAGTCCGCCAGGCACCCGCCCGTTTCGTACGGTCGGGCATCGGCGACGCGGTCTCGAACATCTCCTGCGTGGCGGACTGGGAGCTCTCCCACGAGATCACCGGCGAGGAGATCGACGGCCTGGCCGCCGCCATGGCCCGGCAGGCCGGCGAGGCCGTGCTGCGCCACCCCGGCGGGATCGGCGACGACGCCTTCCTCAAGGTGCTCGCCGAGGGCCTGGTGATGACCGGCATCTCGATGTCCGTCGCCGGGGACTCCCGGCCGGCCTCGGGCGCCTGCCACGAGATCAACCACGCCTTCGACCTGCTGTACCCCCGGCGCGCGGCCAGCCACGGCGAGCAGGTCGGCCTCGGCGCCTGCTTCGCCATGTACCTGCGCGGCGCCCACGAGGAGGCGCGGCTGATGGCGGCCACCCTGCGCCGGCACGGCCTGCCGGTCCGGCCCGAAGAGATCGGCTTCACCGCCGACGAGTTCGTCCGGGCCGTCGAGTACGCCCCGCAGACCCGGCCGGGGCGCTTCACCATCCTGGAACACCTCAACCTCTCCACCGACCAGATCAGGGACGCGTACGCCGACTATGCAAAAGCCATCGATAGCTGAACTCCGTCCGGTCGTGCACCCGCCGGGCGTGAAGGACCGGCGCAGCGGTGAGCACTGGGCTGGTCGGCTCTACATGCGCGAGATCTCGCTGCGCATCGACCGGCACCTGGTGAACACCCGGGTCACCCCCAACCAGCTGACCTACCTGATGACCGTCGCCGGGGTGCTCTCCGCGCCGGCCCTGCTCGTGCCGGGCATCCCCGGCGCGCTGCTCGGCGTGCTGATGGTCCAGCTCTACCTGCTGCTCGACTGCGTCGACGGCGAGGTGGCCCGCTGGAAGAAGCAGTTCTCGCTGGGCGGCGTCTACCTCGACCGGGTCGGCGCGTACCTGTGCGACGCGGCGGTGCTGGTCGGTTTCGGCCTGCGCGCCGCCGACCTGTGGGGCACCGGGCGGATCGACTGGCTCTGGGCCTTCCTGGGCACGCTCGCGGCCCTGGGCGCCATCCTGATCAAGGCCGAGACGGACCTGGTCGGCGTGGCCCGGCACCAGGGCGGGCTGCCGCCCGTCAAGGAGGCCGCCTCGGAACCGCGCTCCTCCGGGATGGCGCTGGCCCGCCGGGCCGCCGCCGCGCTCAAGTTCCACCGGCTGATCCTCGGGGTCGAGGCGTCCCTGGTCATCCTGGTGGCGGCGGTCCTCGACGCGGTCCGCGACGACCTCTTCTTCAGCCGTCTGATGGTCGCCGCCCTGGCCGGCATCGCGCTGCTGCAGACCCTGCTGCACCTGGTGTCGATCCTGGTGTCGAGCAGGCTGAAGTGAGTTCGCCCATGAAGCTCGGCGCGGTCGTGATCACCATGGGCAATCGCCCGGAGGAGCTCCGCGCCCTCCTCGATTCGGTCGCCGCGCAGGAGGGCGACCGGATCGAGGTGGTGGTCGTCGGCAACGGCGCCCCCGTACCCGACGTCCCCGCGGGCGTCCGGACCGTCGAGCTGCCGGAGAACCTGGGCATCCCCGGCGGCCGCAACGTCGGCATCGAGGCCTTCGGCCCGTCCGGCGCCGACGTGGACGCCCTGCTCTTCCTCGACGACGACGGGCTGCTGCCGCGCACCGACACCGCCGAGCTGTGCCGCCGGGCCTTCGAGGACGACCCGCGGCTGGGCATCGTCAGCTTCCGGATCGCCGACCCGGACACCGGCGTCACCCAGCGCCGCCACGTGCCGCGGCTGCGCGCCTCCGACCCGATGCGCTCCTCCCGCGTGACGACCTTCCTCGGCGGCGCCAACGCCGTACGCACCAAGGTCATCGCCGAGGTCGGCCCGCTGCCGGGGCAGTTCTTCTACGCGCACGAGGAGACCGACCTCGCCTGGCGGGCGCTGGACGCCGGCTGGATGATCGACTACCGCGCGGACATGGTGCTCAGCCACCCCACGACCGCCCCCTCGCGGCACGCGGTCTACCACCGGATGGTGGCCCGCAACCGGGTCTGGCTGGCGCGCCGCAACCTGCCCGCCCCCCTGGTGCCGGTCTACCTCGGGGTGTGGATGCTGCTGACCCTGCTCCGCAAGCCCTCCGGGGCCGCGCTGAAGGCGTGGTTCGGCGGCTTCCGGGAGGGCTGGTCCACGCCGTGCGGAACCCGGCGCCCGATGAAGTGGCGCACGGTCTGGCGGCTGACCCGCCTCGGCCGACCGCCCGTGATCTGAGAGAGACCCCCCTCTGAGAGCATGGGACGTACGTTTTCCCTTTGGGACCTGTCCGCTCCGAGCCGCGCCCGCGACTGGCTGCGCATCTTGAATACGAGAGTTTCATCTGGTGAGTGACACAACCCACGACGGTGCGGTCGCCCTGGGCACCCCGCCGTCCGCCGACGACGGCCTGAGCCCGGCCGAGCTGGCCGCCAAGTACGGCCTGACGGTGAGCGGCGCCCGGCCGGGGCTCTTCGAGTACATCCGGCAGCTCTGGGGCCGGCGCCACTTCATCATGGCGTTCTCCAGGGCGAAGCTGACCGCCCAGTACAGCCAGGCCAAGCTGGGCCAGCTGTGGCAGGTGGCCACGCCGCTGCTCAACGCCCTGGTCTACTACTTGATCTTCGGGCTGATCCTGGGCACCCGGAAGGGAATGACCCAGGAGGTCTTCATCCCGTTCCTGGTGACCGGGGTGTTCGTCTTCACCTTCACGCAGAGCTCCGTCATGGCCGGGGTGCGGGCCATCTCCGGCAACCTGGGGCTGGTCCGGGCGCTGCACTTCCCACGCGCCTCGCTGCCCGTCTCGTTCTCGCTCCAGCAGCTCCAGCAGCTGCTGTTCTCGATGATCGTCCTCGGGGTCGTGGCCGTCGCCTTCGGCAGCTATCCGGGTCTCTCCTGGCTGCTGATCATCCCGGCGCTGGCCATGCAGTTCGTCTTCAACACCGGTCTGGCGCTGATCATGGCCCGGCTCGGCAGCAAGACCCCCGACCTGGCCCAGCTGATGCCGTTCGTCATGCGGACCTGGATGTACGCCTCGGGCGTCATGTTCTCCATCCCGGTGATGCTCAAGGACAAGCCGGCCTGGATCGCCGACCTGCTCCAGTACAACCCGGCGGCCATCTACATGGACCTGATCCGCTTCGCGCTGATCGACGGCTACGGTTCGAGCAACCTGCCCGCGCACGTCTGGATCGTGGCGCTCGCCTGGGCGGTCCTGGTCGGGCTGGTGGGCTTCGTGTACTTCTGGAAGGCAGAGGAACGGTACGGCCGTGGCTGACGACAAGACCCAGGGGCGCGTCCCCACCGTCATCGCCGACGATGTGCACATCGTGTACCGGGTCAACGGCGCGGGCGGCGGCAAGGGCAGCGCCACCGCGGCGCTGAGCCGGATACTGCGCCGGGGCAAGGGCGAGCCCCGCGGGGTGCGCAAGGTCCACGCGGTGCGCGGTGTCACCTTCACCGCCTACCGGGGCGAGGCGATCGGCCTCATCGGCACCAACGGCTCCGGCAAGTCGACGCTGCTGCGGGCCATCGCCGGTCTGCTGCCGACGGAGAAGGGCAAGGTCTACACCGACGGCCAGCCCTCGCTGCTCGGGGTCAACGCGGCGCTGATGAGCGATCTGACCGGTGAGCGCAACGTGGTGCTCGGCGGCCTCGCCATGGGCATGTCCCGCGAGGAGATCCGCGAGCGCTACCAGGGCATCGTCGACTTCTCGGGGATCAACGAGAAGGGCGACTTCATCACCCTGCCGATGCGCACGTACTCCTCCGGCATGGCCGCGCGGCTGCGGTTCTCCATCGCCGCCGCGAAGAACCACGACGTCCTCATGATCGACGAGGCGCTGGCGACCGGTGACCGCAAGTTCCAGATCCGCTCCGAGAAGCGCATCCGGGAGCTCCGCAAGGAGGCGGGCACCGTCTTCCTGGTCAGCCACAGCAACAAGTCCATCCGGGACACCTGCGACCGGGTGCTCTGGCTGGAGAAGGGCGAGCTCCTGATGGACGGCCCGACGGACGAGGTGCTCAAGGCGTACGAGCGCGAGACGGGCAAGTAGCGCCCGCTGCTCCGCTCCCGACGGTCCCCGCCGGCCATCCCGGCGGGGACCGTCGCGCTGTGCGGACCGGCGGCCGTGCCGCCCCGGGCGGCGTGTCCACGCCCGGCGGTATGCGCCGTTCCCGATCTCGTCCCGTCGGATGACGCCAAATACCTTGATCCGTCAGAAGGTTGGCGGGGCGTCGGGCGGAGGGGCGGGGCGGCCCGCACCCCGCCGTATGGATGAGCGTTGTACAACGTAAGCTGTACCGGTGCTGATTCGAGGCAAGTGGGGCGATCGTCCCTGGTGCACGGCCCGTAGCCAGCGCTCCGCACTCGGCCGACCGGGCGGCGTGTCCGGAATGGGATGTTTTGGGTCAGCGGTGTAGAACGGGAGATGTGGCGGCAATGACGGAAGATCTCCAGCTCCGGGGTGCTCACGCCGTCCCAGCACCGGGCGGCGACCGGTGACCCCGACGCACGTCGACGAAGCGGTGCCCGGCACGCTCGACAAGGCCGCGCACGAGAACTTCCCCGTAGCCCCCTTCTTCCTGCCCCGGGCCTGGCGGGACGACCTGATGGCCGTCTACGGCTACGCCCGCCTCGTCGACGACATCGGCGACGGCGACCTGGCGCCCGGCGGCGCGGACGCCCGCCATCTCGGCCTCGGTCCGGAGGCGGCCGCGGACCGGCTCGCCATGCTCGACGCCCTGGAGACCGACCTGCGCAAGGTCTTCGACACCTCCGGCGGCGCCCCCCGCCACCCCCTGCTGCGCGCGCTGCGCCCCACCGTGCGGCGCCGCGCCCTCACCCCGGAGCCCTTCCTCGGCCTCCTGGAGGCGAACCGGCAGGACCAGACGGTCCGCCGCTACGGGACGTACGAGGAACTCCTGGCCTACTGCGAGCTGTCCGCCAACCCCGTGGGCCGGCTCGTCCTCCAGATCACCGGCACCGCCAGCCCCGAGCGCGTCCGCCGCTCCGACGCCGTCTGCACCGGACTCCAGATCGTCGAGCACCTCCAGGACGTCGCCGAGGACCTCGGCCGCGACCGGATCTACCTGCCCGCCGACGACATGGCGCGGTTCCACGTCACCGAGGCCGACCTCGCCGCCCCCTCGGCGGGCGCGGCGGTCCGTTCACTGATCGCGTACGAGGCCGAACGCGCCCGCGCGCTGCTGGACGAGGGCATCCCCCTGGTGGGCAGCGTCGACGGCAGGCTCAAGCTGCTGCTCGCCGGATTCGTGGCGGGCGGGACCGCAGCCCTGGGCGCGATCACGGCCGCCGGGTTCGACGTACTGCCCGGCCCGCCCAAGCCCAGCAAGCCCGGACGGCTGCGCGAAGTGGGAGTTGTCTTGCGAGAAGCGCGTGGAGAGGGGTGAGCCGGACCGTGGAGGGACAGACGACGTACATGTCGGCACCGGTACAGGCCGCATACAGTTACTGCGAGGCGGTCACCGGACAGCAGGCGCGTAACTTCGCCTACGGGATCAGGCTGCTGCCGACCGAGAAGCGGCAGGCCATGTCGGCGCTGTACGCCTTCTCCCGCCGGGTCGACGACATCGGCGACGGCGAGCTCGACCCGGAGACCAAGCGGGTCCGGCTGGAGAGCACCCGCACCGTCCTGGACCGGATCCGCGACGGAGCGGTCGAGGAGGACGACACCGACCCGGTGGCCGTCGCGCTCGCCGATGCCGCGCGCCGCTTCCCGCTGCCGCTCGGCGGGCTCGACGAGCTCATCGACGGTGTGCTGATGGACGTGCGCGGAGCGACCTACGAGACCTGGGACGACCTCAAGGTCTACTGCCGCTGCGTCGCGGGCTCCATCGGCCGCCTCAGCCTGGGCTTCTTCGGGACCGAACCCGGCGCACCCGGCGCCGAACGGGCCGCGGAGTACGCCGACACCCTCGGCCTCGCGCTCCAGCTCACCAACATCCTGCGCGACGTCCGCGAGGACGCGGGCAACGGGCGCACCTACCTGCCCGCCGACGACCTCGCCAAGTTCGGCTGCTCGGCCGGCTTCCACCAGTCCGTTCCCCCGCCCGGCTCGGACTTCGCGGGGCTGGTCCACTTCGAGGTGCGGCGGGCCCGCGCCCTGTTCGCCGAGGGGTACCGGCTGCTGCCCATGCTGGACCGGCGCAGCGGGGCCTGCGTGGCGGCCATGGCGGGCATCTACCGGCGGCTGCTGGACCGGATCGAGCGCGACCCCGGGGCCGTGCTGCGCGGCCGGGTCTCGCTGCCGGGCCACGAGAAGGCGTACGTCGCCGTCCGCGGGCTGTCGGGCCTCGACGCCCGGCACGTCTCCCGGCGGACCGCCAGGGGGCGTACCTGATGCGCCGTGAGGACATCTCGCGCACCATGTGCACCACGGAGAACCGGCCGTGCCGACGATCAACCCCGTGCCGCGACGGTGCGTCCCTGACTGATGTGACCTGGCGGAAGGAGAACGCATGACGCACGACGCACCGGGCGCCGCCCGCGCGGTCGTGGTCGGCGGCGGCCTCGCCGGCGTCACCGCGGCCCTGCGTCTCGCCGACGCCGGGCTTGACGTGACCCTGCTCGAAGGACGGCCCCGGCTCGGCGGCCTCGCCTTCTCCTTCCGGCGCGGCGAACTGACGATCGACAACGGACAGCACGTTTATTTGCGCTGCTGCACCGCCTACCGCTGGTTCCTCGACCGGGTCGGCGGCGCCCACCTCGCGCCGCTCCAGGACCGGCTGGACGTACCCGTGCTCGACGTCGGACGCGCCTCGGGCCCCCGGCTCGGCCGGCTGCGCCGCAACGGCCTGCCGGTCCCCTTCCACCTGGCCGCCGGGCTGGTCGGCTACCCGCACCTCTCGCTCGCCGAGCGGGCGAGCGTCGGACGGGCCGCGCTGGCGCTCGGCCGGCTCGACCTGGACGACCCCGCCCTCGACGCCGTCGACTTCGGCAGCTGGCTCGCCCGGCACGGCCAGTCGCCGCGCACCATCGAGGCCCTGTGGGACCTCGTCGGCGTCGCCACGCTCAACGCCACCGCCCCCGACTCCTCGCTGGCGCTCGCCGCGAAGGTCTTCAAGACCGGTCTCCTCTCCGAGCCCGGCGCCGCCGACATCGGCCTGCCCCGCGTACCGCTGGGCGAGGTGCACGACACGCTGGCGCGCAAGGCCCTCGACGCCGCCGGGGTCCGCACCGAACTGCGGACCAAGGCCACCGGCCTCACCCGCACGGCGGAAGGCCGGTGGACGGTGCTGACCGGCGGCGAACGGATCGAGGCGGACACCGTCGTCCTCGCCGTCCCGCAGCACGAGGCGCACGGCCTGCTCCCCGAGGGCGCGCTCGAAGACCCCGACCGGCTGCTCGCCATCGGCACCTCGCCGATCCTCAACGTGCACGTCGTCTACGACCGCAAGGTGCTGCGCCGCCCGTTCTTCGCCGCGCTCGGCTCCCCGGTCCAGTGGGTCTTCGACCGGACGGACGCCTCCGGGCTCACCGGCCCCGGGCAGTACCTCGCGGTCTCCCAGTCCGCCGCGGGCGACGAGATCGACCTGCCCGTCGCCGAGCTGCGCGCCCGCTACCTGCCCGAGCTGGAGCGGCTGCTGCCCGCCGCCCGCGGGGCCGGCATCCGGGACTTCTTCGTCACCCGGGAGCGGACGGCGACCTTCGCCCCCACCCCGGGCGTGGGCCGCCTGCGGCCGGGGGCCCGTACCAGGCTGCCCGGCCTCGGTCTGGCCGGGGCGTGGACGGCCACCGGCTGGCCCGCCACGATGGAGGGCGCCGTACGCAGCGGATCCAGCGCGGCGGACGTCGCGCTCCGGGCGCTCGGCCGCACCCATGAACATCCGCTGCAGGAGGCGGCATGAGCAGTACCACCGGAACAAGAGGAGAGTCAGTGACCCCGGCGAATACGGCTTCCGACACCGTGGCCGACACCACGGATGTCACCGCGCTTCTGGAGCGCGGACGAGCCCTTTCCGCTCCGGTGCTCCGGGCCGCCGTCGACCGGCTCGCACCGCCCATGGACACCGTCGCCGCCTACCACTTCGGCTGGATCGACGCCCAGGGGCGGCCCGCCGACGGCGACGGCGGCAAGGCCGTCCGCCCGGCCCTCGCCCTGCTGTCCGCGGAGGCCGCCGGTGCCGCCCCCGAGGCGGGCGTCCCCGGCGCCGTCGCCGTCGAACTGGTGCACAACTTCTCGTTGCTGCACGACGACCTGATGGACGGCGACGAACAGCGCCGCCACCGCGACACGGTCTGGAAGGTGCACGGCCCCGCCCAGGCCATCCTGGTCGGCGACGCGCTCTTCGCCCTCGCCAGCGAGGTCCTGCTGGAGCTCGGCACCGTCGAGGCGGGCCGCGCCACCCGCCGGCTGACCACGGCCAGCCGCAAGCTCATCGACGGCCAGGCCCAGGACATCTCGTACGAGCACCGCGAGCGGGTCACCGTCGAGGAGTGCCTGGAGATGGAGGGCAACAAGACCGGCGCCCTGCTCGCCTGCGCCTGCTCGATCGGCGCGGTGCTCGGCGGCGCCGACGACCGCACCGCCGACACCCTGGAGGCGTACGGCTACCACCTCGGTCTCGCCTTCCAGGCCGTCGACGACCTGCTCGGCATCTGGGGCGACCCCGAGTCGACCGGCAAGCAGACCTGGAGCGACCTGCGCCAGCGCAAGAAGTCGCTGCCGGTCGTCGCCGCGCTGGCCGCGGGCGGCCCGGCGTCGGAGCGGCTGGGCGAACTGCTCGCCGCCGACGCCAAGAGCAGCGATTTCGACAGCTTCTCCGAAGAGGAGTTCGCCGCCCGCGCGGCGCTCATCGAGGAGGCGGGCGGCCGCGACTGGACCGCCCAGGAGGCCCGTCGGCAGCATGCGGTCGCCATCGAGGCGCTGCACCGCGTCGACATGCCGCAGACCGTGCGGGCGCAGCTCACGGCGCTCGCGGACTTCGTCGTCGTACGAAAGAGATGATGACCATCTGCTCCATATGACTCGCAGTCGCCGGCCGGTGCCCTGAAAGGCACCGGCCGACGGAGACCCCAGCACAGCAGAGGACCTACTGCACGAAGGGGAAGCCATGACAGCGACGACCGACGGAAGCACCGGGGCCGTGAACTCCCGGGCGGCCTCGGCCAGCGAACCGACCGACACAACCACCGCGGACGGTGTGTTCGACGCCGCGCGGCAGGCCGCGGAGCGCTCGGTGGAGCACCTCCTCGGCCGGCAGGACGAGCAGGGCTGGTGGAAGGGCGACCTCGCCACCAACGTCACGATGGACGCCGAGGACCTGCTGCTCCGCCAGTTCCTCGGCATCCAGGACCCCGACACGGTACGGGCGGCCGCCCTCTTCATCCGCGGCGAACAGCTCGGGGACGGCACCTGGGCCACCTTCCACGAAGGGCCCGGCGACCTCTCCGCCACCATCGAGGCGTACGTGGCCCTGCGGCTGGCCGGGGACCGGCCGGACGAACCGCACATGTCCCGCGCCTCGGCCTGGATCAGGGAACAGGGCGGGATCGCCGCCTCCAGGGTCTTCACCCGGATCTGGCTGGCGCTCTTCGGCTGGTGGAAGTGGGACGACCTCCCCGAACTCCCGCCCGAGCTGATGTTCTTCCCCAAGTGGGCACCGCTCAACATCTACGACTTCGGCTGCTGGGCCCGCCAGACCATCGTGCCGCTCACCATCGTCTCGGCGAAGCGGCCGGTCCGCCCGGCCCCCTTCCCGCTCGACGAACTGCACACCGACGCCCGCAACCCGGCCCCGCCCCGCCGCCCCGCCCCGGCCGCCAGCTGGGACGGCGTCTTCCAGCGCCTGGACAAGGCGCTGCACCTCTACCGCCGGATCGCCCCGCGCGGGGTGCGCCGGACCGCGATGAACACCGCGGTCCGCTGGATCATCGAGCGCCAGGAGAACGACGGCTGCTGGGGCGGCATCCAGCCCCCCGCCGTCTACTCCGTCATCGCCCTGCACCTGATGGGCTACGACCTCGACCACCCGGTGATGCGCGCCGGGCTCGAATCGCTCGACCGGTTCGCGGTGTGGCGCGAGGACGGCGCCCGGATGATCGAGGCGTGCCAGTCGCCGGTGTGGGACACCTGCCTCGCCACCATCGCGCTCGCCGACGCCGGGGTCCGCGCCGACCACCCGGCCCTGGTGCGGGCCGCGGACTGGATGCTCGACGAGGAGATCGTCCGGCCCGGCGACTGGACGGTGCGCCGCCCCCGGCTCGAACCGGGCGGCTGGGCCTTCGAGTTCCACAACGACAACTACCCGGACATCGACGACACCGCCGAGGTGGTCCTCGCGCTGCGCCGGGTCCGCCACCCCGATCCGGCGAGGATCGAGGCCGCGATCCGGCGCGGCGTGCGCTGGAGCGTCGGCATGCAGTCCCGCAACGGTGCCTGGGGCGCCTTCGACGCGGACAACACCAGCCCGTTCCCCAACCGCCTGCCGTTCTGCGACTTCGGCGAGGTCGTCGACCCGCCGTCCGCCGACGTCACCGGGCACGTGGTGGAGATGCTCGCCGTCGAGGGGCGCTCCGGCCACCCCGTCACCCGGCGCGGCATCCGGTGGCTCCTGTCCGAACAGGAGGAGAGCGGCGCCTGGTTCGGCCGCTGGGGCGTCAACTACGTGTACGGCACGGGGTCGGTGGTCCCCGCACTGGTGGCCGCCGGGCTCCCGGGGACGCACCCGGCGGTCCGGCGCGCGGTCGGCTGGCTGGAGTCCGTGCAGAACGACGACGGCGGCTGGGGCGAGGACCTGCGCTCCTACCAGGAGGAGAAGTGGATCGGCCACGGCGCCTCGACCGCCTCCCAGACGGCCTGGGCGCTGCTGGCGCTGCTGGCGGCGGGGGAGCGCGACGGCCAGGCCGTACGGCGGGGCGTCCGCTGGCTCTGTGAGACCCAGCGGGCCGACGGGTCCTGGGACGAGCCGTACTTCACCGGCACCGGTTTCCCGTGGGACTTCTCCATCAACTACCACCTCTACCGCCAGGTCTTCCCGCTCACCGCGCTCGGACGGTACGTGTACGGCGAACCCTTCGCCGACCGCGTGGCCGTCCCGAAGGGGGCCTGATGGCCGACGGGCCGGGGGCGGCCGCCCCCGCCGCTCCGCTGCTGATCGCCTGTGCGCTCGGCATCGAGCGGTTCGCCCTGGCCCGCGGCCGGGCCGGGGCGGGCGACGCCCCCGGACCGGTCACCGTGCTCCGTACCGGCATGGGCCCCGAGGCGGCCGAGGCGGCCGTCGCGCGGGCGCTCGGCCGGGCCGGGGCGGCCGGTTCGGCGGTCCTGGCCTCCGGGTTCTGCGCCGGGCTGCGGCCCGGAATGCGGCCCGGGGACCTGGTGGTCGCCGACGAGACCCGGGAGGCCGGGGAGTCGACGGCCTGCACCGGCACGGGCCTGCTGGTCGAGGCCCTGGCCAGGGCGGTGCCCGGCCGTACCGTCCACACCGGTCCGCTGACCGGCTCCGACCATGTCGTACGCGGACATGAGCGGGCCGGGCTGCGCGCCACCGGGGCGATCGCGGTGGACATGGAGTCCGCCGCGACCCTGCGCACCGCCCTGCGCTCCGGGCCACGCCCGGTTGCCGCCGTCCGGGTGGTCGTGGATGCTCCGGAGCATGAGCTCGTTCGCATCGGGACGATACGCGGTGGAATATCGGCTTTCCGTGTCCTCCGTGCCGTCCTGCCTGCTTTCTACGAATGGCACCGATCCTTGCTGCTCCCCAGGAGGTGAGCCAGATGGCCATGCCGCTCCGTCAGTCCATCAAGGTTGCTACGTATCTCATCGAACAGAAGATTCGTAAGCGGGACAAGTTCCCGCTCATTGTGGAACTGGAACCCCTGTTCGCCTGCAATCTCGCCTGCGAGGGCTGCGGGAAGATCCAGCACCCCGCGGGCGTGCTCAAGCAGCGCATGCCGGTGGCGCAGGCCGTGGGCGCGGTGCTCGAATCGGGGGCCCCGATGGTCTCCATCGCGGGTGGCGAACCGCTGATGCACCCGCAGATCGACGAGATCGTCCGGCAGCTCGTCGCGCGCAGGAAGTACGTCTTCCTGTGCACCAACGCGATGCTGATGCGGAAGAAGATGGAGAAATTCACTCCCTCGCCGTATTTCGCCTTTGCCGTGCACATCGACGGACTGCGCGAACGGCACGACGAATCCGTGGCCAAGGAAGGTGTTTTCGACGAGGCGGTGGCGGCGATCAAGGAGGCCAAGCGGCGCGGCTTCCGGGTCACCACGAACTCCACCTTCTTCAACACCGACACCCCGCAGACCATCATCGAGGTGCTCAATTACCTCAACGACGACCTGAAGGTCGACGAAATGATGATCTCGCCCGCCTACGCCTACGAGAAGGCGCCCGTCCAGGACCACTTCCTGGGCGTGGAGCAGACCCGTGAACTCTTCAGGAAGGCGTTCGCGGGCGGCAACCGCTCCCGCTGGCGGCTGAACCACTCGCCGCTCTTCCTGGACTTCCTGGAGGGCAAGGCGGACTTCCCGTGCACCGCCTGGGCCATTCCGAACTACTCGCTGTTCGGCTGGCAGCGGCCCTGCTACCTGATGAGCGACGGGTACGTACCGACCTACCGTCAGCTCATCGAGGAGACCGACTGGGACAAGTACGGCCGGGGCAAGGACCCGCGCTGCGACAACTGCATGGCGCACTGCGGCTACGAGCCCACCGCGGTGCTCGCCACCATGGGGTCGCTCAAGGAGTCCCTGCGCGCGGCGCGCGAGACCGTCTCCGGGAACCGCTGACGACGGGGCCGCGGACGGACCGGCGGCCCGGGACCACCCCGGGCCGCCGGTCCGGCGGTGCTCCCGGGCGGGGCCGCCGCCGGCACACGAGCAGGGAAGGGGGCCCGACCGTGACGATCCTGGAGTCCATCCGGGGGCCGCACGACCTCAAGGCGCTGAACGGAGGACGGCTCGGCGAACAGGCCGACGACATCGGGGAGTTCCTCGTCGTCGCGGTGGCCGGGACCGGTAGTCGCCCGGGGTCCGGCCCCGGGGCGGTGGAGCCCTCCCTCGCGCCGCACCGCGCGTCCGGCCCGCCCGCCGGCCGCGTCCTCCGGGACGCCGGGCACCGGAGCCGTGCGCACGGGCTGCCCACCGGGCGGCCCCGGAACGCCACCGAGCACCCCAGGAACGAGGAGAACGGGCGATGACGGACGACCGGCCCCAGGGCTTCGACCTGACGCGGCTGCTGGCCGAGCGCGGCGCCGAACGCTACGAACTGCACACCCGGCACCTCAACCACCAACTGCCCCGGATGCTGCACACCATCGGCTTCGACAAGGTCTACGAACGGGCCGAGGGCGCCCACTTCTGGGACGCGGAGGGCAACGACTACCTCGACATGCTCGCCGGCTTCGGCGTGATGGGCCTCGGGCGCCACCACCCCGTCGTCCGCAAGGCGCTGCACGACGTGCTGGACGCCTCGCTGGCCGACCTGACCCGCTTCGACTGCCAGCCGCTGCCCGGACTGCTGGCCGAGCGGCTGCTCGCGCACAGCCCGCACCTGGACCGGGTCTTCTTCGGCAACAGCGGCACCGAGGCGGTCGAGACGGCGCTGAAGTTCGCCCGCTACGCCACTGGCAGACCCCGTGTCCTGTACTGCGCCCACGCCTTCCACGGGCTCACGACGGGCTCCCTCTCGGTCAACGGCGAGAAGGGCTTCCGGGACGGCTTCGCGCCGCTGCTGCCCGACACCGCCATCGCGCTCGGCGACCTCGACGCGCTCCGGCGCGAGCTGGCCCGCGGCGACGTGGCGGCGCTGGTCGTGGAGCCGATCCAGGGCAAGGGGGTCCACGCCGCGCCCCCCGGCTTCCTGCGCGCGGCGCAGGAGCTCCTCCACCGGCACAAGGCGCTGCTCATCGCCGACGAGGTGCAGACCGGCCTCGGCCGCACCGGCGACTTCTACGCGTACCAGCACGAGGAGGGCGTCGAGCCCGATCTCGTCTGCGTCGCCAAGGCACTCTCCGGCGGCTACGTGCCGGTCGGCGCGACCCTGGGCAAGGACTGGATCTTCCGCCGCGTCTACTCCTCGATGGACCGGGTGCTGGTGCACTCCGCGAGCTTCGGCTCCAACGCCCAGGCGATGGCCGCCGGGCTCGCGGTGCTCGCGGTGATGGAGGACGAGGAGATCGTCGCCCGTGCGCGCCGCACCGGCGACCTGCTGCGGGAGCGGCTGACCGCCCTGGTCGACCGGTACGAGCTGCTGCACGAGGTGCGCGGGCGCGGGCTGATGATCGGCATCGAGTTCGGCCGGCCGTCCTCGCTGAAGCTGCGCAGCCGCTGGACGATGCTCCAGGCGGCCCGCAAGGGGCTCTTCGCGCAGATGGTCGTGGTGCCGCTGCTCCAGAAGCACCGCATCCTCACCCAGGTCTCGGGCGACCACCTGGAGGTGATCAAGCTGATTCCGCCGCTGGTGATCGACGAGGCGGACGTCGACCGGTTCGTGGCGGCCTTCACCGAGGTGATGGACGACGCACACGGCGGGGGTGGGCTCATGTGGGACTTCGGGAGGACACTGGTGAAGCAGGCGGTGGCCAACCGCTGAGGGTTTTTGCCTGAGAGGCAAGAAATTTGCCTCTCAGGCAGGTTGCCTGGCCCAATGGGTACATGAATCCTCCCGAAGGAGGGGCGGCCGAGGAGCTGCCCGGTGTCGCGCCCCGCCTGCGCGACCTGCGCAGGAGCCGCGGCCTCACCCTGGAGAGCGCGGCGCAGCGGGCCGGGCTCTCGCCCGCCCATCTCTCCCGGCTCGAAACGGGCCGCCGTCAGCCCTCGCTGCCGATGCTCCTGGGCCTCGCCCGGATCTACGGCACGACCGTCTCCGAGCTCCTCGGCGAGATGCCCCCGGAGCGCGACGCGGTCATCCGGGGCGGTGCGTACGAGGGGGCCGAGGCCGACGGCTGGATGTACCGGCGGGCCGGCGGCTCCGGCCGGGCCATGCAGGCCCTCCGCGTCCGGGTCCCGCCCGGCGCCCAGGGCGATCTCGTCCGGGTCCACCCCGGCGAGGAATGGCTCTACGTGCTCTCCGGGCACCTCCGCGTCTGGCTCGGGGACACCGTGCACGACCTCGCCCCCGGCGACAGCGCGCACTTCGACTCCCTCACCCCGCACCGGATCACGGCCACCGGCCGGGAGGGCGCCGAGCTCCTCTTCGTCCACACCCTGCTGCAGAGCCCCGCCGCCGAGCTGTGCCTCGGCGGCGGAATCCACCACTGAGACCGGTTCCCGGTCGCCAGAGAGGACCGTCATGTCCGATTCCGAGAACTACGACCCGCTCGGTTCCAGCAAGCACTACGAGGCCCAGGAGTCCAAGTTCCCGCGCGGCATCGTGATCCGGCTCATCGCCTATCTCGTCGCCGGGCACGTCGTCGCCGCCTTCCTCTACCTGCTGTTCGAGGTGGCAGGCAAGGGCTGAGCGCCCCCGGTCACGCCTGGTCGAGGAGCCGGTCGCGCAGCCGCTCCCGGGTCTCGGGAGCGAGACCGAGCCCCTCGGAGAAGTACCGCTCCGCGGAGCCCCAGGTCTCCTCGATGGTGTCGAAGGCCGCGGCGAGATACTCGGCGCGGGCGCCGAAGAGCGGGTTCAGCAGCTCCATGACCTCGGCCGACATCCCGGCGGGCGAGGTGTCGCTGCGGCGTATCCGGTAGCGGCGGTGCGCGTCGTTGGACTTGAGGTAGTCGGCCTCGATGGCCTCGCGCTCGACCCCGACGGCCAGCAGCGACACCGCGATCGACAGCCCCGCCCGGTCCTTGCCCGCCGCGCAGTGCATCAGCGCGGGCACACTGTCCTCGGCCAGGGCGTGCAGCACCCGGCCGTGCTCGGCGGTGCGCTCCCGGATGATCGAACGGTACGAGGCGACCATCCGGGCCACCCCCTTGCCGTCGCCGAGGACGGAGCGCAGCTGGTCCATGTCGCCGTCCCGGACCATGCGCCAGAACTCCGCGCCGTCGGCCGGGTCGGAGAGCGGGATGCTCACGTTCCGCACACCCGGCAGCTCCACGTCCGCGCCGTCGAGGCGGCGGTCGGCGGAGTTGCGGAAGTCGAAGACCGTGTGCAGCCCCAGGCCGCCCAGGAAGGCGGCGTCCTCGGTGGTGGCGTGCGCCAGGTGACCGCTGCGGAAGAGCCGCCCGTACCGCACCCGCCGGCCGCCCACGGTGGGCAGACCGCCCACGTCGCGGAAGTTGCGGACGCCCGCCAGCTCGGGCTCCGTCGACGGGACCTGCGGCAGCTGCTGCGTCACGGTTACTCCAGGAATGTCCGGCGCCGCTGGTCGTCGGCGGCACGACTGCCGCGACCCTACGGCATCGATTCCTCAGGCAACCATCTCGGGCCCCGGCTGTCGATACCCGGGCGAACCCGGGTCTGTCGGCGGCCCGCCCACCCGGCGCATCCCCCCGAGGCACCGTTGCCCGCACCTCCCCGGCGGCCGATGATGTGCGGAACTGTCGGAAAATGGGGGCGCGATGATCGAGACGGGTCGTACCGGCCGTACCTGGCTGCTCACCGGCGAGAACAGCGGCTACGCACTGGCACTGACCGAACGGGACGAGCTGCTCCATCTGCACTGGGGCCCGAGGATCGGACTCGCCGCCGCCGAGGCCCTGGCGGCCGCACCCGACCTCCCCCACCGGAGCTTCGAATCCCCCCTCGACGGCCACGAGGAGTACCCGGTCGAGGGCGGCCCCCGGTTCGTCCGCCCCGCGCTCTCGGTCCGCACCCCGCTCGTCCGCGGCACCGAGTGGACCTTCCGGGGTGCCGGGACCGACGGCGACGAACTGCGGATCGGCTTCACCGACGCCGTGCACCGGCTCGGCCTCACCCTGCACTACCGGATGCGGGACGACTCCGACGTCGTGGAGCGCTGGGCCACCGTCGCCCACACCGGTCCGGACGGCCCGCCGCTGGAACTGCTGCGCGCCGACGCGGCCGCCTGGTCGCTGCCGGCCCGGGACGGCTGGCGGATCGGCCGGCTGCACGGCCGCTGGTCGGCCGAGACCCGGATCGAGCGCGCGGAACTGCTCCACGGCGAGAGCGTCATCTCCAGCAGGCGCGGCCACACCGGCCACCAGTACCTGCCGTGGGCCGCGCTGGACGCCGACGGCGCGGCGACCGAGGAGAGCGGCGAGGTCTACGGCTGCGCGCTCGGCTGGTCCGGCTCCTGGCGGATCTGCGTGCAGCGGCTGCCCGACGGGCTCGTCCAGATCACCGGCGGCGCCGGGCACGACGAGTCCGGGCTGCTCAGGCTCGCCCCGGGGGAGTCGTACACCACGCCCGTCTTCGCCGGGCTCTGGAGCGACCGGGGCTTCGGCGGGGCCAGCCGCGCCTGGCACGCCTGGCAGCTGGCCCATGTGATCCCGGACGCCGGGACCCTTCGGCCGGTGCTCTACAACTCCTGGGAGGCGACCGGCTTCGACATCTCGCTGGACCAGCAGCGGACCCTGGCCCGGCGTGCCGCGGACATGGGGGTGGAGCTGTTCGTGGTGGACGACGCCTGGTTCGGGCGGCGGACCAGCGACCGGGCCGGACTCGGCGACTGGACCCCGAACCCGGACCGGTTCCCCGGCGGGCTGAAGCCGCTCGCCGACGAGGTGCACGCACTCGGCATGCGGTTCGGCATCTGGGTCGAACCGGAGATGGTCAACCCCGACAGCGACCTCTACCGGGCGCACCCCGACTGGGTCCAGCACGTCCCCGGCCGGACCCGCACCGAGTACCGCAACCAGCTGGTGCTCAATCTGGCCAGGCCCGATGTCCGGGAGTACCTCTGGGAGCAGCTGGACGCACTGCTCTCCGGTACCCCCGTCGACTACGTGAAATGGGACTTCAACCGCTGTTTCACCGACCCCGGCTGGCCCGGCGAGGAGTACCCGCAGCGGATCTGGACCGCCCATGTGGACGCCCTGTACGCGCTGATCGACCGGCTCAGGGCCGCGCACCCGCACGTCGCCTTCGAGTCCTGCTCGGGCGGCGGCGGCCGGATCGACCTGGGCATCCTCTCCCGTACCGACCAGGTGTGGACCTCCGACAACACCGATCCGCTCGACCGGCTCGCCATCCAGGAGGGGTTCAGTCACCTCCACCCGGCCCGGGTGATGGCCGCCTGGGTCACCGACAGCCCGAACCGCCAGCTCAACGGCAGGGTCAGTTCGCTGCGTTTCCGGTTCGTGAGCGCGATGGCCGGAGTGCTCGGCATCGGCGGGAACCTCGCCGAGTGGAGCGAGGAGGAGCTGGCCGAGGCGCGTGGCTGGGTGGATCTCTACAAGGAGATCCGCCCCGTGGTGCAGCAGGGCGCGCTGTACCGGCTGCGCGAACCGCGCGGCGGACTCGGCGCCGTCCAGTACGTGCACGGCGAGGAGACCGTGGTCCTGATGTGGCTGGAGGCGCAGCGGTACGGGGAGCGCCCGCCGGCCCTGCGGCTGCGCGGGCTCGACCCCGCTGCCACGTACACCTGCCGGGACACGGGGGCGGTCCACCACGGTGCGGTCCTGTTCCACCAGGGACTGGACACCGGACTCCGGGGCGATCTCGACGCGCGGGTGCTGCGCCTGCGACAGGACTGAGCAGCCGGGCATGTCCGTAATGCGCGCTTTTTACGAACATCTCCCGCTTATAAGGGAGATGGTCGGCGGCCCGTGAGCGGGATCATATTCGTGACGGTGTGTGGCGGCGGACGGGACGGGAATTCCTTTCGCCGCGCGGAATAACAAGATCCGTAATCCACGGAGGGTGACCGGAATTCCGTTCCGAATTCCCGAAGCGGAATACCGGCGGGGAACCAGGTGCTTGTTCTCGCCGTCCCGGCTCGCTTACGGTCACCGCATTCCGGACGGCCCGCCCAATCCTGCCGCCGACCGGAATTCACATCCACTTATCGCGTGGCAGGAGCGGGGGAACCAGGTAGGCCGCCGGCCGGAGAGATCCGGACGGCTAGGGGTGAAGCCGCACACCGTGCGGCCGGGCATCTCCAGCCCGAACCCGACAGCTCACCTCGCAGGCGCCGGAGAGGAAAGACGCCATGCCCATCACGGGTAAGCACCGCCGTCCCAAGGTCGGCCCCATCGCCCGAGGCTTCGCCGCGGTCAGCACCGGTGGCGCCGTCATCGCACTGCCGCTGCTCGGTGCCACCGGCGCCCACGCCGCCGACCAGGCCACCACGCCGGAGCAGGCCCCCGTCGCGCACACCGCGCCGAAGGCCGCCCCGCAGGCCGGACCCGCCACGTACTCCGTCGTCCCCGGCGACTACCTGTCGAAGATCGCGGCCGAGCACCACGTCGCGGGCGGCTGGCAGAAGCTGTACCAGGACAACCGCGAGGTCGTCGGCGGAAACCCCAGCCTGATCCTCCCCGGCATGAAGCTGACCCTCGGCGCCGCCGCCGGTACGGCCGCGCCCACCGGTGCCGCAGCCGGTACGGCCGCACCGTCGAAGGCCGCCCCGGCCGCCGAGCAGCCCGCCCCGGCGGACCAGGCGGACCCGGCTGCGGAGGAGGCCCCGGCCCCCGCCCCGGCCACCGAGGACACCGGCTCCGGCTACGTCCACCCGGTCCCCGGCAACCACACCACCAACTACCGGGCCTCCGGCTCCAACTGGTCCAGCGGCAGCCACACCGGCATCGACTTCCCCGTCTCCACCGGCACCGGCGTCAAGGCCATCACCTCCGGCACCGTCGTCACCGCCGGCTGGGGCGGCGCCTACGGCAACCAGGTCGTCGTCAAGCACGCCGACGGCCACTACTCGCAGTACGGCCACCTGTCCTCCCTCTCCGTCTCGGCGGGCCAGTCCGTGAGCGCCGGCCAGCAGGTCGGCCTCTCGGGCGCCACCGGCAACGTCACCGGCCCGCACCTCCACTTCGAGGTCCGCACCGGCCCCGAGTACGGTTCGGACATCGACCCGATCGCCTACCTGGCCTCGCACGGCATCTCCGTCTGAGCGTGACCCGGAGCAGGACGAAGGAAGGGGCGGTGCGCGGTGGCGCACCGCCCCTTCCGCCTATTCCCCCTTTGCCAAAAACTGACCGGGTGGTCTATGTCACCACCCGTCAACCCTTTATTACGGTCGCGTAGGTCACATTCGACGGTGCAGGATAAGCGCTTGTGGCAGACGATTCGAGAAAAATGCAGCGTGGCGTCAACAACCGACAGGGCGTCATCGGGTCGTACGCGGCGATCGGCGACAGCTTCACCGAGGGAGTCGGTGACCCCGGCCCGGACGGAACATTCGTCGGCTGGGCGGACCGGTTCGCGGTACTTCTCGCGGACCAACTCCCGGACCCCGATACGGCACACGACGCCGAAGGACCCGCACACCCGGAATTCCGATACGCCAATCTCGCCGTACGCGGACGCCTCCTCGACCAGATCGTCGAGGAGCAGGTGCCGCGTGCCAAGGAGCTCGCCCCCGACCTGGTGAGCTTCTGCGCGGGGGGCAACGACATCATCCGGCCAGGAACCGACCCCGACGACGTGGCCGAACGCTTCGAGCGCGCCGTCGCCGAGCTCACCGGCGCGGTCGGCACGGTCATGGTCACCACCGGCTTCGACACCCGGGGCATTCCCGTCCTGCGCCATCTGCGCGGCAAGGTCGCGACGTACACCGCCCATGTGCGGGCCATCGCCGACCGCTACGACTGCCCGGTCCTGGACCTGTGGTCGCTGCGGTCCGTCCAGGACCGGCGCGCCTGGGACGACGACCGGCTCCACCTGTCGCCCGAGGGGCACACCAGGGTCGCGCTGCGCGCCGCCCAGGTCCTCGGCATCGACATACCGGCCGACCCCGACCAGGAATGGCCCCCGCAGGCCCAGCGAGGCACCCTGGAGGTCCGGCGCGACGACATCCACTGGGCGCGCGAGCACCTGGTGCCCTGGATCGGGCGGCGGCTGCGCGGCGAGTCCTCCGGCGACCACGTCGAGGCCAAGCGCCCCGACCTGCTGCCGCTGTAGCCCCGCGGATCCGTTCCCGACGCACCGCCGCCGCCCGGCGGACGTGGCCGAAGCTCAGCCGCGCCCGCCGGGCAGTAGCGGTGAGGCGGGTATCCGCTCCAGCACACCGCCCGCGAAGACGTCGTACAGCGGCAGCGTCTCCAGGTGCACATAGCCGATGTGGCAGTCGCAGACCGCCAGCGGGCAGGCGCGCGGCCGCAGCGCCCGCCGGTAGCTCCCGTCGTAGAGATTGCCGAGCGGCGCCGGGACGAAGTGGCAGCGCCGCACGGTGCCCTCCCCGTCCACCGAGATCACCGACTCACCGGTCCGGCACGGCAGCCCGGCCGAACGGTGCGGATCCCGGCTGTACGGGAAGAGCGGATCGATCGCCGTCCAGCGGTCCGCCTCCGCGTCGGTGTAGCGGTGGCCCTCCGCCGCGTTCACCCAGAGATAGACCTCCTCGGGCAGCGCGGCCCGCAGCCTCCGCGCCTCCTCCAGATGGGCGTCCAGCCCGACGATCCCGACGCTGTGCCGGATCCCGAGCGCGCCGAGCTCCCCGCACTTGGCGAGGAACCGCTCGTACGGCGTCTGCCCCGGGTGGTACGTGCACCACAGGGCGATCTTCTCCCGCCCCGCAGCTCCCGCTTCGGCCAGCCAGCCCGTACGGCTGCTCAGATTGGTCTGGATCGCCACCCGGGCCACGTGCGGCAGCCCCGCCAGCTCCACCAGCGCCCGGCGGTACCAGGAGCGGACCAGGCCCTCGCCCCACGGGGTGAACAGCACCGAGATCCGGTCGCCGGTCTGCTCCGCCACCCACGCCGTGAACCGCTCCAGCGCCGCCCGGTCGGCCCGCAGCTGCTCCCGGCTGTCGCGCCGCTTGGCGAACGGGCAGTACGGGCAGTCGTAGTCGCAGGAGGCCAGCGGGCCCCGGTACAGGATCGTCAGCTCCATCGACGCGCTCACTTCAGCTCGTACGCGGCCATCGCGGCGCGCACGGCGGGCGAGAAGAGCTCCGGGCCCAGGGCGTCGGAGTGGGCCAGGCCCTCGGGGGACAGGCGCAGCAGCCCCGACGCCCCGGCCGGGGCGTCCAGCCAGCCGCGCGCCTCGAACACGGCGAGCTCCCCGGGGAAGTCCGCGCCGGGCGAGGTGCCGAACCGCTCCGCGTACTCGGCCAGGACCAGCCCGTCGGCCTGGAGCACGGACTGCAGGAGATGGCGGCGGCGCGCCTCGTCCCCGTCCACGTACCGCCCGACCTCGGCGCGGGAGAAGTCCTCGGTGGCGGTGTAGCCGTCGATGATCGCCCGCACCTCCCGCATCTCCACCGCGTAGTCGAAGGAGTAGTGCAGCCGCGAGGTGTACGAGCGGGCGCCGCAGCCCAGGCCGATCATGCCGTCGGTCTGGCAGGCGTAGTCGTCCGGGCCCTCCGCACGCGGGGCGTCGGCGCGGCGGAACATCCGCATCGAGACCTGCTCGTAGCCGTGCGCCAGGAGGTGGTCGCGGCCCGCCCGGTACAGCCGCAGCCGCTGCTCGTCCCAGGCCGCGTCCGCCGCCCCCTCGTCGGTGCCGAGCCGTCCCAGACCGGTCAGCGGGCGCACGTACAGCGGGTAGAGGTACAGCTCCTCCGGCCGCCAGGCCAGCGCCGCGTCCAGCGAGGCGCGCCAGCTCTCCTCGGTCTGGCCGTCGATGCCGTAGATCAGGTCGATGTTGAGGACCGGGATGGCGCTCTCGCGTATCCGGCCCAGCGCCGACTCCACCTCGGCCCGACGCTGCGGGCGCACCGCCGCCCGTGCCTCCGCCTCGACGAAGCTCTGCACCCCGATGCTGATCCGGGTCGTGCCGCGGTCGGCGAGGACGGCCAGCCGGTCGGCCGTCGCGGTCGACGGCGAGGTCTCGACCGACAGCGGAACGGACCGCAGATCGGCGCCCATCCGCTTCTCCGCGATGTCGCAGAGCCGCTCCAGCTCGGCCGCCGTCAGGAACGTGGGCGTACCACCGCCGAAGGCGGCGGCGGCGAACCGCACGGGCTCCTCGTCGCCCAGCGCGTCCCGGACCGCGAGGGCCTGCCGCTCCAGCGCGTCGAGGTAGCGGGTCGTCAGCTCGTCGGGCGCGCCGATCCGGGTGAAGAGGTTGCAGAAGCCGCAGCGGACCTCGCAGAACGGTATGTGGAGATAGAGCGAGAGCGCGTCCTTGCGCTCACCGGCCCACAGCTCGCGCAGCCCCGGCCGACCGGCCAGCGGCCGGTAGGCGGTCTTGTGCGGGTAGGCGTAGACATAGCTCTGGTACGGACGGACGGCGGACGCGGCCGGCGTGGCCGATGCCGATGTGGTGCGGCTCATCGTGCGGAGGCCCCCGGTTCCAGGAAGAAGTGTGCGTACGGAACGGTCCACACGGACGGGTGGCCGAGGCGGTGACCGGTGTAGCCGTCGTCCCCGTACGCCGTGCCGTGGTCCGAGCAGACGATGGCGAAGCAGCGGCGGCGGCTGCTGGCGGCCGCGAAGAGCCGGCCGATGTGGGCGTCGACGTACTCCAGGGCGGCGGCGTGCGTGGCGCGGGAGTCGCCCGCCTCGCGGGTGGCCCCCGGCCGGTGGAACCAGTTGGGCTGGTGCAGCGCGGACACATTGACGAAGAGGAACAGCCGCTGCTCCGCGGGGAGCCGGGCGACGACCTGCTCGGCGCGGGCCACCTGCGCCTCGAACGAGGTGGGCGAGGCCACACCGAACTCCGGCTCCCAGTGGCTCTCCTGGAACATCCCGGGCAGCACGGAACCGAGCGCCGCCTGCTTGTTGAAGAAGCCGACACCCCCGATGCACACCGTGCGGTAGCCGACGCCCGCCAGACCGGAGACCAGGTCCGGCGTGTCGAACACGAAGGTGTCCGTGGCGGTCGACTCGCTGCCCGCGAACCGCGCCGCGAAGAGCCGGGGATGCGGCCCCTGACCCGTCGGCGTCGGCAGGAAACCGGCGAACATCGCCTGGTGGGAGGCGTACGTGAAGCTTCCCGGCGCGTGCCGCTCCTCCCAGGCACCCCCTGGCAGATGGCGGGCCAGATTCGGGATGCGGCCGACGGCGGCGAGCTCCGCCGCCACGTCGTGGCGCAGGGTGTCGAGGGTGACGAACAGCAGGTCGTGGCTGCCCACGATCCGGCTCATGTCGGGATTTCCGGCGGACTCGGGGGAGCGCGCGGTGTCAGACGGTGGCGGTTGCACGGTGGTTCCTTGCTCTGTTCATGACGGCGGCGACCTGCGCCGCGTAGGTGTCCAGGCCCTCGGCTCCGCTGCCGTCGAGGCCGGTCAGCCGGGGCAGCAGATCACCGAAGGCGTTGACCTCACCGACGGCGAAGCGCCGCCAGCCGGCCGAGGGCAGCAGATCGACGCCCACGCACAGGGTGTCCGGGAAGCAGGCGGCGGCCCGCTCGCACACGGCCAGGGCCTCGCCCCAACTGCTTCCCGCCGCTTCGACGGCGGCGCGGACCCGGCCGAGATCGCCGCGCTCACCGCCGAGATGGAGGTTGGTCATGGGGGAGCGGCTGGTACGCGCGACGGCATGCGTGGCCCGGCCCGCCACCACCACGACCCGCAGGTCCGTCGCCCGGCCGGCGAGGGTGGCCTTGGGCAGCCAGCGCTCGACGTGCAGCCCCTCCGGCGCGAGCGCGTCGACGACCGCCGCGACCTCCCGCTCCGTCGTCAGACGGCGGAGCCTGAGCGAGTTGAAGAGCCGGCCGGAAGCGTCGCGCTCCACCGAGGTGGTCGCCCTGATCCGGCCGGGCCCGGCCGTCTCCACGGCCAGCACCCCGGAGGCGGACGAGCCGTGCGCCGGCTTCACGAAGACCCTGGGCATGCCGTGCTCCGCCATCCGGCCGCGGATGTCCGCCCAGCCCCGCACCACGGGGGCCGCGGCCCCCGAGGTCGGCGAGGCCGGGACCGGCACCCCGGCCCCGTCCAGCACCGCGTGGCAGAGCCGCTTGTCGAACAGCACCGCCACCTCGCCGGGGCCGTCGAGAAGGGCGGCCCCGGCATCCGCCGCGGCCCGCGCCACTTCCCGTACCGCCCGGGTGAAACCGGCGTACCACGCGGCGCCGCCCTCGACCCTGGTCGGGTCGTCGACCTTCCGGAGCAGCCGCTCCACCTCGGAGTCCTCACCGGGGGAGTCCAGCCGCACGGTCTCCCCGGGCAGGAAGACCGCCTCGCCCCGCAGCACCGATGACCAGGGCACCACACGCGCCGCCGGCAGCCCGGCGGCGCGCACGGCGTCCTGGAAGAGCGTGACCCGGCGGTTGCCGGGCACCCCCACGACGGCGAAGCGGGGCGGCGGATCTGCGCTACTCGTCGATGGCGACATAACGGTGGCCGTCCTCGTCGTCGTCCCAGTCGGCGTCGTCGACGTCGTCGTTCAGCCGGTCGGGACCGAGCAGCTCCCTCAGCCGCTCCACCAGCGGCTCGCTCATGTAGTGGTGGTGAAGGTCCAGCGAGGCCAGATGGGTGAGCGGCTGTCCCCGCAGCAGTGCCTCGGCGCCCTCGTCGCCCAGCGTGCCCATCGAGAGGGCGAGCGACTCCAGTTGGGCGACCACCGGCGCGGAGGCCACGGCCGCCGCGATCTCGTCCTGGATCTCGCTGTTCTGCAGCCCCAGGTGGCGCAGGGCGGGAAAACCGGCGCCGGACAGGAACGGGGCCAGGTCCGCCACCCCGGCGTCCCCGCCGTACTCCTCGACGCCGAGCCAGAGTTCGAGCCGCTCCAGCGCCGGGAGCTCGGAGGCGCCGACCGCCCGTACGACCGGGGCGGGAAGCCCGCCCGACTCGAACCGGAGCGTCTTGAGCGCCTTGTGCCGCACCGGCCGAAGCGCCAGGGACGTCCGCTCGCCGTACTGCTGCCCGCAGCCGCGCACCACGAGCTCCTCCAACTGCCCGAACGCCTCGACCACCGGCGTGATGTCGCACATCTCCAGCCACGACAGCTCGCACTCCTCGCTGACGACATCGGCGAGGAAGAGCGCCCGGAGGGCCGGGAAGCGCTCGGCGTCGGCGGCCAGCAGCTCGACGACCGGCGTGAAGGACGCGTACTCCTCCTGCCACCAGGCGCCGATGATCAGGGCCCGCACCCGCGTCGTGTCGACCGTGCCGGTGAAGTGCCGCCACAGCGCGTCGAAGGTCAGGTCGCCCTGCCAGGCGCTCTCCAGCCGCCAGGCGACCGCACCGGCCTCCGGGAGCACGCCACCGGAGGCCTCACCGGGGCGGGGAAAGGTGTGGACGGGCAGGCCGTGGAACGTCTCGGGGTGATCGATACCGGTCATCGCCGTATCACTCCGCGACCGAGGTGTAGCGGCCCTCGACGCCCCGGTCGCCCCAGGGCGTCTCGCGCTCCGACACGTCGACCCGCACCCCGTGCGGCTCCAGCGCCGCCACGATCCGGCGCTCCACCGGCTCGGTCATGAAGTGATGGTGCAGATCGAGCTGTTCGAGATGGGTCAGCGGCTGGCCCTCCAGCAGCGCCGCCGCGCCCTCGTCGCCCAGGGTGCCGTCCGACAGACCGAGCACGCGCAGCCGGGCGACCACCGGGGCGCTCGCCACCGCCGAGGCGATCTCGTTCTGCAGCTCGCTGTTGCGCAGCCCGAGGTGGGTGAGGAGGGGGAAACGGGTGCCGGAGAGGAGCGGCGCCAGGTCGGCCACGTCGGCGTCGCCCCCGTAGGCGGAGACACCCAGCCAGAGGTCCAGCCGCTCCAGCGCGGGCAGTTCACTGTCCAGCACGCCCCGGACCACACCGACCGGCAGACCACCGCTCTCGATGGTCAGCGACCGCAGCCGCTCGTGCTTCACGGCCGGGAAGCGCAGCCCCGTCCCGCCGCGCACCCCCAGCTCGACGAGGGCGGGGAAGGCGGTCAGCAGCGGCGTGACGTCGTCGTGCTCGATCCAGGAGATCTCGCTCTCCTCCATCGTCATGTCACCGAGGAAGACCGCCTCCAACGACGTGAACCGGTCGGCGACGGCGACGAGCCGATCGATCACGTACGACGAACTGTTGTCGTACGCCTCGCCCCACTGACCGACGACCAGCGCCCGCACCCCGGCCGGATCGACCTTCTCCAGGAATGCCTTGAAGGCGTCGTCCCAGGTCACGTCTTCGTCCTCGTACGGATCGACGGAGATCCGCCAGGCGGCCGCACCGGCGGCCTGCTCCGGCGCCGCCTCCGACGTGTGCGGGAAATCGACAACGGGAAGGCCGAGCAATTCCTGCAGATGGTCCACACCGGACATGACGCTGAACTCCTGGTACTGGAGGACGACTGATGTGCACAAGGTTTATCAAGCCCCACTGACAACGCCACGACCGGGACGGCATGCGCGCCCTCCCGGAGCGGACCGGCCGCCGACGATTGTCAGACCCCGGTCGTAGCGTTTTCTGCGTGGCCGGCACAGCGGGTGCGGCCCGTCGGAGGGGAGAGGTCTGTGTACAGGCAGGGCGACGTACTGATCGTGTCGGTGGAGGAGTCGGCGGTGCCCGCGCACCTGGTGGAGGCGCCGGGCGAGCCGAGGGACGGCCGGGGCCGCATGGTCCTCGCGCTCGGCGAGGTCACCGGCCACGCCCACGCGGTGCAGGGGCCGGGCCGGCTGATGCGGGAGGCGGGCCCGTTCGGCCCGATGCTGCTCCACCTCCCCGAGGGCGGCCGGGTGGTCCACGAGGAGCACGCGACGATCCCCCTCTCCAAGGGCTGGTACCGCGTGGTGCGCCAACGGGAGTACGCGCCCGGAGCGGTCCGCATCGTCGCGGACTGACCGAGCGCACGGCCCGCGGCACCACCGGCCGGGCCGGACGAGGACACCGCACCGAACACCGAAGACAGCACACCGAACACAGGGGACGGGAAAGACCGATGCAGTACGTGGACTCATGGCGGACCGTGGCAGCGGCGACCGGCGCGGCGGACCGGGCCGCCGCGGAGGACGGGATCCGGCTCGCCTACCGGAGCGCGGGGCTGGCCGAACCGGAGCGGATCGTCTGGGCCGACTCGCCCAGGGCCGCCGTGGAGGCCGTCGGAAAGCTCGTCGACGCCGGACGTTCGGTCCGCGACGAGGTGCGCACCCACCCCTGGGCCCGGGAGCGCCGCCGTATGTACGACGAACTGGGCCCGGCGGGCTGGTCCGCGCTGTGGTCCGCCACCGGCGCCCAGCTCTGGGAGACCACCGCGGCCCTCGCCGACCGGATCAGATCGGGGATCGTCGCGGATCTGGCCCGGCGCCCCGAGGACGAGACAGGTGTCCGCCTTGTCCTGCTCGACGCGGTCCTGGGCCAGCACGACGCGGCCTGGCTCGCCGCCTTCGACGGGAGGGGCGGCCGGCTCGACGGCCTGGCGGCGGTGGCCCGGCACGCGGGCTGGTGGTGGCCCTACGAGCGCGCCGTGGTGATCAGCGAGCGGCCGCAGGAGCTGCACCGGGACGAGGCGGGCCGGCTCGACCGGGGCGACGGCCCGGCGCTCGCCTACCGGGACGGCTTCGCCCTGTACGCCTGGCGCGGCATGCCGGTGCCCGCCGAGTTCCTGGAGGAGCTGAACTCCCTCACCCCGAAGCGGATACGCGAGGAGGAGAACGCGGAACTGCGCCGCGTGATGCTGGAGTTCTACGGCTACGACCGCTACCTCACCGAGTCCGGCGCGGAGCCGGTCCACCGCGACGAGACGGGTGTCCTGTGGCGGATCGCGATGAACGGCGACGAGGACGTGGTGATGGTCGAGGTGGTCAACTCCACCCCGGAGCCGGACGGTACGCACCGGGTCTACTGGCTGCGGGTGCCGCCCGGCACCCGGAGGGCGAAGGACGGTGTGGCATGGACCTTCGGTCTGGAGGGCGAGGCCTACGCCCCGGTGCGCCAGACCTGAGCAGGACGGTCCGGGAGCGGGACAGGTGTCCGGCGCGGGCCCGGGAGGGATCAGGTCGTCAGGGCCGCGCGGTCGATGCCGAGTTCACGGGCGAGCGCCTCGTCGGTCCAGGCCAGCATCGTGGCCCGGGAGAGGGGACCGGCGTACGCGGTCGTCTGCACGGCCAGGCCGTCCAGCAGGGCGGTCAGCCGCCAGGCCGCGGACATCGGGTCGTCGCAGTGGAACTCCCCGGCGGCGGCACCCTCCTCGATGACCTCGGCGAGCTCGGCCTTCCACTGCTGGTCGAGATCGCCGGCCACATTGCGCAGCGCCGGATCACGCAGCGAGGCGGCCCAGCCCTCGATCCACAGCCGCCAGCCCTTGGCCCGGCCGGTCGGCGCGTACCAGCGGACGGCGGCGCGCAGCCGCCGGACCGCGCTGGTGCGCCGGCCGAGCAGCTTGCGCAACTGGGCGAGGTCGGCCTCGGCGGCATGGGCGAAGGCCGCGGCGACGAGCTTCTCCTTGGTCGAGAAGTGGTAGAGCACAAGTGCGTTGCTCACACCGAGGACGGAGGCCACGTCGGCGATCCGGACGGCGGCGACCCCCCGCACCTCGATCTGCTCGACGGCGGCGCGCAGAAGCTCCTCACGCCGTTCCGCCACACTCAAGCGCACTCTTGCCACGCCGTCACCCTAACGAATATGCCAGGAGCGGGAAGACCGGGGGCGGAGCGGCGTACGCCCCGTCACCGGTCCGCCCGGCCGGCTCACCGGCTCGCGGGCCGGTCCACCTCGCAGCTGTCCTTGAAGCCCTGGCTGGTCAGGCCCAGGGCGGAGTTCGTCCGGGAGCGCATGTTCTCCACCGCGACCATGGTCGTCAGTTCGATGAACGCCGCCTCGCCGAGCGCGCCCCGCAGCCGCTCCGCGAGATCGTCCCCGACCTCCGGCGGGGTGAGGCTCATGGCCTCCGCGTACGCCATGACGTCGCGCTCCAGCGGGGCGAACACCTCGCTCTCCCGCCACGCGGGGACATCGCGGAGCTTGGCCGGGTCGATGCCGTGGCGGTGGTTCTCCCAGTACCCGAAGTCCATGCACCAGCCGCAGCCGATCGTGGCCGCGGACGCCATCACCGCGAGCGCCTTGAGCTGCGGGTCCAGCTTCTTCCAGCGGCCGGCCGACAGTTCGAGACGCGACTGGGCCCACAGCACCCCGGTGTGGTGGGCGGCGGCCCGCAGCGGGTCGAGGACCTTGCCGTACGCGCGCTTCGAATACCACGACACGGCGCGGTAGAGAAGCGTACGGGGCGGGTCGAGCGGGATACGGGCGGTCATGACCGGTCTCCTTCGGTACGGCTCGGACGCTGCCGGTGAGGTCGCGGGGACCGTGCCGACGGCTGCTTGCACCGATGAGACGGACGGGACACCCGCGGATGTGACATGCCGGACCGCCGGACCCGGAATCCTGGCACCGGCCCGCACGTTGGAGTCGGCGTGAGGGGACGCGGCACGGGACGGAACGCGCTGCCCGGGAGGGCGCCCGCCGGGCGACGGAGCCGTGTGCGCGCGCTGCCCGGACCGGCCGCCCGGACCGGGTCCGCCGCGCTCGCACCGTCGTACCGCCTGCCCATAATGAAACGACACCGACTCCCCCAGGAGATGCTGTGACCGGCGCCGATGCCCTGCCCCCGCTCCGCACCCGGCTGCGTGCGCTGCGCCCCGCCGCGTTCGGCGCGGACCCGGAGGGCGCCCGCATGGAGCGCATCCGGCGCTCGCCCAACTTCGTCGACGGCGTCTTCCAGAACCCGGTGGGAGCACGGACGAGACCGTCGGGGTCCACGCTGGAGTTCGCGAAGGTCTACTTCCGCAGGGAGGAACGGGTCCGCCGGGCCCCGTCGGGCACCCTGCCCGTCCACCCCACCACCTACGCGGACCTGGCCGAGCCGCCGGCCACGGGGCTGCGGCTCACCTGGATGGGCCATTCCGGGGTGCTCGCCGAGATCGACGGCCGGCGGGTGCTCTTCGACCCGGTCTGGGGGGAGCGCTGCTCGCCCTTCGCCTTCGCCGGCCCCCGGCGCCTGCATCCCGCGCCGCTGCCGCTCGCCGCGCTCGGCCCGGTGGACGCGGTGGTGATCTCGCACGACCACTACGACCACCTCGACCTGCCCACCATCCGCGCCCTCGCGGGCACCGGGACGGTGTTCGCCGTCCCGCTCGGTGTCGGCGCCCATCTGGAGCACTGGGGGGTCCCGGCCGACCGGCTGCGCGAGCTGGACTGGAACGAGACGACACGGATCGCCGGGATCGACCTGACCGCCACCCCCGCACGGCACTTCTGCGGCCGGGGCCTGCGCAATCAGCAGCACACCCTGTGGGCGTCGTGGGCCGTCGCCGGTCCCGAGCACCGGATCTACCACAGCGGCGACACCGGCTACTTCTCCGGTTTCCGGGACATCGGTGCCGCGCACGGCCCGTTCGACGCGACGATGATCCAGATCGGCGCCTATTCGGAGTACTGGCCCGACATCCACATGACCCCGGCCGAGGGGATGCGGGCCCACCTCGATCTCCAGGGCGGCAGACCGTACGGCGTGATGCTGCCGATCCACTGGGGCACCTTCAACCTCGCCCCGCACCCGTGGGCCGAGCCCGCCGAGTGGACCATGGACGTGGCGGAGGAGGCCGGGCAGGACGTCGCGTTCCCGACCCCGGGGCTGCCGTTCGAGCCCGCCGGGGCACTGCCCACCGAGCCGTGGTGGCGGCCCGTATCCCACCCGATCGCGCACCCCTGGCGCGGCGGGCGGGAGACCCCGGTCGCCGTCCCGGAGACCGACGAGCAGAATCTCGATCTCACCAGCGGTCGCTGAGCCCGGTGGGCGGCGGCCGGGGCGCGCCGGTGCCCCGGGCCGTCGCCCGGCGGCCCGGGCCGTTCGTGGCCCGAACCGAGACTCCGCCCCCGGACCCGCCCCGTCCCGCCCCTCCCCGGAGCCGATGCCGAGGCCGTAGGGCCCGCACGCCCGATTCCGGACGGCGTCCGCCTCGATCGAAGTGCCACACGGAACGATCCGACGCGAGACCCGCGGCAGCCCCCACGATCCATGGCCGACGATGGCCGAATCACTGACGCTGAGCCCCCGGTGACGGATGAGGCTCACGAGGGGGCAGTCCCGTCGCGCGCTCCGATTCCCCGCCCGGCGATCCCCTCGGATCGCGCCATTCACCCGATCGGCCCCATGGCCATGATGGTTACGCCGCGTAGCGAACCGGTTGGTCGGTACGGAGTGCCTGTCCGGTCCGCGCGTACCGGAAGGGCCGTGGGTGCCGCGCGTTCACGGGTTCGTACCGGTAGATCGTTCGGGCGTCGGCCGACCGGGTGTCAAAACAGCGTGATCGGCCGGTCGTGCGAGAGCTCATACCAGAGCGGGACGGATGGCGGGCAAGTTCGACAACTCGCCGCCGCACCCCGGTGCGGGACGACTACCGTGTGTGGCCGGTGATCAACGGTGGGCTCATAAGTTTCGAGCCTGCCCGACCGATGCACCGAGCCTGACCGACCACCGTAGGTGCCACCACAGGAACACCGTTTCCGGGTGCCCCACGTACCAAGGACACCGATGTCTCAACTTCGCGCACCCGAAGCGCGACCGGAGCGCCGTGAGGGCGGGCGGCACGGCCGACCGGGCGCCCGTTCCCACTCGGCCGCGGCCAGACCGCGCGCCGCCCAGCCGACCGCCGAGACGCGCATACGCCCCCAGATCCTGCGCACCGCGGTGCTGCCGACCACGGCGGCGGTACTGAGCGGTGCCGCGGCGGTCATCTTCACCATCCGCTCCACCGGAGCCCGGCTCTCCACCGAGCTCTGGATCGCGCTGGGCGCGGCCGGTGCGCTGGCACTCGCCGCGGTGCTGGCCGCCTTGCTGGCCGCCAACCGGCTCGCCACCACCGTGTTCGGCCGCTGCCTGGCCCTGCGCCGAACCAGTGCCCAGGGCCAGGCCGAGCTGCAACGGGTGATGGAGCAGCTCCGCAACGGTGAGCCGGTGGCCGTCCGCCGGCCCGCCGGCCCCGCCGCCCCGGGCAGCGACGCCTTCGAACTGCTCGCCCAGGAGCTCGGCCGCCACCAGACCGCTGCCGTGACCGCGGTCGTCCAGGCGGCCCGGCTCGCCGACCGCTCCGGCGAGGACCAGAAGGTCGAGGTCTTCGTCAACCTCGCCCGGCGCCTGCAGTCGCTCGTGCACCGCGAGATCCAGATCCTCGACGAGCTGGAGCACGAGGTCGAGGACCCCGATCTGCTCAAGGGCCTCTTCCACGTCGACCATCTCGCCACCCGGATCCGCAGGCACGCCGAGAACCTCGCGGTGCTCGGCGGCGCCGTCTCCCGGCGCCAGTGGAGCAACCCCGTCACCATGACCGAGGTCCTGCGCTCGGCGATCGCCGAGGTCGAGCAGTACCCGCGGGTCAAGCTCGTGCCGCCGATCGACGGCACGCTGCGCGGCCACGCGGTGGCGGACGTGATCCACCTGCTCGCCGAACTGGTCGAGAACGCCACGGTGTTCTCCGCACCGCACACCCAGGTGCTGATGCGTGCCCAGCAGGTCACCGCCGGACTGGCCCTGGAGGTCGAGGACCGGGGGCTCGGCATGCCGGTCAACGAGCAGAAGCGGATGAACGCCCTGCTCGCCGCGCCCGACCAGGTCAATGTGGCCCATCTGCTGCAGGACGGCCGGATCGGCCTGTTCGTCGTCGCGTCGCTGGCCCGGCGGCACGGCATCGCCGTCCGGCTGCAGAGCAACATCTACGGAGGCACCCAGGCCGTACTCGTCCTCCCGCAGGGCCTGTTGGGAGTCGACGGGGACGCCGCGGCCGAGCGTGGCGCGGCACCAGTCCCGCCTCCGGGCCCCGTGCACCGCCCGCCGGCCGAGGACGAGAGGGCCGGGCACCACGGCCGCTCCCTGCCGAGCCTCCCTTCTGGCCCCGCTGCCGCCCCGCAGCCGGACACCGGCCCCCAGCCGTACGTCCCCAGCCAGTCCCCGGGCCCGCACCAGGCACCGCAGCAGCCACCGGGACCGGGCGAGGCCCCGCCGCTCCCGCAGCGGACCGAACACCCCGCCCACCCCGAACCGGCCGAGAACGTCCCCGGCTCCCGGCCCCCGGAGCGGACCGGTGACGCACCCCGCCCCGAGCCCGGCGGCGCGGGCGGAGCCGCGGGCCGCCCCCAACTGCCCCGGCGCAGCAACCAGGAACACCTCGTCCCGCAGCTGAGGCAGGCGCCGGTCCCGCGCCCCCAGGACGAACAGGCCCTCCATGACCCGGGGCTCATGGCGGCCTTCCGCCGGGGCATCGAACTCGCCGAGGCCCGCACCGAGTCCGACACCGACGGCTCCTCGGAGCCGGCCCACGGCCCCGAAGCGGCGGCCGGGCAGCCCTGGCAGCCGCCGGCCCCGCTCGAACCGCTGCCCGTACGCGGCCGCACCACGCCCGTCGCCCCCTACCCCGCGAGCCCGGCACCGGGCCCGGAGGGGACCCCGACGGCCGATCCCCTCGAAACGCACACCCCGAAGGAGTAGATGCTTCATGGCGACCGACATGCCGTCCGGTCAGGTCTCGGACCTCGACTGGCTGCTGAGCGGCCTGGTCCAGCGTGTCCCGTACACGCGCAGCGCGGTGCTGCTCTCCGCCGACGGGCTGGTGAAATCCCTTCACGGCATGGACGCCGACAGCGCCGACCACATGGCGGCGCTGGCCGCCGGCCTGTACTCGCTGGGGCGCAGCGCCGGCGCGCGCTTCGGCGACAGCGGCGAGGTCCGGCAGGTGGTGGTCGAGCTCGACTCGACCCTGCTGTTCGTCTCCACGGCCGGATCGGGCACCTGCCTCGCCGTCCTCGCCGGCCGGGAGGCGGACGCGGCGGTGCTCGGCTACGAGATGACGATGCTGGTCAAGAGCGTCCGTCCGTACCTGATGACGCCCGTGAGACAAGCGGCCGGCGCCCCCGGCACCACGGGACTGTGAGGGTGTCGGTGCCGCAGGACGGGCCGCTGCTCGACGACGCGGCCGGGCGGCTCATCCGTCCCTACACCGTGAGCAACGGCCGGACCCGTCCTTCGGCCGTACTCGACCTGCTCTCGCTGATCATGGCCACGGGGAGCGAGCCGCAGACACATCTCGGTCCCGAGCACTCCGTCGCGCTGGGGCTGTGCGACGGTCCCACCTCCGTGGCCGAGATCGCCGCCCATCTGCGGTTGCCCGCGGTCGTCACCAAGGTGCTCGTCTCCGACCTGGTCGACTGCGGGGCGGTGACCGCGCACCCGCCCGCCTTCCACGACATGCCCACCGACCGATCTCTGCTGGAGGCAGTGCTCGATGGCTTACGACGACAGCTCTGACGGATTCGGCAGCTCCGCCGCGTACCGGAACGGCACGGACCCCGAAGGTTTCGCAGGCCGGGGAAACCACGTCCGATCCGGCGACCACAGGAGTCCGGAGAGCTATGGAGGCCCGGAGAGCCACGGGGGCATCCCGAACCACCCGGGCGTTCAGGACTACGGGCCCCCGCCCACCCACGGGGAAGCCCCGGGATACGAGGAGACGCGGAACTACGGGGGGACACCGGGCTACGACTACGGCTACGCGCAGGGGTACGGGGAACCCCAGGGCTACGGACAGGCACCGCAGGGCTACGCCGCCCCCGGCCCCGGCAGCGTCCCGCACGTCCCGGACGACGCCCCGCACCCGACGGCCGGCGCGGACGTTTCCGGGGCCGAGGGGCCGGAGGGCTTCCCCGTCGCGCTCAAGGTGCTGGTGGCGGGCGGATTCGGCGTAGGCAAGACGACATTCGTCGGCGCCGTCAGCGAGATCGCGCCGCTGAGCACCGAGGAGCTGCTGACCCAGGTGAGCGTCGGGACCGACCATCTCGACGGCATCGAGTCCAAGAGCGCCACGACCGTGGCGATGGACTTCGGCCGCATCACCCTCGACGAGCAGCATGTGCTCTACCTGTTCGGCACCCCGGGCCAGGAACGCTTCTGGTTCATGTGGGACGAGCTCTCCCAGGGGGCGCTCGGCGCGGTCGTCATCGCCGACACCCGGAGGCTCGCGGAGTGCTTCGCCGCCGTCGACTTCTTCGAACGGCGTGGCATCGGATTCATCATCGCGGTCAACGAGTTCGACGGTGCCTACCGCTACGGGCCGGAGGAGATCCGGGCCGCGCTCGATCTCGGTCCGGACGTCCCGGTGGTGCTCTGCGACGCCCGGATCGCCAGTTCGGGCACGGGCGCCCTGGTCACCCTGGTCCAGCACCTGATCAACGCGACCTCGGCACCGGCGCCGCTGACCGGCTTCGGAGCCCGTCCATGACACGGAACGCGCCCGGCCGGCTGCTGCTCACACCGGTCGACCGCGATGCCGTCGCCCGTACCCGGCGGCTGCGGACGCTCGGACTCGGGGAACGCGCCGACGCGTCGTTCGACAACTTCGACGCGTTCGCCGACCGGGTGGCGGAGCTGACCGAGGTCCCCTTCTCCATGGTCAACTTCATCGACGGGAACCGGCAGTTCTTCGCCGGGCTGCACACCCCGGCCGGTACGCGCAAGGGCGCCGACCTGGGCATCGCGGCCGCGTGCAGCAGCCGCAGCGGCCGCTATGTCGCCATCGACCGCGGCTACTGCCCGCATGTCGTCGTCCGGCGCAAGGCGCTGGTGCTGGAGGACGTCTGCGACTACCCGCGGTTCGCGGGCAATCCGGTCGTCGACGAGATAGGCATCCGCTCCTACCTCGGCGCTCCGCTCATCGACCGCACCGGCATCGCCCTGGGCGCCGTCTGCGCGGTCGACACCGTGCCCCGTTCGTGGGGCAGGGCGGGGCTCGACACGATCAAGTCGCTGGCCCTGGAGCTCGTGGTGCACATCGATCAACGGGAGGGACACGGCTTCGGGGCCTGACCCGGCCCGCTCCGGGGACCGGCTCGGTCGAGCAGTGCGGTCGCGTCGCCCCGCACCGCTCTCGACCGGCCGGCCGCGCCCGGCCAGGAACCGCCCGTCCGGAGCGGCGGCGACCGTCAGGGCCGCGGCCGACCGAGGAAGCCCCCGATCCGCTCCCGCAGCCCCCGCGCGTCCAGCCCGTGCGCGGCGAGGTGCTCGTCCATCTCCCCGTACTTGCGCAGCTCGGCCCGTCCCACACCGAGGCCCAGCACGCGGTGCGGCAGCTCGGCGAGCGCGTCATTGGCGGCCGCGGTGGAGGTGCCCGCCAGATACGGCTCGACGATCACCACATCGGCGCCGGCTCCGGCCCCGACCGCGCGTCGCAGCCCGGCACCGTCGAACGGGCGCACCGTCGTCGCGTACAGCACCGTCACATCGAGCCCCTCGGTCGCGGCGAGTACGTTGTCGAGCATCGGCCCGACCGCGATCACCACACCGCCCCCGCCCTCCCGAACCGGCGTGAACCCGGTCCCCGCGCCGACCGCCCGGGCCCGCTCGTTGGACTGCAGCGACAGCCGTACGTACACCCGGCCGTCGTCGGCCGCGGCCTGGCGCAGCAGCGCCTCCGCCTCGTCCGGGTGACCCGGCACATGCACCGTCCAGCCGTCGAGCGTGTCCAGCAGCGCCACGTCGCCCGGCGCCATATGGGTGAACCCGCCGGCCGGCCAGTCGTAGGAAGCCCCCGCGCTCACCAGCACCCCGCTCACTCCTTGGTGGCCGAAATCCAGCTTGACCTGCTCGAACGGCCGCTCCACCAGGAAGCTGGCGAAGGTGTGGACGATCGGCCGCATTCCGGTGAGCGCCATTCCGGCCGCCGCGCCGACCAGCAGCTGCTCCCTGATGCCGACATTGACCACCCGGTCCGGATGCGCCTCCAGAGCCGGTCCGAAGCCGTCCCGGCTGATCTCGGCCAGTACCAGGGCGAGGCGCGGGTCCTCGTCCAGCAACCGGGTCGTGGTGGTGATGAAGCGGTCACGCATCGTGTCCATGTGCGGATCCTCCGTGTTCTGCGGGGCGTTCAGTTCTTGGGCTCGACGCGGGCGACGACGGCGCGCGGCCGTCCGGGGTGCGGTGCGGTGAAGGCCGTGTACAGCGCCTCGTGGTCGCGCCCGTCGACCGTGTCGACCGACCAGCCCGCGGCCTCGAACCGGGCCGCGATCCCGCCCGGCCGGGCGTAGGACGCCGAGACGTTGTCGATCACCACGGTGTGCAGCTGCTCCAGCCCGGCCGGGCCCGCGTAGGCGAGTGCCTCGTGGTTGCTGCCCTCGTCCAGTTCGGCATCCCCGATCAGCACCCACACCCGGGGGTCGGTGAGCCCCTGGGCCCGGAGCCCGAGCACGCTTCCGACAGCCAGCGGCAGCCCGTGCCCCAGCGAGCCGCTGCCGATCTCGACCCCGGGCAGCAGCGTCCGGTCAGGGTGGTGCCCGAGCGGCGAGTCGTAAGTCCCGAAGCCCGGCAGAAGCTCCTCGCCGAAGAACCCGTGTGCGGCGAGGACCGCGTAGTACGCCATCGGCCCGTGGCCCTTGGAGAGCAGGAACCGGTCGCGGTCCGGTGCGTCGACGGTGTCCGGTGCGACCCGCAGCACCCGGTCGTACAGCACCCACAGCACGTCCAGGGTGGAGGTGGCCGCGGGGCCGTGCTTCTCGTCCCCGGTCATCATGCCCATCAGGCGGTTCGTCTCGCGGTGGTCGCGCCGCGCCGCGGTGGTCGTGTGCGTCATGGAACAAGCGTTGAACATCAAGTTGGGTTGAGGTCAAGCGCCAAAGGCGTTCGTAACCACCCACCCGAGTGCGGTATTGTTCTCATGCGCGTTCGGCCAGGGGGAAACCCCAGGTCAGCGGGTATCGGGACGTGGCGCAGCTTGGTAGCGCACTTGACTGGGGGTCAAGGGGTCGCAGGTTCAAATCCTGTCGTCCCGACTGGAGACAGTCGCAGGTC